>JAQWWH010000041.1 GCA_029255105.1 Flavimaricola sp. | reverse complement strand
CCAAGCGTTAAGCTGGTATTTACAGCTCGTTTAGCTAAAGCATTGAAAAGCGCAGCTCAGGCTGCGCTTTTTACGTTTTACACACTGAGACGTTTCCAGCCGTGCGCTATCTTGAAATTAGGGGCTCTGTGGCGGCCGCATCATGCATGCCAAACGGCGTGCGGGGCCCCTTGCCAGCAATCCTCGGAGCAAGCGTCCCGGAAACTGGAACTTTAGACGCGTTCCGTTCACTCGGATCGCCCGTCCGCCCGCCTGTTGCCCTGAGCGCGCCGATATATGCCCAACAGTTCGTCGCACCATGCCTCAGGAGTCGATGCGAGTAATCTGGAGGACGAGAATGCATTCAGGCTCTTTTCGGCGATATCTCTGGCAGGGGCGTCGGCTACGGTGCGCAGTATGTTGGATAAACCATCGACATCCCTGACATCTACCGACCAACCAGAGCCGCTTGCCACGATTTCCGGCGCCAGTAAGGCGGTATGGGACGCTACTACTGGAAGCCCTGACCCCATCGCCTCAACGGCGACGAGGCCAAAGGGTTCGGGGTAGAGCGACGGCATGATCAGTGCCCGTGCCCCTGCGACATGCTCGCGGATCTGGGTGTGGTTCTGCCAGCCGGTCAGCTGTGCTTCCGGGTTGGCCAATGCGATAGCGGCCTCTTCCGGCCCGCTCCCGATCACCTTCAAGGGGACCTTTGCCATTGCTGCCGCCCGGGCCAATTGAACTGCGCCTTTCTCCTGGTCCAGGCGCCCGATGTATACGAGCGTCTTGTTGTGTTCGGCGGCAATGCGTTTGTCGGTGAATGGCGTACTGGGGTTACGAAGCACAGGCATCCGATCCGCGCAAAATCCGGAGCGAAGAAACGCCGGTGCCATTCCTGGGTGGATCAGCAGAAGCGGCGGTGCATCGGCAGTGGTAAAGGTCCGCCCGAGCAGAGCCTGTCGCCCCGAGCGCCACACCTTTTGCAACGCACTTCGTCTATCACAATTCGTGGTGAGGCATGACGCCGAAAGCGGAACGCGTCGGCAGACCTCTTCGAGCTGATAATCATAAAAGGTGCCGTTTGGGCAGGCGTTGAAATAGTCATGGGCGTGGACCACCAAGCGCCGCATGACCGGGGCCAAAGCCGAAAATATCGACGGTGACCAGATCTGTGACCAGTTATGCAGGTGCCATACGTCATCCGGCCGACCATTCTGGGCAATCCAATGGGCCAGGAAGGCCCTAGCCCTAGAGTTCCATAAGCCGTTGCGCGCTGTCGCAATACGACTGCCCTGCAAAAGTGGCGTCCCACCAAAGCTGACCACTTCGACGCCATGCGATCGTAGGTATTCATTCTCTCCCGTGTCGCCTGTGACAAAAACCACTGACACGTCACGCTCTCTCAGCAAACGCGTGGCCAGCAAGGCCATCGCAGTCGCTCCACCGCGCGCGACGCAGGAGTCGTGGACCATGATCACCCGTCCATTAAAGGTCGCTGGGACGTCCATCATGCGAGTGTGGCCTCAAGAACAGAGGCGATGCCGGCACGGCACTCAGCGATGATCTTGTCACGCGCTTCTACATCGACCCCTTTGCACAGGGCCGCTTCTACCGCCGCCACGACGTCGTGTTCAAGAACCACGGCTTGGGTGATCACATGCTCAGACAGATCCACCGATGCGAAAAAGGACCGCAACTTTGTGTCCCAACTCAAACCTACGACAGGACGACCGAAGGAATAGCCCAGCACACAGGCGTGGAGACGGTGGGCCATGATCAGGCCGCAGCCTGCAACAATCTGAGCCAACTCCCTCCCGGTTCGGGGAATGGGCGCGATCTCGACCTTGCCGATGCTTTCAGCTTTGGCAATGGCGGGGTCCAGCGACAGTTCTTTCAGAAAGGCCGCGTCTTCAGTGGCGCCGTTGCAAAACAGGCAGACGCCATGGCCTTGGGCGTTCAAGGCTAGCGTCGAAGACCTGAAGAAATCGAACAATGCTGCCTGTGACGAATGGCGGCCTGCACCGGCGATAACCTCATCCGAATGATGAGCGAGGATCATGGCTGAGGCGATCCCAATTCCGATGGGCGGCTTCTCCTCGGTCGAGGCGGGAATGCCATAGCATTCCTTTGCCAGTAGGCCGGGATCGCGCACCAATACGGGTCCTGGCCCGCGACTTCCAAACTGCTGCATCCAGTTGTTAATTGAAGTTTGATCCCTAAAGCCCAAAAAACGTAGGTCGCAGTCAGCCAGTTCGGTGAACAGCTTTTTCCCCTTTTGTGACCAGTCTTGAGAAACACCCGCCGAGGCAACCGACAGAGGTATGCCCGAATTACGGCAGACATCCGCTAGTTGACCGATCTTTAGTGGAAAGTTCAGATTGGCGTCTGAGAAGAGTTGGCCACCCGATATGATAACAGCGTCTGCTTCGCCGACCCACCGAATCCAATCGGGCCGAAGTCTTCTTAAGAGCCGTCGCAGGCCGACCGAGACAACCCATTGTCCGATGGAAGATGGAAGGCGATCCACCAACCTTAGGATCAACTCGCGGCCGTAGACAGATTTTACACCAACCTTTGTGCGGCCGGCCAAGTCTAGGTGTTTGATCGTCAAACCTGGTGAGGTTTGGTGAACAGCCCATTCAAGGCAGTCCGCGATCACTCCGTCACCCGTATTTTCGCTATAGGTTGCGCCGACAAGAAGAATGTCGTTTTTGCGGTTCAATATTTTACTTTGGGCTGTGCTCGTCATAGGTCGAGAATGCGGTTTGGTTGGCATCGTCCGATCACTAGATCAAACACGGCTATCCAATTGCCGACCGCACGACCGGGCCTGTCGATCCACGGTTCAGGTCGAAACAACCGCATGTGGTTCATCGCCACCCGACCCAGGATAGCGCGGAGCGCATAGCGCCGTTTCATGGTTCCTTTGCGGGCGAGGTAGACAGGATTGGCAATCTGACTGTAGCCCAGTCGCCGCCCGTTCTTCTCCCGTCCTCGTTTTTCACCGCAATGCACGCCGACAAAGGCATCCGTTTGCACGATCGGACTTTTGACCTGCCCCCCGAAATCGAGATCCTCGAACCAGCCATATAGGGGCAGGCTCTCGTCGAAGCGCAGGCCCGCAATACGATCAACCTGAAAGGCCATGTTGCAGCCATAGAGCCCATCGACGGCCTTCAGTATTCGGGTACTGTCAGAATTGCCCATCGCGTCCGCATTGTCCATGATGTGGACGGCTTCGGCCGGCGATATGCCGGGACCTTTGATCCCATCCTTCAGGACGAGACCCGATGCCCCCGAGATATCCGGATGCGCGGTAAAGAACCGGTCGATCCCTTCGAGGGCAAAGCGCGACGGGACGAAATCGTCGTCGTAGAAGACCACGATATCGGCGTCGGGCGAGAGCAGGTCGAGGCCACGGTTGCGTTGGACGGATGTGCCTCGTGTGCCAAAGATGCGGTCCACAATGAATGGATAATCGGCCTCGGGGGGCGCGTCGGCATCCGATTCCAGGGACAACACCACCTGGGAAGGCAGTTGCGTCTGTAAAGCTAGCCGATCCAACAGCATCGCCACGTTGTCGGGACGACCGAGCGAGGCGACGACAACAGCGATCATTGGGGCCCCAGACCTTGTCCAAAGTCGAGGCGGAGATTGTAGATCGTCTTGCGAATTTTCTCAGCGATCCTGAAAGATAACAGGTCAATCCTCCAGTATATTCGTGTCGTGTTGCTTTGGTTTCGATGGGCCTCAATCTGCGACACAGCATTTCTCTCGACGACTGGAAAAGGGAACACTGAAAAGGGGGGAAGGTCATGCCGCCAGAACCTGCCCAATTCGTCATCAATAGGAAAAACGATCTTCGTCAATCCGCTAACAATTGTCTTTGCTCCGGAAATATTGATGAGGTAGGCCTGTGCTCCATAGGGGTCCGTTTTGAAGCGAATGATCTGCCTGAAACCTGAAATCCAGCCGATGACCCTTGCCGCCTTGTAGGACTTTGCGAAAAGCCGACAATAATCGATCTTGTTCTTGTTGCAAAAATCCAGGACTTCTTGGATGTCAAAGCTTGGATCGATCCAAATGTCATCTTCTAGAACAAGGAGCCATGCGTCTTTGTCTTGGAGTGAATGATCAAGCAGGATTTGATAGTGGCTCTTGAAGCATCCGATTTCAGAGACTGTCAAAGGGCGGCCAAACCTCGAAATCTGATCTTTCTCACATGACCCGAGCGGAGGGTCATCATGTGGCCCCAAAGCGTTGAAAAACGTCCAGTCCAAATCGGTTCTTTGCGATAGACATTCGAAAACGGCGGAACGCCTTTCGACTGCGCTTGCAAGGCTTATTACTTTTGCCTTTAGGCTAGTGCTCATAAGAATGGATTTCTTTCTCCGTTGGGTTGAATTGGATAATGTGTTGCACTTTGCTTGGCTCTGTAAGGGGTAGGAATATTTAATTGATGCTGCTTTTGGAGCCTATACGTTGCGAGAGCGATAGGCTTATGCTGGCTCTGGGTCATTTGCCGGGCTAGAGAAATTTCAGTACTTCATAACTGAATGTCCTCAGAGCAAATGAAATCGTCAGCAAGGTTAGGTGCCGCCTGCCACGCAGTCTTTCCATCAGATGTTAATTTTTGGTTAACGGCTGCAGCCTTGGCCGACACGACTGTGACCAACACGTTTTGCCCGTCGCATGGTCGCCGTTCAGAGCCGTGATCCTTCGGGTTTGCCCTTTTTTGTGGGTTCGGTCAGCGGCTATGCTAGCCTGAGTGCAACCAGCACAAGGACCCACTCCATGCCGTCATTCAAGGCCAAGCTGCAGGAGACGGATCGCCGTCTGACCTGCCATATCTGCACGATCCCCTCAGCCATTGTGACCCAGGCCATCGCCGCCGAAGGGGCCGACGCCGTTATCATCGATCAGGAACACGGGGCCGTCGATCAGGCCAGCCTGCATGCCATGATCGCTGCCACCGCAGGCACCGATTGCGCGCCCCTTGTCAGGGTGGTCGAGGCGACGGACGCCAACGTCAAACGCGCGCTTGATCTGGGGGCGGAGGGCATATGCTTTCCCATGGTGCGGACCCCCGCTGATGTGCGCAAGGCCGTGGCGACCCTGCGCTATCCCCCCAACGGCACCCGTGGCTTTGGGCCGTTCATCGCCCAGTCCCGCTGGCAGACCACGGTGCAGGACTACCGTACCAAGATTGAGGCGCACCTTGTCTGCATGCTGTTGATCGAAACTGTCGAGGCTGTCGAGAACATCGAAGAGATCTGCGAGATCGAAGGGATCGACATCATCATCCCTGCCCAGTTCGACCTGAGCACGGCAATGGGGTGTCCCGGTCAGTTCGACAACCCCGACTTCATGGCCGCCGTGGCAAGGGTGCGGGCGGCAGCGCAGGCCAAGGGTATCCCTCTGGGACAGGTCGCCCTGTCGGAAGAGCAGGCAAAGCAGCACTTTGCCAATGGCTACCGGGTTATCGCGGGGTTTGACGCAATCTGGCTAAGGGCCAAGGCGGCAGAGGCGCAAAGCTGGCTGAAACCCTGAGGCGCTATTTGTCCGGCGCGATCAGGCCAAGGCCGCGCAGGTAGACGCCGATCCCTGTTTCCAGCAGATCCTCCGGTGGGAACGGGCTTTTGGTCCCGGGTGAGCCGCGGGCGAATAGCTCGACCACACCGTGGCTCATTGCCCAGATATGGGCGGAAAACATCTGGGGCGGGGGGCGTTTGTCGGCGGGGATGTGCTGGCTCAGCTCTTCTGCGGCCTGTTCCAGCACGCCCATGGCGCGGGTCGCGGCGGCGTTGAGCTCGGGCGTGCGCTGAATCGAAATGCCGCTTTCGAACATCGCAACGTAATGGCCGGGATACTTACGGGCAAAGGCGAGATAGGCCCGGCCCGTTGCCTCAAACGCCGCAAGGGCCGAGGGTCTGCCCTTGTTGTAGGCGTGGTCCATCAGCTCGGCAAAGATGGCATAGCCCTGCAACGCCGCCTCGGCGATCAGATCCCCGCGCCCTTCGAAATGGCGGTAGACGGCGGCAGGCGTCACGCCAGCCTCGCGGGCCGCTTCGGACAGCGTAAAGCCGGTCGGCCCCTTTTCTTCGATCAGGGACAGACAGGCCTCAACAAGGGCCTGGCGCAGATTGCCGTGATGATAACCGCGTTTGGTCAAGGGTCAGGGGGTCCCCCAAAGGTCGGGCCAGGTATCCGGCGTGCCGAGGATCTTGTCGTCACGCTTGCCGATCGCCTTGTCGGACTTGTTGTCATAGGGCAGCGCATTCAGCACTTCGCGCAGGACGCTGGCGCGGGCACGCCGCTTGTCGTCGCCCCGCACAACGGTCCAGGGCGCCTGAGGGCTGTCAGTGCGGTCCAGCGTTTCGGCAATGGCGCTGTTGTACGCGGCCCATTTCTTGAGGCCTTCAACGTCGATCCAGCTAAGTTTCCATTGCTTCAGCGGGTCTTTCTCACGCTCCAGGAACCGTTCAAGCTGGGTGGCTTGCCCGATGTTGAGCCAGAATTTCTTAAGTACGATCCCCTCATCCACCAACATTCGCTCAAAGGGGCCGACCTGGCTAAACCAATGTTCGCGCTGTTCAGGGGTGCAAAAGTCAAAGACGTGTTCGACCACGCCCCGGTTGTACCAGCTGCGGTCAAAGATCGTGATCTCACCGGCGGCGGGCAGGTGCGAGATGTAGCGCTGGAAATACCATTGGCTCGCCTCGACTTCGGTCGGTTTGGGCAGGGCGATGACACGCGCACCCCGTGGATTAAGATTTTCGCGCAACCGCTTGATCGTGCCACCTTTTCCGGCGGCATCACGACCTTCAAACACCAGAACGACGCGGGCACCGGTCGCTTTGACCCAGGCCTGCATCTTGACCAGTTCGATCTGCAGATCGTCCATCGCGTCTTCGTAGTCGTCCTTGTCCCACGCCTCGGGATAGGGAAAGCGCGGGTTGGGCACGTCGTGCTTGCCGGCGTCTTCAAGGATCTCCTTGAGGTGCGCATTGGCGGGGTCGTTGTAGAAGGCGCTGATCGCGCCATCGAAGGGAAGGGACATCTGCTCGTCTCCGTCTTGTTCCCCCCAATATGGAGGTGCAGGCGGGCTAGCGCAATCCGGCCCGGTCGTTCGCCCGCTCGGCGGCCCGGTCAATGGCCGCCTCGACAGCCTCGGGGGCCACATGGTGTGGCATATGACCAACGCCTTCCAGAATGGTGAGGTTGGCCCCGGGGATCAGCTGGCTAAGCGGTTGGGAATGGATTGCCATCGGCACGATGGTGTCGAGGTCGCCGTGCACAATCTCGACCGGTAGGGAAAGATCCGCGTAGCGGGTCGACATCTCAACCACAAAGGGGCGCAACCCGTTCACCTGCCGCGAATTGGCCCGTAGGCTGTCGCGCCGGATTGACAGCGTGGCCCCGACGGCGTGGGCATAGCCTTGCGGGGCGGGGTTCGGGTCAAAGATGCTGCCCACAACGGATTCGATCGCCTTTTCAGGGACAAAGGCGATGATCTGCGGCGGGACAAGTAAGCCACCAAGGGCTGACCCGTTGATCTGGTACAGCAGACCCAGCGCGCCCGGCCAAGGCATCGTCGCCCCGGACACATCGACCAGGGCTGCGATAGTGTCGGGATGGTTCAGCGCCCAGGCCATGGCTACGGCTGCGCCGTAGGAATGGCCCAACACAATGGGGCGATCTGCGCCAAGCTGAGCGGCAGCAGCCTGCAACAGGGCGGCCTGTTCCGCCGGGCTTTCGGCGCGCGAGGTAAAGGCGCTGTCATACCGGTCGGCGGCCCGGTCGGTATAGCCCATGCCCGGACGGTCAAAGACGATGACGCGGTAGCGGTCTGTGAGACCGTCCAGAAAGGAAAACGTGAAATCGCGGGTGTTGCCGCTGGCCCCGTGGATCAGCACAAGGTCAGGCCCGCTGCCCGCCACCACCGCATGCACCTTGCGGCCATCGACGGTGACGAACTGACCTTCGGGCGGGTAGGCGGCCTCTGACGCGGCCTCGCGGATCGTGGCCCTGTAGCTGACGAGAGCGGCGTATCCGGCAAGGGCGACAAGGGCGGTGGCGAGGACGATTTTAAGAGCCAATTTGGGTCATCTCATAGGGCGTTGTCTGGTAAATCTCGTTTATCCAGTTGCCATATAGGAGATGTGCGTGACTTCTCCAGCGATTGGCGGGCAACCGGCTGGGATCGTCATCGGGATAGTAGTTCATCGGGATGTTGATCGTGGTTCCGTTGGCGACATCGCGGTCATACTCTTCTTTCAAAGTGCCGCTGTCGTATTCGAAGTGGTTAAAGATATAGAGCGCCCGGTGCGCATCGTCCTGCACCAGGCAAGGCCCGCTGTCAGCCGAGGCCAAAAGGGTGACAAGACCCGGAACCGCGTCGATCTCGTCTTGCCGCATCTCGGTCCAGCGGCTGACGGGGATGACGAAGTCATCGGAAAAGCCCCGCAAAAGGGGCACACCCTGCCCAAGATTGACGTGGCGATAGCAGCCAAAGGCCTTTGCGGGCAGCATATGTTTGGCCAGCCCGTGGAAATGATACATCATCGCCATACCGCCCCAGCAGACCCCGAATGTCGAATGCACATGGGTCTGGGTCCAGTCAAAGACCCGCGTAATCTCGTCCCAATAGCTGACCTCTTCGTAGGGCAGATGTTCGATCGGTGCGCCGGTGATGATGAGGCCGTCAAACTTTTCACCCGAGGCTTCGACCTCAGCGAAGGGACGGTAGAACTCTTCCATATGTTCGGCGGCGGTGTTCTTGGTTTGATGCTCGGTCATCCGGATCAGGCTTAGCTCGATCTGAAGGGGGGTGGCCCCGATCAGCCGGGTGAACTGGGTCTCGGTCTGGATCTTTTTCGGCATCAGGTTCAGCAGCCCGATCCGCAGGGGCCGGATATCCTGCCGCGATGCATGATCCTCGTCCATGACCATCACGCCCTCACGGGTCAGGATGTCATAGGCGGGCAGATTGGCAGGCAGTTTGATGGGCATCGGGGGGCCTTTTGGGCTGTTCTGGACTATGGTGGCGTTTCGTAGGGAGGTGGTTTGTAGCCCAGGAAATGGAGGTTTGACACCGAAATGTAAGGGGGGCTGAAGCGCTGCTCCCTAACTGTCGCTTCGGGTGTCCAAGGCGCTGGCAATGAGGCTCACGAATCCCGCCTCGGAGGTCACCTGTGCCAGATCATGGGCCGGAAGGGTCAGGCCCCAGCGTTTGGCCATGGCCGCATAGCGCGGCTGCCGGTGCGCCAGCGCTCTTGCGTAGGTCCATCGGATAAAGGTGTCGGGGTCGACCTCGGCCTCGTTCAATGCGGTTTCGGCGAGATAATCAGCCCAGGCCTTGGCCAGGAATTCGGGCTGATAGGCCATGGGTTTGGGCGCTTTGTCAAAGCGGCGGACAAGCTCTTCTGTGTGGGCCTCGCTGCCTTCGATCCAGACGATCAGCGTGCGTTCGGCCAATGCCGACATGATCGGATCTTCGGGGTCGTCGGGATCGACCCATTCGCAGATCGACCCACCGGTATCGCAGATGAAATGCGGGTAGCCGTAAAGCACCTGCGCGCGGTCGATGAAATGACCGGTATCCAGTAGGGACGCCCTTTCGGCTGCCGCAAACTCGGCCTGGCGCCGGGTGTACTCGGCAAAGGGCAGGCCACCCTTGGACGGATCACCGGGTTTGCCCAGGTAGGTGGACACTGGGTTAAGGTTGTCAAAGGTGATGTTCGATCCGATGTAGATCGAATCCGACAACAGCAGATCACGCAGAAACGGCACCTTCATGGCTTCGCGCTTGGCGTTGTCGGCGATCAGCTCGCCCATGTAGCGGGTGCCGATGCGGTAATCGACCGAGTAGTGGAACCAGTCGCCGCTGCCCCGCAGGATGTGGCTGATGTGGGTTTTGCCCAGACCCGACATGGCAAAGACAAGCACCCGCTTTTGCGGGGCTTCGAGCCAGGATTTTGCGTTTGGATAAATCATGGGTCCTTTGCTAGCCGGGCGGGGCGGGGGGCGCCAGAGATTTCTTGGGTTGCCCGAGCAGTCGTCCCGTCAGTCGCCCCGTCAGTCGCCCGTCCAGCACCACGAGCCCCAGGGCAATCAGCCCGAACCCGGCAAAGGCGCGGGCGGGCAGGGCCTCGCCCAGGATCACCGCACCGGCAACGATGGCGACGGGGGCGACCAGAAGCGTCGTCAGCATGGCATTGCCGCTGCCCGCCGCCGACAGGACCCGGTAGTACAACAGATACGCCAGCCCGGTGGCGACGATCGACACATAGGCCAGCGCGGCCCAGGTGTTCAGGGACAGGTCAAACCGGATCGGCCCTTCGACAAAGCTGGCCACCGGCAGCATGACAAGGGCCGAGCAGGTCAACATCCCCGTTGCCGCAACCTCGGGCCGCAGTCCTTGCAGCCGCCTGCGCGCCCAGACACCGGCGATGCCGTAGCTGACCGCCGCCCCGAGAATCGCAAGCTGACTGACCGAGCGCAGATCAAGCGCCCGCAGGTTGCTTAGCCCGATGGCGGTTGCAACGCCCACAAACCCGATGGCCACCCCGATGGCCCGCCGTGGGGTCAGCCGTTCGTCGGGCTGGATCATCGCCGCCAGCAGAACCCCCCAAACCGCGGTAGAGGCGTTCAGGATCGACGCCAGCCCCGTCTCGATCGATTGCTGTCCCCAGGCGATCAGGCTGAAGGGGATCATGTTGTTGAACAGTCCCATGACCGCAAAGGCCACCCAGATCCGCCGCCCCCGCGGCATCGGGATGCCCCTTGCCAGCAGATAGAGCCAAAGCAGGATCATCGCCCAGATGGTCCGATGGGCGACAACGGCAAAGGGGCCAACCTCATTCAGGGCAACCCGCATTCCCAGAAATGAGAACCCCCAAAGACAGGCCAGAAGGCACAAGGCCGCCCAGCTGCGGGATGTCATGGTGACCTGTGTTTGGGATGGCGCTTTCATGCGGCCAGCTAGACCGCCAGGGTCCCAGTCCGCAATCCGGAACCTGCTTGTCCATCACGAAAAAGGGCCCTGCGGTTTGCAGGGCCCTCGGTGTCATTCGCGGTCCAATGACGGACCAGGTATTAGGTCAGAACCGGAAGCCGATGCTGAACCCGGCGGACAGAGCGCTGTTGTCGGTAAAGTCCGCAACAGCCACGGCAGTCTCGGGCTGGGCATTGCCAAAAACGGTATAGCGAAGGCCACCCGACAGGACGACGTTGTCAAAGGAATACTGACCACCGACGCTGACCGAGGTGTTGCCGTTCGTTGGTGACAAGGGCGACACAAGCGGATCGCCTTCGGCCTCATAGCCGACCGAGATCGAGCCCGAGAAGGCGTCCGTGAACCGTCGGCCGATGCCAAGGCTGTAGCTGGTCCCGCTGTCGATGTCGGTCAGGCTGCCGCCAGAGGTGGCCAGGGCAAAGAACTCGGGCGACACGATTGTATCGGCATATTGGGCATAGCGGATCTGGCCGAACAGCAAGGTGTCGGCCATGATGCCCGTCTGAAAATCGATGTTGACGGCCTGCGGCGCCTCGACCGTGGTCACGCCAATCCCGTCCAGACCGCCTGTTGCGGCTGGGGGCAGGGCGGAAAGGGCCACACCGCCGAGGGTCTCGACCGAGTTGAAGTCATGGGTGATCGCGCTCTGATAGGTTACGGCCAGGCGCAGTGCGATGTCTGGACGCTCGAATGCGGCGCCGACAACATAGCCATAGCCCGTGCTGTTTTGCAGTTCGACATTGTAGCCGTTCAGGCCGCCATAGCCCTGGCCGGACAGAGTGATGTCGCCACTCAGTTGCTGGCCGCGAACACCGGCATGAATGCTGAAGTTGTCGTTGAGCGCATAGCGCCCGATCGCTGTGATGGCCGCGCTGTCCAGGCGGGCCTCGGTCCCGCCCAGCATGGTGGTTGCAGGGCTACCAGGGTACAGGACGTCCACGCCAAAGGGCTGGTCAAAGATCACAGCCACCGACATGCGCGGGTTGATCTGATACTTAATGCTGCCGCCGATCTGGCCAAAGTCCTCGCCGACGCTGTCGTAGGCGGCTCCACCAAAGCCTGCCAGATCAGCGCCTGAAAGGCTGGGCATGATCATGCCGTAGCTCAGCTCGACATAATTACCGGTCTCAAAAATGGCGGTGATGTCCTGGTTCGAGCGATCCAGACCCACGGCGCCGGCCGTCGTAGTCGTTAACAAAAGGATCGTGCCCGTTACGCCTGCAATCTTCATGTTCTCTCCCCGTCACATGAACGTTACTGTCGCAGCACCCTTAATTGAGATGGTTCATCGGTCAAATACTGACGTCGCGTTCCATGTATCAAAGTTACATGCGTAACTTTTGGGCATCGGTGTAATCTAGGGGCTGATCAGGACTTGCGGGCTGGCTGACCACTTCTGATGTTCAGCCAGTTGCCGCCGAAAATCAGCGCAGCCCCCAGAAACACAAGCGGATCAAGCGGTTCCGCATAGACCAGCGCGCCGACGACGGCGATGACCGGCAGGCGGGCAAAGTCGATGGGCATGACCACGCTGGCCGGGGCCAGCGACAATGCGGTGGTCAGGCAGTAATGCGCCAATAGCCCGGCGCAGCCGATCAGCACCACCCAAGGGGCGGTTGTGGCCGTTGGCAGGGTGATGTCCCCGTCAAATCCCGCGCAGATCAGACCGAAGACGCCTTGAAACACGGTCAGGAACAGCAGGATGCTCATGGTGGTTTCGGTGCGCGTCAGCTTGCGGGTGGCGATGGCGGTGAGGGCGAAACAGACCGCACTCATGGCGGCCGTCAGGACGCCCACATTGAGAGAGGCGGCACTGGGACGGGCCACGATCAGGATCCCGACAAAGCCGATAAGTGTGGCGACGACCCCGATCCGGGTCAGCCTTTCGCCCAGCAAAAGCGGCGACAGGACGATGACCCAAAGCGGTGTCGTGAACTCAAGCGCAAAGACCTGGGCCAGAGGGGCTACGGTGATGGCGTAGAACCAGAGGTTCTGTCCGGTGAAGTGGGCAAGATTGCGGGCAAGATGAAGGCCGGGCCGGTGCAGCCGGACCTGCGACAGTGCGCCTGTGGCGATCCCCACAATGACCACGATGCAGATGCCCGTCATGCTGCGGTATAGCATGATTTCAAAGGTATCGAGGTCAAAGCTGACCGCACGGCCTGCAATCGCCATGGCGGTGAACGAGGTTATAGCCCCGATCATCCACAGCCCCGCCTGAAGAACGGTTCCGTCCTTGGGCACAAAGGGGGTCGTCTGAGGATCTGCCATACTCGTCGCTCCGGCGCCGGGCCGGTACCGGGGGCGCCCAATGTCTGTCAGAACAGGTCCGTGCCCTGGGGCTTACCCGTCACTCCCACTCGATGGTTCCGGGCGGTTTGGAGGTGATGTCGTAAGTGACCCGGTTGATGCCCTTGACCTCATTGATGATGCGCGTCGCGGTTTCACCAAGGAAATCGTGGGTAAAGGGATAATAATCCGCAGTCATCCCGTCCACACTTGTGACCGCACGCAGGGCGCAGGCGAAATCATAGGTGCGGCCATCACCCATAACGCCAACCGTGCGAACCGGAAGGATGGCGACAAACGCCTGCCAGATCTCATCATAAAGGCCGTGGCGGCGGATCTGGTCGATAAAGACCGCATCCGCCTTGCGCAGGATCTCAAGCTTTTCACGGGTGATCTCACCGGGGCAGCGAATGGCAAGACCGGGACCGGGGAAGGGATGACGCCCGATGAAGGAGGCGGGCAGACCCAACTCATGACCAAGGGCGCGAACCTCGTCCTTGAACAGCTCGCGCAGCGGCTCCACCAGTTTCAGGCCCATCTTTTCGGGCAGGCCACCGACGTTGTGATGGCTTTTGATCGTAACGCTGGGGCCACCGCTGAACGAGACGCTTTCGATGACGTCAGGGTACAGGGTCCCTTGGGCCAGGAATTCTGCCCCTTCGATGTCATTGGCGTATTTCTGGAACACATCAATGAACAGGCCGCCGATTATCTTGCGCTTGGTCTCGGGGTCGCTGACGCCGTCGAGGGCCGACAGGAACAGCTCTGTCTCATCGGCGTGGATCAGAGGCAGGTTGTAGTGTTCGCGGAACATGCCCACGACCTGCTCGGCCTCGCCCAGACGCAGAAGACCGTGATCGACAAAGACACAGGTCAGCTGGTCGCCGATGGCCTCGTGCAACAGAACCGCCGCGACCGAGCTGTCGACACCGCCGGACAGGGCGCAGATGACCTTCTTGTCGCCGACCTGTTCGCGGATCAGACGGATTGCCTCTTCGCGGTAGGCGCCCATGGTCCAGTCGCCGGTAAAGCCTGCGGCCTTTACAAAATTCTCGTAGAGCATCTTGCCATTGGGGGTGTGATGCACCTCCGGGTGGAACTGAACGGCGTAGAAATGCCTGTCCGTGTCGGCGGTGATGGCAAAAGGGGCGTTTGGCGAGGTGCCGAAGACGCGGAAACCCGGGGCAATCCGGCTGACGTGATCGCCATGGCTCATCCAGACCTGTTCGCGGTTTTCGGCAAACCAGCCATTGAGCAGGTCAAGGCGTTCAGCGGCCGGCGTCACATAGGCGCGTCCAAATTCGGCGGTGCCGTCGCCGCGTTCGACCTTGCCGCCCAGCATCTCCATCATCACCTGCTGGCCATAGCAGATGCCCAGAACCGGAACGCCCAGGTCGAACACCGCCTCGGGCGGGCGGGGGGAGCCTGCGTCGATCACGCTGGCCGGTCCGCCCGACAGGATCACCGCTTTGGGGGCGAAGTCCGCAAGGAAGTCGGGGGTCACATTCTGAAAGGGATGAATCTCGCAGTATACATTCAACTCGCGCAGGCGGCGCGCGATAAGCTGAGTGACCTGAGAGCCAAAGTCGATGATTAGGAGGCGATCATGCTGTGTCATGCCTTCCGATAAGGCCGCAGGCCACGCCGCGCAAGATGCGGGGCGGTCGAAAAATCCTTGCAAGGATTTTTGGCGCGTTTTTTCCATCCGGTGGCCCTATTTATGGTCGCGATAGTCAAAAATTCTTGGCCAAGAATTTTGTGGCACCGCGCATGTCGCTTTCGCACCGGAAAGGACGCAAACCCTGCACCGTCGTCGGGGCCAGAGGGGTATCACGCCTCAACATTCGCTTTGGCCATGCCTGCATGGGCCATGTCTGCTTGGAAGGAATTAGGATGTCTGATGGTGTCGTGAAATCCGAACGGCGGGCTCGTGGTGGAGGCGGCGCGGCGCGCCGCGCCGAGCGGACGGCCGTCAGCGTCGAGACGGCCCGCTATATCGAGCGCAATATTCCGAACTTCGAAGTTCTGACCGAAGAAGCGCTTTTGATCATCGAAGAGAATGCAGAGATCGTGCTTGAAGAGATCGGCGTGAACTTTGTCGACAATCCCGGCGCGCTCGAGCTTTGGCGGCAGGCCGGCGCGGACGTTCAGGGCGAGCGGGTCCGCATTCCCCGCGGGTTGGCCCGGACCCTGTGCAAGACAGCGCCTTCAAGCTTTATCCAGCACGCCCGCAACCCCGAACGGTCCGTCGAGATCGGCGGGCGCAACCTTGTGCTGGCTCCGGTCTATGGCCCTCCCTTCGTCCGCACGCTCGAGGGTGGTCGCCGCTATGCCACGATCGAGGACTTCCGTAATTTCGTAAAGCTGGGGTATATGTCCAAGTGGCTGCACCATTCTGGTGGAACGGTGTGCGAACCGACGGATGTGCCTGTGAACAAGCGTCATCTGGACATGTTGCATGCCCATATGACCTTGTCGGACAAGCCCTTCATGGGATCGGTGACCGAGCCGAGCCGGGCACAGGATTCGGTTGATATGTGCGGCATTCTCTTTGGTGAGGATTTCGTCCGCGACAATACCGTCATGACCTCGCTGATCAACATCAACTCTCCCCTGACTTTTGACGGGATCATGATGGGCGCGCTTGAGGTCTATGCCCGCAATATGCAGGCGGCCATCATCTCGCCCTTCATCGTTGGCGGGGCGATGGCACCGGTGTCCGTGGCCGGTACCCTGACCCAGGTGCTTGCCGAGGTTCTCGCTGGTGTGGCCTACAGCCAGCTGGTGCGCGCCGGTGCGCCGGTCATTTTCGGGGCCTTCGTCACTTCGATCGATATGAATTCGGGCGCCCCCACTTTTGGCACACCCGAAGCTGCGCAGATCACCTATGGCGCGGGTCAGCTGGCCCGCCGGCTTGGCCTGCCGTTCCGCTCTTCGGGGTCATTCTGCGGGTCCAAGCTTCCCGATGCCCAGGCCGCCTACGAGACGGCAAACAGCCTGAATGTCGGCCTGCTGTCGGGCGTCAACTTCATGCTGCATGCCTGCGGTTGGCTTGAAGGCGGGCTTGTCGCCAGTTTTGAGAAATTCGTGATGGATGCCGACCAGTTGGGCACCCTGCATCATCTGGCGCGGGGTGTCGACATGTCCGAGAACGGACAAGCCATGGACGCCATTCGCGAGGTCGGCCCGGGCGGCCACTACCTGGGCTGCGCCCATACCCAGGCCAATTTCAAGCAGGCTTTCTGGCGATCGGACCTGTTCGACTACAAGCCCTTTGAAACCTGGGACGAAGAAGGGGCGCGCGACACGCAAGTGCTGGCTGCAGCCCGGGTCAAGCGCATGCTCGAGACCTATCGCCAGCCTGAACTGGATCCGGCGATTGCACAGGCTCTTGACGCCTATGTGGCGGAAAAGAAGGCCTCGGTTCCGGACGCATTCCTGTAGCCTCGCCATCTGTGACATCGATCTGGGCCCGCAAGGCCCGGGCCTCACCGAGCAGGGCGATCAGCACATCTACATGGACGGCCGGGCTATAAGGCGCGCCGGGCTGGCGGCGTTGGTCGTTCAGCTCACGCTCCATCTCTATCAGGGCAAGGATCGCAGGGCCGGTTCCGGGTAGCACAGCTGTGCCCAAAAGGCGGGGCAGGCGATGGGTGCGTCTGTAGTTATCAACCCCAAAACGCGCCGCCTGCACCAAAAGGCGGGGTCGGTGCAGGGCTGCGATCAATCCGGCTAGGTCGTGCATGATGATTGGCTCCTTGTGTCAACTGCGTTTTACAGGTCCGAGTGTCACTCATCTTTGTCGCCGTTGCGCCCTGTGGATAGGTCAAGCACGGTCCCTTAAGCATTGTTTGCATTTTGGAAACAATGCTTATCCACACCCTTCATTGTTAAGATTTGGGTAAGGAATGCCCTCTTAGGTTGCGGGCTGTAGCCAACGAGGAAACCTGACCTGCCGCCTTGCCGGAGACGGGTCGAGCAAATGGGAAAATGACGAATGACATCTGACGGAACCGCCGCCGCTTTGGCGGACCTCCCGGAATGGGTGCCCGAACGCGCGCGCCTTTACATCGCCCATACCGAAACCGGCCTTCCGATCCGGGCGCTGGCCCGCGGGTCCGAGGTCCATGCCTCGACAGTCCTGCGCCAGATCAGGCGGCTTGAGCAGCGTCGAGACGACCCGCTGGTTGACGGGGCGCTCAAGACCCTGTCAGCCGTTCTGCCCAATGCCACCGCCAGTGACGGGAGGTCGCCGATGGATAAGCGCACCAATGGGGCTGTCCCCTTCAACGGCTTGCCGGACATGGCAAAGGTGTCGGACGAAGGGCTGCGGGTCCTGCGACGGCTGGCCGAACCCGGTGCCGTTCTTGCCGTGGCCAGCGACATGGAAATGGGTGTTGTCGTCCGCGAAATTGGTGACGGCGAAACCCTGCGCACCGCCGTTGTGACCCGCGACATCGCGCAGGTCATGGCCCTGAAAGAATGGATTGCCTGTAGCGATCCAGACGCCCGGATTGCCCGCTATCACATCACCAGTCAGGGCCGGGTCGCGCTCAAGGACTTGATGGCTGCGGATGAGAACCGGGCCCTGTCGCTGTCCGATATGGAAGGGCTAAAGCGTGATGCCACAAGCCCGCGCACCTGGTTGGCGGTGGATACTGACGACGCCCACCTGTCGCAGATGCGAAACGGCTTTGTCGAAAGCCCGCTGATCGGACTGGCCCGGCGGCGCGACAGGGATGGCAAACCCTTCCTGCGGCGCGACCACCTGGCGGCGGGCGAACAACTGCGCGAGGATTTTGAGATTGCGCAGATGGGCGGGGCAGGGGGCGGACCAAATTGGCTGGACTATGTCGGAGGCATTCCGCCTCAGGGCCCGGATCTTCCAAAAGCGTCCCGCGCGGCCCACGACCGGGTGGCGCAGGCTCTGGCAGAGTTGGGGCCGGGCCTTGGCGATGTCGCGCTCCGGGCCTGTTGCTACCTTGAAGGGATGGAGGTTCTTGAGCGGCATATGGGCTGGTCGGCCCGATCCGGCAAGATCGTGCTACGCATCGCGCTGCAACGGCTGATCCGCCACTATGCCCGGACGCAGGGACGTTTTGGCCCGATGATCGGCTAACCGGTCCCCGGAGCACGGTTGCGGGCCGGGATGCCGACGGCGATCATGCCGGTGGGGACATCCCGCGTCACAACCGCATTGGCACCGATCTGGGCGTGATCCCCGATGGTCACGCCGCCCAGAATGCGCGCGCCCGCCCCGATGTCCACATGGCCACCGATGCGGGGAACGGCACCTTTGCGATCCATCCCGATGGTCACCTGGGACATCAGGGTGCAATTGGGGCCGATGGTAGCCTTGGGGTGAATGACGACGCCATTGGGGTGGGGCATATGCAGGCCCCCACCAATAGAGGTGCCCAGATGGATCTCGGCCTGGGTGACCACGCTCCAGACCCTGTGCGACACAACCCAGCGGCGGCGGGCGAGCATGGCCCAGGGGCCCGAGCGCGCCCGCCAGTAGTCATAGCGGCGCAAGGCCCGCAGCAATCTGCGGGACGGGTCCCAGAACACCTTTGGCACCTCGCGATGCCATTCGGGTTCGGTGGCAGAAACGTCTCGCTTGTCTTTCATTCCGGATGCTCGATCCTCGCGGCTGATTGGATCGAACCATGCGCGGGGAGGCCGGGCGGGGCAATCGAAAAACATTTGCCGAAGCGCGGTTGGTCTATCGCGCCCTGATATGGTGCATCAATTGGTCAAGCGGAGCTGGCTGATCTGGGCCGCGATCCCATGAAAGGCGGTGGTCAGATTATTGTCATTGACGGAATAGAAATGCGACGGGCTGCTGGCGCAGCTCTGGATTTGGGCGTTCGTCTCGGGGTCGGTCAGGAAGGCCACGCCAAAGACCACCACGCCGTGGCTTTTTGCGCCGGTGCACAGGCTGTCGAGATTGCTGGACGCCCTGTCCGAATCATAGACCGTGCGGCGGTCGTCCCAGCGGTCCAGCATTCCCGTGACAAGGTTTTCAGGATCGTATGTGGCGACCGGTTCGAACTGGGGTGTGATTCGGCCGTCGGTCATCAGGACTATGTATTTGGCCACATCGGGGAGTGAGTAGTAGAGCGGGCGGTCGCGAAACTCGGATGGCACCACACCCTGCGCCGAAAGGGCGGCAAATGCCGGCTGCGACGACGGGTGCGTGAGGGCATAGCCCCACTTCATGCCCACATCAGTGCCAGTCCCGCCATTGAGGCGCAGGCCGTTTACATAATCCGTGATCTCTGACAGCGACTGGCTGGCATAGAGGATTTCGTTGGTTTCGTCATAGGGGCACCAGCCAAAATCGCCTTCGGCCGGCACATTAAAGGCCGAAAAGAACGGGCCCTGGGGCAGTCCGCTCGACGGCAGAGCTGCGGTGACCATTTCGTCCAGTGGGATCACCATGCAATGGCTGAGCGACGGCCAGCGATAGGCTTGGGGTTCGGTATAATAGGTCGCCGGGTCATATCTGTAGCTAAAAAGTGACAGCGGAATACGCTCTTCCATCAGCGGGCGGTGGTATCGGACGCCCCCCAGATAATTGAACATCTCGCGCCCTGGATTTACCGAGCCGCCATAGGGAATGATGTTGATAGAGGTGCCGTCGGTGCCAGACGCAGCCAGCACGATATCGGCAAAGTCTATTGTGGCTTGGCGCAGTTCTGCCAACTTTGGCCCGCCCATTGAGTTCGAAAGGTCAAGGACCAATGAAATTTCCACCCGCTCCGCCTGCTCAACCGCAGAGGCGGTGACGTAGGTGGACAGCTGATCAATGCTTAGCATCTGCATATAGATGGTGTTCACCGATATCTCGGCATGGACATCGACAGCGCAACTACCCGGAACGCGATCGACATTGACCGAGATGACTTCGTCCCCAAAACCGCGGGACCGCAGGACATCCAACGCCGCCGCGCGTGGGTCGTCGGCCCCGTCACAGACCGCAAGCGCCGAGGCCGAAAGGGCGGCCTGATCCACCGCCGCCTGAAGACGGACCCGATAGTTTTCAAACCGCATCATATCGACGGCCATCCCCATAACCATGAGGATCATCGCCAGAATGAATATGGTAAAAATAACCATCGAGCCGTCGTCACGGCGATGAAAGGTCCCATAACGACGGGACGCACGTGTCCACACACGATCAAACATAAGCCTACCCGCACACTGATGAACAAGCCGACCCGGCCCGACATGGGCCGCGCGGCATTTCGCAACTACTTGGTTAACGTATGCGTGATGTCAGGCGCGAATGGGTCGGCTTTGCGGCAATTTATGGACCCTTCCGGCAAACCTCTCTGCATCTGTTGCAAGGCCGGGATGCACACGCCTCGTGTTGTGCCGGGACGCCTCAGGCGCTATCTGTCTGGCAACAGCCAATGGGAAACCAAATGCGCGACATAAAGATACCAGAGCAGCGTCACCCCGAAAAGGCGCACCGCCCCGACAATGCCCAGCCCAAAAAGCCGGATTGGATCAGAGTCAAGGCGCCGACCTCGGCCGGGTATAAGCAAACCCGCGACATCATGCGCGAACACCGCCTGACGACCGTCTGCGAGGAAGCGGGCTGTCCCAACGTCGGCGAATGCTGGTCGCAGGGCCACGCCACCATGATGATCATGGGCGAGGTCTGTACCCGCGCCTGCTCATTCTGCAACATCGCAACGGGCAAGCCACCAGAGGCGCTTGACGTGTTTGAGCCGGGCCGCGTCGCCGATGCGGTCAAGAAACTGGGTCTGAACCATGTCGTCATCACCTCTGTGGATCGTGACGACGTAGAGGACGGCGGGGCAGAGCATTTTGCACAGACCATCCGCGCCATCCGCAAGCAGGCTCCTGGCACCACGATTGAGATCCTGACCCCCGATTTCCTGCGCTGTGATCCCGCCGTGCTTGAGGTGGTCGTGGCCGCCCGTCCGGATGTGTTCAACCATAACCTCGAAACCGTGCCCGGCCTTTACCCCGAGGTTCGTCCCGGGGCCCGCTACTTCCATTCCTTGCGCTTGCTGCAACGGGTGAAAGAGCTTGATCCGACGATGTTCACCAAATCCGGTATCATGGTGGGCTTGGGCGAGGACCGTCAGTCAGTGACGCAGGTGATGGACGATATGCGCGCGGCGGATATCGATTTCCTGACCATCGGCCAGTACCTTCAGCCAACGCCAAAGCATCACCGCGTCGATCGTTTCGTGACGCCCGAAGAATTTGCGGGCTACGAAAAGGCTGCATATGGCAAGGGCTTTTTGATGGTGTCGGCCACCCCGCTGACCCGATCAAGCTATCACGCGGGCGACGATTTCGCCCGCCTTCGCGATGCCCGGATGGCCAAGCTGGGCCGCGCCTGAGAAGGCGGGAACGACAGGCAAGGCAAGACGTTGGCCAGGCAAGTCGACCTGTCAAGACGACAGGTCCTCTCCTAGCTGTCGGGGCCAAGTGGCGGCAAGGCTGCCAGATAGCTTGCGATGGCCAGCCGGTCCGCATCGCTTAGCTGGCGGGTGTTCTTGATGACCTCGACCATTTCGCCGCCCGCTGTATCAAACTCGGGCGTGAAACCGCTTTTGAGGTATTCGGCCACTTCCTCAACAGACCATGACAATCCGCCTGTCGTGATGTTCGGAACCCGTCCGGGACCCGATGCCGCGGGTGCGCCCGCCATCCAAAGGTCCCGCTGCAGGCCGCCCAGCGCATTGCGAGGCGTGTGGCATTCGGCGCAATGGCCCAGCGCCTCGACCAAGTAGCGGCCCCGCTCAACCTCGGGCGAGACGGGGTCAGGCACAACCCAGTCGGTCGATGCAAAGAGCAGCTTCCACCCCCCAAGGCTGGCCCGAAAACGGAACGGCAGGTCCAGATCGTGGGGCAGGGAGGGGGACGCATCGGCAGGCAAAGTCCGCAGATAGGCGATCAGGTCGACGATATCTTGCGGCGCAGCCTTGGCATAGGCTGTGTAGGGAAAGGCGGGGTAGTAATGCGCACCCTCCGGCGACACACCACGTTGGATGGCGCTGGCCAGTTCCAGATCGGTCCAGCCCCCGATGCCTGCCTCCGGATCGCTAGAAATATTGGGGGCCATGAAGGTGCCGTAGTCGGACGCGAAGGACCGGCCTCCCGCAAGGACGGGCAGTCCTTCGGTTTCGGCCCCTGCCGCGGTGTGACATGAGGCGCAGCCCGAGGCGGCAAAGATCACCGCCCCATTGGCGGCGTCACCGATCAACCCATCCAGCGCATCGGCGGGCAAGGGAACGGGCCGGGTCAGGAACCATCCCCCCCCGGCCAAAGCCAGCACAACAACGATCGCCAGACGCAAGACCATCACACCGTTCCAGGAAAGGGGCAAAGGGGGCATGCCCCCTTTGCCGAAAGCTCGTCGTTACTGACGGACGCGGTAGTTCTGGTGGCAGGCGCCACAGGCGCCGCCCATGGCCTGCATGCCGGCCTGGATGCCTTCGACACCGGTACCAGCCGTGGCCGCCATAGCGGTTGCGGCAACCAGCAGCGCCTCTTGTGCAGCGCTAAAGCCTTCGGGATCGGCCCAGATGGCCTCCATCGCGCGGGTGCCTTCGGCCATGCCGCTGGCAGAGCCTTCGGGCCAGTAGAACCGCTCATCGATGCCGGCCAGTGCCACAAGGCTTTCGGCGGCCGCAGTTGCCGCTTCGGCGTCATAGGGCATGTTGCCCTGGGCCATCGCCCCCAGCACACCCAGATTGGTGCCATAGAGGGTCATATGGGCCTGACGGGCCTTGATTGCCCCGGAATGGTCGGCAGACTGGGCATGTGCAAGGGTCGCGAAGGCGAGACCTGAGAGGCTGAGGACAAAAGCTTTTGTGATAGACATCATTCCATATTCTCCAACTCTATACGGGGCTATTTAGGTAACGTTAGGGGGATTGGGGACGATTTCCACCCACCAATTCTGCGAGAGGGCTATTGATTCATGCACAGGACGAATTGGGACGATCTTCGGTTTGTTCTGGCAGTTGCGGAAGAAGGGTCTGTCAGTGCTGCATCCCGCAGGCTCGGCGTCAATCACGCCACCGTCCTGCGCCGTATCGCGGCCTTTGAGGATCAGCACGGGGCTTCGATCTTTGACAGGGATATGCGCGGTTACGTTGTGCGCCCTGACAAGCTGCGGGTCATCGAGGCGGCCCGAACGGCGGGACTGGCTATGGAGCAGGTCCAGCGACTGGTGCGGGGCAATGCCCTTCAGCCTGTCGAACGGATTTGCATCACCTCAACCGATACGTTCTGCCAGGTGGTCCTGCCGCCCTTGTTGGCTTTGGTTGCCGAAGGCTTCAAACCCCAATTCGAGGTGGAGTTGACCTCGGCCAATCATCACCTCGATCTTGCCCGTCTGCGGGCGGACATCACCGTGCGACCGGCGTTTGAATTGCCGGATGATCTGACCGGGGTCCCTGCAGGGGAACTGGGGTTTGCGGCCTATGTCCGCGCCGGTGCCCCGCAGCCGGAAACCTGGCTGGGGCTAAGCGGTGCAATTGCCCGATCGCGGGCGGCCGCATGGATGGCGGATGAAATCGACGCCACCAGCATCCGTGGGGCTGCTGACAGCTTTCCGGTGCTGCGCGAACTTGCGGCTGAAGGGGCGGGGATCGGGATTTTGCCTTGTTGCCTTGGCGACAGGGACGCGCGACTTATTCGGCTCGCCGATGCGATGCCGCGCATGACCGTTCCGATCTGGGTGGCAAGCCATGTCGAACTGGCCCCGGTGCCGCGACTGGAAAAGCTGCGGGCACGGCTGGCCGAGGTGTTGATCGGGGTCGGTCCCTGGTTGAAAGGGTTAGATCAATAGACCCTGGGGACCCGCACCCGGTCCGCCGTCAGGCTATCTGGCCAGCCCACCGTCCGCTCGATCGCAAAGAGGACCAGGCAAACGACGATGATGCCAACCACCATCAACACCCTTTGGGTGGAGGGCGGCCGCGCCGCCCAGCGCTTGGCCCGCAAGAGCCAGGTCAGATAGTTCACGCCCCTAGCCTTCGGTGAACCGCACCTTACCGATAAACGGCAGGTTGCGGTTGCGCTGCGCATAGTCGATCCCGTAGCCCACGACGAATTCATCCGGGATGGAAAATCCGATCCAGTCGGCGGCAAAATCCACCTCGCGCCGCGACGGCTTGTCCAGAAGCGCGATCGTGCGCAGCCGGGCAGGGGAACGATTCTTGAGGAACTTGGACACATGGGCCAGCGTATGGCCGGTGTCGACGATATCCTCGACCACCAGAACATCGCGTCCCTCAATCTTGCCACGCAGATCCTTGAGGACCCGGACCTCGCGGCTTGATTCCATGGCATCGCCATAAGACGACACCTCAAGGAAATCGACCTCGACCGGCAGGTCCAGTTCGCGCACCAGATCGGCAATAAACACGAATGATCCACGCAAAAGGCCGACGACGACAAGCTTGTCGGTGCCTTGGAATTCTACCGCGATTTCGCGGGCGAGGCTCTCGATACGGGCGGCGATGGATTTGGCGGAAATCATCTGGTCGATGACATAGGCACGCTGGGTCATGGAATGCGGTCTCCCCTTGGGCGCACCATGCCGTCTCTGTGCAGCGGGGTCCAGAGTGCCCCGTCAGACAGGCCGAAAAACCACGGCCAAAGGAATGGGCCTGCCCCATGCGGCACCACGACGCCCTTGATAAAGGAGGGAAAGGTCTGACATGGAGGGGGACCAGTTTTCACGGACCAATACCGATGCCCACCCATTCCGAGACCCGCGTCCTGCCCTATACCGCCGACCAGATGTATGCGCTGGTGGCCGATGTGGCCTCTTACCCCCAGTTCCTGCCTTGGACCGCCGCGGCCCGGATCCGCTCGACCGAGGACAAGGGCGATCACACGATCATGCTGGCTGATCTTGTGATCTCGTTCAAAGTGTTCCGCGAAAAGTTCGGGAGCAAAGTCACCCTTTGGCCCGCCAAGCGCCAGATCGACACGGAATACATCGACGGCCCTTTCCGCTATCTGCAAAGCCGCTGGCAGTTCGCAGATGTTGAGGGCGGATGCCAAGTCAGCTTTTTCGTAGATTTCGAATTTCGCAACCGCCTGCTGCAAGGGGCGGCGGGCATGTTCTTTAACGAGGCGATGCAACGGGTTGTCAGGGCGTTTGAGCGTCGCGCTCAGGCTCTGCACGGCGCAGGCTAGGATAGACAGGACCCATCCATGACACCACCCGAGGTTCTTCTGGCGCGGTTCGCCCATGGCCCTGTGGCCGATCCCACCGCTTTGGCCGTCATGCGCCTGTCGGTTCTGGATTGGGCGGCCTGCGGCCTTGCGGGCCGGTCCGAGGATGTGGCCCGCCTTGTCCATGGGCTGGCGATCGAGGATGGCGGCCGCGCTCAGGCAACCCTCTTTGGCGGCGGACAGGTGCCCGCCCCCCGGGCGGCCCTCGTCAATGGCACGACCTCGCACGCGCTGGATTTCGACGATACCCATTTTGCCCATATCGGGCATCCATCCGTTGGCATCCTGCCCGCCGCCCTTGCCGTGGCCGAGGCGGAAGGGGCGGATATGACGGCATTCCTTGCCGCTGCCCTCGTCGGGGTAGAGGCGTCCGTCCGGGTCGGCGTCTGGCTGGGTCGGGGTCATTACCAGACCGGGTTTCACCAGACCGCCACCGCCGGTGCCTTTGGGGCGACACTTGCCGCCGCGCGGTTGATGGGGCTGGATCAGGATCAGACGGTCAACGCCCTTGGCCTTGCCGCAACCCGCGCCTCGGGGCTGAAGTCACAGTTCGGGACAATGGGCAAACCCTACAACGCTGGCCTTGCCGCCGAAACCGGGGTCGAGGCGGCGCGTTTGGCCCGGGTCGGGATGACCTCTTCGACGCTGGGTCTTTCGGGCGATCAGGGCTTTGGTCCTACCCACCACGGGGCGGCGGACCTTTCGGGGTTTGCCGATATGGGCGACACTTGGCTTTTTCCGACCGTCAGTCACAAGTTTCACGCCTGCTGCCACGGCCTGCACGCCATGCTTGAGGCCCTTGCCGGTGGTTCGGCCGCGCCGGCGAATGTCGTCCGGATCGACGTGCAGACCCATCCCCGTTGGCTGACAGTCTGCAACATTGCCGAACCCGCAACGGGGCTAGAGGCAAAGTTCAGTTACCGTTTGACCGCCGCGATGGCACTAAGTGGTGTGCCCACCGGGGCGATCAGCAGTTTTGTCGATGCCACCGCCGCGCGGCCTGACCTTGTCGCCCTGCGCGACCGGGTTCATGTGACTGCCGACAGCCACCTGACTGAGATGCAGGCAAGGGTCACCCTGACCTTGCAAGGCGGTCAGACCGAGGTGCTGTTTCACGATCTGGACGCCCCCCTGCCGCTAGAGGTGCGGGCGGACAAGATCAGGACCAAGGCGCGGGCGCTGACCCCCTTGGCGGATGCACTGGAGGGCGGGATAAACGCGGGCAATCTGACCGAGTTTGTCGGGTTGATCGGGTCCGCCTAGACCCTCGCTGGCAATCAGGCGGCCTCAACCGCCTTGATCAGCAGATCAAGGGCATGGTCCCGCGCCGCGATCCGCACCTGATCCCGGCCGAGCGGGCCAAAGTCCAGCAGTTCTGTTCTGACGCCTTGTTCAGTGGCCAGACCAAAGCATACCCGGCCCTCAGGCTTATGCTCTGACCCGCCGGGGCCTGCGATGCCGGTGATCGACACTGCGATCTGGGCCCCTGACCGGGTGCGGGCGCCTTCGGCCATTTCGGCGGCGACCTCTTCGCTGACCGCGCCATGACGATCCAACGTGGTGACCGCCACGCCCAGCATCTCGACCTTGGCGGCGTTGGTATAGGTGACAAAGCCCCGGTCAAAGATGGCTGACGATCCCGGCACATCGGTGATGGCCGCCGCCACAAGGCCGCCGGTACAGCTTTCCGCAGTCGCAAGCCAAAGCCCCTTTTCCCGCGCCATCGTCAGCAGGGTTTCGGCGCGGGTCATAGCAACCTCATCGCCCCATGGGCGAGGCCGGCCAGAACGATGACGCCCAGGGCGGCAAAGACACCCGCAATCACATCGTCGAGCATCAACCCCAGCGCATCGCCGCGCCGGTCGGCCCGACCGACCCAGCCGGGCTTGGTGATGTCAAACAAGCGGAACAGGGCAAAAGCCGCGACCCAACCGGGCCAAAGGGCGCTTGGCGCGGCATTCATCATTGCCGCCCCTAAGGCGATCGGCCAGAGGGCTATCCATTGGCCTGCCACTTCGTCGATTACCACCCAGGAGGGGTCGGTGTCGCGGGTCGCCAGGATTTCCTCGAGCGCGGCGAAATAGCCAAGGGGCAATATCACCAGTGTTGCGGCAACCAACAGCCAGGGTCCGCCCAGCACCATGAGCACCCAGGCGCAGGGTAGGGCGGCCAGCGACCCCCATGTGCCGGGGGCAGGGCGCAGGTTCCCGATCCCGCCGAATGTCGCGATAAGGTGCATCATGATTTCACCAGCGTCGCTGTGGCGAGGGCCGCGATCCCTTCGCGCCGCCCGGTAAAGCCAAGGCGTTCCGAGGTCGTTGCCTTCACGCTCATCCTATCGATGTCGATCTCCATGATCCGCGCCATCTTGGCCCGCATGGCCTGGGCAAGGGGGCCGATCTTGGGCTCTTCGCAGATCAAGGTGCAATCGGCATGGGTGATGGCGAACCCCATCTCGCGGGCAAGGGCGCAGGCATGGGCCAGAAATATATGGCTTTCCGCCCCTTTCCACTGGGGGTCAGAGGGGGGGAAGTGTTGGCCTATATCGCCCCGCGCCAAAGCACCGTAGATCGCGTCCGTGACAGCATGCATCCCGACATCGGCGTCCGAATGGCCCTGAAGGGCGCGCCCAAAGGGCACCTTGACCCCGCAAAGCCAGACATGATCGCCCGGCCCAAAGCGGTGTACGTCAAACCCATTGCCAGTCCGGATATCCATCTGTTGTCCTGCGTCTTGCCCCAGGGCCCGCACGGCGCGGGCAAAGTCGTTGGGGCCGGTGATCTTGATGTTCTCTTCATCGCCCAGCACGATGGCAACGTCCATGCCTGCCGCGCGGGCAACCTCGACGTCGTCGGCCGCACTGCCCGAATGGCTGCGGTGGGCGGCAAGGATCGGGGCAAAGCGAAACCCCTGCGGGGTCTGTGCCCGCCACAGGCCGGTACGGTCCTTGGTTCCGGTCACCAGCCCCCCGGTCCCAAGCCATAAGGCATCGGTGACAGGCACCGCTGGGGCTGCGCCGTCGTGCTGCCCAAGGGCGGCAATGACACGGTCCACCAGCGCGGGACGCAGCACCGGTCGGGCGGCATCGTGGATCAGGACAAGGTCTGGGGCATCGCCCTCCAACGCCTCAAGTCCGGCCCGGACAGAGGCGTCGCGTGTCGCGCCCCCAGTCACCACCGTAACACCGGTCAGATCAAGGTCAGTCAGTCGGTCCTGATCGTCCGCATGGATCACAAGGCACAAGGGACCGATCCGATCCACCGCCCTAAGGGCGTCCAAAGTATGGGCCAGAACGACCCTGTCCCCCAAAAGGCGCCATTGCTTGGGGACATCACCCCCCGCCCGCACGCCCCGACCGGCCGCAACCACCACCGCTGCAATCTGCATGACCGCCTCATCCTGTTCTTGCCAGATACCTAGAGGCTGTGGGGCGGGCGTGCAAATCCTCAGTTGCTCGATAGTGGCGCCTAAAAAACAGGCATATGCATTTGGTTGTTGCTAATTGTGGCTTGCATTCGTTGTCGTCGCTATCCGTTCGGGTTATATTATCTGCAAGCGCACAACTTATGGGCAAACGGTACCGACATTGGGAGAGACAGTCACACTCACGCTCGCGGGGCATTCGATTGCGCCGCCAATCGCGCTTGCGCCTTTGGCTGGTATCACGGATATGCCGTTTCGCCAACTTGTGCGCCGCTTTGGGGCTGGGTGGGTCGTGTCTGAAATGGTCGCGAGCCAAGAGATGATGCAGGGCAAACCCGGCGTGCGGGAGCGGGCCGAACTGGGACTGGATCAAGGCGACACAGCCGTCCAGCTGGCCGGACGAGAGGCCCATTGGATGGCAGAGGCCGCCCGCATGGTCGAGGCGAATGGCGCCCGGATCATCGACATCAACATGGGCTGTCCGGCCAAGAAGGTGACCAACGGCTATTCCGGCTCGGCGCTGCTGCGTGACCCAGATCATGCGCTGCGGCTGATCGAGGCGGTGGTAAATGCGGTCAAGGTGCCGGTAACCCTTAAGACCCGGCTGGGTTGGGATCACGATTGCCTCAATGCCGCCGACGTCGCCCGGCGGGCCGAGGCGGCGGGCATCCAGATGGTCACCATCCACGGCCGCACCCGGCAACAGTTTTACAAGGGCAAGGCCGACTGGGCTGCGATCCGGGCTATCAAGGCGGCGGTGTCGATCCCGGTCATCGCCAACGGCGACATAGTTGACGCAAGCTCTGCCCGCATGGCGCTGGACCAGTCAGGCGCGGACGGCGTGATGATGGGGCGCGGGGCGCAGGGGCGGCCCTGGCAGCTTGCCCTGACTGCTGCCACGCTTTGGGGCACACCGGCCCCTCAGGTGCCCAAGGGCAAGGCCTTTGCCGATATGGTGGCCGAGCATTATCAGGCGATGCTGTCGTTTTATGGTGCCGATCTGGGGCTGCGCGTCGCACGCAAGCATCTGGGCTGGTACATGGACACCGCCGGAACCTGCGATGCGCAGCGGCGGCCCGTCCTGACGGCCACAACACCGGAACAGGTGCTGGCGCTGTTGCCGGATGCCCTGACTGATACGGACAGGGCAGCGGCATGATTATTGATACCGATCTTTGGGCCTCTCTTCCGGTTCCGGCGCTTTTGCTGGGGCCTGACGACACCATCCTTGAGACGAACCCGGCGGCGGAGTCCTTTCTGAACCTGTCGGCCCGGTCCCTTGAGGCCAAGGTTCTGTGGGACAGCCTGAGCATCGACGACGGCCTGCGCCTTGCTTTTTCCCGGGCCCGTGAACAGGGATCGCCGCTTTTCGTTAATGACGTGGAGGTGGGCAGCAGCCAGCGTGCGCCGATGCTGTCCAACATCCAGTTCTCGCCTCTGCAAGGCTCGGACGGGTTGATGATCATGATGATCTCGCCGCGCGAAATCGCCAGCCGGATCACGCAAAACGCCTCGTCGGCGAAGGCGGCCAAGTCCGTAATCGGTATGGCGGAAATGCTGGCGCATGAAATCAAGAACCCGCTGGCGGGTATCACCGGGGCAGCACAGCTGTTGTCGATGGGCCTTAGCAATGGCGACCGCGAGCTGACCGACCTGATCGTCGAGGAAAGCCGCCGGATCGTCAAACTGCTGGAACAGGTCGAACTGTTCGGCAACCTCAGCCCGCCCGCGCTTAAGCCGGTGAACATTCACGATGTCCTTGACCGTGCCCGCCAGTCAGCTTCGGTCGGGTTCGGGGCGCATATGATGTTCATTGAGGATTACGACCCCTCGCTGCCCCGGACCCTCGCCGATTCGGATCAGTTGCTGCAGGTCTTGCTGAACCTGCTCAAGAATGCTTCCGAAGCAGGGGCATCTGGTGGCGTGATCCGGCTGCACACCTTTTACGAGGCCTCCTTGCGGGTGCGCCGCCCGGATGGATCGCACGCGCGGTTGCCGCTTCAGATCGAGGTGATCGACGATGGTCCGGGCCTGCCGCCCGAGATCGCGGCGGACATTTTTGAACCCTTTGTGTCGGGTCGCGAAAACGGGACAGGCCTTGGCCTTGCCCTCGTGTCCAAGCTGATCGGACAGGCAGGCGGCTGGATATCGGTCGACAGCGTGCCGGGGCGGACCGTGTTCCGCATCTCGCTGCCCGTCGCCCCGCCTGAATTGCCAGAAGATGATGATACCCCAACTGCCGGAGAAACATGATGGACGGAACTGTACTTGTCGCTGACGATGACCGCACCATCCGCACCGTCCTGACGCAGGCACTGACGCGTGCCGGGTGCAAGGTCCATGCCACGTCCTCACTCGTTACCCTGATGCGTTGGGTCGATGAGGGCAAAGGCGATCTTGTCATTTCGGACGTGATCATGCCCGACGGGAACGGGCTGGACCAATTGCCCCTTATCTCTAAGGCCCGGCCGGGCCTGCCTGTCATTGTGATTTCGGCGCAAAACACCATCATGACTGCCATTCAGGCGGCCGAGGCCGAGGCTTATGACTACCTGCCCAAGCCGTTCGACCTACCCGACCTGATGAAGCGGGCCGCCCGCGCGCTTGAGGTCAAGCGTCGTGCCCCGGTTCGCAGGGGCGAAGCCGTTGAGGACGATTCGACGGGCGATCTGCCGCTGGTGGGGCGGACCCCGGCGATGCAGGCGCTTTATCGTCTTGTCGCGCGGGTGATGAACACCACCCTCCCGGTTCTGATCACGGGCGAAAGCGGGACCGGCAAATCCCTGATCGCCCGCGCCATTCACGACTTTTCCGACCGGCGCAGCCTGCCGTTTGTCAGTGTCGATGCCTCTGACCTGAAGGGCGCCGATGGCCCCTCCATGGTCCTTAGCCGCGCTCGGGGTGGGTCGATCCTGTTCGACGAAGTCGGTGATCTTGACGACGACTCTCAGGCCCGCATCGTGCGCATGCTTGACGCTTTGGGCGACAACGCCCCCCGGATCATGTCGACAAGCCAGATTGACCTGATGGGGCGGATGGAAAATGGCGGCTTTCGTGAGGATCTGTTCTATCGACTGTCGGGCGTGAACATCGCAGTCCCCTCGCTGCGCGAGCGGGTCGATGACATCCCCTTGCTGGCCGAACATTTCCTTGCCCGGGGAGAGCGGGATGGCTTCGCGATCCGTCGCCTGGCCCCCGCGGCCCTTGATCTGGTGCGCACCTATAGCTGGCCGGGCAACGTGCGTCAGTTGGAGAACGCTGTTCGCCGCCTTGTCGTCACGGCCCCCGAAGAAGAAATCAGCCGGGCAGAGGTCGAGGCCGTTCTGGGCAACCAGCCAGCGATGGAGCCGCTGCGCGGCGGTGGTGAAGGCGAAAAGCTGACGACATCGGTGGCAAAACACCTGCGCCGCTACTTTGACCTGCATGGCGGAGCGTTACCGCCACCGGGCCTTTACCAACGGATTCTGCGCGAGGTTGAGACGCCTTTGATCGAACTTGCCCTCGATGCCACCGGCGGAAATCAGGCTAAATGTGCTGATTTACTTGGCATAAACCGCAATACCTTGCGTAAGAAGATCACAGATCTGGATATCCGCGTGACTCGGCGCCGAAAGTTGATGTAAAACCGCAACAGAACCGTGACCGGCCGGACGCAAATTCTGCGTCACGTGCGGAACGCGGCGCAGCGGCGGTGAGGGCGGCAACCCGACAGTGGGACCCATCCTCCATCAACAAGGCGGTAGTACAGTGCATCGGTCCCTGACCGGCAGACGTTTTACAAAGTTTTCCCGCTGGCGGCGTCAGCGGCGCATTCAGAATGCCGCCACTCTTGGCCTTGTTGCCTTGGGCCCGATCCTGACAGCCCTGACTTATGTCGTGCTGGGGCCGTTGGATCAGGGCGGGTCCGAGCCAACGTTGCGGATCGTGCTTCTGGCTGACTTTGTCTATGTGCTGGTTGTCGCGGCCCTCGTGTCGCGGCGGATCGCAAGCATGGTGGCGGCGCGGAATGCAAAGTCCGCCGGATCCCGGCTTCACCTGCGGCTGACCGGTGTGTTTGTCCTGCTGGCGCTGATCCCGACAGTCCTTGTGGCCGTCTTTTCGGTTCTGACGATCAATGTCGGCCTTGAAGGCTGGTTTTCCGAGCGGGTGCGCAATGTCCTTGGCAGCTCGCTTCAGGCCGCGCAGGCCTATGAAGAGGAACACCGCACCGATCTGACCCGCGACGGGCAAGAGCTGGCCTCTTATCTCGATGCGGAACGGCAGCGAAACTTTTTCATGACCGACGGCGACCTGCGTCAGACGCTGGGGGTGCTGCAGCCGCAGATCGAACGGGGACTGACCGAGGCCTTTGTGCTGGACGGTTCCGGGGCGATCCGGGCCCGAGGGGCGCGATCCTATGAATTTGGTTACGAGCGGCCCGATCCCGGTGACTTTGACAAGGCCCTCGAGGACGGCATCGTCATCATCGAGGACTATCCGAACAACGAATTTCGCGCCCTGATCCCGCTGACCGCGTTTGTGGACCGCTATCTTTACGTTACCCGCGCCGTGGACGGAGGCATTCTGGCGCTGTTGGACGACACCCAGGCGACGGTTGCCCTTTACGTCCAGCTTGAAAGTGAACGGGGGCGGTTACTGTTTGAATTTGGCCTTTTGTACCTTGGCTTTGCCGTCATCCTGATCCTTGCCGCAATCTGGCTTGGCCTGTGGTTTGCCGATGGATTGGCCCAGCCTGTCGGGCGGCTTGTCAACGCTTCGCAGCGGGTCGGTGCGGGTGATCTTGATGTGCAAGTGATCGAAGAGGACGGCGATGATGAGATTTCGCAGCTTGGCCACTACTTCAACCAGATGACCACCCAGCTCAAGGGGCAGCGAAATGCCTTGCTTGAGAATACGCAACAGATCGAAAGGCGCCGCCGGCTTTTCGATTCAGTGCTTTCGTCGGTCACATCGGGTGTTGTTGGCCTTGATCCCGAGGGCGAGATTACCTTTGCCAATCGCTCGGCCAAGAGAGTGCTGGGCATCACCGATGACCAGCAGTCCCTGGCCCTTACCGATGCAATCCCCGAGTTTGCGGCGCTTTTCGACCAACTGCGCTTTGAAGGACGCGACACAGTGCAAAGCCAGATCGGGGTGAACCGGGGCGGCAAGCAGGAAGCCCTGCTTGTGCGCATGTCGCCGCGCCGGTCCGAGGATGGCGCGCTTGAGGGCTACGTTGTCGCCTTTGATGACGTCACTGACCTCGTATCGGCCCAACGGATGGCGGCATGGGGCGATGTGGCACGGCGCATCGCCCATGAGATCAAGAATCCGCTGACTCCGATTCAGTTGTCGGCCGAGCGGATCAAGCGCAAGTTCCGTGACCGGGTGGGCGAGGATGCCGCCAGTCTTGAGCAGATGACCGATGTCATCGTGCGCCAGACCAACGATCTGCGCCGGATCGTGGATGAGTTTTCGAAGTTCGCCCGCATGCCCGAACCGCAGCGTCGGGCAAGCGACCTGACGGCCCTGGTGCGCGATGCGGTCACGCTTCAGGAGGCAGGCCAGCCCAACGTGACCTTCGTGTCAGACCTTGGCCAAGAGACGGTGATGGCCGAGATTGACGAAACGATGATCAACCAGGCGCTGACCAACCTTCTCAAGAACGCGGGAGAAGCAATTGAAAATATGCAAGAAGATGGAGAACCGGAAGGTTTCACCCCAGAGATCCGGGTGAACCTGACGTGCCACGACGGCAATGTGCGTGTGACCATTCAGGACAACGGCCCTGGCCTTCCCGAAGACAGGGCCCGCCTGTTCGAGCCTTACGTAACCACCCGCGACAAGGGCACGGGCCTTGGCCTGCCCATCGTCAAGAAGATCATCGAAGAACATGGCGGCAGCCTGTCCCTGACGGATGCCGAGGTGTTCGAAGGCCAATCGCACGCCGGTGCGATGGCGATCATCAACCTACCCATGCTGCCCGCATCCACGCGGGCGGCAGAATAAGAAACCAGAGGGGCCCAAATGAGCGACATCCTGATTACCGACGATGAACGCGACATCCGGGAATTGATCTCGGATATTCTGAAGGACGAGGGGTTTACCACCCGTTTGGCCGGGACATCGGATCAATGCATGGCCGAGATCGCGGCCCAGCCACCGGCCTTGATGATCCTCGACATCTGGCTCAAGGACAGCCGGATGGACGGGATCGACATCCTCAAGACCGTCAAGCGGGAACACCCCGATATCCCGATCGTCATCATTTCGGGTCATGGCAACATCGAAATCGCTGTCGCGGCGATCAAGCAGGGGGCCTATGACTTCATCGAAAAACCCTTTAATATCGACCAGTTGATGGTCGTTATTCGCAGGGCGATGGAAACCTCGCGCCTGCGCCGCGAGAACATCGAATTAAAGCGCGGGGATGCTCCGCCGTCCGAGATGTTGGGTGACAGCGCCGTGTTCCGTGCCCTGCGCGCGCAGTTGGACAAGGTGACCAAGTCCAATGGCCGGGTCATGCTGACTGGGCAGCCCGGGTCGGGCAAGGAGATCGCGGCCCGCTATATCCATGCCAACTCGAACCGGGCCAGCGCCCCCTTTGTCACCGTGTCTTCGGCTTCGATCGAGCCGGACCGGATGGAAGAGGTCCTGTTTGGCCGCGAAAGCCGCGAAGGCGGAGTTGAAAAAGGCCTTTTGGAACAGGCCAATGGCGGTGTCATCTACTTTGACGAAGTGGCCGAGATGCCTTTGGGCACCCAGTCCAAGATCCTGCGTGTTCTTGTCGATCAAAGTTTTCAGCGGGTCGGCGGCGGCGAAAAGGTCCAGGTGGACTTGCGGGTCATCTCAAGCTCGAACAAGGACCTGACGGAGGCGATCCAGAACGGCCAACTTCGTCAGGAGCTGTTTCACCGTCTGAATGTCGTCCCCATTGCGGTGCCCAGCCTTGAAGAACGGCGAGAGGACATCCCGCTGTTGGCAGAACACTTCATCGACGTGCTGAACAAGACCCAAGGATTGCCCGCCCGGAAACTGGCCGAGGATGCCCGCGCGCTTTTGCAGACGATGGTCTGGCCGGGCAACGTTCGGCAGCTTAAGAACGTGGTGGAACGTGTTCTTATCCTTGGAGAAAGCAACGGGCCGATCACCGCCAAAGAACTGCCCAGCCTTGAAGAGACCGGGGCCGAGGAAGGCCGGGTTGTCCTGTCGGGTGGACTGGCCACCTTACCTTTGCGCGAAGCCCGCGAATTGTTCGAACGGGAGTACCTGCTGACCCAGATCAACCGGTTCGGCGGCAACATTTCCCGCACGGCGTCCTTTGTGGGGATGGAACGGTCCGCACTGCACCGCAAACTCAAGAGCCTAGGGGTTGTGACCTCATCCCGGTCGGGGGGCCGCATTGCCCAGTTGGAAACCGACGCGAACGAAGAGGAATTCTAGGCGATATTCCCGCTACGTCACTATCCATTGACCGTGTCATGGCCCTCTGCCATGCACTGGACGCACCCAAGGACAGGATTGTTCGGACATGAAGGTCATCATCTGCGGCGCAGGCCAGGTCGGCTGGCAGATTGCCCGCCATCTGTCTGGCGAACGGAACGACGTTACCGTCGTGGACAGCAACGCAGACCTTGTGCGTCGCGCGGCCGACACGCTGGATGTGCAGGGGATCGCCGGCTTTGCCAGCTACCCGGACGTGCTGGAGCGGGCAGGGGCGCGGGACGCCGACATGATCATCGCCGCGACCCATAGCGACGAGGTCAATATGGTCACCTGTCAGGTGGCCCATTCGGTGTTTTCAATCCGGCGCAAGATCGCCCGCCTGCGGGCCAAAAGCTACCTTGATGCGATTTATTCCGACCTTTACCGCCGGGACCATCTGCCCATCGACGTCGTCATCTCGCCCGAGCGTGAGGTGGCCGAGGCCGCCTTGCAGCGGCTGTCAGCGCCTGCGACCTTTGACATCGAAAGCTTTTTCGACGGCAAGGCCCAGCTTTTGGGCATCACCATCGACGAGGATTGCCCGGTCATCAACACGCCCCTGCGGCAATTGACGGACCTCTTTTCAACCCTGCGGGCCATCGTGGTGGGTATTCGCCGCGACGGGCGCCTGTTCGCCCCCGCGGCAGGCGACCAGATCTATGCCCAGGACGACTGCTACCTTCTTGCCGATACGGTGGATATGGCACGCACCCTTGAGATCTTTGGCAAGACCCAGACCAAACAGGAACGCGTCGTCATCATCGGGGGCGGTAATGTCGGTCTGGGTGTGGCCCGCGCTCTTGAAAGCCGGACGGACCGGGTGCGCGTGAAGGTTATCGAACGCAACAGGGCCTGCGCGGAACGCGCTGCCGATGCCTTGGACAGGACCATCGTGCTCCATGGCGACGGGCTTGACGCCGGGATCCTGGAAGAGGCGGGGATCACCAACGCCGATGCCGTTCTGGCCGTGACCGATGATGACAAGACCAACCTGCTGGCGGCCGTGCGGGCCAAAGCGCTTGGGGCCAAGATGGCGATTTGCCTGACCAACGACCCGACGCTGATCCCCCTGATGGGGCCGCTGGATATCGACGCCTACATCAACCCTCGTGCAACAACAGTCTCGTCTATCCTGCGCCACATCCGGCAAGGGCGGGTGCGCGGCGTGTATTCGCTCGGCGATGCCGAGGCCGAAGTGATCGAGGCCCAGGTGCTGGGAACCTCGCCCATTGCGGGCAAGCGGATCGGTGACATCAGCTTTCCCGAAGGTGTCCTTGTCGGTGCGGTGATGAAGTCGGGCACCGTTGTTAAGCCGACCGGTGCGACCCGGATCGACGAAGGCGACGTGATTGCGATTTTCTCAATGGCCGCCGACGTGCCAGAGGTCGAAAGGCTCCTGCAGGTCTCAATCGACTTTTTCTGATGCAGTCGCGCAAGGATCCCCCATCGACGCTCGGGTCTGTCCCGTTGTTCGTCATCATCATGGGCATCGGTTCTGCCGCGATGGTCCTTCCTGCGCTGCACGCCTGGAGCCGGTCGGACTATTTCACGGGACGCATCTTTCTTTACGGGACGATCATCGGTTGCGTCGTGACGCTGCTGATCGGGCTGGCGACACAAGGGCGCAGGCCGTCGAACCTGGCGCGCACGCAGCTTAGCACCCTGGTCGCAACCTTCATCTTCATGCCGGTCGTCTTTGCCCTGCCGTTTCACGAAGCGTCGCGCAGCGCCTCTTTCCTGAACTCCTGGTTTGAAATGGTGTCGAGCTTTACCACCACAGGGGCCACGCTTTACGACAATCCCCAACGCATCGCCCCGTCGTTGCATCTGTGGCGGGCCTTGGTGGGCTGGCTGGGCGGGCTGCTGACCTGGATTGCCGCGCTGGCGATCCTGGCCCCGTTGAACATTGGCGGGTTCGAGGTCCGGTCAAGCATGCGCGACGCCGACACGCGCCAGACCCACACACAGATCAATCGCCGCGCCGATACGTCCGAGCGGCTGGTGCGTTACGGCCGCGCCCTGATCCCGGTATACGTTGGCCTGACCACCGCGTTGTGGCTTGGACTGTTGGCGGCAGGCGAGATCCCGTTTGTTGCGATTTGCCACGCCATGTCCGTCATGGCCACCTCGGGCATCTCCCCCATCGGGGGCACGCATTACGGGGCCTCGGGCGTGGTTGGCGAAATGCTGATCTTTGTGTTCTTGGCGTTTGGCATATCCCGGCTGACCTTTTCTGCCGGTCTGTTCAGCAACGACAACCGCAAATTGTGGAAGGATCCAGAGGTTCAGATGGCCTTTGCCCTGGTGGTCATTGTGCCTACCCTTTTGATCTTGCGCCATTTCGTGGGGGCTGCCGAAGATGCCGCCGGGACGGACCTGCGCTCTGCGCTTGCAGCCCTTTGGGGGGCGATTTTTACGGTTTTGTCATTCCTGTCGACGACCGGGTTCGAATCCGCCGAATGGCTTGATGCACGCGACTGGTCGGGGCTTGAGACGCCGGGCCTTATCCTTGTCGGGCTGGCCCTGGTCGGGGGCGGGGTCGCTACCACGGCGGGCGGGGTCAAGCTATTGCGGGTCTACGCCCTTTTCCGCCACGGCGAACGTGAGCTTGAGAGGTTGGTTCATCCAAATTCCGTTGGCGGATCGGGACAAGAGGCCCGTCTGATCCGGCGGCAAGGGGCCTATATCAGCTGGATTTTCTTTATGCTGTTCGCGCTTAGTATCGCGGCAGTCATGTTGATGCTTACCTCGACGGGCGTGCAGTTTGAAACGGCGATGGTTCTGGCGGTTTCGGCCCTGTCGACGACTGGTCCGCTTGCCTCTGTGGCCGCCGAACATCCGATCTCTTACGCTGGAATCCCGGAAATGGCGAAGGCCGTTCTGGCCTTTGCCATGGTTTTGGGCCGTATGGAGACCCTCGCTATCATCGCCTTATTGAACCCAGAATTCTGGCGATCCTAAGCAACCGCCTGTGACGCCACTCTTTTTGGGCTGGAATGTCTGTTGTTTGCGCGACATACTTGCACAAAATGAAGGAAGGCCGATCCGCGGCCGCAAGAACAAAGGACCAACTGCCATGGCCGCCGATAAGCAGAACCTGCAGGACGCGTTTCTTAACCACGTCCGCAAGACAAAGGTTCCGGTGACGATCTTTTTGATTAATGGCGTCAAGCTTCAGGGCGTCATCACCTGGTTCGACAGCTTTTGCGTGCTATTGCGCCGCGATGGGCAATCGCAGCTTGTGTACAAAAGCGCGATTTCGACGATAATGCCGGCCCAGCCCATAAACCTTTATGACGGCGAAGAATAAGCCAAATGGTATCTCAAATGGGGCAGGACGATCCACAGGACGCCAGCCCGGACACTGAGGACGACGACGACCTGTTTGTGGTTCGTCGACAACAGGCCATGGTTGACCGGGCTGAACCGATCACTCGTGCCTGGGTCATTCATCCCGATGTAAAGGCGGTTCGCGACCGCCGCGCCGCGGAACCGGCGCTGGACGAGGCGATCGCCTTGGCCGCCGCCTTGCCGGGCCTTGAGGTTGTCGGATCAGAGGTTGTCCGCCTGCCGCGCATCCATCCCGGTATGCTGTTCGGCTCTGGCAAGATCGAGGAATTGCGCCTGCGTATGAAGGCGGCCGAGGTCGAGCTTGTTCTGATTGATGGCCACGTTGGCCCCGTTCAACAGCGCAACCTTGAAAAGGAATGGGGCGTCAAGCTGCTGGACCGGACCGGCCTGATCCTTGAGATCTTTTCCGACCGCGCCCGCACCCGTGAAGGTGTGCTGCAGGTCGAGATGGCCGCCCTCAGCTACCAGCGCACCCGTCTTGTCCGCGCCTGGACCCACCTGGAACGCCAACGCGGTGGTCTGGGCTTTGTGGGTGGCCCGGGTGAAACGCAGATTGAATCCGACCGTCGCGCCATTGACGATCAACTTGTCCGCCTCAAGCGGCAGTTGGACAAGGTCGCCCGGACCCGTACCCTGCACCGCGCAGCCCGCGCCAAGGTCCCGTTCCCGATTGTTGCCCTTGTCGGCTATACCAACGCGGGCAAATCGACCCTGTTCAATCGTCTGACCGGGGCCGACGTGATGGCCAAGGACATGCTGTTTGCGACCCTTGACCCCACCATGCGCCGGGTGACCCTGCCCAGCGGGGCCGAGATTATCATGTCCGACACGGTGGGCTTTATCTCGGACCTGCCGACCGAGCTTGTTGCCGCCTTCCGCGCGACATTGGAAGAGGTGCTGGACGCTGACCTGATCCTGCACGTCCGCGACATCTCGCACCCGCAAAGCGCCGAACAGTCGCAGGATGTCATGACCATTTTGCACAGCCTTGGCGTGGCCGAAGGGGCACCGCTGCTTGAGGTGTGGAACAAGATTGACCTAGTTCCTGAGGAGGCAAAGGATGGCCTTGTCGTTCAGGCCGACCGGACCGACGGGCTGTTCGCCGTTTCTGCCATCACCGGCGAGGGGCTCGACAATCTGCTCGATGCGGTATCGCAGACCCTGCAACCGCCCCTGATCACCGAAACGCTTTCCCTTGGCTTTGCCCAAGGCCGCGAACGGGCCTGGCTCTTCAGCCAGGGCGTTGTTGAGGGCGAGGAACAGGGCGAAGACGGCACGACCCTCACTGTCAGCTGGACCGAAGGGCAAAAGGCCCGTTTTGCCAAGCTTTAGGCAACGGCCCTCGTCCCGGTCGCGGTGGCAAGTGCTTGCCTCTCGTGGCATTCGCTCCATTTGACGGGAGGGGGCATCAATGCCCCCAGCCTCAGGAGCGGAAATGCAAATCGTTATTCTTTATGTCTCGACCGTCGTGGTGTTCCTTGGGCTCGACATCATCGGGCTGCGCCTGATCGTCAAACCGGTCTTTGACCGCGACATCGGGGCGATCCTTCTGGACACGCCGCGGTACGGTCCGGCGCTGATCTTCTACCTGTTCTACGTCGCCGGCCTTCTGTGGTTCGTGTCTTATCCCGGTCTGCGGGACGGAACCTCTCTTGGGATGATCTTCCTGCTTGGCGCCTTCTTTGGGGCGATCGGCTATGGCACCTACGAATTCTCGAACATGGCGACCTTGCAGGGGTGGAGCTGGCGGATGCTGTTCACCGACCTTACCTGGGGCACCGTGTTGACAGGCACAACCGCCGTTGCCGGTGTCGCCATCACCCGCGCGCTGACTTAGGTTTAGCGGCCCACAGGTTAGTTCTGGTCGGCCGGAACCAACGTCAACGTCCCGATCCCGCCCGCGCGTGCCAAGGCAGGGTCGAGGGACATCGGGACATACTCCCCCCGTCGCCACAGATCGCCCAGATCGTCATAATGGCGCGACAGAAAGTGCCCGGACTGACCGGTAGAGGTGACAAAGACCGAACTGTCCGGGTCGGCAAAGTCATAGACACCCCGGTAGGCCGCCGCATGCACGTTCTGGAACGGGTTGGGGTCAACACCCGACAACCGGCCGCGCTGCAGGGTATTGTCTCCGCCGCTGGTGGATTGACGGATGTTGACGAACCACTTCAGCACCGGCACGTCGCCCAGCACGGGATGATCATGGGTTGCCTCATGCGCATCGCCCCAGCGCAGGGATTCAAGTGCGGGACCATAGGTTTCCGTCACCCAGACAATGGCATCATCCAGGGCCATGCGGGCCATGTCGGTGCATGTCTCAGTCGGGGCGGACTGGATCACGTCGCACCAGACCGCCGCCCCGTCCACATCGCGAAACACGCGCTCGATGAACAAGGGGTCCATCCTTGGAAACTCTCTGGCCAGCGGACCAAGTTCGTCGCGGATCAGTCGGTCCTGCAAAGCACGAAGCCAGGCGGCATAGATCAGCGGCTCTGGCAGGTGCTCGTTCATCTCGCCGTTCCATTCGGCCAGCAGGGCCAACGCCCTTTGGCGCTGCCGCTCGGGGGTGCCTTCGGGGGCGGCGTCCCCGGTAAACCAGAGGTCCGCCCCGATCAGAGGCAGCAAAGACCGGGCGGCATTGCTTACAGTATCAAGCTGGGCCTCGATAAAGCTTTCGCGGGTATGCACCTCGCGGCTTTGCATCAAGAAGCGCCACCGCTCGATCCGCTGGGTGTCGCCCCATTCGAATGACACATGCAGCGGAAAAGGGCGGTCGATGATCTTGTTGTTGGTATTGCCCAAAAGGCCGCCCGGAGGGTCCACGAAGATCGGGTTGGCCGAAAAGGGCAAAGTGCCACGCCAGCGGTTCTGCGGCAGGTAGCCCAGGGTGGGCAGGCGGCCCTGGCTTTGATGGGCAGCATCGCGGCGGGGCATCGCGCCGATGGTCACCATGGCGATCCGGTTGCGGTCTGCAAGGGTCAGGTTCTGGGAGGGGGCGGTGAATTGGGACGCGGCCTCCAGCGCCTCGTTGATATTGCGCGACTGCATCAGGGCAAGGCCGGCGGTCATCGACGTGTCTTCGTCCGTGAGGGCAGTCCAACTCAGGGTCGTGACATGGCCGGGCGGGCGTATGGTCCCAAGGTCGTAGATGTCGGGGGACAGGACAGGGCCGTTCTCGGACCACTGCAGGCGCAGGGTCAGGCCGGGACGGTCCTTGATGTTGATGATGCTGTCGCGGGTCTCGAACGGGACCCAGCCGTCCAGACCGCGATATTCATCAGGGTTTTGTGGGTTCACCTCTTCGATAAACAGGTCCTGATCGTCGAGGTAGCTTGAGGTCAGGCCCCAGCCCAAAGTCTCGCTCCGGCCGGTCAGGATCAGGGGGACGCCGGGAATGGTGCCACCGATGACGCCGCCCGTCGACAGCTCCAGCCGGGCCAGATACCAGATCGAGGGCGCGGTGAGGCCGAGGTGGGGGTCATTGGCCAGCAGGGTCGACCCCGTGGCAGACCGGGCCGGGCTGGCGGCCCAGGCGTTCGACGCACCGGCAAGGTCGCGCAGGGTTACAGGGGAAAACGGGGCCAGTTCCGCCCGGCTGCCTTCGGCATAGCGGGGCAGGTCGTCGGACGGGACCAGTGCGGCATAGGCGGGCAGGGCGGCGATCCCGGTCCCGGGAACATCAGGCAGAATGTCCATCACCCGTTCGGGGCTGAGCATGAGGGACGTGCGGGCACGGATCACCTCATCCTCCAAATGCGAGGACAACTGCAGGGCCATTAGCTTGAGGATCACCAGACTGTCCGCTGGCTGCCAAGGTGCGATGGCATGATTGAACAGCCACATTTCGGGCGCCCCACGGCCGCGCGCGCCCTCGTTGATCTCGGCCAGCCAGGCATTGACCCCGGCGGAATAGGCGACAAGGGCGGCCTGGGTCTGGGCGTCCTGGCGGGCAAAAGACCGGCTCGCCAGATTGTAAAAGTCCAGACGGCGCAGCAGGATATCGACGGGCAGGGTGCGTTCGCCAAACAGTTCGGACAGGCGGCCCTGGGCGGTACGGCGGAGCATGGTCATCTGCCAAAGGCGATCCTGGGCATGGGCGTAGCCAAGGCCAAAAAAGATGTCCTCGTCGGTCTGGCCAAAGACATGCGGCACCCCGGCTGTATCGCGCACGATTTCCAAGGGGGCTGAGATCCCCGCCGTCTCGACGGTGCCCGAGTAGACCGGAAGCGAGCGGGAGGCAAAAAAGTACCCAAGACCAAGGACCAGGACCCCCAAAAGGATCAGGCCCGTTGCAAGGCGAAGCAAAAATCTGAACAGACGGGCCATGTACTTCCTCAAACCTCTCGACCCGAGGTTGACGGGCCTCAGAAGTCGGATAGGTATCGCTAACCGTTTTACCGGCAAAGCGCGAGGGGGCAAGCTGATGGCGAAAGTAGCATTTTTGGGTCTGGGAGTGATGGGCTATCCGATGGCGGGGCATCTGGCCAAGGCCGGCCACGAGGTGACCGTCTATAACCGGAGCGCCTCTAAGGCCGAGGCCTGGGTGGCCCAGCACGGCGGCGCCCATGCCGCAACACCGGCCGAGGCGGCCCGGGGGGCCGACTTCGTTATGGCCTGTGTGGGCAACGACGACGACCTGCGGGCGATTTGCCTTGGCGACACCGGCGCATTCGCTGGCATGGCCAAGGGAACCACCTTTGTCGATCACACCACTGTATCGGCCAAAGTCACGCGCGAGCTTTACGCAGCAGCGCAGGACATCGGGGTCAGCTTTGTCGACGCGCCTGTATCGGGTGGTCAGGCGGGCGCCGAGAACGGCCAGCTCGTCGTGATGTGCGGCGGCGACCAAGCGGCCTACGACAAGGCCGAGCCAGTGATAGATGGCTATGCCAAGATGTGCAGGCGCCTGGGCAAAAGCGGTGCAGGGCAGCTGACCAAGATGGTCAACCAGATCTGCATCGCCGGTCTTGTTCAGGGCCTGTCCGAAGGGCTGCATTTCGCCGAAAAAGCCGGACTTGATGGCCGGGCCGTGGTCGACGTGATCAATGGCGGCGCTGCCGGAAGCTGGCAGATGGCCAACCGGTTCGAGACCATGCTCGACGATCACTTCGAACATGGCTTTGCCGTTGACTGGATGCGTAAGGACCTTGGCATCTGCCTCGATACCGCAAACGAGACTGGGGCATCGCTGCCTGTCACCGCCCTTGTGGACCAGTTCTATAAAGAGGTTCAGAAAATGGGCGGCAACCGCTGGGACACCTCGTCCCTGTTCAAGCGTCTGCGCAAGCTCGACAGCTAAGATCCAGGGGCTCTGCCCCGCGCCTGCGGCGCTCCCCGGGATATTTTCGATCCGAAGAAGCTGGAAACAGGTGCTGTCTTCTTCGGATCCCAAATATCCCCGCCGGAGGCGGTCATGGGCGCGACCCGGCCTCTTAGCGTTCCGGTATGAGCCCGCGCGGGTTGAACCGCAGCATCAAGAGCAGGATCACCCCCATCGTCAGAAGGCGCATTTGGGCCGCTGAATCGATCAGGTGATCCTTGAGCCAGCTTCCATCGGCCATGCCCGATGTGATGACCTGCATCAGCCAAAGGCCGATCGGTTCCACCATCACCCAAAGCCACCAGATCAGCATGCCGCCCAGCACCGCGCCAAAGTTGTTGCCCGAGCCGCCCACGATCACCATCACCCAGACGAGGAAGGTGAAGCGCAGCGGCTGATAGGAGGTGGGCGTGAGCTGCCCGTCCAGCGTCGTCATCATGGCGCCCGCGATCCCGCAGATGGCCGACCCGAGGATAAAGATCTGCAGGTGCCGTCCCTTGACGTCCTTGCCCATCGCCTCGGCCGCAACTTCATTGTCCCGGATCGCCCGCATCATCCGCCCCCAGGGCGAGTTCAGCGCCCGCTGAGCCAGCCAAAGCAGCAGGATCAGGACCAGCGCGAAGAGCACGCCGTAGGAGAGTTTGACGTAGAGCGTCGAGGCCCCGACCGGATCGAGCCCGAAGCTCGCTGCCCGCTCGATAAACCCGGGGTCCTGTTGCAGCTCAACCTCGTAAGCCACGGGCCGCGGGATGCCGATGACGTTCTTGACCCCCCGCGCCAGCCAGTCCTCGTTCTTCATGACCGCGAGGATGATCTCGGCGATCCCCAGAGTTGCGATCGCCAAATAGTCCGACCGCAGCCCAAGCGCCGTCTTGCCGATGATCCAGGCCGCCCCTGCGGCAAGCAGCCCGCCGACCGGCCAGGCGATCAGCACCGGCAGTCCAAGTCCCCCGAGGTTTCCGGAAGAGGCGGGGTTGATCGCCTCAACCCCTTCGACCCCGGGGTCAAAGGCGGCCCGAAACACGAAGAACCCGATGATCAGGATCGCCACCGTGGCAACCCCTCGCATCCGTCCCTTTTCCATCCGTTGCTGGACCAGGACCGCGGCCACAATGGTAGCGGCCCCCAGGACCAGCGACAGCATGATCCGAATGCCGCCCGCGCCCCAGGCGCCCGGCGTGGCGGGCATTGATACCAGAACCGTCGCCAGCCCCCCCAACGCCACGAATCCCATAACCCCGATGTTGAACAGCCCGGCAAATCCCCATTGCAGATTGACCCCAAGCGCCATCACCCCAGAGATCAGCCCCATGTTCACGATGGTCAACGCCAGGTTCCAGCCCTGCATCAGCCCGGTCCCAACGATCAAAAGTCCCATCAGCCCGAACAGAACCACGTTGCGCATTGTCTGGCTCATACCGATTGTCCCTTGAATAGACCCGTCGGCTTGAACAGCAGGACGAGGATCAACAACGCAAAACTTACCGCAAACTTGTAGTCCGTGGACAACAGCTGGACGAGGCTGTCAGGGGCAAGGCTGTCGGGTAACACATAGCCCAGTACCTTTTTCCAGGCATAGGTCACCGTCACCTCTGAAAACGCGATGACAAAGCCGCCTGCGATGGCCCCCAATGGGTTGCCAAGGCCGCCGACGATGGCGGCCGCGAAAATCGGCAGCAAAAGCTGGAAGTAGGTGAAGGCCTTGAACGATTTATCCAGTCCGTAAAGCACCCCTGCCGTGGTCGCCAGCGCCGCCACGATGATCCAGGTCACCGCCACCACCCGCTCGGGGCTGATCCCCGACAGTAGAGCAAGGTCCTCATTGTCGGAAAAGGCGCGCATCGACTTGCCCGTCCGGGTCTTGTTTAGGAACCAGAACAATAGCGCCACCGCAATCGCGGCTGTGACAAGGGTAATGACGGTCGTCGTGCGGATGGCAAGGCCTTCGTCCAGACCCGTCATCTCCTTGAAGGTGCGGGCGCTGATCAGGAATCGCTCACCATCGGCAAAGCCAATATCTTCGACCCCGATGATAAAGCGCACGATCCCGTTCATGACGAACATCACGCCCATCGACACGATGACCAGGATGACAGGTGCGGCCTTCTGCTTGCGGTAAAACCTGTAGACGGCGCGGTCAGTCCCTAGCACCACAAGCGCAGTTGCCGCCACTCCAAAGGGCAGGGCCAGCAAGGCCGTGGGCAGAACCCCAAAGCTGACACCCCAGGATTGCAGCAGCCATGTCACCAAAATGGTGGCCATCGTTCCGAAGGCCATCGTATCGCCATGGGCAAAGTTGGAAAACCGCAGGATCCCATAGATCAGCGTGACCCCAAGCGCCCCGAGGGCAAGCTGGGCCCCGTAGGCAAGGCCGGGGACAAAGACGAAATTGGCAAAAGCCACTATGGCGTTGAGAAAGTCCATCAGCCAGGAGCCTCGCAAGTCAGGAACAGGATACGGGCAGAGACGCCCTCGCCAAAGGTGAACTGGTGCCAGACTAGATCGGTCGGCCCCGAGGGCAGGAGGGTCTGGCGATCGGTGTCGCTTTCGCTCCACTCAAAAGGGGCAAGCGGGCCGTTCTGGCGCACCTCAAAACTCTGATCGCCGTAGCTGATCATGCTGACCGCCACGCCATTGTCCTCAAGGGCGACCGGTGTGATGGTAAAGGTGAAGTCGGTCCCGTCCGGTACACAGGCGCCCGAGGCCGTGCAGACGGTGTTGCTCAGACAAGCAAGGCTTTGCACCGCTCCTTCGGCCAGCGCCGGCAGCGGGGCAACAAGACCCAGCAGCGGCAACAGGGCACACCGGCGACGGACGCGCATCCTCATCCTCCCAGGAAGGTGCGGCGCACCTCAGGATTGGCCAGAAGGTCGGCGCCGCTACCGGTATGAGCATTGGCCCCTTGCACAAGGACATAGCCGACATCGGCAATCTCAAGCGCCTGACGGGCGTTCTGCTCGACCATCAGGATGGTGATGCCGGCGCGGGCAACCTCGATGATGCGGTCGAACAACTCGTCCATGACAATGGGGCTGACCCCGGCGGTGGGCTCGTCCAGCATCAAGACCTTGGGCTGGGTCATCAGCGCCCGACCGACTGCCACCTGCTGGCGCTGGCCTCCCGACAGCTCGCCCGCCGCCTGGCGGCGCTTGTCGCGCAGGATGGGGAACAGGTCATAGACCTGCTCCATCGTGCCGCGGATGTCATCGCGGCGCAGAAAGGCCCCCATCTCCAGGTTCTCTTCGACCGTCATCGAGGTAAAGATGTTGGAGGTCTGAGGCACAAAGCCCATGCCCTTGGCGACCCGGTCCTGAGGGGACAGGGCCGTGATATCCTCGCCGTCGATCTTCACATGGCCCGACCGCAGGGTCAGCATGCCGAAAACCGCCTTCATGGCAGTCGACTTGCCCGCGCCGTTGGGGCCGACGATCACGGCGATCTTGCCCGCCTCCACGCCAATGGTGCAACCGTGCAGGATATCGGCGCCCTTGCCGTAGCCGCCGGTCATGTTCGACCCGATCAGGAAAGGCTCAGCCATGTGTCTTCGCTTCGTTCAAAATACTCAAATCCTTACCTTCGGGCACTTTCAGGGTCAAAACCAGCAGGGACAAAGCCAGCAGGGTCAATGCCAGGATTGAAACGGCCACGATCATCCCGTTTTGGCCTTGTTCTTCAGGCCGGTGCCCAGGTAGGCCTCGATCACCGCTTCGTTCTGCATGATGCTCTCGGCCGACCCTTCGGCGAGAACCTTGCCCTCGGCCATGACGATGACCGGGTCGCAAAGGCGGCCGATGAAATCCATGTCGTGTTCGATGACACAGAAGGTATACCCGCGCTCCTTGTTCAGGCGCACAATCGCATCGCCGATGGCGTTCAACAGGGTGCGGTTCACGCCCGCCCCGACCTCGTCAAGAAAGACGATCTTGGCATCGACCATCATGGTACGGCCCAGTTCCAGAAGCTTTTTCTGGCCGCCGGACAGGTTGCCCGCCCGTTCGTCCTTGAGATGCGAGATGGTCAGGAAATCCAGAACCTCGTCGGCTTTCTTCAGCAAGGCCGCCTCGTCCTGGGCGATCCGGCCGCGGCCGAACCAGGCGTTCCAAAGGGTTTCGCCGGCCTGGCCACCGGGCACCATCATCAGGTTTTCCCGCACCGTCATCGACGAGAATTCGTGCGCAATCTGGAAGGTCCGCAACAGGCCCTTGTGAAACAGCTCGTGGGGGGGGAGGCCGGTGATATCTTCACCCGCCATGGTCACCCGGCCCGATGTGGGGGGCAAGCGTCCTGCGATGACGTTGAACAGCGTGGTCTTGCCCGCGCCATTCGGTCCGATCAGGCCCGTGATCGTGCCTTTGCCAATCTCTAGGCTGGCACCGTCCACAGCCCGAAAGCCGCCGAAATGCTTGTGCAAGTCCTGCACGACGATCATGTCAGTCTTCCCTGTCTGGAGAGACGTTCCCGGTGCCCGGAGGTCGCGGTCGCCTCGCCTTATGGAAGGATGTGGCCCGGGGATATCCCGGGCCACATCCCTGTTTAACGATCAGATCAGCGGAAGCGAACAGTCTCGATCACGCCGTCGTTGATCTCGATCTCGCGGTAGTTGCCGGCGGATTCGCCGGGTCCGATCAGCTCGACTGCGGTGGCGCCGACGTAGTCGATGTCGGTGCCGGCTGCGATCAGCTCAAGCGCCTTGGCCAGCTCGCCGGGGAAGATCTGCTCGCCTGGGGCATTGGCAAGCTCCATGACGAAGGGGGCGAAATCGGTCGAAACGGTCGATCCGGCCTTGGCCATTGCCAGCATCAGCAGGGCGGCAGCATCGTAGCTTTCGGGTGCAAAGGCAGAGGTGCCGTCAAAGCCTGCCTCAGCGGCAAGCGCCTGGAACATCTCAGCGCCTGCGCTGTCCGTGCCGGGGTACTGACCGAACGACCCGTTCAGGCCCGAACCGATATCGTCAACCAGCTGCTGGCCAACCATGCCGTCGGGCAGGACGAAGGTGTCAAACGCACCCGAATCGAGCGATGCCTGGATGATCCCCTTGCCGCCCTGGTCGGTGTAACCGGCCACGACAAGAACTTCACCACCGGCAGAGGCCAGTGCTGCGACTTCGGCAGAGTAGTCGGCCTTGCCGTCTTCGTGGGCTGCGTTGATCGTCACGGTGCCGCCAGCCTCGGTAAAGGCTGCTGCGAACGCATCGGCCAGACCCTTGCCGTAGTCGTTGTTGGTGTAGGTCAGGGCCACTTCGCTGATGCCGCGATCCATGAGCACTTCGGTCATCACGACACCCTGACGGGCGTCAGATGGTGCTGTGCGGAAGAACAGGCCGTCATCCTCGGCGGTCGACAGACCCGGTGATGTGGCAGAGGGCGAGATCATGACGATGCCGTTTGGACGGGCAACGTTCTGCAGGATAGCGCCGGTAACGCCGGAACAGTCGGCCCCCATGATGGCGACGACGCCATCGGTAGTGATCAGACGTTCGGCTGCTGCGGTGGCAGCGGCGGCGTCGATGCAGGTCGAATCGCCGCGGATCGGGGTCACGGCCATGCCGCCCATCAGGGCGCCCGAGGCGGTCACTTCTGCCATGGCAAGTTCAGCACCTGCGCCCATGGCGGGAGTGATGGATTCAAGCGGGCCGGTGAAGCCCAGAATGACGCCAATCTTTACTTCGGACTCATGGCCGCCCGCAAAAGCAGCGCCCGTCAGTGCGAGTGTGGCGGCAGAGGCCAACAGTACTTTTTTCATTTTAGTCTCCCTGGTGGATATTTATCCCGTCCGAAAACTAGACTTTGGCCTGCAAAAAGAAAAGAGGCGTCGCAACGCGCCCCTCATAAATCACTTTACCATACGTGATGCCCCGTAATTCAGGTAAAGAGGCCGCTGCTATCAGATGGACAGCCGCGCTGCATGGGTGCCCCGTTCGCGATAGGGGGTGGTATCGTAATGCGCCCGGTAGCATTTTGAGAAGTGCGAGGGGGATGCAAAGCCGCAGGCAAGGGCAACATTTATCACGCTCATATCGGTCTGCATCAACAGGTTGCGGGCCTTGGACAGACGCAACTCCATATAATACCGCTTTGGGCTTCGGTTCAGGTAGCGGCGGAACAGCCGTTCAAGCTGCCGGGTGGACATGCCGACCTCGCGGGCCAGAATGGCGGGGCTGATCGGGTCCTCGATCGCCTGTTCCATCATCTGGATGACCCGGCTCAGCTTTGGATGCCGCACGCCGATCCGCGTGGGGATCGACAAGCGCTGGGTGTCCTGATCGGTCCGGATCGACGAATAGATAAGCTGATCGGCTACCGCATTGGCCAGATCCTCGCCGTGATCATCCGCGATCAGTTTGAGCATCAGGTCGATCGAGGCGGTCCCGCCTGCCGTTGTAATTCGATTGCCGTCAACGACAAAGACAGACTTGGTCAGTGTCACCTCTTCGAATTCCTCGGCAAAGCTGTCCTGGTTTTCCCAATGGATCGTCGCCTTCTTGCCGTCCAGAAGCCCGGCCTTGGCCAGAGTGTAGCCCGCCGTGCACAGGCCCGCCATCGTTACCCCCCGCCGGGCCTCGCGGCGCAGCCAGTTGAGCATCTTGCGGGTTGTCGCACTTTGAACGTCGATCCCGCCGCAGACCATCACGATGTCTTCGCGGTTGAGTTCGGCCAGATCCATCTGAAGCTTGAATTCCGTCCCGCCAGAACAGCGCGCCATCTCGCCGCCTTCGCCAGCCAGAACCCAAGTATACAGCTCTTTTCCTGCCATACGGTTGGCGATGCGCAGGCTTTCGACGGCGCTGGCGAAACAGAGCATGGTGAAATTGTCCAGCAGAACAAAAACATAGCGCCGCGTTTTGACCGCGCCCTTGTCCTTGACGTCAATTCTGACCCGTTGCGTTTCCATCCCAATCCCACGGTTCCAATCGGCTGCGCGACGCTTTCAATCATCCTCAACAGGTTTGCAAGGGGACCACAAGAGCCATCGTTTGCGACAGGTTTAGTCGTATTGATCCGCCGATGCCCCGAAATTGAGCACGTTTTTGCATTGGCCTATGGTCTGCGGGGGTCTATACGGGCTCGCGCCTGCATGGAATGCAGGGCCTGACCTGAGCGAGACGGAGCAAAACAATGACTGAGTGGCATAAGTCTGACTGGCGTGCAAAGCCCCGGATCCAGATGCCCGAGTATACGGACCTGGACAAGCTGACTGCGGTGGAAAACCGCCTGTCCTCCTATCCGCCGCTTGTCTTTGCAGGCGAGGCCCGCCGCCTCAAGACGCAGCTGGCCAAGGTATCCCGTGGCGAGGCGTTCTTGCTGCAAGGCGGCGACTGTGCCGAAAGCTTTGCCGAGTTCAAGGCAGACCAGATCCGCGACACTTTCAAGGTGATGTTGCAGATGGCGATGGTTCTGACCTACGCCGCCAAGGTGCCTGTCGTAAAAGTCGGCCGGATGGCTGGCCAGTTCGCCAAGCCGCGCTCGGCCGATACCGAAACCGTGTCGGGGACAGAACTGCCATCCTACCGTGGCGACATCATCAACGGTTTTGACTTTACCGCCGACAGCCGGGTGCCCGACCCCGAGCGGATGTTGCAGGCCTACCTGCAATCGGCCGCGACCCTAAACCTTCTGCGCGCCTTTTCGACCGGTGGCTATGCCGACGTTCACAAGGTCCACGCCTGGACCCTTGGCTTTACCGCGACCCCTGAGGCGGAAAAGTACCGCGAGTTGGCCAATCGCATCTCTGACACCCTCGACTTCATGCAGGCTGCCGGCATCGGCGAAGAAGCCTCTCACGTCATGGAAACGGTTGAGTTCTACACATCGCACGAGTCCCTGCTGCTTGAGTATGAAGAGGCGCTGACCCGCGTCGATTCCACTACCGGCCAGTGGCTGGCCGGCTCTGGCCATATGATCTGGATCGGGGATCGCACCCGGCAGCCTGACGGGGCCCATGTGGAATTTGCCCGTGGCGTGCAGAACCCGATTGGCCTGAAGTGTGGACCGAGCATGACCACCGGCCACCTCAAGGCGCTGATGGCAGCCCTCAACCCGCGCAACGAACCTGGTCGCCTCACCCTGATCGCCCGGTTTGGCGCTGGCAACGTGGCAGAGCATCTGCCCCGCCTCATCAAGGCCGTGAAGGAAGAGGGCGCGTCGGTTGTCTGGTCCTGTGACCCTATGCACGGCAATACGATCAAGTCGAGCACGGGCTACAAGACACGCCCCTTTGACAGCGTCCTTCGTGAAGTGCGCGAGTTCTTTGCCGTGCACAACGACGAAGGTTCGATCCCCGGTGGCGTCCACTTTGAGATGACAGGTGCTGATGTGACCGAATGTACCGGTGGCGTCCGCGCTGTCACGGATGAGGATCTGTCCAGCCGGTACCACACCGCCTGCGATCCCCGCCTGAACGCCAGCCAGTCGCTGGAGCTGGCGTTCCTGGTCGCGGAAGAGCTGACGAACCGTCGCGCCCGGATGCAGAACGCCGAAGCGGTCTAGTGCCGTCTAGTCGTTCGACACGACAAGCCGCAAGGCCGGGCGCCCGTTGCCCGGCCTTTTTACTGGGGCGACCGCGCGTATTGGAACCGGTTCCACCCGGACAGGCTGATCTTCGGGGATATCCAGCCGCACCGGCGCTCGGCCATGGACCTTTTCGTCCAGCACGATGGCGCCCATCACACGGGTCAGGCCACCAGCATCGTCCCGCAGGGGCAACAGCATCATCCGCCCCCTTTGCGCGCGGCGCAAAAGACCGCTCGGCAGGCTGAGTAGCAATTCCACAAGTGCCGGTCGTTCCGTCATGGTCTGGGTCGCCTCTGTCAGGGTCTTGCGCGCGGGGACTGAAAACAGCGCACTTAGCGGCAGGCCCCGCACCTCCATTCCTGCGATCAGGTCCAACTCGCGCCCAGCGACCCGCAGGCGCAGGGTGCTTGCCGCGACCCGTTCGGCGAGAAAGGCGTAGGGGAGGGCGGGCCCAAGGGCGCTGGCAGTGATGTCGGACCGGTAGGGCGTACCGTCGGGCCGACAAAGGCCCCGCCAACACTGTTCCAGTTGCCCCAGAATTGTCACAGCCTGATCGGGCTGGATCCGCGAAGAAAGGGGCACAACTTCCGCAAAAGGCAGGTCGTGATTGGCTTCATTGTCATTGAAAAACATCGGCAAAACTCTCCCCGCCCGTTAATCGCCTGTTTAGGTATACGCTCCGGGCCCGATTCTGGTGCCCTGAAATTGCCTAAAAGGTTAACGTTCCGTCCCGCTAACCGACGCAGGGTTGCCCCTCGGCATGGTTTGCCATTACCTGTGCGGGGATACGTTTTCCTGTCCTCCCCTTTCAGAAAGCTTTGCCTTGCTTCAGTCCATGACAGCTTTTGCCAGCCGTACCGGCAGCCACGCGACACAGGCTTGGGCCTGGGAAATGCGGGGTGTGAACGGGCGCGGTCTGGATCTTCGGCTGCGGCTTCCCGAAGGGATCCCGGGGCTCGAGGCGGGTCTGCGGGCGGCATTGTCGGCCCGGCTGACGCGGGGCAACGTGACCGTCGGGCTTCGCCTGACGCGGGACGAGGCGGCGACAGCACTGGTTCTGGACCAGGACCAGCTTGACCGGGTGCTGGGCGCATTGGACCAGGTGCAGGAACGGGCCTTTGCCATGGGCGTCACTCTGGGTCAGCCGACTGCGGCGGATGTGCTGGGCCAACGCGGCGTTATCGTGCAGGGTCAAAGCCCGGCCGAGGGCAGCGACGAGGGCCTGCCAGAGGCGCTGTTGGCGGATTTCGATCTATTGCTTGCCGATTTCGCCGCCATGCGCGCCTCGGAAGGGGCGGCACTGCATGGGGTCATCGCCGCCCAGTTGGACAGCATCGAAGGCCTGATCGAAGAGGCGAGTGCCGCGGCAGAGGCCCGCCGCCCTGAGGTGCGCGCCTCGCTTTCCGCCGCGCTGCGCCGGATCGTGACGGATGTGACAGAGGTCGAGGAAGGCCGCATTGCACAGGAACTTGCCCTCTTGGCCGTCAAATCCGACATCACCGAAGAGCTTGACCGGCTGCGCGCCCATATCGCGGCGGCAAGGGTTCTTTTGGCCACGGATGGCCCTCAGGGCCGCAAGCTGGATTTCCTGACCCAGGAATTCAACCGCGAGGCCAATACCGTCTGCTCCAAGTCTGGTTCGGCCCCGCTGACCCGGATCGGCCTTGACCTCAAGGCTGCCATCGACCAGATGCGCGAGCAAATCCAGAACGTGGAATAGCCCATGTCAGCCCCATCCTCTCGTCGCGGCCTACTTATCATCCTGTCCTCGCCTTCGGGGGCGGGCAAGACGACGTTGACCCGGCGCCTGCGCGACTGGGACGACACGATCCGGTTTTCGGTTTCGGCCACAACCCGTGCCCCGCGTCCGGGCGAGGTGGATGGCAGCGACTACCACTTTCTGACAGAGGCCGCCTTCAAATCGCAGGTCGCCGATGGCCAGATGCTTGAGCATGCGCATGTGTTCGGCAATTTCTACGGCTCCCCTCGAGGACCGGTTGAGGCGGCCATCGAAGACGGGCGGGACGTTTTGTTTGATGTGGACTGGCAAGGGGCGCAGCAAATCAAGAACTCGGCTCTTGGCAAACACGTGCTGTCGATCTTCTTCCTGCCGCCCTCAATCGCGGAACTGCGCCGCCGGCTGGTCAGCCGGGGCCAGGACGGGCCCGAGACGATTGCCAAAAGAATGCTCAAAAGCTGGGACGAGATCAGCCATTGGGACGGCTACGACTACGTTCTGGTCAACGACGATCTGGACGCGACCGAGGCGAAGCTGAAAAGCATCGTGACGGCAGAGCGTCTTCGGCGCAGTCAGCAACCCGGCCTGACCGATCACGTCCGCAAGTTGCAGTCCGAGTTTGAGGAGCAGTCATGATCTATTCCATCGACGGCACCAGCCCCCGCATCGCCGAAACCGCCTGGGTCGCCCCCGGCTGTCACATCATCGGCCGGGTCACCCTGTCGGCCCATTCGTCGGTCTGGTTCGGAACAGTGATCCGGGGCGACTACGAGGCGATTGTGCTGGGCGAAGGGTCCAATATTCAGGAAAACAGCGTCCTGCACACCGATCCGGGCTGTCCGATCACCATCGGCGCGGGCTGCACCATCGGGCACAAGGCGATGCTGCATGGCTGCACCATCGGCGACAACAGCCTGATCGGGATGGGGGCCACGGTCCTCAACCGGGCGGTCATCGGGCGCAATTGCCTGATCGGGGCAGGGGCCCTGATCCCCGAAGGCAAGGTGATCCCCGACGGCTCGCTCGTCATAGGTGCGCCGGGCAAGGTCACCCGCATGCTGGACGAAGAGGCCATCGAAGAGCTGCGTGCCTCGGCCCTGAACTACCAAAGCAACGCCCGCAGGTTTCGCGACGGGTTGAAAGAGGTCTGACATGGACATCCCCAAGAGCCTCGTCCGCCGGACGAGCTGGCCCACCTCGACCTCGCGCCCGGTGGTCACGCCGCTGCAACCGTCTGTCGTATATGCCTCGCCCGACCCAGACGCGCTGGATGCGCAGTATACGGATGGAACCGGCTACACCTACGCCCGCGAAGGCCACCCCAATGCCGACGTGGTGGCTGCCAAGATCGACATGCTGGAAGGGGCGCCGGAGTTGTTTGACACACCCGGTATCATGACAGGCTCGGGCATGGCGGCCATCGGGGCCGCGTTCCTCGGGGTGTTGAAGGCGGGGGATCATGTGCTGGGGGGCGACCAGCTATACGGCCGCACTCTGCGCCTGATGACGCAGGATCTGCCCCGCTTTGGCATCGATACATCGGTGGCTGATCCCACCGATGTAGGGGCCATGCGGGCCGCACTCCGCCCTAATACGCGGATGATCGTGGTCGAGGTCATCTCGAACCCCACAATCCGCGTGGCGGATATGGAGGGGATTGCCGCCCTGGCCAAGGAACACGGCATCCTGCTGGTCGTTGACAACACCTTCACCACCCCGCGTCTGTATCAGCCGTTTGCCCACGGGGCCGACATCACTATTCATTCTGTGACAAAGCTTTTGGCCGGTCATTCGGATGCCACTCTGGGCTACGTTGCCGCCCGCGATCCCGATCTGCGGCTGGCCATTGCCACCGCGAACGCCACCTGGGGCATGACGCCCAGCCCCTATGACTGCTGGATGGCGGAACGGGGGATGCATTCCTTTGACCTGCGCTTTGACCGGTCGCAGTCCACGGCCCGACTGTTGGCCGATGCGCTGGCAGAGGTGCCGGGGGTGACGCGGGTGATCTATCCGACCCGGCCCGACCACCCCGACCACAACCGGGCGGTAGGCCTGTTTGGCGGGCAGGGCGGCAATATGCTGAGCTTTGAACTGGCCGGGGGCAGGGCTGCGGCCAATGCCATGACCCGGGCCGCGCCCGATGTGGCCTTTGCCCCGACGCTGGGGGACGTGGGCACGACCCTGTCACATCCCGCCTCATCCTCGCACAGGGCGCTTAGTGCCGAGGCGCAGGCTGACCTTGGCATCAGTCAGGGCTTTTTCCGGGTGTCCGTGGGGATAGAAGAGCCGGAGTTGCTGATCTCCGAGATGGTCAGGGCCGCCCGCGCCGCCTCATGATGCGTCAGGGGACAACTGGTCCAGGATGAAGATGTCGAAATCCAGCTGTGGGGCAATCCAGCTTACTTCGGCTTTTACGGCTGCTGGGTTTGGCAGGCTTTTGGCGACGGCGCGATATTTGCCGGTGAACCCGGCATCCGTCAGTTGCTGCGCTACATCAAGGGCGTCAAAGTCGGATGAGACAAGTGCCGAGAGAACCAGATCCATTGACGGGTCGGACCAAATGCTTTGCTTGACGTTTGAATAGTCAACGAAAACCAGACCCGTTGCGACTTGCAGCATCGCAACTGCCGAATTTCAGTGTTCCAGTGTGCCTACAATCATCATGGTCTTTGCCATCTATAACGCCGCCGCCCTCGAGATCGCACATGTCAATCCAGTTGGGACGGTCACATAAAACCTCAGAAGAACAATGACATTCCACGACAGACTGGTTTTGACCTATGTTAGGAACATCAACAGCCCGCCGCACGTTGGGTCAAGTAGTGAAAACCAGACCTTTTGCAATTGTTCTCGAATCGTGACCAATCGGCATGAAGCTCCAGAATTGGACCAAATTTCGAAATGCTGCCTGAAACGCTTTCTTCTCTTATAACAGTGCTTCCCATGCCGGTTGTCATTGTCGGTCCGAACGAACGTGTGGCCGAGGTCAATGAGGCCGCGATCCGTCTGTTCGGCAACGACGGTCGGGGCATGCATTACATTACTGCATTTCGTCAGCCAGCGATCCTCGATGCAATCGAACAGACGGTGCGGGATGGGACGGTAAGGCAGACCCGATATCTGGGAACCGAAGGGCGCAGGGATACATACTGGCAGGTTACGGTCGGTGCTGTGCCAATGCAGGTGGGGCGCGGCGTCGTTCTCAGCTTTGAGGACATGACCGCGGTCGAGGAATCGAGCCAGATCCGACGCGACTTCGTAGCTAACGTGAGCCACGAATTGCGCACCCCGCTGACGGCCCTTTTGGGCTTTGTCGAAACCCTCAAAGGGGCGGCCCGCGACGACCCCGAGGCCCGGACTCGGTTCCTGGGCATCATGGAGAAAGAGGCCGGTCGCATGGCAAGACTGGTCGACGACCTTCTCTGGCTAAGCCGGGTGGAACAGGAAGAGCGAATGCGCCCGCGCGACATGGTGGACCTGTCCGCCATATTGGACCGGGTCGTGGCGGCAATTACCCCCGTGGCCGAAAAGGCCGGCGTCCGCCTCGTGGTCGAGAGGCCAGTAGCCCTTGCAGAAACCCAGGCCGAAACCCAGGCCGGTGCCATGGCCGGTGCCATGGCCGCAACCTTTCCCGAGATCCCGGGCGATGGCCGTCAGTTGCAGCAGGTCATCACCAACCTGATCGAGAACGCGGTCAAGTATGGTGGCAACGACAAGCAGGTCGAGATCGCCCTGTCCGGCCCGGTAGAAGAGCCGAGCTTGAGGTCCAAGGGCGTCCGGATCTCTGTCACCGACCACGGAGAGGGAATCGCCCCCCACCATATTCCCCGCCTGACCGAGCGATTCTACCGCGTCGACAACCACAGGTCGCGCGAAATGGGGGGGACGGGACTAGGGCTTGCGATTGTGAAGCATATCGTGAACCGGCATCGCGGGCGTCTTCGCATCGACAGCGAACTGGGAAAAGGTAGTCGTTTCATGGTCATCCTGCCTCTGGAATAAACCTTACCTTGGGTCACTTTGGGGCCGGATCTTTGGGCTAAAGTGGACTGTCACATAACTTTTACAAAAATGTCACAAAAGGTTGGTGCAGGGGGCCTAGCAGGTCGGCAGAGATCGCCGGTTCGCGTGCGGTCTGACAAACGGAATTACAGGAGCATCATATGTCCTTCGTGAAACTGGCCGCCTCTGCGCTGGCCATCTCTGCAGCGCTCGCAACTTCGGCTGCGGCCCGTGACAACGTCCAGGTCGCCGGTTCGTCCACCGTCCTGCCCTACGCCTCGATCGTGGCAGAAGCCTTTGGCGAAAACTTCGACTTCCCGACACCCGTTGTCGAATCCGGCGGTTCCTCTGCTGGTCTGGCCCGCTTCTGTGAGGGCGTCGGCGAGAACCAGATCGACATCGCCAACGCATCGCGCGGCATCCGTGCCGGTGAGATCGAAGCCTGTGCTGCCAACGGCGTGACCGACATCATCGAGGTTCGCATCGGCTACGATGGAATCGTTTTCGCGTCCGACATCAATGGCGCGTCTTTCGCCTTTACCCCGTCTGACTGGTTCCTGGCTCTGGCCCCGATGATCGTCGTTGACGGTGCCGTGGTCGAGAACCCCAACACCAACTGGAACCAGGTCAACCCGTCGTTCCCCGACCAGGAAATCCTGGCCTTCATCCCCGGCACCCGCCACGGCACACGCGAAGTGTTCGAAGAGCAGGTTCTGGCAGCTGGCTGCGAAGCCACTGGCGCCCTGGAAGGCATGATCGCTTCGGGCATGTCCGAGGACGACGCTGAGGACGCCTGCATTGCAGTGCGCACCGACGGCATCTCGATCGACATCGATGGCGACTACACCGAGACCCTGGCCCGCATCGGCTCGAACCCGAACGGCATCGGCATCTTTGGTCTGGCCTTCTACGAGAACAACACCGACACCCTTCAGGTTGCGACCATGAACGGCGTTGTTCCCACCGTCGAAGCCATCGCATCGGCCGAGTACCCCGTGTCGCGTCCGCTGTACTTCTACATCAAGAAGGCTCACATCGGCGTCATCCCCGGCCTGAAGGAATACGCTGAGTTCTTCGTGTCCGACGACATGGCTGGCCCGTCCGGCCCGCTGGCCCAGTATGGCCTTGTGTCTGACCCCGAGCTGGCCGCTACTCAGGCCATGATCGCAGCAGAAGAGACCATGGGCGACATGTAATCGCCTTTCGGGGGGCGGCGTCCAGCCGCCCTCCAACCCCAAGATTTGACTACCTGGAGCTGACATGTCCGCATTATGGATCGCCTTGATCGTTCTGATCCTTGCTGCTGTTGGCTTTGTTGTGGGTCGTGGCCGCGCCATGCAGTCGGCAGACGGTAACATCCGCAATCTTCATTCCCTGCCGGTCTATTACGGAAGCCACGTCGCCATGCTGACGTCGGTTCCCGCGCTTTTGCTTTTGGCCTTGTGGCTGTTTGCCCAGCCTCTGGCGATCAATCGGATGATCGCCCCGATGATCACCTCGGTCGAGGCGGGAGATAGCGGGACCCTTGGCCTTGTCCTAAGCGATGTGCGACGCGTGGCCGATGGCCTTGATCTGGCAGTCAGCCAAGGCGTCATGACCGACGATGCCGCCCGCGATATCCGCACGGAATTCACCGATGTGCGCGAACGCCTTTCGCAGGTTGGGGTTGCCCTGGGGTCCGATGTCAGCCGCGAGACCCTTGCTGCCGCTCAGCGGTACCGGACCCTTTCCACATCGGGCAGCTTTCTGATGGTAGTGGCCGTCATTGGCGTCGCTCTGGTCGGGGCGGTCTTTGCACTGGCCCGGACCAACCGCGATTTCCGGGCCCGCAACGTGGTTGAGGCCGGGATCAAGGTCGTCCTGATTGCTGCGGCCTGTATCGCCATCCTGACGACGGTCGGCATCGTCCTGTCGCTGATCTTCAATACGGTAAAGTTCTTTGGACTTTACCCGGCGAGCCAGTTCTTCTTTGGCCTGACATGGTCCCCGTCCTTTGGGGGCGGGTCCGAGCTGGGGATCCTGCCGCTGCTGTGGGGCACGTTCTACATCTCGATCATCGCCTTGGCGGTTGCGGTGCCGATCGGTCTTTTTGCCGCCATCTACCTGTCCGAATATGCCACCCCCAAGGTCCGGGCCATCGCCAAGCCACTGCTTGAAGTGCTCGCCGGTATCCCGACCATCGTCTACGGTCTTTTCGCCCTGCTGACGGTCGGGCCGCTTCTGGTCAACGTGTTTGGCGAAGGCGGTATTCTGGGTGTGACCTGGATGGGCGGCGGCACGGCAGTCATGACAGCGGGCCTTGTCATGGGGATCATGTTGATCCCCTTCGTGTCGTCCCTGTCAGACGACATCATCAACGCGGTGCCCCAGTCGATGCGGGACGGATCGCTTGGCCTTGGGGCAACGCGCTCTGAAACGGTGCGTCAGGTGGTTCTTCCTGCCGCTTTACCGGGGATCGTCGGCGCCATCCTTCTGGCCGCCTCGCGCGCCATTGGGGAGACGATGATCGTGGTTCTGGGGGCAGGGGCGGCAGCCCGCCTATCGCTGAACCCCTTCGAGGCGATGACGACCGTCACCGCCAAGATCGTCAGTCAGCTGACCGGGGACGCCGATTTTTCCTCGCCCGAGGCGCTGGTCGCCTTTTCACTGGGCATGACCCTCTTTGTCATCACACTGGGCCTGAACGTCTTTGCCCTCTGGATCGTCCGCAAGTACCGGGAGCAATACGAATGACCGACGCAAGCGCAGACAGGTCCACCGACGGGCACAGCCGCGCCAAGACATCCTTGTTGCAACTGGATGAGCGGACGAAAAAGCGTAACGCGGCTGAGGCCCGGTTTCAGGCCTATGGCATTGCGGCCCTTGCCGTTGGGATGTTCTTCCTGATCGCCCTTTTGACAGCCATCGTATCGAATGGAACGCGGGCCTTTACCCAGACCTTCGTGATGATGGACGTGACGCTTGATGCGCAAAAGCTGGATCCTGATGGCACCGGCGACGCGGAAGTGATCGCCAAGACCACGACCTTTGGCTACGGCGGCATCATCGACGCGGCATTGGAACAGACGCTTGTCGCCCGTGGCATCACGACCGAGATTGCCGTGGGCGATCTTGACCAGATGCTGTCCTCGGGTGCAGCCGCGCAGATCCGCCGGGCGGTGCTGGATGATACATCCCTTGTCGGGCAGACCGTCACGTTCGAGGTCCTCGCCTCGAGCCGGGTGGACGGATACCTCAAGGGCCGCGTGACCCGCGAAAGTCTGGCCCGCGACCGCAACCTGTCGCCCGAGCATCTGGACGTGGTCGACGCCCTGCAAGAGGCCGGACTGGTAGAGCGCCGGTTCAACTGGGCCTTCATCACCGGATCAGATGCCTCTGAGTCGCGACCCGAACAGGCCGGTATCGGTGTGTCGATGATTGGCAGCTTTTTCATGATGCTGGTGGTTCTGGTCTTGTCGCTGCCCATTGGCGTCGCGACCTCGATCTATCTTGAGGAATTTGCCCCGCAGAACAGGTTCACCGACTTTATCGAGGTCAACATCTCAAACCTCGCCGCCGTGCCGTCCATCGTTTTCGGTATCCTTGGCCTTGCGATCTTTATTCAGGTGGCGCATCTGCCCCAGTCCGCACCGTTGGTGGGGGGCCTTGTCCTGACGTTGATGACCCTGCCCACTATCATCATCTCGACCCGCGCCAGCCTCAAGTCCGTGCCGCCCTCGATCCGGGACGCGGCACTGGGGGTAGGGGCCTCCAAGATGCAGTCGATCTTCCATCACGTCCTGCCGCTGGCCATGCCGGGCATTCTGACGGGAACGATCCTTGGTCTGGCACAGGCTCTGGGTGAAACCGCGCCCTTGTTGCTGATCGGGATGGTGGGCTTTATCGCCTCAAACTACCCCGACGGGATCGCCGAAGGCTTCTTGTCGCCGAACTCGGCCATGCCGGCCCAGATTTATGAATGGGCCAAGCGCGCCGATCCGGCCTATTATGAACGCGCATGGGGGGGCATTATCATCCTGCTCCTCTTCCTGATGACGATGAATATCATCGCCATTCTTCTTCGTCGCCGCTTTGAGCGCCGCTGGTAAGCGAAAGGGGCTGAACATGAACGACATGAGACTGATCGAAAGAGCCGTGGACATGAATGACATCAAGATCTCGGCCCGTAACGTGCAGGTCTATTACGGCGACAACCACGCCATCAAGGACGTGGACGTCGACATCGCCGACAAGACCGTCACCGCGTTTATCGGGCCGTCCGGCTGCGGCAAGTCGACGTTTCTGCGCACGCTGAACCGTATGAACGACACGATTGCCTCCTGCCGGGTCGAAGGCAAGATCCTGATCGATCAGGAGGATATCTACGATCCGCGCGTTGATCCCGTCCAGCTTCGCGCAAAGGTGGGGATGGTGTTTCAAAAGCCCAATCCCTTCCCCAAATCGATCTACGACAACGTGGCTTACGGCCCCAAGATCCACGGTCTGGCCCGGAGCAAGGCCGATCTGGACGAGATCGTCGAACGGGCGCTTCGGCGCGGCGCGATCTGGGACGAGGTCAAGGACCGCCTTCATTCCCCCGGCACCGGCCTTTCGGGCGGTCAGCAGCAGCGTCTGTGCATCGCGCGCGCAGTCGCGACAGAGCCTGAGGTGCTGTTGATGGACGAACCTTGTTCGGCCCTTGACCCCATCGCCACCGCCCAGGTTGAGGAATTGATCGACGAATTGCGCCAGTCCTATTCGGTGGTGATCGTCACCCACTCGATGCAGCAGGCCGCCCGGGTCAGCCAGAAGACTGCCTTCTTTCACCTTGGAAACATGGTCGAATACGACGAGACCGGGAAGATATTTACCAATCCCGAGGATCCGCGCACCGAAAGCTACATTTCCGGCCGTATCGGCTAAGGAGAACGTCAATGAACGAACAGCATATTGCCTCGGCCTACGACCGGGATCTTGACGCCATTCAGGCCATGATCATCAAGATGGGCGGCCTTGTTGAGGCGGCGATCATCGACGGGACCAAATCGCTTGAAACCCGGGACGTGGAACTGGCTGAAAAGGTCCGCGCTGGGGACAAGGTCATCGATGATCTGGAAGAGCGGATCAACGAAGAGGCGGCCCGCACTATCGCCCTACGGGCCCCGGTGTCCAAGGATCTCCGGATCATCCTGTCGGTGCTAAAGCTTGCCGCCAGCCTTGAGCGGGTCGGCGACTACGCCAAGAACATCGCCAAGCGGACCTCGGTTCTGGCCGAAATGCGGCCGATCACCGGGTCTGACGCCACCCTGCGCCGGATGGGCCGCGAGGTTCAAATGATGCTCAAGGATACGCTGGACGCCTTTATCCACCGTGACGCCAAACTGGCCGAGGATGTCTTGATGCGCGATCAGGACGTGGACCAGATGTACAACGCCCTGTTCCGTGAATTCCTGACCCATATGATGGAAGACCCGCGCAACATCACCGCCTGCATGCATCTGCATTTCATCGCCAAGAACGTGGAACGCATGGGCGATCTGGTTACCAATATGGCCGAGCAGGTGGTCTATCTGACCACAGGTTCCATGCCCGAAGAGAACCGCCCCAAGGGTGATCGTACCTCCTATATCAGCAGCAGCAAACCGGAGTAGTCGTCATGCGGACGTCTCAGCCTCATGTGTTGATCGTCGAGGATGAACCAGCGCAACGCGAAGTGCTGAGTTACAACCTCGAAGCCGAAGGGTTCCGTACAAGCAAGGCAGAAAACGGCGAAGAGGCCCTGATGATGGTGGCCGAAGAGACGCCCGACGTCATCGTTCTGGACTGGATGCTTCCTTCTGTGTCGGGCATCGAGGTGTGTCGCCAGCTTAAGACCCGGGCCGAAACCAAGGGTGTTCCGATCATCATGTTGTCGGCCCGTTCCGAAGAGGTCGACAAGGTGCGCGGCCTTGAAACCGGCGCCGACGATTATGTGGTAAAGCCTTATTCTGTAAGTGAACTTATGGCCCGCGTGCGCACGCAACTTCGCCGTGTCCGCCCTTCGACAGTGGGTGAGGTTCTGACCTTTGAGGACATCATCCTCGACGCTGAAACCCACCGCGTCACCCGCGACGGGCAATCGCTCAAGCTTGGCCCGACAGAGTTTCGCCTGTTGTCCACCTTTATGGAAAAGCCCGGTCGCGTCTGGAGCAGGGAGCAGCTTCTGGACCGCGTCTGGGGCCGCGACATCTATGTCGACACCCGCACCGTGGACGTCCACGTGGGGCGCCTGCGCAAGGTTCTGGGCCAGCATGGCGGGCAGGACCTTTTGCGCACGGTCCGGGGATCGGGCTACGCCCTGGGATAGCGCCTTTGGCCTAGGTTGGGGGCTTGCATCGGGGCCGGTTTCCCGTCCACTCTTGTGGACATGAGCAATCCTGATCCCGCTTTCGCCCCCGCCGAATACGCCAACCGCATCGCCCGCACACGCGCCGCCATGGCCGCCAAGGGGATCGAGGTTCTTCTGGTCACGGACCCGTCGAACATGGCCTGGCTGACCGGCTACGACGGCTGGTCCTTCTACGTCCATCAGGGGGTCATCATCGGCCCCGACGGGGACCCGCTGTGGTGGGGCCGCGCAATGGACGGGGCAGGGGCGCGGCGCACCGTTTTCATGTCCGACGATCACATCCACGGCTATGATGACAGCTACGTCCAGAACCCCGACAAACACCCGATGGAGGATCTGTCGCGCCTCTTGTCAGCCCGAGGGTGGGAGGCTATGCCCCTTGGCCTTGAGATGGACAATTACTATTTCAGTGCAGCTGCTTACCAGTCTATCCTAAAGCATTGCACGAAGGCCCGGCTTGTTGACGCGACAGGCCTTGTCAACTGGCAGCGGGCGGTCAAATCAAAGGCCGAAATCACCTATATGCGCCGGGCTGCGGCAATCGTCACCGCCATGCATGCCTGCATCCGGGATCTGGCGGAGCCGGGCCTGCCCAAGAACGAACTGGTGGCCGAGATCACCCGGATCGGCATTCGTGGCGTCGACGGGCATTGGGGTGATTATCCGGCGATCGTGCCAATGGCGCCCTCTGGCCTTGATGCAACCGCACCGCACCTGACATGGGACGCCACACCGCTGAAGGCCGGCGAGGCCACGTTCTTTGAGATTGCCGGTGTTTACCGTCGCTATCATTGCCCGCAAAGCCGGACCCTTTTCCTCGGCACCCCGCCCGCCCGCTACCTGCGCGCCGCCGAGGCGGTGGGGGCCGCGACTGAGGAGGTTCTGGGCTTCGCCCGACCCGGCGTCACTTGCAGCGCTGTGGCCGACACCTTCAACGCTGCCCTGGCCCGCCACGGCTTTAGCAAGGACAGCCGCTGCGGCTATGCCATCGGGCTGAGTTACCCCCCGGACTGGGGCGAGCGGACGATGTCGCTGCGGCCCGGCGACCCTTCGGTCTTGGCGCCCGGGATGACATTCCACTTCATGCCCGCGCTTTGGCTGGACGATGGCGGGGTTGAGATCACCGAACCCATCCTTATCACCGAGGGCGGCTGCGAGGCCCTGTGTGACACGCCCGGCGGGCTGGTTGTGAAACCATGACGCTGATTGACGGGCTGCAATACGCCAACTGGTCGGAAAAAGTGTTTCGACAGATGCGGGCAGGGGGCGTGGACGCGGTTCATGCCACCATCACCTATCACGAAACCTTCCGCGAAACGGTCCTGAACATTGAGGCCTGGAACCGCTGGTTCGAACAATTCCCGGACCTGATCTTTCAGGGGCGCACCGCCGCCGACGTCGATCTGGCCCGCGAGACGGGGCGGACGGCGATCTTCTTTGGCTCTCAGAACCCGAGTTGCATCGAGGATGACATCGGCCTGGTCGAGGTGCTGCACACCCTTGGCCTGCGGTTCATGCAGCTGACCTACAACAACCAGTCCTTGCTCGCTTCTGGGTGCTATGAGGCTGAAGACACCGGGCTGACCCGCATGGGCAAGGCCGTGGTGGCCGAGATGAACCGCGTGGGCCTTGTCGTGGACATGAGCCATTCGGGCGAACGGTCGACCCTTGCTGCGATAGACCACAGCACGCGGCCCATCGCCATCACGCATGCCAACCCCGCCAGCTGGCACCCGGCGCTGCGCAACAAGTCCGACACAGTGCTACGGGCGCTGGCCGAAAGCGGCGGAATGCTGGGCTTTTCCATCTACCCCCATCACCTGAAAGGCGGCAGTGCCTGCACCTTGGCCGAGTTCTGTCAGATGATCGCCCGGACGGCAGAACTGATGGGGGTAGGGCGCATTGGTATTGGCACTGACCTGTGTCAGGACCAGCCCGACAGCGTGGTAGCCTGGATGCGCAACGGGCGTTGGACCAAGGATACCGACTTTGGCGAAGGCAGCGCCGCTGCGCCCGGTTTCCCGCCTATGCCCGACTGGTTTCAGGACAACCGCCATTTCGGCGCCATCGCTGCGGGTCTGGCGGATGTCGGCTTTGACACTGGCGAGGTGGCGCAGATCATGGGCGGCAACTGGCGCGCATTTTTCGAGGCAAGCTTTGGCCGCAAGGCCACATGAGGACAGAATGAAGACACTCAACATCAGCGCCGCCCAGATGGTGGCCAAAGCACGGGCCCGGATCGAAGAGGTCAGCACGCAGGACGCTATCGCATTGGTCGGGAATCCGGACACCGTGATCGTCGACATCCGCGACGTACGCGAACGCAAACGTTCGGGCCACATACCCGGCAGCATCCACGCGCCGCGCGGGATGATCGAATTCTGGGTCGACCCGGACAGCCCGTACTACAAGGACGTCTTTGGCCAGGACAAGCGCTACATCTTTCACTGCGCATCGGGCTGGCGGTCAGCCCTGACCGTGGCCACGCTTCAGGATATGGGGTTCGAGGCCGCACATCTTAAAGATGGATTCAGCGACTGGGTCAGCGCAGGGGGGCCTGTGGACAAGGATGACAAGTAGGGTGATGGGCCTGTAAAATATGGATCAGTTGTCGGAACCTCCGGCCAGGTTTCGTTAGTCGGATATTCGCATAATAAGTATTATGTTAAGTATCGGATCTGTAACCCCATGAAACTGTTTTGACCAACGGCCCAATGCTGCTAGATCAGACAGAGCGGCGCTTTTCCGCCATTTCCATACGACCTCGACCTAACGTGCCGCCTACGGTTTCTGCAATTACGGACTTTCCTGATGAGCGCCGATCTGATTACTCACCTCGACCGGATGACCAATGCGGCGAGCGCCGAAGTTTTGTGGAAGCTTCACTGCGAAAAGATGGCGTCTTACGGGTTTGATCGACTGATCTACGGCTTTACGCGCTACCGCACCTCAAGCTCGCTTGGCGATCCGCAGGACTTTGTGCTTCTGACCAATCAATCGAAGGACTACATTGAACCCTTTGTGAATGATGGACATTATTTTCACGCGCCGATGATCAAATGGGCGCTGGAGAATGACGGAGCCTGCAGCTGGTCATGGATGGCGGGTCGGGCGAAACAAGGAGCGTTAACCAAAGACGAGTTGCGGGTCGTGGATTTCAACATCAACAAGGGCGTCACAGCCGGTTACACCGTCAGCTTCCGATCGATCTCTGCCCGGTCCAAGGGGGCGATCGCATTGACCGCACGCCGCGGCATGACCCAGGACGAGGTTGATGCAATCTGGGCCGAACATCACGAAGCGCTCATGGTGATGAACAACGTGGCACATCTCAAGCTACTTACCCTGCCCTACGTTGGCACCAGAACGCTGACCAAGCGGCAGCGCGAAGTGCTGGAATATGTTGGGGATGGCAAAACAACACAGGATACCGCATTTCTGCTTGGCCTGACCGCAGCAACTGTGGAAAAGCACCTTCGCCTTGCTCGTGAGGCCCTGGATGTCGAGACGACAGCACAAGCCGTTCTGAAAGCGGCATTTTACAATCAGATGTTCATTGTAGATCTTTGATCTGTCGCAATTTCCTTACAAATGACGTTACGGCGTAAGTCATTTTCCTGCGCAAGGTAAGGTTTACCCTACTAGTCATCTTATGTGCTTCACGACATTCTGAATGTGTTCCGTGAGTGGTGGCCTTTGGCCATGGAACCGCGGGTCGGGGGACTGTGATTTCAGCCAACTCTGGCCCGCATTTTCCGGGCAACCGGCGTCCCAAACCTTCTTTCTGGGGTTTTGGGATAACTTGTGGGGGGACCGAATCTTATCCCCAGATCGGTCGAAACCCATTGGCGGCACTGCGTTCTCCCGATGCAGTGCCGCCAGTTCTTCGTCGGACTATCCCCAGTCTGAACGAGATATGGCCCGCAACTGCTTGCGGGCCATATTCGTTTTGACAGTCAGGGCTGTTCGCCCAAGGTGCTGTAGAAAGCTTAGCCTTTGGCGACCTTTGCCACTTCGGCGGCAAAGTCTTCTTCGACCTTTTCGATGCCTTCACCAACTTCGATCCGGATGAAACCGGTCACTTCGACGCCAGCTTCTTTGGCGGCAGCGGCAACGGTCAGGTCCGGGTTCACGACGAATGCCTGGCCTAGCAGGGTCACTTCGGCAAGGAACTTCTGCATCCGGCCAACAATCATCTTTTCGATCACGGCTTCGGGCTTGCCGCTTTCGCGGGCCTGCTCGGTCAGGACGTTCTTCTCACGCTCGACGAGGGCCGGGTCCAGATCCGCTTCGCCCAGCGAGGCTGGGTTGGCAGCAGCGACGTGCATCGCGATCTGACGACCGATTCCATTGTCGGCACCGCTTAGCGCGACCAGCACGCCGATCTTGCCCATACCATCGGCTGCGGCGTTGTGGACGTAGGAGACGACGGTGTCGCCCTCGAGGACGGCCATCCGACGCAGGGTCATGTTCTCGCCGATCTTGGCGATGGCATCGGTCAGCACGGTTGCGACGGGCTTGCCGTTCATGTCGGCGTTTGCCAGCGCCTCGACGTCCGAAACGGTCAGGGCGGTTGCGGCGATGCCACCGACCATGGCCTGGAATTCGGCGTTCTTGGCGACGAAGTCCGTTTCAGAGTTCACTTCGACGGCGACGCCTTTGCCACCGGAAACGGCGACGCCGACAAGGCCTTCTGCCGCGGTGCGGCCGGACTTTTTGGCGGCCTTGGCCAGACCCTTGGTCCGAAGCCAGTCAACGGCGGCTTCCATATCGCCATTGGTCTCGGTCAGGGCCTTTTTGGCGTCCATCATGCCTGCGCCGGTGGATTCGCGCAGTTCCTTCACCATGCTCGCTGTGATCGACATGAGCCTTCTCCTTGGATGGGGTGTGTGTCTCGCAAGGCGTTTACGCCCTGCGAGGTATCAGTTTTGCGACAATCAGCCTTGCTTATTCAGCGGCAGCTTCTGCAGCGACGCCAGCCTCAGCGGCCAGTTCGGCCTCTGCCAGCTCTTCCATCTCGCCCAGGTCAACGCCTGCGGCGCCAAGCTGAGCGCTCATGCCGTCAAGGGCAGCGCGGGCGGCAAGGTCGCAATAAAGTGTGATGGCGCGGGCAGCGTCGTCGTTGCCAGGAATGATATAGTCGACACCAGCGGGCGAGCAGTTGCTGTCGACGACAGCCACGACCGGGATGCCAAGCTTCTTGGCTTCGAGGATGGCGAGGTCTTCCTTGTTCACGTCAACGATAAACAAAAGGTCAGGCACGCCGCCCATTTCGCGGATACCACCCAGCGAGGCTTGCAGTTTGCCCTGCTCGCGCTCCATGCCAAGACGCTCTTTCTTGGTAAGGCCGGCAAAACCATTGGCAGCGGCTTCGTCGATCTGCTTGAGGCGGGCAATAGACTGCGACACGGTCTGCCAGTTGGTCAGCGTGCCGCCGAGCCAGCGATGGTTCATGTAGAACTGTGCGGACTTTTCTGCGGCATCGGCGATGGCCTTCTGGGCCTGACGCTTGGTGCCGACGAACAGAACGCGGCCGCCCTTGGCGACGGTGTCGCGCACAACCTGCAGCGCCTGGTCCAGCATCGGGACGGTTTGGGTCAGGTCGAGAATGTGGATCCCGTTGCGCGAGCCGTAGATGTAACGCTCCATGCGGGGGTTCCAGCGTGCGGTCTGGTGGCCGAAGTGAACGCCAGCTTCCAACAGCTGACGCATGGTGAACTCGGGAAGAGCCATGGTCGTATCCTTTCCGGTTTTAAACCTAGGGCAAAGGGTGAGGAGCGTTTTGCTCCAACCGGTGGACCGCCGGGGATGTCTCTCCCGAAAGCCCGCCTTCGCCTGTGAAGTGCGCGTCACATAGTAGGGCCACGCGCCATTGTCCAGCACAAAGGGGCAAAAAGCCCCCCTACCCTGCAAAACCTAAAGGAAAACCCGCTCGATGAACCACCAGGTGCCGATCACCGCGATGCCGAGCGAGGCGGGAATGGTCACGATGCGGCGGTAGGCGTCGATCTGGTCGCGGTTGATCACCGACAACAGGCTAAGCCCGAAGAGAACCGCCAGGGGCACAAAGAAATTGGCCAAGGCAATCTCGCCCAGAAGCGGGCCGCCAAGGAAATCCGGCTGGGTCAGTGTCAGCACCGAAAGGATCACGGCGATACCCGTGGCCACACCGTAACCCACCATCGCGGTGTTTGGGTTGCCCCGCCCTTCGTCGATGCGGATCGCCTCGCGCACGCAGAGGAACGCCACGGCGATGACGGCGAGCTGCCCCAGTTCAACACCGACGTTGAACCCGATCAGCGCGGGGACAAAGGATCCCGGCGGCAGGCCAAACTCGCCCAGCACGCTCGCAAAGCCCAGCCCGTGCAACAGGCCAAAGCCAAATACAACCAGCGGCCGCCAGCGGCTGAGCCCCCGGCTGGTAATGTTCTCGATCGCGACAAAGGCGATCGAGGCCGCGATCAGTGGCTCGACGATGCTGCCCGGGATGCTGACATAGCCCAGCGCGGCAAGGGCAAGCGTGATGGTATGGGCGAGGGTAAAGGCGGACACTTGCCACAGCAGCGGGCCAAGGTGGGTCGAAAGGAAGAACAGGCCCAGCACGAACAGGATGTGGTCAAGGCCAAGTGGCACGATGTGGTCAAAGCCCACAGGGACATAGTTGATAAAGGTCTGCAGCGGTCCGGCCTGATCGCCACCGCTTAGCGTGATGGGGTCGGACAGGGCCCCGGCCTCAAGGAAGCCGTCGTAGGGCGCCTCTACCCCCATCTGGCGGATCACGAGGGTTCCAAAGGCCCGGTCCCATCCGACGACCACCGTTTCGGCCCCCTCGGGAATGGCGGCGGTAAAGCGCAGGACGGACGGGCGGATCAGTTCGATGTCTCCGACGGCTGGGATTTCAACGCCGACAAGCTCGGGCGCGACCATGGCGCCACCCATCTCGATGGTGATGCGCTGCGCCATTTCGGGCCAGAACGCCGCAAACCGGGCTTCCAGCTCGGCGGGTGGCAGCGCGCGGAGCGTGTCATAGGTATCGGCCTCGGCGGCATCATTGGTGTTCGACACTGTCGCAAGGTCAATTCCCGCGACGTAGCTTTCCAGATTGGCTGACACTTCGAACTCAAGCTGATCCCCGACCTGGGTCATATCGGCGATCGCCGGCATGACCTCATGGGCATGTGCCATTGACGCCATCGTGATCCAAAGCGCCAGCGCGCTTGACATCACCGCGGCAAGGGACACCCTAGTTACAACCCGGAAGGAACTCATCATGTCTCGTCTCGCTTTTGCTGTACTTGCCTTGGCCACTACTCTGTCTGGACCACTCAAAGCTCATGAATTGTGGATAGAGCCTTTGGACTGGATGGTCGAGGCAGACGGTAGCCTTAGTGCCAACCTTGTCAACGGACAGTCGTTCAACGGCCTGCGCCTTGCTTATTTCCCAAACCGCATCATGACCTTCGATGTCCGTCTTGGGGACGAGGTCGTGCCCGTGACCGCGCGCCTTGGATCAACGCCCGCGCTTGAGATGCCTGCCTTGGGCGACGGTCTGCATGTGGCGGAATATGTCTCGACCGTCTCGACGGTGACCTATCAGTCCTGGGACAAGTTCCTGTCGTTTGCCGAACACAAGGACCTTGGCGATGTGACCGCGATCCGCGATGCCCAAGGCCTCCCCGAAGAGGGTTTTGCCGAGGCCTACACACGGTTCTCCAAATCGCTGATCGGGGTAGGCTCTGCCGCTGGTACGGACACGGTCCTGGGTCTTGAGACAGAGCTTGTGGCGCTGGCCAATCCTTACACCGACGATATGTCTGCCGGTCTGCCTGTGCAGTTGTACTATCAGGGCGAAGTCCGGGCCAATGAACAGGTCGAATTGTTTGACCGCGCGCCCGACGGCTCGGTCGAGATCACCCGCCTGCGCACCGATGATCAGGGCATCGTCGCCCTGCCCGTCATGCCGGGCCATAGCTACATGGCCGACGCCGTTGTGCTGCGCCTGCCATCGCCCGAACTTGCAGACGAGACCGGTGCCGTCTGGGAAAGTCTTTGGGCCAACCTGACCTTTACCGTCCCCGACTGATCGCGCCTAGCGATGCTGGTCGATCAGGATGGGATTGCCGTCCGGATCGGTGATCATGATATGGGCCGGTCCCGTCGTGTCGGGGTCGGCTGAGGTGTCAAGGGTAAGCCCCTGATCCATAATGGCCTTTTGCAGGTCGCGCACATCCTCGAACGCGTCCAGTGGCTGCGCCTCTTGCGACCATCCGGGATTGAACGTCAGCATGTTTTTGTCGAACATTCCCTGAAACAGGCCGATGAGGTGCCCGTCGGGATTGCGCAGGATAAGATAGTTGCGGGCCATATCGCCGCCCGCTGGCTCAAACCCCAGCGATTTGTAGAACGCCGCCGATGCCGCAAGGTCCTTGACCGCAAGGCTGATGGAAAACGCACCTAGTTTCATAACCGAACCTCCATTTTTTGCACGGCAAGGCTACAGCATGGCGGCGGATTCACCTAGCAAACCCTTGCACCCTTTGTCGGAGCGGGTCACAACCGCGTCATGCAGACCGCCCCTGACATTCTTTGCATCGGATCTGTCCTTTGGGACATCATCGGGCGTACCGCCTCGCATATGCGGGTCGGCTCGGACGTGCCGGGGCGGATCACGCGTCTGCCGGGTGGGGTTGCGATGAACATCGCCATGACCCTGCGCCGCTTTGGCCTGCATCCTGCCCTGCTGACCGCGATCGGCGTCGACACCGAAGGCGAAGAGCTGGTGGCAAAAGCCGCCCGTATGGGTCTGAACACCGACCACATCTACCGATCGAGCGATTTGCCAACCGACATGTATATGGCCATCGAAGGGGCCAACGGCCTGATTGCAGCCGTAGCCGATGCCCATTCGCTCGAGGCCGCCGGGGACAAGATCCTTGGCCCGATGTCCAACGGTGCCCTCGGAACAGCAGCGGCCCCCTGGGAGGGGCTGGTGGCGCTGGATGGCAATCTGACGGAAGAGCTGTTGCAACAGATCGCGACCTCCCCCCTGTTCGCCAAGGCCGACCTACGGGTCGCCCCCGCCAGCCCGGGCAAGGCCGAACGGCTTTTGGCCTTGCTCGGCCATCCGACAGCCACCCTTTATGTGAACCTCGAAGAGGCTGGGTTGCTGTGCCAGACAGAATTCACCTCTTCCGACGCTGCGGCAACTGCGCTTGTGGCGCGGGGGGCCTACAGGGCGCTGGTCACGGATGGGGGTCGGTCGGCGTCTGTCGGGACGGCCGAAGGCACGCTCACCCAGACCCCGCCCAACGTGCTGGTGACCCGCGTCACCGGGGCGGGCGACACCTTCATGGCCGCCCATATCGCGTCCGAGGTGCAGGGACTGGACGGTCCCGCCGCCCTCGCCCGCGCTCTGAAGGCGGCCGCCACATATGTATCGGGAGAGATGCCCCTGTGACACAACGCCATACACAGCTTGGCCCCGTGCCGATGACCTTTTCGCCCGAAGTGGCCGAGGCCCGCGCAAACGGCACCCCGCTGGTGGCGCTGGAAAGCACGATCATCACCCATGGCATGCCCTTTCCCCAGAACGTCGAAACCGCCCGCAAGGTCGAGGCAGAGGTGCGCGCCCATGGGGCGACCGCGGCCACGATGGCGGTCATGGACGGGGTGCTGCACGTCGGGCTGACCTCGGATCAGCTGGACCGGCTGGCTGGCCTTGACGACGTGGCAAAGCTTTCCCGCGCCGATCTGGCGGCCTGTCTGGCCTTGGGCGGTAATGGGGCCACCACGGTGGCCGCCACCATGATCGCGGCGCGTGTGGCGGGCATCAAGGTCTTTGCCACCGGTGGCATCGGCGGGGTTCATCGGGGGGCAGAGCACAGCTTTGACATCTCGGCCGATCTGCATGAGCTGGCGCAAACCCCCATCACCGTTGTCGCCGCCGGGGCCAAGGCGATCCTCGACCTGCCCAAAACCTACGAGGTTCTTGAAACCCTTGGCGTGCCTGTCATCGCCTTTGGCCAGGACAGCCTGCCCGCCTTTTGGTCGGCCACCTCTGACATGAAGGCCCCCTTGCGGATGGACCACCCGCGCGGGATTGCCGCCGCCCATGTGATGCGCGGCAGGCTTGGGGTGCCGGGCGGACAGCTTGTCGCCAATCCAATCCCGGTGCGAAACCAGATCCCGGCCGAAGAACTCGCCCCGGTCATCCTGCAAGCCCTAGGCGAGGCCGAGGCGCAGGGCATTGCCTCCAAGGCGGTGACGCCGTTCCTTCTTGACCGGATATTCACCCTGACCGAGGGACGCAGCCTGATCGCCAATGTCGCGCTGGTTCTGAACAACGCCCGGCTTGCGGCCGGGATTGCCGCAGAAATAGGCAACCTCACCAAATAATGGTGATCAAGGCGCGCCGTGCGTTGCAGCAAGGGCAGAGCGGCCTTACATCAGTCCTTGACTGAACCCAGGACGTGTCGCCATGAGTCGTAACGATCCTTTACCCCTGCCCGGTCGTCGCAAATCGGGGCTGATCACCGGCCTGCGCAACAATTTCCTTGCCGGTGTCGTGGTGATTGCACCGATCGGCCTGACTGTCTGGCTGATCTGGACCCTGATGGGCTGGATCGACGGATGGGTGCTGCCCTTTGTTCCCGGCCGCTTCAACCCCGAGCAATATATCGGGATCAACCTGCGCGGCGTGGGCGTTATCTTCTTTCTGGTCTTTACCGTCATCGTCGGATGGATCGCCAAGGGTCTGGTCGGCCGGTCGCTTTTGCGGTTTGGCGAAGGTCTGGTGGGCCGGATGCCGATTGTCCGGTCGGTCTATAACGCGGTCAAGCAGATCGCCGAAACCGTCTTTGCCCAGTCTGACACCAGCTTTGACCGCGCCTGCCTGATCGAACATCCGCGCAAGGGCGTCTATGCCATCGCCTTCATCTCGACCACCGCCAAGGGCGAGGTCGACCGCGTGATCCCCCATGATGAAGAGATCGTGACCGTCTTTATGCCCACGACACCAAACCCGACATCGGGCTTTTTGCTGTTCCTTGCCCGCTCTGAGGTGATTGAGCTGGAAATGTCGGTGGAAGATGCGGCCAAGCTGGTGATCTCGGCCGGGCTTGTCTATCCGGCGGACGCACCGAAGAAGCCATCATCGGCCAAGGCCATCCCCCTCAAGACCCGCGAGCGGGCGTCCTGATCGCAGGCTGCCCTAGTTGAACAGCTCTGTCAGATCGACCGTGCCGCGCTGACCCAGATCGGCGCGGTGCTGTGCCAGAAACCCGTCCATCGCCTGCCGCCCCGCCGCCTTGAGGCGGGACAGGATCACCGGCACGGGAATCGTCTTGGTGGCCACGTTCAGGTCATTCATCAACGCGTCATCACTGACGAGGTGAACAAGAACATCCTTCATCGCCCCCTTTGGCATAGACCCCTGCTGGATCAGCCGCTTGACGAAGGAAATCGCCCGCAACTCTCGCAAAAGCGAGGCGTTGAAGCTGATTTCGTTGATCCGGTTCTGGATCGCCTGGGCCTCTTGCGGGACATCCTCGCGGTAGAGGGGATTGATGTTCACGATCAGAATATCGCCTGGCAGGTCGAGTGCAAACAAGGGGAACAGGGCCGGGTTGCCGGTATAGCCGCCATCCCAATAGGCCTCGACCGTGCCGGTTGCGGGGTCCTCAATCTCAACCGCCTGGAACAGGGTCGGCAGGCAGGCCGAGGCAAGCAGCGCCTCTGGCCCGATCTCGTCCCCGGCAAAGACCCGCACCTTGCCACTGCGGACATTGATGGCGCAGATGTGCAGCTGCGGCCCGTCGTCGGCACAGACGTGATCAAAGCGCAGGGCCGTCACGATCCGCTCTAACGGGCTGCGAACAGCCGGACCATAAAGGTAGGGCGACAACATGCGGGACGTCATGTCGTAGGCCATATAGGCGGGCGAGGCTTCGAGGGCGCGGGCAACGGCCGGCACCGTTGGGGCAAAGGCTGCGATCCAGTCAGAAAACCGGGTGTCGGTCACCGCCCCCACCTGTTCCCAGAACCAGTTTAGGTTTTCACGGGCGCCCTCGCGCCCGCCCGTCAGCAGACCAACCTTGAGGGCGGCCGCATTCAAGGCCCCGGCCGAGGTTCCGGCAATGGCCGCAATCTCGATACTCTCATCCTCAAGCAGGCGGTCCAGCACGCCCCTGGTAAAGGCGCCATGGGCCCCACCGCCCTGAAGGGCGAGGTTGATCCGGGTCGTGGCGCGGGCCGTCTTGGTCAAAGGGCCGTCCAGCCGCCGTCCACACTGATCGTGGTTCCGGTAATCTGGGCCGCCGCGTCCGAACAAAGGAACACGGTGGTGCCGCTCAACTGCTCAACCGTGGCAAATTCCTTGGACGGTTGCCGGTCGAGCATGACCTTGCGGATCACATCCTCGCGGCTCATGTCGTATTTCTTCATCGTGTCGGGGATCTGCGCCTCGACCAGCGGGGTCAGCACATAGCCCGGACAGATGGCATTGCAGGTGATTGGTTCCTGCGCGGTTTCCAACGCGATGGTCTTGGTCAGGCCCACCACGCCATGCTTGGCCGCGATATAGGCGCTTTTATAGGGAGAGGCGGTCAGCCCGTGGGCCGAGGCGATATTGACCACCCTGCCCCAACCGGCCTTGCGCATCATCGGCAGGGCAATGGCCGCTGTGTGAAAGCTGGACGACATGTTGATCGCGATAATCGCGTCCCACTTGTCGGTCGGAAAATCCTCTACGGGTGCGACATGCTGGATGCCTGCGTTGTTCACAAGGATATCGCAACGCCCCGCCTCTTCGATCAGGCGACGGGCATCGGCGCCCTTGGACAGATCGGCCTGGATGTAGCGGGCGGTGACGCCCGTCTCGGACGCGATCTGGCGGGCGATCTCGTGATCCTCCTCGCGGTCGGTGTAGGAGTTCAGAACCACATCCGCCCCGGCCTGCGCCAGCGACCAGGCGATTCCCAGCCCAATGCCGGAGTTTGATCCCGTAATGACGGCGGTCTTGCCTGCAAGTGTCATCCTGTCCTCCTGCGTGTTGCTCAGATTCAGGCATATTGCTGCAACTGCGAAATGTCCAATAACCAAGCCGCGATTCGGCGGTGTATCGGTGGCGCATCGGTGAAAACTGAGCGACGACTGGCCCAAGCCTCAAAGAAAAAAACGCCCGCACAAGGCGGGCGCTAAGTTATTGAGGCAGGTTTCATACAGGCAAGAAACCTATCGAGCAGTGAGATACTTATACGCAATATCGCGCCGGGGTCCAAGCTAAAAAATTGATATAGTTCAAGGACACCGCTAGGCTTCTTCCAACGAACGCAGGGAGCGGAAGGATTGTCGCCAAAATGACCGCAGAGTTTTTCTCAACACATCGCACTGGGGCCGCGGCCCTGGCCCTTGTTACAATGACCGGGCTCGCCTGGGCAGAGCCCTCGCACGGCATAGCTATGTATGGGGACCCTGCCCTGCCACCGGATTTTGTATCCCTGCCCTATGCCAACCCCGATGCCCCGACAGGCGGGCGGATCGTCACGGCCGAGGTTGGCAGCTTTGACAGCCTCAACCCCTACATCCTCAAAGGCTCGGTTCCCTGGCAACTGACCTACTTCATCAGTCAAAGCCTGATGGGCCGCTCCCTCGACGAGCCCTTCAGCCTTTACGGCGTTCTGGCCGAAACGATCGAGACCGGGCCGAATCGGGAGTGGGTGGAATTCACCCTGCGGCCCGAGGCCCGATTCTCGGACGGCAGCCCCGTCACGGTCGAAGACGTGATCTGGAGCTATGAGACCCTGGGCACCGTCGGCCACCCCCGCTACCTTGGCTTTTACGCCAAGGTCGAAAGCATCGAACAGACCGGTGAGCGGTCGGTGCGGCTGACCTTCAACGTAGAGGACCGGGAACTGGCCCTTCTCGCCGGGATCCGCCCGATCCTGCAAAAGGCCCAGTGGGACGGCTTGGATTTCGCGGAAAGCGGGCTCGACATCATCCCGATCACATCTGCCGAATATGTTGTCAGCGACTTTGAGGCCGGGCGTTTCGTCGAACTGACCCGCAACCCCGACTATTGGGGCAATGGCGTGGTGCCCTTCATGAACGGGGTCGGCAACCTCGACACGGTGCGGCTCGAATTCTTCGGGGACGAGACGGCCGCATTTGAGGCGTTCAAGACCGGCGAGGTCAATTCGAACCGCGAATTCAACGTCGCTCGATGGGAAAGCCAGTACGACTTCCCCCTTGTCCAGTCCGGCGACATCACCCTGTCTGTCCTGCCCCACGAACGGCCTTCGGGGATGACGGGTTTCGTGATGAATACCCGCCGCGATGTATTCTCAGACTGGCGGGTGCGCGAGGCGCTGATCACCGCTTTCAACTTTGAGTTCATCAATGAGGCCATGACCGGCAACGCGCAGCCCCGGATCACCTCCTACTTCTCCAACTCACCGCTTGGGATGCGGCCGGGGCCGGCCGAGGGGCGGGTGCTGGAATTCCTTGAACGCTATTCCGACGCGCTCCTGCCCGGCGCCATTGAAGGCTACGAATTGCCGGTCAGCGACGGATCAGAGCGTAACCGGGCCGGCACTGCCCGCGCGCTTGAGCTGTTGGAGGAGGCCGGCTGGACGGTTCAGGACGGCACGCTCAAGGATGCGGGCGGGAACGACTTTGCCTTCGACATCCTGCTGCAGACCGGCGCGTCCGAGAATCAGGCCATCATCGACATGTACGTCCAGTCGCTCGGCCGTATCGGGATCAGTCCCACCGTCAGCACCGTCGACGCCGCCCAGTTCAAGGAACGGACGGATGTCTATGACTTTGACATGACCTACTTCCGCCGTGGCCTCTCGCTTAGCCCCGGAAACGAGCAATACCTTTACTGGGGCTCTGAAAACGCCGACAGCCCCGGCGGGCGCAACCTCATGGGGGTCCGGTCCGAGGCGATCGATGGCCTGATCAACCTGCTTCTGACCTCGGAAAGCGGCGATGATTTCCTCGCCGCCACCCGGGCGCTTGACCGGGTCCTGACCTCGGGACGCTATGTCATCCCGATCTACCAATGGAACATCAGCCGCATCGCCCATTCAACGAACCTGCACTACCCCGAAACGCTCCCCATCTTCGGGGACTGGCCGGGCTGGCAGCCGGATGTCTGGTGGTACGAGGAATAATCACATGACCCAGACCTTTGCAAAACACACCCAAACAACGCTCATAAGGACCGCCATGATCCTCGGGCTAACCGCTCTGGCAGCGGGCTGTACGCCGATCGGCGCGGCCACAACGGCGGTCACAACAACGGCTGGCGTCGCCGCCTCTGCCGTCACGACAACGGCCGGGGCCGCCGTGGACCTTGTCATGTAAATCCCTTCAGGACCCGCCCGGCACATCGACATGCCGGGCGGGTCCCATGGCTTCTTCGGATCCAAAATATCCCCGCCGGAGGCTCCGCGACCTGCCGCAAGTCCAGCCGCCGGGACGACGCACAAACTCAAACAACCCCCCAAAACAGCCAGACATCACGCCAGCGACGTCACCCAAAGGATCGTGGCATCCTCGGCACTGGTCGAGATGACGTTGTGGCCCATGGCTGCGTCGTAATAGGCGCTGTCGCCGCGCTTCATCTCCACGGGCTCATAAAACTCGGTATAGAGCCGGATCGTGCCGGTGAGGACATAAAGAAACTCTTCCCCGCCATGGCGGACCCAACCGTCGAATTCTTCCAACCGGCGGGCGCGGACCCGGGCGCGATAGGGCAGCATCTGTTTCTGCAGCAGACCTTCGCCCAACAGCTCATGCTCATATGTCGTGGTCAGGTGGACCGCCCCTTCGCCCGCACGGGTGGACACCATGCGGCCCGTCACTTGGCTGTCATCGGGTGGCGTGAACAGCTGCGGCACCGAAATGCTTAGGCCCACGGCCAGCTTCTTGAGGGCATCATAGGTGGGTGACATCTGCCCGTTCTCGATCTTGGACAGGGTCGAGCGGGCAAGCCCTGCCTGCCGTGCCGCCTGTTCCAGCGTCCAGCCCTGCGCCTTGCGCAGGCTGCGCACCCGTTCGCCAAGGTCAATGGGGGCCGCGATTTCGCTGCCACCCGCTTCGCGGGCGATCCGGATGAGGGATTTGGGGTCACGACCTGTCATGGCGGACTGCATATACCGGCGCCAAGTCTGCTTGCAACTCACTGCCCGCGGGACTAGCCAAGGATCATGCACAGTTCTTTCGATTACGGCGGTTTCGCCCCTTGCCCCGCCCCTTTCAACATGGCCGCCCATGTGCTGGCCGCCGGTGCCGATCTGCCTGAGAAAGCCGCACTTATCGTGCTGGGGCCCGAGGGTGACGATGTCTGGACCTATGCCCGCCTGCGGCAGGCCGTGGGCGGGACGGCAACGGGTCTGTTGCGGTCGGGGTTAAAACCCGGGGACAGAGTGCTTTTGCGGCTGGGCAACACGGCCGAGTTTCCGCTGGCCTTCCTTGGGTGCATAGCAGCAGGGCTTTTGCCCGTCCCGACCTCTGCCCAGCTGACAGCCCCCGAGATCACCAAGATCGCGGCCGAGATTGCACCGGCCTGCATCATTGCCGGGCCAGACCTTGCCTTGCCCGATCATGCCGTCCCCATCCTGACGACCCAGGCACTTGAGGCGTTCCACGATCTGCCGCCCGCGGACTGGCAGATGGGGGATCCGGACCGCCCGGCCTATATCATCTACACCTCCGGCACCTCCGGGCAGCCTCGCGCAGTTGTCCATGCCCAACGCGCAATCTGGGCGCGGCGGATGATGTACGACGGCTGGTACGGGCTGACGCCCGAGGACCGGTTGTTGCACGCTGGCGCCTTCAACTGGACCTATACGCTGGGCACCGGCCTGATGGACCCCTGGACGCTGGGGGCCACCGCCCTGATCCCTGCGCCCGGTACACCGCCGGGCGATCTGCCCGCCCTGTTGCTGCGCGCCCGCGCCACCATCTTTGCTGCCGCCCCTGGGCTCTACCGGCAAATGCTGCGAGCGCCATTGCCCGAACTCCCCGATCTGCGACACGGCCTGTCTGCCGGGGAAAAGCTGGCCCCAAGCCTGCGCGAGGCCTGGACCACCAGCACCGGAACCGCGGTCCAAGAGGCCTACGGCATGTCCGAATGTTCGACCTTTCTGTCGGGCAGCCCGTCCCGGCCGGCCCCCGGCGACACCCTTGGCTATCCGCAGCCCGGGCGCAGGTTGGCGCTCCTTGGCCCCGATGGCCCGGTTGAGGCCGGGACGCCCGGGGTCATCGCCATTCACCGCAGCGATCCGGGCCTGATGCTGGGTTACCTTGACCAGCCGGATGAGACCGCAGCCCGGTTTCAGGGCGACTGGTTTCTGACCGGCGATATCGGCGTGATGGACGACAGCGGCGCAATCGCCTATCTGGGGCGCAACGACGACATGATGAACGCGGGCGGCACGAGGGTTTCGCCGGTCGAGGTGGAAACAGCCCTGGGCACCCACCCGGGTATTCAGGAGGTCGCGGCCTGCGAGGTCCGGGTCAAGGCCGACGCCAGCGTCATCGCTGCCTTCTGGACCGGCCCCGCGCCGCTGTCCGACACCGAACTGGCGGCCTATGCTGCCGAACGACTGGCCCGATACAAATGCCCGCGCCTTTTTGTCCGGATGGACGCCCTGCCGCGCGGTACCAATAACAAGCTTCTGCGCCGCAAGCTGCGCCAAGACTGGGAGACCGCACATGGTCCGACTTGATATCCTTTCCGACCCGATCTGCCCCTGGTGCTATATCGGCAAGACCCATCTGGACCGGGCCCTGGCCGCGCGTCCCAACCATCCCTTCGTGATCGAATGGCACCCGTTTCAGCTAAACCCCGACATGCCCAAGGGGGGCATGGATCGCCGCGCCTACCTTGAAGGCAAGTTCGGCGGGAAGGACCGGGCCGTGCAGATCTACGCCAAGATCGCCGAGGCCGCCGAGGCCGCCGGGCTGATGATCAACCTTGGTGCCATCGAGCGGACGCCGAACACCATTGACGCCCACCGCCTGATCCATTGGGCCGGGATCGAACAGCGCCAGACTGCCGCGGTCAGTGCCCTTTTCACCGCCTATTTCGAGATGGGCCGCGACATCGGCGACGCAGAGGTTCTGGCCGATATCGCCGACAGTATCGGCCTTGATGCCGCAGCCATTGCCCGGCTTTTGGCCACCGACGCCGATATCGACGGGATTTCGCAGCGCGATGCCCATTCCCGCGAGGCGGGCGTGACCGGCGTGCCGACCTTTATCGTGGCCGGCCAACACGCGGTGCCGGGCGCGCAGCCGCCCGAGGTCTGGGAACAGGTGATAGACGATATCCTGGCCCAACAGGCGGCCGAGGCCTGATGTTCCGACCGACCCAACCGCTGTCCCGGCCCGAGTTCATTACCCTTGTCGCCATGCTGATTGCCGTGGTGGCCTTTGCCATCGACGCGATGCTACCGTCCTTGCCCTTTATCGCGGCAGAGTTGACACCGGAAAATCCGAACAGGGCACAGCTTGTGCTGGCGATCTTTATCCTTGGGATGGGGTTCGGCACCGTAATCACCGGACCCCTTTCGGACACCTTCGGGCGCAAGCCAGTCATCACCTTTGGTCTTGTCCTCTATAGCATCGGGGCGATTCTGGCGGTCTTTGCGACCTCGATCGAGATGTTGCTGGCGGCCCGTCTGATCCAGGGACTTGGGGCGGCGGCGCCACGGGTGGTGGCACAGGCGATGATCCGGGACCTTTATTCGGGACGGCGGATGGCGCAAATCAGCTCTTTTGTCATGATGATCTTCATCCTCGTCCCCGCCCTTGCCCCCTCGGTCGGGGCGCTGATTGCCAGCGGCTTTGGTTGGCGCGGGGTGTTTGGCGGCTTTGTCGTCTTTGCCGCCATTGGTGGGCTGTGGCTGAACCTGCGCCAGCCCGAAACCCTCGCAACTGAGAACACACGCACGCTCAAACCGACTGCCCTATGGCAGGCCGCGCGCGAGGTGCTGACGAACCGTCTGGTCCTGATCTATATCGCGGTGATGACACTGGGCTTTGCCCTTCTCTTCGCCCTGTTGTCGTCGATCCAGCAGATCTACGGTGACACCTACGGCAAAGCGGACAGCTTTCCGTTCTGGTTTCTGGTCGGCGGGCTTTTGTCCGGCCTTGGCACGGTATTCAACGCGGTGCTGGTCATGCGCGTCGGCATGCGGCGGCTGGCGATGTTCGCTTTTGGCGCACAGGTGATCATTTCTGTCGCGCTTCTGACGATCACCCGGTTGCATGTCATCGGACCGGTTCTGCCGTTCGAGGTGTTCTTTCTTTGGCAGGTGTCCGTGTTCGGGATGGCGGGGCTGACCTTTGGCAACCTCAACGCCCTGGCGCTGGAACCCATGGGCCATATCGCCGGCATGGCCTCATCCGTGGTGACGGCGATTGCGACGGTGGCCTCGGTCGTGATCGCGGCGCCCATCGGGCTGGCCTTCAACGGGACGCCCAATCCCTTGTTGATCGGAACGGCGGTCTGCTCTGCCCTTGCATGGGCTTTGATGCGGACAGCGCGGAAGTTGGACCCGGAGGCCAAGAAGGCACCGCTGATCCACGTCTGACGCCCACGTCAGGCGGCGGGTGCCTTGCCTTCGGGCTTGCCCTCTGCCTTTGCCTTGGACTTTCGCTCGTCTGACAGCTTTTGCGCCAGATCCCGGGCGATGTTGAAGGCCCCCTGGATCTTGTCACGCTCGCGGCTCCAGTCCCGGCGGATGACAATCTTGTTGTCCTTGACCTTCGCCAGCCCGTTCTGATCGTTGATGAAATCGACCAGCCCCTTGGGAGAGGCGAACTTGTCATTGTGGAACTGGATCGTCGCCCCCTTTGGCCCAGCGTCCAGCTTGGCGATGCCTGCGCGTTTGCACATGGCCTTGATGCGGACGACCAGAAGAAGGGTATTCACCTCCTTGGGCAGGGTGCCGAAGCGGTCGATCAATTCGGCGGCAAAGCCTTCCAGCTCAACCTTAGTGGTCAGGTCGGACAGGCGGCGATAAAGGCCGAGGCGGACATCAAGGTCGGGCACATAAGCCTCTGGTATCAGGACCGGAACGCCAAGGTTGATGTTGGGCGCCCATTGACCGTCATCCACGATCCCTTCGGCCTCGCCTGAGCGGATCTTGGCGATCTGTTCTTCCAACATCTGCTGGTACAGCTCGTATCCCACTTCGCGCATCTGGCCTGACTGTTCTTCGCCCAGAAGGTTGCCTGCGCCCCGGATATCAAGGTCTTGCGAGGCAAGGGTAAAGCCCGCCCCAAGCGAATCCAGACTGCCCAGAACGCGCAGCCGTTTTTCGGCCTGCGGGGTCAGCTTGAGCCGGGGCTTGGTCGTCAGATAGGCATAGGCGCGGGTCTTGGACCGGCCCACCCTGCCCCGGATCTGGTAAAGCTGGGCAAGCCCGAACATATCCGCACGGTGCACGACCATCGTGTTGGCCGTGGGGATATCAAGGCCGGATTCCACGATGGTGGTCGCCAGAAGCACGTCGTATTTGCCATCGTAAAAGGCGTTCATCCGGTCGTCGAGTTCGCCCGCCGCCATTTGGCCGTGGGCCACGACGTGGGTCACTTCGGGCACCTCGCGTTTGAGCCAGTCTTCCATTTCGGGCAGGTCGCTGATGCGCGGCACGACCAAAAAGGACTGTCCACCCCGGTAATGCTCGCGCAGCAGCGCCTCACGGATGGTGATCGTGTCAAACTCGCTGACGTAGGTGCGGATCGCCAGCCGGTCGATCGGCGGGGTGCCGATGATGGACAATTCCCGCACGCCGGACAGGCTCATCTGCAAGGTCCGTGGGATCGGTGTGGCGGTCAGGGTCAGAACGTGGATGTCCGACCGCATCTGCTTGAGGCGTTCTTTATGCTGCACGCCAAAGTGTTGTTCTTCGTCGATCACCAGCAGGCCAAGGTTCTTGAACCGGATGGATTTTGCCAGCAAGGCGTGTGTGCCAACGACGATATCGACGGTCCCATCGGCAATACCCTCGCGGGTAAGTGCTGCATCCTTAGCGCTCACAAAGCGCGACAAGGTTCTGACATTGATGGGAAATCCGCGAAACCGCTCGGCAAAGCCCTTGTAGTGCTGACGGGCCAGAAGGGTTGTCGGGGCAATAATCGCCACCTGCACCCCGGACATCGCGGCCACAAAGGCGGCCCGGATCGCCACCTCAGTCTTGCCAAAGCCGACGTCGCCACAGACCAACCGATCCATGGGAGAGCCCGAGTCCAGATCAGCAAGCACGTCGTCAATGGCGGCAAGCTGGTCGTCGGTTTCCGAATAGGGGAACCGGGCAAGAAACTGGTCCCACATGCCATCGGGCGGGCTAAGGGTCGGTGCCGTCCGCAGCGCCCGTTCGGCGGCCACCCGGATCAGACGTTCCGCCATCTGGCGGATACGCTCTTTCAGGCGGGCTTTCTTGGCCTGCCATGCGCCGCCTCCCAGCCGGTCCAGAAGCCCCTCTTCGTGGCCGAACTTTGACAACAGCTCGATATTCTCGACCGGCAGGTAAAGCTTGGATCCTTCCGCATATTCCAGAAGCAGGCATTCATGCGCCGCACCAAGGGCGGTGACCACTTCCATCCCCGTGTAGCGCCCGACACCGTGATCAACGTGGACCACCAGATCGCCGGGGCTAAGGCTTTGGGTTTCGGTCAGAAAGTTTTCGGCCCGCCGCCGCTTGCGGGTCTGGCGGATCAATCGGTCGCCCAGAACGTCCTGTTCCGAGATGACCGTGATCCCCGGAGCCTCGAACCCATGTTCGAGCGGCCAGACCGCCAGATGGACGCCGCGTTTTCCGACCCGGGAGAAATCGGTGATCGGGATCGCCTCGGCGACGCCCTCATCCTCGATCAGGCCGGTCAGGCGTTCCCGTGCCCCTTCCGAATACGAGGCGATGACGACCGGCCCTACCTCAAGCTTTTTCTGAACATGGGCCGCAAGTGAATTGAAAAGGCTGATCTTTTCTTGCTGCCGCTCGGGCGCAAAATCCCGCCCGATCCGCCCGCCGGCATCCAGAACGCCCAGACCGGTCGGTTGCTGGAGCGGGCTGAACTGCATGACGCGGCGGTCGGCCACCCGCGCATCCCAAGCGGCCTCGTCCAGATAAAGCAATCTGGGTGGGGCCGGTTTGTAGACGGTGTCGAGGTGGCTTTTCTGGGTCAGCGCGTGTTTGCGCGTCTCGTATTGGTCGTCGATGGAAATCCAGCGGGCAGCGCGTTGCGGACCTGTCTGATCGTCAAGCGTGATGGTCGCGCCGGGCAGGTAGTCAAACAGGGTCTCGAGGTGGTCGTGGAAAAAGCCCAGCCAATGCTCCATCCCGGCGTGCTTGCGACCAGCACTGACGGCCTCATATAGCGGGTCATCGGTACCCGCCGCGCCAAACTCGATCCGGTAGTTCTGGCGGAACCTTGTGACGCTGTCTTCGTCCAGAATGATCTCGGACACAGGCGCAAGTTCGACCAAATCAAGCTTTTCGGTGGTGCGCTGGTTGGCCGGGTCAAAGCGGCGGGCACCGTCAAGGGTGTCGCCAAACAGGTCAAGGCGGACGGGGCCGGACTGCCCGGGCGGAAAGATGTCGATGATGCCGCCGCGCACGGCGTAGTCCCCCGCCTCCAGAACCGTGGGTGCCTGGGTAAAGCCCATGCGGACAAGGAACTGCCGCAAGGCCGCCTCGTCGATACGTTCCCCGACCCGGGCCTTGAAGGCGGCTGATTTCAACAGCTCGCGGGCCGGGACCTTTTGGGTGGCGGCGTTGAGGGTCGTCAGCAGGATGAACCGGGCCGGCATGTCGTGGACAAGCGCTGCAAGGGTCGCCATCCGGGTCGCCGATATTTCGGCGTTTGGCGACACCCGGTCGTAGGGCAGACAATCCCATCCGGGAAAGGTGATGACGGGCATCGACGGCGCAAAAAAGGCAAGCGCGGCCTGCATCGCGGCCAGCCGTTTGTCATCACGGGCGATATGGAGGACGGGTCCGCCGCTCCGCTCGGCCTCGGCAAGGACAAGCTGGGCGTCAAACCCTTCGGGGGCGCCGCCAACGGTAAGGTGATGGGATGATTTCGACATGCCGCTGACCTACCCTGCCCTGCCCGCCTGTCAAGGCTGGCAGACGATTAGAAACCAGGAACCACCAGAAGGTTCTGATACATCCCGAAAAGGGCGGTGACGAAGATCGAGATCATGCCGATGACATGGGTCCAGAACCGGTGCCGCATCAGCCGCTTGAACAGTTGCTCCTGCTCGGGCTTTTCCTCTTCGATCCGGCGGGCAGTGCTGAGGGTCATGGCCCCGATGGCCGTCATCGGCAAGGCGATCAGGACAACGGCCTGCGCAAATTCGATCCAGTACCAGAACGCAAGCAACAGAAGGCTGACCATCACAAAGGCCCAAAAGCCGAGGATCACCATGCCAGAAGCGCGGGCGATGAACAGGACCCGGCGGGTGTTGATGGTCACAAGGCCTGCAAGCTCGTCATAGGCTTCGTCGCCAAAACGGCGCGCCCGGGTGATCATATCGAAGGGGACACCAAGCACGTAGTGCGACGCCGTAGACCACGCCGTCGCCAGCACGATCCAGTACCACACGCTAGAAAAGGACCGGGTGTCGATGACATCGACAATTGTACTTGTCAGGTCCAATTGAGTTGCTCGTTAATCGTTTCGTCGTCACGCACCCTATCCCTGCCGCACGACAAAGCCCAGACTTGTGAAGCCGGAAAAACCGTGCGACCCAAGGGTGTGACCAGAAAGGCCCGACCTGCCATGCCAATGACCTTCCCGCCCGCCCCCGTAGCCTTCCCCTCCAGCCGTCCGCGCCGTATGCGCCGCTCTGGCGCCCTGCGCGACATGGTGCGCGAAACCACCCTTGCGCCCGTTGATTTCATCTGGCCTGTGTTCCTGATGGCGGGCACCGACAGCGAAGAGACGATCCCGTCCATGCCGGGCGTTACCCGCAAGACGGTGGACCGTGTCGTGGCGGCCGCGAAAGAGGCCCATTCCCTTGGCATTCCGGCGATCTGCCTGTTCCCCTATACCGCGATGGAGCATCGCACCGAGGATTGCGCCGAGGCCTGGAACCCCGACAACCTGACCAACCGGGCGATCCGGGCGATCAAGGACGTGGTCCCCGAGATTGCGGTGATGACCGACATCGCCCTTGATCCCTATAACATCAACGGTCACGACGGTTACGTCGAAGGCGAGGTCATTGTGAACGACCGCACCGTCGAGGCATTGGTTAAGATGGCGATCGCACAGGCCGAAGCTGGTGCCGATATCCTTGGCCCCTCGGACATGATGGATGGCCGGATCGGCGCGATCCGCACCGCCCTTGAGGCCGAGGGCCATCAGGGTGTGACAATCCTGAGCTATGCGGCCAAATTCGCCTCCGCCTTCTACGGCCCGTTCCGGGATGCCGTAGGCGCCTCTGGTGCGCTGAAGGGCGACAAAAAGACCTACCAGATCGATCCCGCCAACCGGTCCGAGGCGTTGCGCATGGTCGCCCGTGACATCGCCGAAGGGGCCGATATGGTCATGGTCAAGCCGGGCATGCCGTACCTTGATGTCTGTCGCGAGGTAAAGGACACCTTTGGCGTGCCGACCTTTGCCTATCAAGTGTCAGGCGAATACGCGATGCTGCAGGCCGCGATCCAGAATGGCTGGCTTGATGGCCAGCGCGTCATGCTGGAAAGCCTGTTGTGCTTCAAGCGGGCGGGCTGCGATGGCATTCTGACCTATTTTGCCCCAGAGGCTGCCCGCGCCCTTGCCAACGGCTGATTCTTGCGCACGCCGTATCTTGCGGATGACACAAGGCCGAATGACGCCTATAGTGCACGATGAAGAGCCGGAAACACGGCCAACGAGAGGCGGACAGAGATGAGCAGCATGACAAGGCGCACCCTTGCGCTTGGCCTTTTGGCAACCAGCACGGTCGCAGCATGTGGCAATGGTATCGGCAGCGAAGGCGCGGGCCAGATCGATGCCCGGGTAGATGCCACCCTGAATTATCTATATCTTAACTACCCTGATACCCGAGGCCTTGCCGATCGGGCCTCTGGCATGTTGGTGATGCCATTGGTGACAGAAGTCGGCCTTGGCCTTGGTGGTTCCTACGGGCGTGGCGCCTTGATCGTCGGTCAAAGCACCGTGGACTATTACATGGCTGCGGGGGCCAGTGCCGGGCTTCAGATTGGCGCGCAGCAATATAGCCACGTCCTGTTTTTCATGACGCCTGACGCCCTCTTTCAGTTCCGCCAATCCGATGGCTGGGCGGCTGGGGCGGATATCGAATACGTCTTTTCCGATCAGGGAGAGATGTTGCGGGCCGAAACCACCACGTCCCTCTCGCCTGTGATCGCTGTGGTCTTTGCCCAGACCGGGCTTCGAGTCGGGGCGACGCTGGAAGGCAACAAGTACACCCGGATCATTCCCTGATCTGCCGGCCCTGATCTGCTGGCCCTGATCTGCTGGTTGGGCGTATACCGGGCGGGTTGAGCCGACCTGCTTGCCCCTTCGGCGCAATCACGACATCCTCTGTCGCAAGGAGCCAACCGCAGCGCCCCGCGCTGCGGTCACAGTGCGCCAACGTCCCATGCCCAGACCGGAGTCGCAGTCATGCAAACCACCACCCGTGTTGCCATTATCGGAGGCGGCGTTGTCGGCGCCTCGGTCCTGTATCACCTGACCAAACTGGGCTGGTCCGATGTCATGCTCCTGGAACGGTCAGAGCTGACGTCGGGGTCCACCTGGCACGCGGCGGGCGGGTTTCATACGCTGAACGGCGACACCAACATGGCCGCCCTGCAAGGTTACACCATCCGGCTTTACAAAGAGCTTGAGGCGATCACCGGCATGTCCTGCGGTCTGCACCATGTGGGCGGCGTGACGCTGGCCGACAACAAGGACCGCTTTGACATGCTGGTCGCGGAACGGGCCAAGCACCGCTACATGGGTCTTGAGACCGAGATCATCGGGCCCGAGGAAATCGCCAAGCTCGCCCCGATCACCAACCTCGATGGCATCGTCGGCGGTCTTTATGATCCGTTGGACGGCCACCTTGATCCCTCTGGCACCACCCACGCCTATGCAAAGGCCGCCCGGATGGGCGGGGCGACCATCGAAACCCATTGCATGGTCCGCGAAACCAACCAGCGCCCGGACGGAACCTGGGACGTGGTCACCGACAAGGGCACGATCCACGCCGAACATCTGGTCAACGCAGGCGGCCTTTGGGCGCGCGAGGTGGGCGCCATGGCAGGGGTCTACTTCCCTCTGCATCCGATGGAACACCAGTACATCATCACCGACGATATCCCCGAAATCTACGAGCGTGACAGCGAACACCCCCACGTCATGGACCCGGCCGGCGAAAGCTATCTGCGTCAGGAACGCCGGGGCCTGTGCATCGGCTTTTACGAAAAGACCTGTCGCCCCTGGGCCGTCGACGGCACCCCTTGGGACTTTGGGCAAGAGCTGTTGCCCGACGACTTTGACAAGATCGAAGAGTCCATCGCCTTTGCCTACAAGCGTTTCCCCGTTCTCGAAACGGCGGGCGTCAAGAACGTCATCCACGGCCCGTTTACCTTTGCCCCCGATGGCAATCCGCTGGTCGGCCCCGTGCCCGGCATGCGCAACTACTGGTCGGCCTGTGGCGTCATGGCTGGCTTTTCCCAAGGTGGCGGTGTCGGTCTGACGCTGGCGCAATGGATGATCGAAGGCGAGGCAGAGCGCGATGTGACCGGCCTTGACGTCGGCCGCTTTGGCAAGTGGATCACCCCCGGCTACACCCGGCCCAAGGTGATCGAGAACTATCAAACCCGCTTTTCTGTGGCTTACCCGAACGAAGAAAAGCCGGCCGCCCGACCGCATCGCACCACACCGATGTACGACATCTTTACCGGCATGGGCGCGGTCTGGGGCCAGCAATTCGGGCTTGAGGTCGTCAACTACTTTGCCACCGGCGATGAGCCAACCTACGAGACACCGTCCTTCCGCCGCTCGGACGCCTTTGCCGCGACGGGGCGCGAAGTGGCCGCCGTGCGGGCGGGCGTTGGCATCAACGAGGTGCAGAACTTTGGCAAGTTTCGAGTCACCGGCGAAGGCGCCCGCGCCTGGCTCGACCGGATTATGGCGGGCCGCATCCCGCAGCCGGGCCGCATGTCCCTGACCCCGATGCTGTCGCCCAAGGGCCGTTTGCTGGGTGATTTCACCGTGTCCTGCCTGTCCGAGGCGGAATTCCAGCTGACCGCCTCTTACGGGGCGCAGGAGATCCATCACCGCTGGTTCCTGACCAACCTTGATGACGGGGTCACGGTCGAGAACATTTCCGACAAGCGGACCGGGTTCCAGATCGCAGGCCCCAAGGCGGCCGCGCTGCTGGCCGCCTGCACAAGGGCCGATGTGGGGGCGATCCGGTTCCTCGATGTCAAAAAGATCGTCGTCGGACAGGTCGACTGCATCGTCCAGCGCGTCAGCTATACCGGCGATCTGGGGTATGAGATCTACTGCGACCCGATGGACCAGCGTCAGCTGTGGCAGACCCTCTGGACGGCAGGCGAACCGATGGGCCTGACTCCCTTTGGGATGCGGGCCATGATGTCGCTGCGGCTTGACCGGTTCTTCGGGTCATGGTTGCGCGAATTCTCGCCCGATTACACAGCCGCCGAAACCGGGATCGACCGCTTTATCTCGTGGAAGAAGAACACCGATTTCATCGGCCGTTCCGTAGCCGAGGCTGAGCGGGCCAATCCCCCCGCCCGGACCCTTGTCACCTTTGAGGTGGACGCCGACGACACCGACGTCACCGCCTATGAGCCGATCTTTATCGACGGGGCGGTGGCAGGCTTTTGCACCTCTGGTGGCTATTCGCATCATATGGGCAAATCCATCGCCTTTGGCCTGATCCCCCGCGACAAGGCCCGCGACGGGCTCGAGGTCGAAATTGAGTTGCTGGGCCAGATGCGCAAGGCGGTCCAGGTCTCAACCCCCGGATTTGACCCGGAGGGAGAGCGGATGCGCGGCTGATCGCGGCGCTGGTTTCCGGCGGCGGGCTGGGGCAGGATCGGGGTATGACACCCATTCTGATCCTTGCCGCTGGCACCTCGTCGCGCATGCGCGGCCGCGACAAACTGTTGGAAGAGGTCGAGGGCGCGCCTGTGCTGCGCGTCCTTGCCACGCGCGCCGCCTCGTTGGGGGAGCCTGTGTTTGTCGCCCTGCCCGCTCTGGATCACCCCCGCGCCCGGGCTTTGACCGGTCTGGACGTGACCCTGCTGTCGATCCCGGCGGCGCCTGAGGGGATGGGCGTGACCCTGCGCGACGCGGTTGCTGCCTTGCCTGATGCGCCACGGTTCATGGTGCTGCTGGGGGACATGCCCGATATCGGGGCCGACCATATGAAGCGTGTGTTGGACGCCGCTTTGACCCACCCCGATCAGCTGATCTGGCGGGGCAGTACCGAGGATGGCAAGCCGGGGCACCCGATGCTTTTTGACAAAAACCTGCGGCCGCAATTCGCCACGCTTTCAGGCGACGATGGCGGACGTGCGCTGGTAGCGCCCTATCGAGACCGGACCCAGCTGGTACCCCTGCCCGGCCAGATTGCGCGCGGCGATCTGGACACGCCCGAAGACTGGGATGATTGGCGGATGCGGTCCGCGCCCTAGTGTTCTGCACCTGACGTTAGTTTTCCGATCTGTTGGTGGTGCGCTTGTGTCGTTTGGACAAAGGTCTGGGCGTTGGCCTTGCGCAGGGATGGGGGGGGGCAAATCTTAAAGCATTCTAAACAGCGGACCTTAGGGGCAAGTGCGACGAATGGCTGGAAGGAGCCCAAAGTGACGTACTCTGCATCTTGCTTACACGGCAGCTATTCGCAGGTAGCAAGATTTGCAAAGTCGTGAGTCACGGGCGCTGTTCTCGTCGCGGTCGGGCCAAAGCTGACCTTCGTAAGGACCGTAGCATCTGTCACCGACGCGCTAAAGCCGGATGAATTCCCGGAAAAAGAATGACGCAGAAGCTAGGTTTCTGGCGAAAAAGCGTCTCAAGGACGTCTCTTATGAGAGAGCTTCGTCTGGTGGAGTTATCACGCCATACTGACCTGACAACTTGTTGTCGGTTGGTTCTCCGAACTGCGTAGTCTGCAATCCACGGCTCAGCAATTCTCGGATTGCTGCTGCTCTGGATGGCAATCGGTTCTCAAAGCGCCAATCGTCAATGGCTTTGTTCTCGTCATCGTTCAACCTGATTTGGACTTTTTCGGTCCTCCTGACGACAGAGATAGTCATAGGTTTCGACCCATTTGACATCAATCAAGTGCCGTAAAACCTAGCATCAATGAGTACCGCCACAGCTGGCGTCTGTGCCGGAGCGTCCTGCTCGACAGTTGGCAGCAACATCCTAACCGCTGGCTGCAGCAGCGCGGAGTCACCCGCTCTTCTCAATCTTATGCTGCACTTGAACCCGACTGATACAACCCTAGATGGTACATATATACTTTTGAATATATATACAAAATATGAGGATAGTGCATATTATCCTAAATAATTGAGGAGGCAGGCTATGGATGGGATGAGGGCAAAAACAGATCACACTTGGATACCTGAAGTCCTTCGTGACCTCGAAACTTATGCTGAACTGCACGATCAGCCCAAAGTTGTGTCCCTGATTTGCGCGGCACGAGGCGCCGTGACCCACGCCTTGGGCGCCGTTGAAAGGCCACCTGAAGGCAAAGACAAGACTGACGAGCAATGGTT
>JAQWWH010000040.1 GCA_029255105.1 Flavimaricola sp. | reverse complement strand
CGCCTGATGGACACCAGCCTGGCCGATATGGCCGAGGCCCTTGCGCGGTCAGACCTCGAGATGCCGGAACCCCCTGCCCATTGGGGCGATATGCGCCAGCATGTCCTGTATGGCGCCCTGTATCACTGGTTCCTGATGTTCCGGAACAAATCCTATCGCCAGTTTCGCCCACATCGGGAACTACCTGTAGCGACAGAGGCCATGCTTTACACCCGCAGGCTGATGCTGATGCCGTTCATCGCATTGCACCGCAGGCTTGCCACAAACCGGATAAAGCGTAGCGGTTTTCCCTATCACCTGGTGCTATTGCAACTGGAGCATGACGCCAGCTTTCGGATGCATTCGCCGTTCGAGGACATGTCCGAGTTCCTCGCGGTGGTGATCGAAGGTTTTGCCAAGGGTGCGCCAAGGCACCATCATCTTGTCTTCAAGGCACACCCTCTTGAGAATGGTCGCGCCCCGTTTCAGAGCATTCTGAACCGGCTTGCCGACCAACATGGCCTGAAAGGGCGTATTCATTACGTCCGGGGCGGCAAGCTTGCCCGCCTTCTTGATCATGCCCGCACGGCCGTCACCGTCAATTCTACCGCCGCCCAACAGGTATTGTGGCGCGGCATTCCCATCAAGGTCTTTGGCAGTGCGGTCTATGCCAAGCCCGAGTTCGTCTCGACCCAGCCCCTGCCCGAGTTCTTTGCGCAGCCGGGCCGCCCGGATGGCAGGGCTTACAAGGACTACCGCCGCTTTCTGTTGGAGACGAGCCAGGTCCCGGGGAGTTTTTATTCCTCGAAGGGTCGTCGCCAGTTGTTGCGCCAGGTCGTGGACATGATGCTGGACCGCGACGACCCCTACGACGCCCTCAGATCTGGAAAGGCGCCCCCCCGGCAACCCTTGCGGCTGGTCCAGTAGAACCTACCAGACCTAGCGTTTAGCCCAATGATTTCTTGAAAAAAGCGGCAATGCCGCAACACCTCGGTTCGGGCCGGAGCCTCTTGCCGGCCGGGTCGGTAGATTTACTGGCCCGATTTCGGTAGTTTGAAAGAAAAAGTTGAGGCAACAACAATACAGGTCGAGGAGACCGAGCAGTGACAATCCTACACGTACGCTTTGCACGGGGCGTGGCCGTGCTTGCCGCGCTTAGCCTTTTGGCGGCTTGCGGCCTTCCACGGTCGGGTCCGAACCGGGCCGAGATCTTTTCCGGCTCGGTCATGGAAGAGGGCGACGCCTTTATCCTGACAGTCGATGACAGGATCAATGCCATCGCAGGGGTGACCCCTGCCCTGGCGTTTTCCGAAGGCTTTCTGAATGCATCTGTGCTGGGGTCCGATACTATCCAGCCCGGCGATGTCCTTGGTTTGACGATCTGGGAGAACGTTGACGATGGCCTGCTGGTCCCCGAGGGCATGAATGCCGCCGTCCTCGATGAGGTGCAGGTCGATGGATCGGGCTTTATCTTTGTCCCCTATGCCGGGCGAATTCGTGCCGCCGGGAACACGCCCGAAGCGGTCCGCCGCCTGATCTCTGAAAAGCTGGAAGAGCAGACCCCCGATCCTCAGGTACAGGTCAGCCGCCTGGCCGGCGACGGTTCCACCGTTTCGATCGCCGGCGGCGTGACAGGACAGGGTGTCTACCCGATCCAACGTCCGACCCGCACGCTGGCCAATATGCTGGCCAATGCGGGCGGGCTGTCCATCCCGACAGAAATTGCCCAGGTCACCGTGGTGCGCGGCGCCCATACAGGCACGATCTGGTTCGAGGATCTGTACACCCATCCGGCCCATGACATTGCCCTTCGCAATGGGGATCAGATCATCGTTCAGGAAGACACACGGTCGTTCACGGCACTCGGTGCAACCGGAACGCAGACCCAGATCCGGTTTGACAGCCAAAGCATCTCGGCCATCGAGGCTTTGGCGCAGGTTGGCGGGCTGAGTTCGGCTGCAGCCGATCCCACAGGCGTCTTTGTATTCCGCAACGAGCCCGAGGCCATCGCCCGTGCCCTGGTCGGCCGCGATGATCTGATCGGGGCCCAGCGGGTTGTCTATGTTCTGGACCTCACCCGCCCGAACGGCATCTTCTTTGCCCGTGATTTCGCGATCCGGGACGATGACACGGTCTATGTGACCGAGGCGCCATTTGTTCAGTTCAACAAGGTGATCGCAGCCCTTACCGGTACCCTGGGTACAGTCGACGCCGTAACGACGGCAACATCCGGCCTTTAGCGACGTGTCTCAGACAATCGAAACGGCCGCCGCGGGAGGAACCCCGCGGCGGCTTTTTGTCTACAACGGCGGGTTTCTGACCCAGCGACGCATCCGGCGCATGCTGGAGCTTTCGGGCTATGACATCCGCTTGGGCAAACCCGGCCCGGAGGACATGGTCGGCGTTTGGGGCCAAAGCCCGACAAGCCCGCGGGGCGAGGCTGTCGCCGCCCACACCCAAACCCCTATCTTGCGGGTCGAGGACGCCTTTTTGCGCTCAGTCCGGCCCGGGCGGGAGGGCGAGCCGCCCATTGGCCTGCATCTGGACACCCGAGGGGTCCACTTTGATCCGGCCCAGCCCTCTGATCTTGAGGTACTATTGGCGACAGCCAAGCTCGACGACACGGTCCTTCTGAACCGCGCCCGGGCGGCCATTGATCGACTGCAAAAAAGCCATCTGTCCAAATACTCGGCCTTTTTGGCCGAAGCTGAGGTTCCCGAACCCGGCTATGTCCTTGTGATCGACCAGACCAATAGCGACGCCTCCGTTACGGCCAGCCGCGCCAACCGCAACACCTTTCGCGAGATGTTGTTCGTCGCCCGGGAAGAGCATCCCGGCGCGCGGATCCTGATCAAGTCCCACCCCGAGACGATGCAGGGTCATCGAAAGGGCCATTTCCGGGCGGAAGACCTTGGGCCGAACATGGCATTTCTGGACACGCCCGTCTCGCCCTGGCGGTTGATGGAGGGCGCGGTTGGGGTCTACGCGGTCTCGTCGCAGCTGGGATTCGAGGCGATACTCGCCGGCCATCGCCCGGTCCTGTTCGGCCAGCCCTTTTATGCCGGATGGGGGCTAAGCGATGACCGGATGCCCCTTGACCGCCGCGGCCGCAAGCTGACGGCAGCCCAACTCTTTGCCGCCGCAATGATACTCTACCCCACCTGGTATGATCCCTATCGCGACAAGCTATGTCAGTTGGAAGACGCCATCGCGACGCTCGAGGCTGAAACGCGGGCCTGGCGCGAGGATCACAGGGGGTGGGTCGCCACAGGCATGCGATTGTGGAAGCGTGCACCCATCCAGCGGGTTTTTGGCCAGCATGAAAAGGTGGTTTTCGCCGAACCAGAGGCCGCCGTCGCCCTGGCCGATAAGACCGGTCGCAGGATCATGGTTTGGGCAGGCAAGACGACCGAGGCTCTCGAAGCGGCAGACGTCGTGCGGGTCGAGGACGGCTTTCTGCGCTCGCGCGGATTGGGGGCGGACCTCGTCCCGCCCCTTAGCCTCGTCTGCGATGATCTTGGGATCTACTACGACCCCAGCCGGGAAAGTCGGATCGAACAGCATATCGCCGCCGCCTACAAGCTATCCTCAGCGGACCGCACCCGGACCGAGGCCTTGATTGGCAAGCTGCTTTCCCTTGGTCTTAGTAAATACAATCTTGGCGGAGAAATGCCGCCCGATTTGGCAAAAGGGCGGCGCATTCTGGTGCCGGGACAGGTCGAGGACGATGCCTCTATCCGGCTTGGCACCAGTGAGATCAGCACCAACCGGGGGCTTTTGACCGCCGCCCGGACGGCAAATCCCGCCGCTATCATTCTTTACAAGCCACACCCCGACGTCGAGGCTGGCTTGAGGCCCGGCGCGGTCCCGGATGCCGATCAGATTGCAGATGTGGTCCTGACCGCAACCGATCCAGTCAAGGCGCTGGACGCTGTGGAGGAGGTCTGGACGATGACCTCTGCCATCGGGTTCGAGGCCCTCTTGCGCCAAAAGAAGGTCACCTGCCTGGGCCAGCCCTTTTACGCCGGCTGGGGCCTGACCGAAGACAGGGGTATGCCCCTGTCTCGCAGAGAGGCCCTGCCCGATGTGGTAGCCCTGGCCCATGCCACCCTGATCGCCTACCCCCGATACTTTGATCCGGTAACAAACCGGCCCTGCCCCGTCGAAGTGGTTGTTGAGCGGCTGGCCAAGGGCCAGATCCCCCATCCCGGCCGGGTCAATCGCGCCCTTGCCAAAGTGCAGGGCGTCTTTGCCAGCCGCGCCAGCCTGTGGCGTTAACAATTCCGCCGCGCCATGCAGCCCCAGAGAAAGCCTATCGACGCCGCCACCGTTGCAGCGTGTCAGCCCCGACCGCCCGAGTTTCGGCAAGCTGAAACTGGGGGGCATCCGACAATCGGTCTAGCCCCATTGCAGCGACGCCCGGCGTCCCCTCGGCCCCGATAATGGTCCCGGCAGCGAACACGATCAGTTCATCGACAAGACCGGCACCCAGCAGGGAACTGGCCAGGCCCCCACCGCCTTCGCAAAAGACCCTTGTGATCCCTTTGGCCGCCAATTGGCGCAAGACCGAGGGCGGGGTGACCTGACGACCATAGACATCGCAGGGTAAACAGGTCGCCCCAAGGGCGGCCCAGTTCGCAACAACCTTCGGGTCCAGTCCGGCATCGTGGCAAAGCCATAGTGGCACCGTGTCCGCCGTTCGGACCAATGCGCTATCGACGGGCAAATCCAGACGGCGCGAGACGACGACCCGGACCGGCTGGCGCACCGCACCCATGTCGCGGACGGTCAGCATCGGATCGTCCTCGCGGGCGGTTCCGGCCCCAACCATCACCGCGTCATGGCGGGCGCGCAAAGCGTGGACAGCACGCCGCGCCTCAGGACCGGTGATCCATTTGCTTTCGCCGGTCGCTGTTGCGATGCGCCCATCCAGACTCATGGCAAGCTTCAATGTGACAAAGGGGCGGCCCTCGGTCTGGACCAGCAGAAAGCCTGCATGATCGTCCCGTGCCGAGTCTTCCAGACACCCGAGATCCACGATGACGCCCGCCGCACGCAACCGGGCCAGTCCTTCGCCCGCGACCAGCGGATTGGGATCTCCGGTTGCGACCACGACCCGGGCGACACCTGCGTCGATCAGGGCATTCGCGCAGGGTGGCGTCCTGCCTTGATGCGAACAGGGTTCAAGCGTGACATAGGCCGTAGCACCTTTGGCTGCAGGACCTGCCTGTTGCAGGGCGCCCACCTCGGCATGCTGGACAAGGACAGCATCGCTGCGGCCACGGCCGATAATGCGCCCATCCTTCACGATCACGCAGCCGACCGACGGCCAGGGGCCGACCTGCCCCATACCACGCCGGCCCAGACTAAGGGCCAGCGCCATATAGCGACGGTCTGCGTCTTGGATCACAGCTCTGACTTGGGACCTGGCCGAAGATCGTCCATGAACTTGTCAAAGTCGCCAACCGCCTGAAAGTTCATGTAGACGCTGGCAAAACGGACATAGGCCACCGTGTCGATCCGGGCGAGGCTTTCCATCACGATCTCACCGATCTGGTTCGAGTTGATGTCAGTCTCTCCCAACGATTCCAACCGGCGCACTATACCCGAGATCATCTGGTCCATCCGCTCAGGCTCGACCGGGCGCTTTTGCAGGGCTATGCGGATCGAGCGTTCCAACTTGTCCCTGTCAAAGTCCTCGCGGCGACCGTTAGATTTGATGACAACCAGATCACGCAACTGCACCCGCTCGTAGGTGGTAAAGCGTCCCCCGCAGGCCGGACAAAACCGGCGCCGCCGAATGGCGACGTGGTCCTCGGCGGGACGTGAGTCTTTAACTTGTGTATCGACGTTTCCGCAAAAGGGGCAACGCATGGTCCTGTCCTCGTCTCTGCCTTGTGTGGGTTTTCCCCACTTATGGCCAGCACTATAGGAAAGCCTCTAGGATTTGGGTAGACCCCAAATCTTAACGCTTGATGTTGTTACCGATAGGACTCGGTCCAACCATCCGGGTAGAGCGGGCGCAGTTCGGCCTTGAGCGGATCAAGGAACTTATCGTAACGTTCCCAACGCCTTATCGACGATGCATAGAGGGGCTGGCGCACCTGATGAGCGGACAGAGTTTTGCTACGATTTGCGCTGGATTGGAAGTCGAGGCAGGCGACCTCCCACTCAAGCCCCGCGAAATCCAGCGCCCGGCCCAGTGTGGCCTCGGGTTCGGTCACAAGGTCTTCGTAGCGCAGCGTCAGGATGGGGTTGGGAAGGACCTCTGCCCAGTGATCCATGACCTGTCGATGCTGCATATAGGCCCGGCCCAGCAGGTGCAGATCCTGCGTATAGCTGTGCCAGGGCGAAAGCTGCTGGATAAAGCACGACACGCAGGTATCCAGCGGGTCCCGCAGCATGTGGATGACCCTCGCCCTAGGTAGGAATTTGGCAAAAAGCCCCAAAAGCTCAAAATTGTGCAACGATTTGTCAACCACTACGGCGGTCTCGGCCCGGCTTGGTGCGGTATCCCCAAGATAGCGTTGGGCCAGACTGTTGGCCGCTGAGGCCGGCATCTCTCGGATAGCCTTAATCATGTCCGCGCCGCTATGCGTCCGGAGGCGAAGGCTCTGGCTGATCAAATGCAGCGCCGGGCTTTCCCCCACGCTTTCCACCTTGGAATGCCGGGTCAGCATCTGTTCCAACAGGGTCGACCCGCTGCGGGGCATGCCCACGATCAACAAGGGGCGTTCGCTTGGATCCCCGCCCCCGTCTTCAAACGACTGCTTGTGGGTCTGGGAGCAGAGGGCCTCGACAAAAGCGGCATATCCGTCGACATCACGCTTCATCGGGGCGGCGGTCTTTGCCTCGACCGTCGTCAGGAAAGCGGCCTCGTCCTCTCCGAAATCCACCTGGGCCTTAGCCAGCAGGCGCAGGGCATCCGCATAGTCTTGTCCGCCGATCTTGCGCAACGCTGGCAGGATCGTGTCGGTCAATCGTTCCACTTCGGGATCTGACCGCTCTATCTTGGCCACGCTGAACAGAAGCGGCAGGAGAGAGGCGTTGTTTGGATGCTCTACCAGCAGCTCCCTTGTCAGGGTCTCGGCCCGGATCATATCACCCGACGCCCGCAGGGCCCGTGCAAGCTGAATGCGCGACGGCAGGTGATCGGGTTGCTGGCGCAGGGCCTGTTCGATCTTTTCAAGTGCCTCGTCATGGCGGTTCAGCGCCATGTCGACAGCTGCGGCGATGAACAAGGCATCGGGATTGTCGGGGGCGATGCGCAGGGCTGCTGCGGCATGATCCCTGGCCTGGGCAAGCCTTTGACAGTTAAGAGAGCTTTCTGCCGAAAGGACAAAGCTTTCCGCTGCCTTCGGCTTGAGCGTCAAGAGACGCTCGGACAACAACAAGGCTTTGCCAAACCTTCGGGTATAGCGGTTCTGAAACCGAATGGCTTCGGCCAGGACAACGGCATTTTTGGGTTTTTGCTGGACTAGCTTGTCAAATAGCTGATCTGCCTCGGCAAACCGGCCCGCTTTCGCCAGAGCTTTCGCTTTGTCCAGCATGGCCTGCCCCCAAAAGTCGGTTTGCCCAGGTCAAAGCATAGGCATGAACGGCGACCCCAGAAAGGGCCGCCGATCGAACACCTATTGATCCAGGAACGACCGCAACTTGCGCGACCGGCTGGGATGCTTGAGCTTGCGCAGCGCCTTTGCCTCGATCTGGCGAATACGCTCGCGGGTCACGCTGAACTGCTGACCGACCTCTTCGAGGGTGTGATCGGTGTTCATCCCGATGCCGAAACGCATGCGCAACACCCGCTCTTCGCGCGGGGTAAGCGAGGCGAGAACCCGGGTCGTGGTTTCCTTCAGGTTTTCCTGAATAGCGGAATCCAACGGCAGGATCGCGTTCTTGTCCTCGATGAAGTCGCCAAGCTGGCTGTCCTCTTCGTCGCCGATAGGCGTCTCAAGGCTGATCGGTTCCTTGGCGATCTTCATCACCTTGCGAACCTTCTCCAGCGGCATCTGGAGTTTCTCGGCCAGTTCTTCCGGCGTCGGCTCGCGGCCGATTTCGTGCAGCATCTGGCGACCGGTGCGAACCAGCTTGTTGATCGTCTCGATCATATGGACCGGGATACGGATCGTGCGGGCCTGATCGGCGATCGAGCGGGTGATCGCCTGACGGATCCACCATGTGGCGTAGGTCGAGAATTTGTAACCGCGGCGATACTCGAACTTGTCCACGGCTTTCATCAGGCCGATGTTGCCTTCCTGGATCAGGTCGAGGAATTGCAGACCGCGGTTGGTGTACTTCTTGGCGATGGAAATCACGAGGCGCAGGTTGGCCTCGACCATTTCCTTCTTGGCCTGCCGGGCTTCTTTCTCGCCTTTCTGGACCTGCTGCACGATGCGGCGGAATTCGGTGATGTCGACGCCGACATACTGCCCAACCTGGGCCATTTCGGCACGCAGCTCTTCGATCTTGCCAGTGGACCGTTCAACAAGCGCCTGCCAGCCACGGCCGGACTTTTCGGCCATGTCTTCCAGCCAGTTGGGGTCAAGCTCGCGACCGCGATACTCGTCGATGAACTCGCGGCGGTTGATGCGGGCCTGGTCCGCCAACTTTACCATGGAGGAGTCGATCGACATGATCCGGCGGTTGATGCCGTAAAGCTGGTCGATCAGCGCCTCGATCCGGTTGTTGTGAAGGTGAAGGGAGTTCACCAGTTCCACGATTTCCGCCCGAAGCTTTTGGTAGACGCCTTCGTCCTTGTCCGAAAAGGTGCTGTCTTCGTTCAGGGTTGCCGACATCCGGGCATCCTGCATTTCAGACAGTCTGCCAAAGTCGCCTGCGATGATTTCGAGTGTTTCAAGGACGCGAGGCTTCAGCGCCGCTTCCATCGCAGCCAAAGACATATTGGCCTGTTCATCGTCATCGTCATCGTCATCCGAGCTGATCGGATTGCCGTCAGCGTCCAGTTCCTGACCATCAGAGGACTTGGGCTGCGCGGTAGTCTCGGTGGACGTGGCGGCTTCGACCACCGGTTCGACGGCGTCGTCGTCGCCCAACTGGTTGCCAAATGTGGCTTCCAGGTCGATCACATCGCGCAGCAGAATGTCCTCGGACAACAATTCGTCGCGCCAGATGGTGATCGCTTGAAAGGTCAGCGGGCTTTCGCAAAGGCCCAGGATCATCGTGTTGCGGCCAGCCTCGATACGCTTGGCAATCGCGATCTCGCCTTCGCGGGACAGCAATTCGACCGAGCCCATTTCGCGCAGGTACATGCGGACAGGGTCGTCGGTGCGATCAAGCTTTTCGGTCTCGGATCCGGCGAGGGCGACATCACGGCCACCGGACAGGGTCGCGACTTCGCGCGATTTTCCGTCGTCCTCGGACTCCTCGGATTCTTCTTCCTCGGTCACCTGGATGCCCATTTCAGAAAGCATCGACATGACATCCTCGATCTGGTCGGACGAGACCTGATCGGGCGGCAGAACGGAGTTCAGCTGGTCATAGGTGATGTAGCCGCGCTCTCGGGCTTCGGCGATCATCTTCTTGACGGCGGCCTGGCTCATATCAAGGCTGATATCGCCATCCTGGTCGTCGTCCTTGGAATGATCGTCGTTATCTTTCGCGGCCATGTGGGGCTCCTGCTCCAGTATCGTCCAAGGTGATTCGCCGTCGCGTCTCTAAAACGAATCAATCCGTCCGGACGGTGATTCGCAACCTGCCTAAAAGCGATTCTCTGCCATATGTTGCACTAGCAGCGGAATCACCTTGGTCATTTAGGGCTGCGACCGCCCTTTGCAAAGTCGATGGTTCCCAAAATATCGTCAAAAGCGCTTCGTTCGTCGCGACGCATTCGGGCTCCGTTCTGTCCGGTCTCATATTCGGTCCGGTCCTCGTTGTCGCCCCGACCGGCCCGGTCAACCGCAAGGGCGGATTGTTGCAGCCGCCATGTCAGTCCTTCGTCGGGCATTCCGGCAAGGTCCTCCATAGCCTCTTCCAATTCGCGGGCATGTCCCCTGCGGGCATTCAGCTTGGCCAGTTCTTCGGCCAAACACATCCGTGCGACGTCCGGGCGGCCCGGCTGGCGAATGGGAGGCGCAATCGACACATGGCGTTCGGCAAAGAGGTTTTCAAGCGGCTCGGGCCCAATCTCCGCACTCAGGGCAGCCCTGAGGTCTGGGGCCCCGATATGTCTCAGAATAGCGTCACGCAGGGCAGTATGGACCGGATCGGTCGACTCCATCTGTTCCAACTGGCCCTCAAAGCCGGGCAAGACGTCGGGGTTGAGGATCAGGGTGGCAAGGATGACCTGTTCGCGCAGATGGTCTTCGATCCCTTCAGCAGCCGACACGAAGGCCGAGGCCTTGGCCCGGGCGGTGACAGCGGTGGCTTGACCAAAGGGGGCAGGTGCCGCGGACCAGGTCCGGCCCCCGCTCCGGCCTCCGCTTCGGCCCCCGTTCAGGCTTCCGCTCTTTCCCGAGGATGGTCCAGCGCGGCGGGTCCCGAACAGCTCCCAACGCAGGGCCTTCAACTCTTCCCCGTAGTGTCCCTTAAGGGAGGGATCAGGGATCACCCGGATCGCCTCGCGCAGGACCTTGTCGAGGGCGGCCTTGCGTTCGGGGCTGTCAAAAACCTTGCCTTCCGTCTCGCGACGCCACAGCAACTGAACAAGGGGGAGGGCACCGTCCAGGATCGCCCGCATGGCGCCAGCACCCTTGGACCGGATCACATCGTCAGGGTCCATCCCGGCCGGCATCAGGGCAAAGCGCAGAGATTTACCAGATTCCAGCAAGGGCAAGGCAAGGTCAATGACCCGCATCGCCGCCCGCAGACCGGCAGCATCCCCATCCAGCGCAATGATGGGTTCGGGCGAAATGCGCCACATCAGGTGAAGCTGCTCTGCGGTAATGGCGGTGCCAAGGGGGGCAACGGTCGACGGAAACCCCGCCTCTGACAGGGCGATTGTGTCCATGTACCCCTCGGCCACGACCAGGGTCGCGCCCTTGCCCGCCGCTTCCCGGGCGGGCTTCTGGTTGTACAGATTGCGCCCCTTGTCGAACAGCGGCGTTTCGGGCGAGTTGAGGTACTTGGCCCGGGCATTCGGATCCATCGCCCGCCCGCCCAAAGCGATGGCGCGGCCCCGGCCATCCCGTATGGGAAAGATGATGCGGCCGCGAAAGCGGTCATAGGGCTGGCCCCCATCATCAGGCCGGGCACAGAGGCCCGCCTCGACGATCAGATCCGGAGAAACACCCTTGTCGCTCAGCGAGCGAAACAGACCCTGACGCATGTCGGGGGCAAATCCGATTTCCCAACGTGACTGCACCGCCTCGTCCAGCCCGCGACGGGCAAGATAGTCCCGGGCCTCGCCCGCAGCAGCAGAGCGGAGTTGGAGCCTGAAATGCTGGATCGCCTGCTCCATGACCGCCGAGAGCTGCGTGCGCCGGTCGGCAACCTGCTGCGCCCTTGGATCACGTTCGGGCACTGGCATCCCGGCCTCGCGGGCCAGTATCTCGACCGCCTCCATGAAACCAACATTTTCGGTTTCGCGGACAAACGAAAAGGCGTCACCTTTGGCGTGACAGCCAAAGCAGTAATAAAACCCCTTTTGATCATCGACGTGGAATGACGCGGACTTTTCCTGATGAAACGGGCAAGGCGCCCAAAAGTCGCCCTTGCCGGGGTTCGATTTTCGATTGTCCCACATGACCTTGCGGCCGACCACCTGCCCAAGACTAAGGCGGCCGCGCAACTCATCGATGAATCCGGGGGGCAAGCTCATGCGGGCAGTATCCGACGACTGCGGCCCAGAGTCGAGACGGGCTGCGCGTGCTGATGGGTCCGGATGCCTCCGGCGGGAGTATTTTTAACAAAGCGAAGCAGCAAGATGGTTAACGGTCTCTCTTTCGCTCTGTTCAAAATACTCCCCCCGGAGGGGCCGTGATCAGGACTTGCGCTTTGCTTTGAAGAAGTCGCGCAACAATGCCGCCGCCGCCGGTTCACCAATGCCGTCGTAGACTTCGGGAACATGATGGCACTGCGCGTGGCTGAAGACGCGGGCGCCTTGCGCCACGCCTCCGGATTTGGGATCGGATGCGCCGTAATACAAGCGCCTGATCCGGGCGAATGAGATGGCAGCGGCGCACATCGGGCAAGGTTCCAGCGTCACATAGAGGTCGTGATCGGTAAGCCGTTCGGCCCCCAGTGCCGCGCAGGCCGCGCGGATTGCCAGCATCTCTGCATGGGCCGTCGGATCGTTCAACTCGCGCGTCCGGTTGCCTGCCCTGGCAAGGATCACGCCGCCCGGTCCGACGATGACGGCGCCGACGGGGACTTCGCCCCGTTCTCCGGCAGCCTCGGCCTCGGCCAGGGCTGCGGCCATATGGCTGGTGAAACTCATGGTGACAGATGGCCCGCTCTCGCACCCACTGGCAAGGCCCATGATTTGCCGGTAAGGACCAGTCATGACTGATACACCTTCCAGCACCCCGCCCGGCGACCGCGTCGCCAAGGTCCTCAGCCGCGCCGGCATCGCATCGCGGCGCGATGCCGAACGCATGATCGCCGAGGGACGTGTCCGGGTGAATGGCAAGGTCATCACCAGCCCTGCCCTCAATATCGCCCCCTCCGACCGGATCAGTGTCGATGGCACCCTAGTCGGGGATCCCGAGCCGCCCCGCCTGTGGCTCTACCACAAGCCTGCCGGCGTGGTCACAACTGCGCGCGACGAGAAGGGCCGCCCGACCGTTTTTGATGCCTTGCCCGAGGACATGCCGCGTGTGATGTCCATCGGCCGCCTGGATATCAACTCCGAAGGGCTGTTGATCCTGACCAATGATGGCGAGGTCAAGCGCAAGCTAGAGCTTCCCGCAACCGGCTGGCTGCGCCGCTACCGTGTCCGCATCAACGGCTCGGTGAGCGAAGCCAATCTTGACCTCCTTCGCAAGGGGATCGAAGTCGAGGGAGTCCGTTACCAGCCGATGATCGTCACCTTTGACCGCCAGCAGGGCGCAAATGCCTGGCTGACCGTGTCTCTTCGCGAAGGTAAGAACCGCGAGATCCGCCGCGCAATGGAAGGGATCGGGGTCACCGTGAACCGCCTGATCCGGGTCAGCTACGGCCCCTTCCAGCTAGGAAGCCTCAAAGCGGGCGAAGTTGAAGAACTGAAATCCCGTGTCGTTCGCGATCAACTCGGTCTTGACGAACGGGCAAAACCCCAGCGCCGCCGCGCCTCGGGCGGCCCGGCCGCGACTTCGGCAAAATCCCCCCCTACCGCGAGACCGGTGAAATCTGCAGGCACAAAGCCCCGTCAGGCCGCAACCTGGCAGGACGACGATCAACCCGCCAAGTCCCGGCCACGCAGCGCGGGGATGAAAACCTTTCGCTCAGGCGGGGACAAAACGCCGGACCGGGCGGGGGCTGAGTCAGCCCGCCCCCGCAGTGCCGGGATGAAGTCTGCCAAAGCGCAAGGCACCCCCCGTCCTGCCCCCGACGCGGGCAAAGCCACTGCTTCGCAAAGCGGTCGGCCGCCAAAACGGGGCAAGTAGTCGCGTCTTTCCCCTTGGCGCGCCGCCGCCTTCAGGTCAGACTGGAGGGCAAGTCATCTTTTCCCCACTCGCATTTGCGGGCGGGCCTAACCATATGACAGGGGCCAGGCCTGAGCGCGACTTTCGCGCCCTGACAGGCGAAAGGAGGTTCGACATGACCCGATTGATCCTGCTTCTTCTACTTTTCTCGGCCGCCGTCATTGCGGTGTCGACTGTCATCTCCCTGTTCCAGCCCACCTCTACGGTTCCGCCCCGGCAGCAAAAGGAGTTTCCGATGCCCGCGACATTCCAATACATTGCCTACGCCCTTTTGATCGCGCTGATGTTCGGGGTGGTGACTGGCTGGCTTGGAGGCGCATGATGGCCCAGCGTTTTGGTGGCCAACACAGCCCCGGCGGGCGACAGAGCGGGCCAGACGGACGTGACGCCGTTGCAAAGGCCGCACTGCAAGAGGCCCGCAGCGATGATGCCCGGGTCGATGCGGCAGGTGCGCGGGCAAATGTCCTGTTCGTGCCGGGGGTTGTCCTTGTCTTTACGTCGTTGAACGACGGGGCGGTGGCCCTGATCCTGGCCCTTGTGGCCGGGGGCATCCTGACCCTCGCCGCCTGGCTGCTGCGCGAAGGGCTGCGGGCCGAAGCGGCCTTCAACGCCCGCGCCATCGCCCGCAAGCCCGCCCTGCCCCGCAAGATGCTGGCCAGCGCCCTGACCGGCATCGGCGTCGGACTGGCGGCTGCCACCGGCGACAGTTCGATCATCGAGGCGGGCCTTTACGGTCTTGCCGCCCTTGGTCTGCATGTGGCCGCCTTTGGCATCGACCCGCTTCGCGACAAACGGGTCGAGGGGATCGACACGTTTCAGCAGGACCGGGTGGCCCGGGTGGTCGACGAGGCCGAGGCCTATCTGAGTGCCATGCGCGACCGGATCGCCAGCCTGAACGACCGCAAGCTCGACCTGAGGGTCGCCAGTTTTCAGGCCACGGCCCGCAAGATGATCCGTACGGTCGAAGAGGACCCACGCGATCTGACCGAGGCCCGCCGCTATTTGGGCGTCTACCTGATGGGGGCCCGCGATGCCTCGGTCAAGTTCGCGGACCTCTACCGTCGCAGCCCCGATGTTGCTGCACGGACGGATTACGAGGCGTTGCTGACCTATCTTGAGCAGAATTTCGCCGCCCGCACCGAAAAGCTGATGGTGTCGGACAGCTCGGATATGGACATTGAAATCAAGGTGCTGCGGGATCGACTGCAGCGTGAAGGCTTAAAGCCCGAATAGGGCCATATATGCAAAGGATCTGCCATGTCAGAAGATATCCGCCAGAAGGCCTCTGCCACCCTTGCCGAGGTTGAAAAGGTGACGGCCGTCGTCTTGCCTGAACCGGCCAGCGCAAATGCTGTTGTCGCCCTCGAAGAAGCCTCCGCCCCAGTGGGCGAGGAAATCCGCAAGCGCATGGCAGAACTAGATATGAGCGACACGAATTCGATCGTGTCCTTCGGCTCCTCTGCCCAGGCGGAATTGCAAGTCATTTCCCAGTCAATGCTGCAAGGCGTGCGCAACAAGGACGTCGGTCCCGCCGGCGACAGCCTGCGCGATATCGTGACAACAATCCGCGGTTTTTCGGTCTCGGAACTTGATGTGCGCCGCGAGCGGAGCCTGTGGGAAAAGATTTTGGGTCGTGCGGCCCCCATGGCCAAGTTTACTGCCCGTTTCGAAGAGGTTCAGGGCCAGATCGACAAGATCACCGACGATCTTCTCAAGCACGAGCATGTGCTTCTGAAGGACATCGAGAGCCTGGATCAGCTTTATGACAAGACTTTGGCCTTCTACGACGAGCTTGCGCTTTATATCGCGGCGGGCGAGGCCAAGCTGAAGGATCTTGATGCGGAGACCATCCCGGCCAAGGAGGCCGAGGTGCGGGCCGCCCCTGAGGATCAGGGCGTGATGAAGGCGCAGGAATTGCGCGATATCCGGTCTGCCCGCGACGATCTTGAGCGGCGTGTCCATGACCTCAAACTGACCCGCCAGGTGACGATGCAGTCCCTGCCGTCGATCCGGCTGGTGCAGGAAAATGACAAGAGCCTTGTCACCAAGATCAACTCGACCCTCGTCAACACGGTCCCCCTTTGGGAGACCCAGTTGGCTCAGGCGGTTACCATCCAGCGCAGCGCTGAGGCGGCCAAGGCTGTTCGCGAGGCCAATGATCTGACCAATGAGCTTTTGACCGCCAACGCCGAGAACCTGCGTCAGGCGAACAAGGCGATCCGGACCGAGATGGAGCGCGGTGTCTTCGATATCGAAGCTGTCAAATCGGCCAACGCGAACCTGATCGCCACGATCAACGAAAGCCTGCAGATCGCGGATGAGGGCAAGAAAAAGCGCGCCGCCGCTGAGGAAGACCTCAAGAAGATGGAGGCCGATCTGAAAGAGACGCTCGCATCGGCGAAGGCCCGCGCAACCGGGACCGGCGCAGTCGTGGGCGGGGCGGTCACCCCCGGCGCGGCAAGCTAGCAACAGGCATGGGCGCAGGCAGGTCTTTCAGGTTCGGCCCGCCCTTGGGGGCATTCCTCCTCGCCGTTTCGGCGGGGTGTACCCCTGTGCCCACTGCGCGCATCCCCCCTGGCCCTGAGGCTGCCATTCCTGATGCCCTGCCCCAGGAAGTCCCGGAACGGTCAGAGACCAGCAAAGCCCTCTCGGTCTACTACCAGCGCCTGCAAAACGATCTGTTGTCCCAAGGGCTGATGCGGGGCGATGGCGGTGGCCCAGACACCCCGTTTACCGATGTAATGCTGTCGCGGAACTTCATCCGGATCGCCCTGTTCGACGAATATGTCACCGCAGGCAATGATCTGAGGGCCGAAGCCACGCTTAGTCGGCTGCGCCGCTGGGAACAGCCCATCGCCATGCAGATCGAATTCGGAGACACGGTGCCCCTGGCACAGCGCGAACGGGACCGCAGTTCGATCGCTACGTTTTCGGCGCGCCTGTCCCGCCTGACCGGCGTCCCGATCCGGCAGGCGGATCGCGGGGCGAACTTTCATGTGCTGGTCCTGAACGAAGACGACCGCCCGAGCTACGAGGCCAGGCTGCGCGAGTTGGTCCCCGGGATCGCCGACAGTTCGGTGAGGGCATTTCTTTATCCACCCCGCGATACCCTCTGCCTTGTTATCGCGTTCTCTGAGGCGGGCGCGCCGACCTACTCCAAGGCGGTCGCACTGATCCGCGGCGAACATCCCGATGCGTTGCGCCTGACCTGCATCCACGAAGAGCTGGCGCAGGGCATGGGCCTGGCCAACGACAGCCCGCAGGCCCGTCCGTCGATCTTCAACGATGACGAGGAATTCGGGCTTCTGACCTCGCATGACGAGCTGTTATTGCGGATGCTGTACGATCCCCGCTTTGAGGCCGGGATGTCCGCCGCCGAGGCCGCCCCAATCGCACGCGTGATCGCCACTGAGTTGCTGGGAGGTGAGAGTTGACGCATCCCCCTCCCCCCGGCACTACTGACCCTAGCAAAAAGGAGGCCACCTGATGGGCATTCTCGACTTTCTCACCGGCCAGTTCATCGACGTCATCCATTGGACCGACGATACCCGCGACACCATGGTCTGGCGCTTTGAACGAGAAGGGCATGAAATCAAGTACGGGGCCAAGCTGACGGTCCGTGAAGGCCAGGCCGCCGCCTTTGTCCACGAAGGCGTGCTGGCGGACGTTTTCTCACCCGGGCTTTACATGCTCGAGACGAACAACATGCCGATCATGACTTCGCTGCAGCACTGGGACCACGGCTTCAAGTCGCCGTTCAAGTCCGAGATTTATTTCGTCAACACCACCCGCTTTAACGACAACAAATGGGGGACCAAGAACCCCATTATGTGCCGCGACCCAGAGTTTGGACCCGTCCGGCTGAGGGCCTTTGGCTCCTACACCATGCGGGTGTCCGATCCCGGCGTCTTCATGACCGAGATCGTGGGAACGGATGGTGAGTTTACGTCCGACGAAATCTCCATGCAGATCCGCAACGTCGTGGTGCAAGAGGTCAGCCGCGTCCTTGCGTCGTCCGGCATTGCTGTCCTGGACATGGCCGCCAACACCGCCGACATGAGCAAGCTGGTGACACAGGCGATCGCTCCCACCATTGCCAAATATGGTCTGTCGATCCCGGAGTTCTATATCGAGAACATCTCGTTGCCGCAGGAGGTCGAGAAGGTTCTCGACAAGCGCACGTCGATGGGCATCGTCGGTGATCTTGGCCGCTATGCCCAGTTCTCGGCAGCCGAGGCGATGACCGCCGCGGCCTCCAATCCTGGGGCCGCCGGGGCCGGAATGGGCATGGGGATCGGCATGGGCATGGGCATGGCCGGCCCTTGGGGTCAGGCCCCCGCGGCACAACCCGCCCAGCCTGTTCAGGCCGCACCTCCACCGCCGCCCCCACCCCCCGTCGAACACGTCTGGCATATCGCGGCCAACGGGCAGACCACAGGCCCGTTCAGCCGCGCAACCATAGGCCAGAAGGTCGTCGAAGGCACCGTCACCCGCGAAACCATGGTCTGGACCGCCGGTCAGGACGGCTGGATGAAGGCGGGCGAGGTCCACGACCTTGTCCAGCTGTTCACCGTCCTGCCGCCACCACCCCCGCCGGGGGTTTAGGGCACGACGCACGAAACTGCTTTGGGGGCAACATCATGCTCCCGAGCCCGACAAGACCCTGAACTCCAAAGGAGGCCTTCGTGGCACATAAGGTTCGTAACGGTTACTCGACTGCCCAAATCACTCTTCACTGGCTGACGGTCTTGGTCGTCCTGACGGCCTATTTCGCCAGCGATGCCATGGAGGACGCGGCCCGCGCCCTGCGCGAAAGTGGGGGCACCCCCTATCCGACAGTGCATACCGTTGCAGGCATTTCGGTCCTGATCCTTGCCGTGATCCGGTTGATCATCCGCCGCCGCCGTGGGGCACCAGAACCTCAGGGCGAAGGGATGCAGCAGCTTGGAGCGGTCTGGGGGCACCGACTGCTTTATCTGCTGATGTTCGCAGTCCCGATCGGCGGCGTTATCGTCTGGTTCGGCGGTGTCCGTTCGCTGGGCGATGTGCACGGCCTCGCCGGTCAGGCGCTTATGCTGTTGTTCCTGGGGCACGCGGCCTTGGCCCTTTGGCATCAGTACACGGTGAAAGATGGCACCCTGATGCGGATGCTCCGGCCCGAGCCGAAGTAAGCCGCATCCCAAATCAGGCCCTGCACTGACCAAGCGACTGCTGTGCAGATGCCAGATCCTGGGCGGCACAGGCCCCTGCACGATAGCTCGCTTCGGATGATGACGCCCCAGTTCTTGCACAGATATCTTTGACGAACAGGCACCCAAATCCATGACCGACACCTCACAAGAGCATCATTTCCCCTGCACGCAATGCGGCAGCGATCTGCAATTTTCGCCGGGAGAGACGCGGCTGACCTGTCCGCATTGCGGGCATGTTCAGACCATCGATGTAAATGAGGGCCGGGCAGAGGCGACGCGCGAAAACGACTTCCTCGCCACTCTGCGGACCGCCGAGGCGGCAACCGAGGTCGAAGAAACCCGCGTTCTGACCTGTCCCAGCTGCGGGGCGCAGACCGAGTATCAGGAAACCAGCCAGGCCGCCCGCTGCCCGTTCTGTGACACACCTGTCGTGACCGATACGGGCACCCATCGCCATATCAAACCGGCGGCCCTTTTACCCTTTGTCCTGGACGAACGCACCGCCCGGGCGGCGATGACCAAATGGCTGGGCCGGTTGTGGTTCGCCCCCAATGGCCTCAAGGAATATGCCCGCAAGGGGCGGGCGATGAACGGCATCTACGTCCCCTACTGGACCTATGACGCCGACACCAAAAGCCGGTATCGGGGCGAACGGGGTGTGCACTACTATGTGACCAAAACGGTCACCCGCAACGGCAAGACCGAGCAGGTACGCGAACGGCGGACACGCTGGTCCCCCGCATCGGGCCGGGTCGCGCGGTTCTTTGACGACGTGCTGGTGCTCGCCTCCCACTCTCTTCCCAAAAGCTATACAGACGCGCTTGAGCCGTGGGACCTGTCCGAACTGACGGCCTACAAGCCCGAGTTCCTGGCAGGCTTCCGGGCCGAAGGCTATCAGGTCGAGCTTGCCGCTGGCTTTGACGAGGCGCGTGGCATCATGGACGGCGTGATCCGGCAGGATGTCCGCCGCGACATCGGCGGTGATGAACAGAGGGTCCACCATGTGGACACCGACATTCGCGACATCACGTTCAAGCATATCCTGCTGCCGGTCTGGCTCGCAGCCTACAAGTATCGCGGCAAGACCTACCGATTTGTCGTCAACGGCCGCACCGGCAAGGTCAAAGGCGAACGCCCCTGGTCGGCCTGGAAGATCGCGTTTGCAGTCGTCCTTGGCCTGATCGTGGCGGGGGTCGTTGCCTATATCGCGTCGCAGTCCCAGTAGACCCCGCATCGGCCGATGCATGACCAGCGCGGCCCCGCCCTCGGGCGGTCTGGTCCTTTGGGGCCTCTCTTAGGACCAATGCAGTCTTGACGCCCGCCGAATTAGCGGGCACCCCTTCGAACCATCCTTGGTGTTAGCGCCAACATGAACCGGAGGTCCCGATGATCCTGTCCTGTGGCGAAGCCCTGATTGACATGCTGCCGCGCAAATCCGCTGCGGGCGAAGATGCCTTTGCCCCCTATGCTGGCGGGGCGGTTTTCAATACCGCAATCGCCCTTGGGCGGCTTGGGGTACCTGCGGGCTTCTTTTCGGGGCTCTCGTCCGACCTCTTCGGCGATCTGCTGCGTCAGGTGCTGTCTGACAGCCGCGTCGACGTATCGCCCGCCCATACGTCCAACCGGCCCACCACGCTGGCCTTCGTACGGCTGGTGGACGGTCAGGCGACCTACGCCTTTTATGACGAAAACACCGCCGGTCGGATGCTGACCGAGGCGGATCTGCCGGATCTGGCCGGGGCGGATGCCCTGTTTTTTGGCGGCATCAGCCTCGTGGGAGAACCTTGCGGGACCGCCTATGAGGCGCTTCAGGTCAAGGCCGCCGCGACGAAAGTCACGATGATCGACCCGAATATCCGCCCAAGCTTTATCACCGATGCGGTGGCTTACCGCGACCGGATCGAGCGGATGATGGCCCGGGCGGATATCGTCAAACTGTCGGATGAGGATCTGCACTGGCTTATGGGCCCGGGCGATATCGCCGAGTTGGCCAAAGGCGTTCTGGCCAAAGGGCCACGGCTGGTCTGCATCACGCAAGGCGCCGATGGTGCTACGGCCTACTCAGCCCTTGGGGCGACCTTTGTTGCTGCCACGCCCGTCACTGTCGCCGATACCGTGGGCGCTGGCGACACCTTCAACGCAGGGGTGCTGGCCTCCTTGCACAAGGCAGGGGTGCTGACGAAATCCGGCCTCGACACCCTGACCGAAGCGGTGATCCGCGACGCCCTGAGCCTCGGTGTCCGCGCAGCCGCCATCACCGTCAGCCGGGCCGGCGCCAACCCGCCCTGGGACACAGAGCTATGAGGGCTGTCGTCCAGCGGGTCAGCGAGGCCGCCGTTGCGGTCGATGGGCAAACCATCGGCGCGATCGGACCCGGCCTGATGATCCTGATCTGCGCGATGCAGGACGACGACGCCACTAAGCCCGCCTTGATGGCGGCAAAGATCGCCAAGCTGCGGATCTTCAAGGACGCAGATAGCAAGATGAACCGCTCTTTGACCGATACCGGCGGTCAGGCCCTTGTCATCAGCCAGTTTACCCTGGCCGCCGACACATCCCGCGGCAACCGCCCCGGCTTTTCCGCCGCCGCGGCACCAGACATCGGGAATCAGCTGTATGAGGCCTTTGCACAGGCGATGCGGGACCTTGGCATCGGGGTAGAGATGGGACGGTTTGGCGCGGATATGGCCGTCAGCCTGATCAATGACGGGCCGGTCACGATCACCCTCGACATTTGAGGTCTGCCAAGAATTTTCGCGAAAATTCTTCCCCCCTCAGCAGCGGCGCGACACGACCAGAACCCAGACCGGTCCATCTGCCCCTTCGGCCACACCGACCCCGGCGCTGTCAGCCCGATCCAGCAGGATGTTCTGTCGATGACCGGGCGATGTCATCCAGCCGCTCACGATCCGCGCCGGGTCACGAAAGCCCCATGCGATATTCTCGGCGGTCAGGCAGGTCCGGAACCCTGTTTGCTGCACACGCCGGTGCGAATTGGAACCGTTCGAGCCTTGATGCCCAAAGAACCCGTTCTGTGCCATGTCGCAGGCATGACCCTGCGCGGCCTGGGCCAGCCTTGCTTCGGATGCATAGGGCCGGAGGCCCGCAGCCTGCCGCATCTCATTCACACCCTCTTCAACCGAGGCCGTCAGAGCCGCCTGATTTGAAGGCGCAAGGCATTGGGCCTCTGCACCCAGCGCCCCGGCTGCCAGAAATGCTGTCGCTACAATCCAATGTCTCATCGCCAGTCTCCGTCGATGTCATCGCCGCCACATCAGAAGACTGACGGCTAGCAGAGGTCCTGACAAGTCTAGCCGCTTCGCCCCGCCAGCCGGGATATCGCAAACAGCCCCGCTGCGACGCAGACGATGGACGGCCCCACCGGGGTGTTCAACACGATGGCACCGCCCAGCCCACCGAGGGCTGCGATGGCGCCGAAGAGCATGGCAATCCCCGCCATGACCTCGGGCGTGCGGGCAAAGCTGCGGGCGGCAGCGGCCGGAATGATCAGGAGGGCCGTAATCAGCAATGCGCCAACCACCTTGATCGCAACCGCCACAACGCAGGCCAGCATCAATGTCAGGATCAGCTGTTCGCGCCGGGGATCAATCCCCGCCGCCTGCGCCAGATCGGGATTGAGCGTTGCGGTCAGCAAGGCAGACCAATGCCACCATAGAACTGCCGCAACCACCGCGGCCCCGCCCCAGATGACGGCAAGGTCCCCCCGCGTCACTGTCAGCACATCGCCGAACAGATAGGCCTCCAGATCGACCCGCATGCCGGGGATCAGGGCCACCGCCACAAGCCCCAAAGCCAGCGCGGTATGGGCCAGCACCCCCAGCGCGGTATTAACCTCGCGCCCCTGCCCTTCCAGCCGGTGCAGCAACAGCCCCATGGCAAGGGAAACCGCCAGCACACCGCCAAAGACCGACAGGGAAAAGGCCAGCGAAATCGCAACCCCAAGGATCGCGGCATGGGCCGTCGCATCGCCGAAATAGGCCATCCGCCTCCAGACGACGAAACACCCAAGAAGCCCGGCTGCGATCGCCGTCCCAAGCCCGGCAAGCGCTGCCCGCACCAGAAAGTCGTCCAGCATCAGGAAGCGTGCTCCTGTTTGGCGGGCTTCTGTTTGGCGGGATCTGACGCGCCATCCGTGCTCGCGGCGTCATGGCTAGCCCCATGGCTGTGATTGTGCTGGTCGTGTCCATGATGATGCTCGTGATCCTGCCCGTGATCATGGTCATGTCCATGGTCGTGTTCATGGCGGTAAAGCGCCAATGCCCCACCCGTCCCCGTTCCGAACAGTTCCCGATAGGCCGGGGCAGCCCGGACGACTTCTGGCGTCCCCTCGCAGCAGATGTGCCCGTTCAGGCAGATGACCCGGTCCGATGCGCTCATGACGACGTGCAATTCGTGGCTGACCATCAGCACCGCGCAGCCCAGCCGGGCGCGGACATCCTCGATCTGGCGATAAAAGGCCGCCTGCCCCGGCTGGTCGAGGCCCTGCGTAGGTTCATCCAACATCAGGATATCGGGGTTAATGAGGATCGCCCGGGCCAGCAGCACCCGCTGAAACTGCCCCCCCGACAGGTCCGACATCTGCCGATGGGCGACCCCGGCCACCCCGGCCCGTTCCAGCGCAGAGCGGGCCTCGTCCTCGGCCACCCGATGGGGCAGGTTAAGGAACCGGCGCACCGTCATGGGCAGGCTGGGGTCGATATGCAGCTTTTGCGGGACATAGCCGATCCGCAGCCCTTCTGCCCGCCGCACCTTGCCCCGATTGGGTTTCAGCGCCCCGATCAGCGCCCGAAGAAGGGTGGATTTCCCGGACCCGTTGGGGCCGACGATGGTCACGATCTCTCCCCGGTTGACGGACAGGGACACGCCGTCCAACACCTGCGTCCGCCCCTGACGGACCGCAATCCCCTGCGCTTCGATCAGGATCATTGGCCGGGTCCGGGCTGGCAGCCAGGGCATAGCCCTTCGGCCTCGATCACGGTCTGTTCGATCATGAAACCGGCGGCCTCGGCGGACCGGCTCAGGGGGCCGCTGGTCATGGCCGCCTCTGCCTCGGCCACCGTGCCGCAGGCGCGACAGATCATGAAGGCCGGATCATGGGCCGCGCCGGGGTGGGTGCAGGCGACAAAGGCATTCAACCGTTCGATCCGGTGGGCAAACCCATGCTCGGTCAGGAAAGAAAGTGCCCGATAGGCCATCGGCGGTTTCGACCCCAGACCTTCAGCGGCCAAGCGGTCCAGCACGTCATAGGCACCCATGGCGGTATGCGCCTCAAGCAGGATTTCCAGAACGCGACGGCGCACGGGCGTCAGCTGCAGGCCGTTTTCGGCGCAGTGCTGTTCGGCCTTTTCGATGGCGCCGCTGATGCAGGCGTCATGGTCATGGCGGCTGAAGCCGCTGGTCGACGTGGAATGTCCCACAGGTCAATCCGCCCTCTTGTTATGATATAACATATCTTCTATAGAGCCGGTCAGTTCCAAGCTCAAGAGGTCCCATGCCCCCGTTTCCGCGCACCCTCGCCCATGGTCTGAGCACCGCTCTGTCCACCGCTCTGACCCTTGTCGCCTCCCAAAGCCTCGCGGATGTGCCCGAGGTACTTGTCGACACGCCGCCGCTCCACAGCATCGTGGCCTCAGTCATGGAAGGGGTCGGCACCCCCATCCTGCTGCTGCCGCCCGGCGCATCGCCGCACAGCTATGCCCTGCGACCCTCGGATGCCATGGCGATTGCGCGAGCCGAGTTGATCCTTTGGATTGGTCCAGCCCTGACACCCTGGCTGGCGGCACCGCTTGAGACTCTGGGGGCAGAGGCGCGGCAGGTGTCGCTTCTGGACAGCGACGGATGGGAGCGGCTGACCCTGAGGGACGATCCGGCCTTTTTCACCAACGACGGGCATGATCACGACCATGCACATGACCATGATCATGGCGACGAGGACGTGGCGGACACTGACCCCCACGCCTGGCTCGACCCCATGGTGGCAGCGGCATGGGCCGGGTCCATCGCCCAGACGCTTGGGGACATGGACCAGGAGAACGCCGAAACCTATGCCAGCAACGCCAGCCGGTTCGCCGCGCAGATGGCGCAATTGATCGCAACAACAACGGCAGACCTCGCACCGCTCTCTGGCCTTTCTTTTGTCGTGCCGCATGACGCGTTCCAATACTTTGAGGTCAGGTTTGACCTGCCTGCACTTGGAGCAATCACCCTCTCGGACGCCAGTTCTGCCGGGCCTGCCCATTTGGCCGCGCTGCGTGATCAGGTCCAGAGCACCGGCGTGCGCTGCATTCTGACAGACGCCCAGACCAGCCCCGAGTGGGCGAACCTGCTGGTCGACGGAACCGAGGCCCGGATTGTCATGGTTGATTCCGAAGGGACGCACCTGGAACCCGGAACGGCGCTGTATCCTGCCCTGATCGAGGGACTGGCCAAGGGGCTGGCCGACTGCCTGAACGAGGAATAGGCAGCGCGCCGGGCCACGTACCATTGCAGAGGGAAAGAAAATCCACGATCCGCACTGCATCGGGACACTGATGACATTCGCGCCATGACATGTCGGTTTTCGGCAAGACCGATGCGGGCGGAATTGCACTGTGCCCCAGCAGCGCGAGCAGAGGGCGACATGACCGAGACCAGGCGACTATCTGACCACCCGGACTGGGCCTACCTGTTGCGGGAGTTCTATGAACTTTATCGCTTTCTCCCCTCTGGCGGCAGTTTGCCGGTTCGGTCGCATCAACGCGCCGTGCGAGAGGCGGTCAACCGGGCGATCAAGGCGAATGCCCCCCTCAAGGTCACGTCCCCGCCAACCGCCCTTCCAGTGACGCGGCATCTGCGCCGGGCGTTGGATAAGGGGCGGCAGGCGCAACTGGCGGCGCTGATCCGGACGCTGGATGCAATCGCCCCCGAACTTCACTGGCAATACGGCTACGAGAAGGTGCCAAAGGGGCTTGAGCGCAGCTATGGCTATGCCGAGATCGCGGGCCCAGCAGGCCCGGTTGAAACCTCTGACGTCATCCTCGGGCTTGTCCTGTTTGCCCCCGGCTGCATCTACCCCGTTCACGCCCATGACGGCATCACCGAAAGCTATGTCTGCCTGTCGGGTGCGGTGTCCGAGAACCATCACGGGGTCTACGCACCGGGTTCGCTGATCTTTAACCCGCCCGGCCATCTGCACCGGATCACAGTGTCCGACAGGGAACCGTCCTTGCTGGCCTATGCCTGGATGGGACCACAGGACAAACTGCGGGATCAGAAGATGGTGTTTTCCCGTCCGGCACGGCGCAAGGCCTGACGGTCAGACCCGAGGGCCAGACCCTGCGCGTGTCGCAGGGACCACCGCACTGGTTGACAAGCAGGCCGTTGGGGACGTGGAATGGACCGGGCAAACAGCCTGTCCCTGACTGGCGCCACTCAAGGACCTGGGCATGGCTGCCTTTGTCCCCAGCTTCACCCTTGGAATCGAGGAAGAATACCTGCTGGTCGACCGCGACACCCTCGACCTCGTGGCGGCCCCCGACAGTCTGATGCAAGCCTGCGTTGACCGGTTGGCCAAGAAGGTCAGCCCCGAATTTCTGCAATGCCAGATCGAAGTGGGAACGGGCGTCTGCGCCACTGTATCCGAAGCCCGCGAGGATCTGGCCCACTTGCGCCGGACCGTGGCCGAAATCGCAAATGAACATGGACTGGCCCCTCTGGCCGTGTCCACCCACCCCTTTGCCCGTTGGCACGATCAGCACTTTACCGACAAGGAGCGCTACAGGACCCTCGAAAAGGACCTTGCCGGCGTCGCCCAGCGGATGCTGATCTGCGGGATGCATGTGCATGTCGGCATCGGGGATGACGATCTGCCGATCGACCTGTTGAACCAGTTTTCCTACTTTCTGCCCCATCTTCTGGCCCTCTCCACGTCCTCGCCGTTTTGGGAAGGTGACGAAACCGGCTTGCATTCCTACCGGCTGACCGTGTTTGACAACCTGCCCCGCACCGGCCTGCCGCCGCATTTTCTGAGCTTTGCGGAATACGACCGGTCGGTTCAGATGATTGTCCAGTCCGGTGCGATCGAGGATGCCACCAAGGTCTGGTGGGACCTGCGCCCCTCGGCCCGGTTTCCGACGCTGGAATCGCGGATCTGCGATGTCTCGCCCCGTCTGGATGATGCCATCGCCATCGCAGCGCTGACCCAAAGCCTGTTCCGGATGCTGTTTTCGCTGCGCCACGAGAACAAGCGATGGCGCGAATACGACCGCTTTCTGATCGGCGAAAACCGGTGGCGGGCGCAGCGCTATGGCCCGACCGAGGGTCTGATCGATTTTGGCCGCCGCGAGGTCGTCCCCTATGCCACCCTGTTCGAGGAGTTGATCCACCTTGTCACCCCGCACGCCGCCGCATTGGGCTGCCTTGAGGAGGTGCAAAGCGTCGGTCGCATCCTGCAGACGGGCACGAGTGCAGACCGTCAGGTCGCGGTCTTTCAATCGGCCCTGTCAGCCGGTGCCGACCGCCAAGAGGCGCTCAAAGAGGTCGTGCGGGCGCTGGCCCGTGAGTTCACGGAAGGTCTTTGAGGGGGTTCGGCCAATGCAAGCGGCCGTGCTGGTTGGCTTTTGGCAGAGCAGGTTTGAGTATTTGAGACAGAGCGAAGGGGGAAGGCGCAGCCCCTTTCGCCCGACCGATGTGGACAACCGCCCCGGCGGCGTGATCAGAAGTCGGTCGGAGCGCCACCTTCGGCCTTGCGGCGGGTGACGAAGGCTTCCAGCTCTTCTCTTACGCCGGGGTCCATTGGGGGCGGCTCAAAGCCTGCGACGATTTCCTTGAACATCCTGTGCGCCCGCTCAGCCGTCCAGACGCCGCCCGCCAGTTCCCAGGCCTCATAGTTCCGCCAGTCGCTGATAAAGGGCTGGTAGAACGCTTTTTCATAGCGGTCCTGGGTGTGCTGGATGCCGAAGAAATGCCCCGATGGCCCAACTTCGCGGATGGCATCGAGAGCGATTTCCTCCGGCCCGGTGGCGGTTATGTCAGGCTCCATATAGCGCTGGATCATCTGCAGGATTTCGCAATCCATCACGAACTTTTCGGGGCTGGCGATCAGCCCGCCTTCGAGCCAGCCTGCGGCGTGATAGACGACGTTGCTGCCCGACTGGACGGCGGACCACAGGGAATTCGATGTCTCCCACATGGCCTGACCGTCGGGCACATTGGCCGCGCAGACCCCCGAGGCCCGCATCGGCAACCCGTAGAACCGCGCCATCTGCCCGGTCATCTGTGTGGCCCGCATGTATTCGGGGGTGCCGAAGGCCGGGGCCCCCGACTTCATGTCGACGTTCGAGGTGAAGGTCCCGATGACGCAGGGACAGCCGGGCCGGACGTATTGAAAGAGCGCGATGGCCGACAGCGCCTCGGCTATGGAAAGCGCCACGGCCCCGGACATGGTGACGGGCGCCATCGCCCCGGCAAGGGTAAAGGGTGTCACGATCACCGCCTGCCCCTTGCGGATGCAGCGCAAACAGCCGTCGATCATCGGCACGTCATGTTTGAGAGGCGAGGTAGAGTTGATGTTGGTGTACATATGCGGTGCAGAGGCAAACTCCTCTTCCGTCATCCCACCGGCGATCCGCACCATTTCCATCACGTCCTCGACCCGCTCGGCCCCGAGGCTGTAGGCATGGGCGACCTTGTCGGTCAGGATCATCTTGTCGAAGACCACATCGAGGTGACGGACCGAGGCATGGATGTCCACAGGCTCTACCGGGTAGCCGCCGGCAAAGTGGATGCAGTTGAAGTACTGGGTCAGGCGCAGCAGATCGGCACACTGCGCCCGTGTGCCCGAGACCTTCTTGCCGATCTCCATGTCCCAGTAGTTGGGCGGCGAGGAAACATTGCCGAACAGGATGTGCTTGCCGCCTATGGTGATCTTGCGGTCCGGGTTCCGGGGGGTGATGTCGAACTGGGCGGGGGCTTTGCCCACCATCTCCATGACCCAGTCACGGCCCATGCGGACGTTGGTGCCGTTGACCGTGCAGCCAGCCTCACGGAACAGGTCAAGCGCCTCTTCGTTCAGGAATTCGATCCCGATTTCCTCGAGGATGCGCATTGCTCCGTCATGGATCGCCGCGACCCCCTCTTCGCCCAAGGGTTCGGTCGGGCGGTCGGTGTTGACGGGCAGGCGCCAGGGCATCTGTTCGAACAGGGCCGTCCCCCTGCGGGCAGAGTTTCCGGCGCGGCCACCGGTTCGGCGTTTACGGGGACTGTCGTCGGCCATGGCATGGGCTCCTTGCTCTGATGCCGACACTGCCAAGGCCCCGAACGCCTTGCCAAAACATCAGCGACAGCCCGCGTCGCTTTTGATCTTTCCTAGTGCCCCAGCCAATTTGGCAGATCGGCAATCGACGGCAGGACCACATCCGCCGCCTCCGCCAGATCATCATGGGTCGCGACACCGGTCAGGACGGCCACGGCCAGCATCCCCGCCGCCCGCGCCGCGTGCAGGTCGTGCAGGCTGTCACCGACCATCACACAGGTCTGCGGATCGAGATCGCAGGCATTGGCAAAGGCGAGCAACTGGCCTGGTGCGGGCTTGGCCCCGTGACCGCTGTCAAAGCCTGCGATGAAATCAAAAAGCCCGGTGACGCCAGCGGTTCCAAGATGGGCGCGCGCCGGGGCCTCGGCGTCATTGGTGGCGACGCCAAGGCAAAGGCCACGGGCGCGAAACCCCTCAAGCAGGGGCCGAAGGGGCGCCGCCTCGATCTGGGGGGCCGTCGCGGCGCGGGCGTTCATCCGGTCGATGAGAACGGCCTTGGACTGTGGCGGCAGCACTGGCAGGATGAGGTCGGCCACGACCTCGGCCGTATTGGCGATGACAACGCTTTCGGGACGAAACCGCATCTGATCAAGGTCATAGCCAATGATTTCGGCCAATTCCGCCTTGAGGACCGGATCACCGCCCGCCTCTGCCTCCAGAAAACCGGCTGACCAGGCCCCCCAGGTGGCATGAAAATCAAACAGCGTTCCGTCCTTGTCGAACAGGATGCCGTTTACCGGCCCAACATGCATCGCCATTTCAGGTCCATTCCACCTTTTCCGCACCAGGCAAGGCATAGCGGGCCCGAAGCGGTGTGTCATAGGCAATGTTGGCTGTATCGCAGAAGGCGACGACCCATTCGTCGTTCATGGTCAGGAATTCCAGAACAGAGGCGAGGAACGCCGGATCAGCAGCCCGGTCCCGCACATCCTCGGCGGCGGCGCCTGTCGACCCCAGGAAGGTGGGCCAGAGGTCGTCATTCGCGGCCAGCCACCCAAGGGCCTGGAGGGCGATCATCTCGGCTCTGTTGGATTCCATTCAAAACCTCCGGTTTCATGAAACTGTTTCTTAACCATTCCCGAGCAACTGTCAGGCAAGGACGGGCATAGAGCCCGAGGAAAGGTTTCACAATGTCGGGCCGCATTCTGATTGTCGAGCCGATCGCCACCAACAGGATCCTGATCCGTAGCATGCTTGAGGCGGCCCGGTACAAGGTTTCCGGTGTCAACTCGGCCACCGAACTCCAGGCCCGGATTGCCGAGTTCAGGCCCGATGTGATCCTGATGGATTTCAGCTCCACGCTGGCCGCGTCACTCGCCCTGTGCAGCAGCCTGACACGAGTTGTTCCTCGTGCGGGCAGTCTGCGTGGCCCGCTTGGTCCAGAACCTGCGGGCATGATCCCGGTGATCGCCCTTGTGAAGGACGTCGGAAGCGCGGCGCGGGTTTCCATCCTTCAGGCGGGGGCCGTCGACATCTTTGAAAAGCCGGCAAACCCGGCACGGTTGCTCGCCCGGATCCGGAGTGTCTTGCGCGCGCGCGATGCTCAGTCAGAGCTTTGTCCCGAAACCGGCCCGGCTGTCGCCTTCAGCTTTGCCGAAGAAAGTGCGCCCTATGTGGCCACCCCCTCGCTTGTGTCTGTCCTGACCCAGCGGGCGGATCGGCTTGCGCCGATATGCCAGCGGCTCAAGGACCGCGGCATTCAATGTCAGGTCCACCCGTCACCGACCCGGTTGCCCCCGATCCAGTCCAGCCGCGCACCCGATCTTTTCGTGATCGATTCCGCCGGTGGCGGGGTTGGCCCGGGCGATCTGTTCCGCCTGCTGGCCGACCTGCGCAGCCAATCCGACATCCGCCACGCAGCCCAGCTTGTGATTCTGCCGCCCGGTGCCAATGATCTTGCTGTCCTGGCACTCGACCTTGGTGCAAATGATCTGGTCAGCGAAACGATCAGCGCGGCAGAGTTGGACTACCGGATTGACGCGCTCTTGCGGCAAAAGGCGGCCTCTGACAGGCTGCGGGAAAACGTGCGCAACGGGTTGGAGGCGGCTATAACCGACCCGCTGACAGGGCTTTTCAACCGCCGCTACGCCCTGTCCGAGATTTCCATCGTCGCGAGGGCAGCCGTGCGCAGACAGGGGACATTTGCCGCGATGATCCTGGACATCGACCACTTCAAGGCCATCAACGACACCTACGGGCACGCCGCCGGGGACAGCGTTCTGGTCGGGGTGGCCGACCGGCTGAAAGCCGAAATGCGGGCAGACGACTTTGTCGCCAGGATTGGCGGCGAAGAGTTCCTGGTGGTCCTGCGCGACAGTACACTGGACGAGGCCCGCGTGACGGCCGAACGCTTGCGGCAAACGGTTGCCAGCAAAGGCTTCGACCTTGCCGACGCGCGGTTTGCCACCGATCCGAACAGCACTTCCGCAGTCGAGGTCACGCTCTCAGTCGGCGTGGCGATCGGCAGTGGCGATTGTCAGACCGAGGCCGGAATCAGGGCCCTCTATGACCGCGCGGACGCAGCACTATATGCAGCCAAGACCGCGGGGCGAAATCAGGTCACGCTCAGCAGTTCTGCCGCCTGACCGAGGAGGGTCGGGCTCGCGAAAGAGGCCCGCACACTCTTGAACCGGCCGCCTGCCTTTCAGTTTCGACGATCCTCATGACCGTCACTGCCCAATTGCCGTTCGACCCGGTCCGCGAAATCGGCGCGCTCCTGGGCGGACAGTCCCGCGATACGCGCAACAAAGACCGTCTGTGCCGCCGCCTGAACCTCTTGTCCAAGGCTCCGCTGCGTGCTGAGCAGATCCGCAAAACGGTCGAGGTCAAAGGGCTCCTCTCGCAGCAACTGGACCACCTCCCGCGCCATGGCTTCACGGTCGGAACGGCTGGGCGGCCGGATCCGGGCCCGGTCACGCAGGGCCTCTGCGATGGCCCGACGGTCCTCAGGCTCCAATGCCCGGCCCAAAGGACCGACGGACAGGTCAAAGCTGCGCGGGGGCCCGCCGCCGGAACGCCAGTTAAAGGCCGCTCCGACGGCAAGACCGACAAACAGAAGGTTAAGGGCCAGCGACGCTACTAGAGCGAGGCGTAATCCTCTGGACGACGGGCCAGCCGCCTTTGGTTCCTGCGGCATCCCCTAGCCCTCCAATTCAAAAGTATCGCCCAGTCCGGCCAGATCCAGAGACACGGTTTCACCCAGGACGCTCGCGACCAGATCATCGACAGCCGCCGGCGGGGCGACCCCGATCCAGAGGCCCGTCACGGCCGCGGCAGTCAGCCCACCCAACGTCGGCCAGCCACCCAAGGCGTCAAGCCAGCCACGCCAGGCCGGAGTCACGGGGGCAGAGGCCGGGGCCGCGACGGTATCGGCCTGGGCCGCACCGGCATCCGCAAGGATCCGCGCCATAAGGTCGTCGCCCGGCGCCTCGACGGGGCTCGCCGCGACCTCGGCCATGAGGGCGTCCAAGGCCGCCATGTCTGCAGCAAGGTGCTTGTCCATAGTCGGGTCACTCATCTTCATACCCCAATTCTGCTTTGCGCCCCGCCAGAATGGCCGCCAACGCCCTTTTTCCGCGGGCGGTCAGACTTTCGACCGCCTCGACGCTTATGTCCATGATCTCCGCGATCTCTGGATTCGCCAGACCCTCCAGATGCCGAAGGGCAACTGCCTGTGCCTGCCGGTCCGGCAGCGCGGCCAGCGCGGCCGACAAGGCCGACATCCGGGCCTGCCCCTGCATCTGATCGGCCACCGAGGCCGCGCCGTCCGCTGGGTCGGTCACCCCGTCGAGGGACACGGTCTGACGCCTCCGGCGCAGCCGGTCCGTGCACAGGTTGGCCGTCACCCGGTACAACCAGGTTGAAACCCTGGCCTCGCCCTGACGCCAGTCCGGTGCGATCCGCCACAACCGGACCATCGCCTCCTGGGTAACGTCTTCGGCCTCAGCCCGGTCGGTGAGCATGCGCATGGCCTGTCCCAGGACCTTTGGCGCCAGCCTGCCAGTCAGCAGGCGGGCGGCCTCCGGATCGCCATTGGCAAAGGCGACCAGCAGGGCCCCGTCGGGATCGGGCCCTATGTCGACAGGTCGCGACCCTTGCTGTTGTGCCACCATATCCATTGTAGACCGTCGTAGCTCCCTACCGGGGCGGCGTCCATCGTCGACCAGGCCAACGGACCGGCCCACCCTAGCTCTTGTCGGGCGTGTCAGCCCCGGTCACGAGGCCCGTGGTGGTTGCCATGGTGACCATGTTGGCCGTGGTCGCCACGCTCGCCATGATCTCCACGCTCGCCCCCCTCGCCACGGTCGGCGCGACGGTCTTGCATGCGGGCCTGCATGCTGTCGAATTCGGCTTGTGTCACGACACCATCGTCGTCGGCATCCAACCGGTCAAACATGCGCTCGGGGCCCGGGCCACGCCCCATCATTTCATCGGGCTGCAACAGGCCGTCGCCATTGCTGTCGCGACGGTCAAGCATCGACGCAACACGGTCGGCCATACGCTGCAGCATACCCTCTTCGGCCTGGGCCGTCAGTTCAGCAACAGACAGACCGCCATCACCATCGGTGTCGGCCATCGCAAACCGAGCCGCACCGGCTGCACTCATTTCGTCGAGGGTCAGGTTGCCGTCGCCATCGGCATTCAGTTCGGCAAAGCTCGCCATCGGTCCACGCGGGCCGGACCTGTCGTCCATCCCCTGTGCCGACACCTGGGTCACAACCAAAGCAGCCGCAATGGCTGTCGTCAAAAGTGCGGTTCTCATCAGTATCATCCTCAATTCGTCTTCCAAGAACCTCGGGCTTCTTTACCCGAGTCCCTCCTTGAACGACGGTCAGGCAAAGTTCCGTCGCGCACGCACCGCTTTTTTCGTGCATGACGGGTATGCGGGTGACATCAGGCCGCAACCTGCCCTTCCGGGCTTTTCAACCCATCCCAAAAGGCGCATGTGTGGGTCAACGCGAGGATACGACATGACACAGACTGCGACAGTGACCGAAATCGACCGCCCGACCCGACCCGCCATGATCAACGGGTTTCGGCGCAAATGCCCCAAATGTGGCGAAGGACACCTGTTTGACGGCTATCTCAAGGTCGTCGATGAATGCCCTGCCTGCGGACAGGTCTTGTCCCATCACCGGGCTGACGATGGCCCTGCCTATCTCACGATCCTGTTCGTCGGGCACCTGATGGCCCCCCTCATCCTGTTCGTGTTCGAGACATACCGACCCGAACCCATGGTCCTTGCCTCTGTGTTCACCTTGGGCACCGTCGCCCTGTCGCTCTATCTTCTGCCCCGGCTGAAGGGCGTCGTCGTGGCAATCCAATGGGCGCGACGGATGCACGGGTTCGGTCATTCCGACTAGGTACAGAAAGGGAGGGCGCCTTATGGACAAGTCGGCCCTTCGCGATGCCGCGACCATCGTGGTGTTGCGCAATCGGACAACGGCCCCCGCAATCTTGATGGGGCAACGCGGGGCGAAAGCCGCCTTCATGCCGATGAAGTTCGTCTTTCCGGGTGGCGCGGTCGATGACGGCGATGCCAGCATCCCGCTGGCAGGCCCGCTCCCCCATCCCTGTGCCGCGCGGCTGGCCGAAAACAGCCTGCGGACACCGGATACGCTGGCCGCTGCTGCGATCCGGGAACTGTGGGAAGAAACCGGGCAGATCCTTGGCCAGCCTTCAGACTGGCACGATGCCCCGCCCGACTGGTCGGAGTTTGCCGCTACCGGGCATCGACCTGATGCCTCGGGGCTGACCTTCATCTTCCGCGCCGTCACCCCGCCGGGGCGGCCGCGCCGGTTCGATGCCCGGTTCCTGATGGCGGAGGCCGACCAGCTCGCCTCTGATCCTGATGACTTCAGCCGCGCGGCCGACGAACTCAGCCACCTGCAATGGGTGCCCATCGACAAGGCCCGCAGCTTTGACCTGCCCTTCATAACCGAGGTGGTTCTGGCAGAGCTTGCCGCCCGGCTCGACGTTCCCGGCCCGCCAGCCCTCGTCCCCTACTTCCGCAACGATGACGAGGCGCTGTTGGTCTCCCGCCTTGGCGGACAAAGCCCGCTTGGCTCTCTCTGAGGCGCCTTGCGCTTTTTCTTGCAATAAATATTCCCGCCGGAGGCATCCGACCCAGACGACAGCGCTGCCGTCAGGCAAATAGAACCAGTCCCAGCACGCTGGCCCCCAAAAGCGCCATCCCCTGCCATTCGCGCCGTGCGAGGCGTTCGCCAAAGATCAGCACACCTGCGATCAGGGAAAACACCAGTTCGATCTGGCCCAGTGCGTTCACATAGGCGACCGTCTGCAGGGTAAAGGCGATGAACCAGCAGGTTGATCCCACCAGGCTGGCCAGTCCGACCCCGGCCGCAACCCGCCAGGCCGACAAGACCCTCGTGATCTCACCCCGCTCCCGCCAGAGCAGCCAGAAGGTCATCGCCAGAACCTGTGCCGCCGTCACGCAGGCCAGCGTCACTACAGCCCTTTGAAACGTGTCGCCGGAGGCCAAAGACAGCGACGCGCCGCGATAACCAACCCCAGAAATAGCAAAGAACAGGCCAGAGGCCAGCCCAAGCCCCGCCGCCCGGTTCCAGATCCGGTGGTGCCACGCCCCGTCCCCGCCCGGCGGGTCCGACAGAAGCAGAACCCCCCCAAGGCCGACAAGGATGGCCGCCAGTCCAAGCCCGGACACCCCTTCGCCCAGAACGACAAGGCCGACCAGGACGCTGAGCAGCACTTCGGTCTTCTTGAAGGTGATGCCGACGGCGAAATGCCGGTGCGAAAACAGCGCCACGACACACATTGTCGCCAGGATCTGGGTAAGGCCGCCGCTCAGGGCATAGGCCCAGAAGACCGGCGGGATCTGCGGCAGGCTCTGCCCGCTTGCCCCTGAGTAGGCCAGCGCCATAAGGGCGGCGAGAGGGGCGGAATAGACAAACCGCGCAAAGGTCGCCCCCGCCGTCGACAGGCCCACGCCCTTGAGCTGCTTTTGCAGGACAAAGCGCAGGGTCTGGGCGGCTGCGGCCAGAATGGTGATGGGGATCCAGGCATCCATGCCTGATCCTATGGCACTCTGCCCCTACCGGCGCCAGAGCGGATGCGCGACCGGGTCTTTTGCCCGCCAGAAGTATCGCGCAAACACCTCTGAATAGGACCTGAACCGGTAGCCCCCGTTGCACCCCAGGTAGCGCCCAGGGTTTGCCCGATAAAGCGCGGGCAGACGATACCACGGCACCCTTGGGTGCATATGGTGGACCACATGCAGGTTGTTGTTGAGGAACAGAAGGGCAAGGGGACCACGGTCCTCGATGATGACAGTCCGGCCTCGCGCCTTTTCATGGGCCTGATGCTCAAGGAAGGTGCGGATCTTGAGAAGGCTCAACCCGATCCAGACCGCGAGGAGATAGGCCCAGACAGGCATCGGCGACACCGCCACAACCGCCAGCACGGCAACCACCGAGGGAATGTGCCACAGCCAGCCGCGCAGCACCTGCCGGTCACCCTGCTGCATCAACCGCAGATCACTCCACATCCAGGCCAGCTGCCCCACGATCGGCCCGATGATCAACCGCCCGGCCAGACGGTTGTTGAAGGACAGAACAGCCTGAACCGGACGCGGCAAACGTTCCCATAGACCGCCGTCAAGGTAATTGCTTTCGGGATCGTCAAAGGGGTCGGTCAGGACTGCATCATGGTGGTGCGCCAGATGGGTATCGCGAAACCGGGCGAAAGGGATCACCAACAACAGCACCGGCCAGACAAGGGCCGCGTTCACGCGCCGGTTGGCAAAAGGATGCCCGTGGATGACTTCATGGGTGAGAGAGCCATGAAACGCCGCCATAACACCCACCACCAGCACAGCCAGCCAAAGGGACACCGCTGATAGCCAGAACAGCCCCGCGATCCAAAGGGCATAGCAAAGGATAATCAGGCCAAGCGTCGGCCACTCAACATTGCGGCGGCGTTTCGTAGGGCTAGTCAGCTCAGACATCACCGCCCCAGCTGTCACGACCCCAATTGATACGACCCCAATTGATACGTGCCCAGACCCGCTCGTAGATCAGGTAGGTGGCGAACCCCAAGGCGGCATTGATCAACGCCATTGTGCCACCCAGCCCCACCGATCCGGTCATCGCCAGCCCGACTAGGGTCATGACCGACAGCCCGATGATGTTCCAGATCAGCGCCTTGACCAGGCTTCGCTTGCGTGACTCCACGATAAAACTCCTTGTTTGCATGAGAGAAGCGTAGCGCCGCAGCGCAGCGGCCGGCCATCTGGTATCTACTTAACAAAATCCATCAGATGTGCGATTATACTTATTATGGTGACAAAAATCGACAAAAGGGACCGCGCTCAGCTTTTTCGGGAAAGATTGAGCCAGGTGATGGACGAACGGCGCGAAACCCAAAGCGGGCTGGCCCGGATGGCGGGCGTCGACCGATCAACCATTTCCCAGCTTTTGCTGGATGGCGGGGCCCGCCTTCCCAATGCCCAGCTGGTCGCCTCTTGCGCCAGCGCGCTTGGCGTCTCATCGGACTGGCTGTTGGGTCTTTCGGACCGACCGGAACGGGCCGCCGACCTCATCGCCGCCGCCATGTCGATCACCGAGGCGCCCAGGGCGCTGGTAGATGAACAGATCTTCAACTGGCACCAGGAGGCCGCGGGCTACAAGATCCGCCATGTGCCTGCCGGCCTGCCCGATATGCTCAAGACGCCGGAAATGTTGGAGTGGGAGTATACCCCGTCACTCGGCCGCACGACCGGTCAGGCCATCGGCGCGAGTGAGGACCGGCTGGAGTGGATGCGCGGGGCGCGGTCAGACTACGAAATCGCCCTTCCGGTCCATGAGATGACCGCCTTTGCGTCCGGTACTGGCTATTACGCGGACCTGTCCGCCGACATCCGCAAGGCGCAGCTTGACCATATGATCGAGCTTCACAGCCAGCTTTACCCGACCCTGCGCCTTTACCTGTTCGATGCCCGCCGCCTGTTCTCCGCCCCGGTCACCGTCTTTGGCCCGCTGCTGGCCGTCATCTATCTGGGCCGCAACTACCTTGCCTTTCGCGACAAAGAGCGGGTGCAGGCGATCAGCCGCCATTTCGACGGTCTGGTCCGGGCAGCAGAAGTGCCCGCCCATACGGTGACCGATCACCTGATCGCCCTGCGTCGGGCCCTCGACTAGCGCACTCCGACGGCCGCACCCGCCCCTTCGGGACGCGAAAGACCGGCATGGGCCGCCGCAATGCGGGCCAGCGGAACCGCCACGCGGTCATCCGGAATGCTGGCCTTGCGGGTCTCAAGGCTGACGTGGATCAACATATGCTCGCCCGTCGCAAGCAACCTGTCGCCTTCGTACATCCGGTGGAACAGATGCAGCTTTTTCCCCTCGCCCAACAGGCACTGGCTGACGACGCGAATCCGCGCTCCGGCCCGCACCTCGTCGATATGGCGGATGTGGGTTTCAGCGGTGAAGTAGGACCCGCCCGAGGCGATGTAATCTGCGTCACAGCCCGCAAGCATCATGAAACGATCGGTCGCATCACCAAACGCCTGCAAATAGCGGGCCTCGTTCATGTGGCCGTTGTAGTCCGTCCAGTCGAGGGGGACCGCCCGGTCCACCACAAGGATCGGGGCGGCCAGGTCGGCGACCTCGTCCAGTGTCGCGGGCAACCCGCCGATCCGGCGATCCTGCGCATTCAAAAGCTTGCCCGCACCCCAGTCCTGCGCCTTGAGCCCGCGCAGGATGCTGACCAGATTGGTGTCGCGGATCCGCTCAAGCTGCCGGATGCTATGGGCACCGGACTGGGCGTCGGATTGATCGGCGATCATGTCAATCAACTCGTCCGTCAGTTCGGGCACATCCATCAGCTTGGTCCAGGGCCAGGACAGGCACGGGCCGAACTGTTCGACGAAATGGCGCATCCCGGCCTCGCCCCCGGCGATGCGATAGGTCTCGAACAGGCCCATCTGCGCCCAGCGCAGGCCAAATCCATAGCGGATCGCGTCGTCGATCTCTTCGGTCGAGGCGATGCCATCCTTGATCAGCCAAAGCGCCTCGCGCCAGACGGCCTCAAGGAACCGGTCGGCGATATGGGCGTCGATCTCGCGGCGCAGGTGCAGGGGGTGGCAGCCGATACCTAGCAGAACCACCTTGGCCTGATCGACCACATGGGCCGGGTTGGCCTCGGTCGTGACAAGTTCGATCAGCGGCAGCAGGTAGACCGGGTTGAAAGGATGGGTCACCACGATCTGGCCCGGCCTGCTGGCGCAATTCTGAAGCTCTGACGGTTTGAACCCAGAGGTGGACGAACCGAGGATTGCATCCTCGGCACAATGCTCTTGCAGGGTCTGGTAGACCTTGCGCTTCAACTCCAGCCGTTCGGGTACGCTTTCCTGAATCCAGCTTGCCCCGGCAACGGCGTCGGACATGGTGTCATGATAGCTAAGCCGGCCTTCAGCCGGCAGGGCGACGTCTGCCAGACCGGGCAAGGAGGCGCGGGCATTTGCCAGAACCTCGGATATCTTGCGTTCCGCTTCGGGGTCGGGGTCAAAGACCCGGACATCCCAGCCCATCAACAGAAACCGGGCCGCCCAGCCGCCGCCAATGACACCGCCCCCAATGATCGCCGCCGTCTTTGTCATGTTGTCTTCTCCTATGGCGCGCCTCTGTATGGCCCGCCAAATTACTCTGCCGTCGGCTGGGACACCATTTCCAGTTGCGACAGGTCATATCCATTGAAATCCAGTATCTCGCGGGCGGCATTCAACCGGTCCTGCGGGATTTGCGGGTCCCGGTTCAGGATCCAGCCCGACCGCCCATTCGGCGCGCCGACCACCGCTGTACGATAGCCTTCGTCGACCCAAAGGACCCAGTAGTCGCCCACCACGAACGGGACAGAGGCAAAGCGGACCTCCAGCCGGCCGGGGCCGACAATCTCGGCCGTTCCGTCGATGACGGATCGCACTGATCCATCCTCGTTCCGGCAGGTGTTCAGGACCGAAATCAGGCCATCGTCGCGGGCGCCATATTCTGCCGTGACGCCGACACAGCCCCTTTCGAAAAAGACCGGATAGCGGGCAATCTCGTACCAGAGGCCAAGGTAGCGATCAGGCTCGAACAGGGCTTTGGAGGCGATGGGAACCTCCTGATTGCGGTAGCTTGGAAACAGACCACCCGAGGTGGAGGCGCAACCCGCAAGCGCAAGGGTTAGGGACAGGGTCAGGGTCAGGGACGGGGCAAATGCAATCGCTTTCATGCCGCCCTCGGTGCCCGCTTGGTCAGGCCAAGCTTTTCGCGCACCTCTTGCGGCCCGATGACGCGGGCGCCGATCCCTTCGATGATCCCGACAGCCCGTTCGACCAATTGGGCGTTGGTGGCCAACTGGCCCTTGCCCAGCCAAAGGTTGTCTTCCAGCCCGACCCGGACATTGCCCCCTGCCAGAACGGCGGCGGCCACATAGGCCATCTGGTGGCGACCAAGGGCAAAGGCCGAAAAGGTCCAGTCCTTTGGCACGTTGTTGACCATCGCCATCAGGGTGTTGAGGTCGTCGGGCGCCCCCCACGGCACCCCCATGCACAGCTGGACAAGGGCGGGGCTGTCCAGCACGCCTTCTTCCACCAGTTGCTTGGCAAACCAAAGGTGGCCGGTGTCAAAGGCCTCGATCTCGGGCTTGACGCCAAGGTCGGTCATCATCTGGCCCATCGCCCTGAGCATGCCGGGCGTGTTCGTCATCACATAGTCGGCTTCGGCAAAGTTCATGGTGCCGCAATCGAGGGTACAGATCTCGGGCAGGCATTCGGCTATGTGGGCGACCCGTTCGGTCGCACCGACCATGTCGGTCCCCGGCCCGGCGGGAAGCGGAGCTTCGACCCCGCCAAAGACGATGTCACCCCCCATCCCTGCCGTCAGGTTCAGGACCACATCGACATCGGCGGCGCGGATCAGATCGGTCACCTCGCGGTACAGATCCAACCGGCGGGACGGCTTGCCGCTGTCGGGGTCGCGCACGTGGCAATGGACGATGGCCGCCCCGGCCTTGGCCGCATCAATGGCGCTGGCCGCGATCTGGGCAGGCGAGCGGGGAACATGCGGGCTGCGATCCTGGGTCCCCCCCGATCCGGTCACGGCGCAGGTGATAAACACCTCTTTGTTCATTTCTAGCGGCATCCACGGGCCCTCCCTTTTGGCAGACCGTCCGCCATTCACCGCGGCAACACAAGCCTCGGAACGGACCGAAACAGCCTATTCGCGACAGCCTGCGGATGTTGAGGCTTGACCAAAGCCGCATCGAAGGGCATGGATACCGCATGACACAGGCCGTCCATCAGACACGTTGGTATTTTACCGTCCGCATATAGAGCGGCCGGCTACGTCATATATCGTTGCCACAAGCCGCCGCAGGGCGGCTTTTTCTTTGGCGGACCTGCGGTTCCCAACCCCAGGTCAGACCCAAGGAAATGAAGATGATACCGCACACCATACGACCCTGCAGACAAAGCGATCTGCCGCAATTGCACGCCCTTATCAAAGCGCTGAGCGCCTACCACGGCGATGTCGCCACGGTCACACTGCAAGAGACACAGGCCCTGTTCTTTGATCGCGGCGCCCCGGCGCGGGCTTTCCTCGCCGAAACCACGACCGCTGGGGTGATCGGCTATGCCGCCGTCGTCGAAAGGGTCCGCCTGCATACCGGTGAGCGGGCGCTGGATGTCCAGCAGCTATACGTGCGGGAAGGGTTTCGGTCACAGGGCGTGGGCCGCTCCCTCGTCGCCACGGCGGTGGCCGAGGGCCGCGCCAGAGGCTGCGCCGGTCTGTCCATCGGCACCCATCCCAACAACCGGGGCGCTCAGGCGGCCTACCGGGCGATGGGCCTTGACGAAGCAGCCCCCATCGGGCCGCGCTTCCGGCTGGCCCTCTAGTCTCGGATTGGCCTTTGGGACAGGACAAAGGGGGCGGGCGGACGCATGGCACGCCCGCCCCTTTGGACAGCTAGTAGGGCATCGGGTGGGCCTTGTGCGTCGCGGCGATGTCCTTGAGGACCTCGTCGCCTAGCACCACGTCGGCTCCGGCAAGGATATGTTCCAACTGGGTGGCAGTGGTCGCCCCGAAGATCGGGCAGATCGGGAACGGACGGGTGCCCTGCCAGGCCATTGCCATATGAACCGGATCAAGGCCGTGACGGGCCGCAAGCTCTACATAGGCGCGGGCGGCAGGTTCTTCGCGCGGCGAGACGCGTCCCCCCATATCGGGGCTCAGCGACCGGCGGCTGCCAGCGGGCATGGCACCGTCAAGGTATTTGCCGGTCAGGATACCAGCGGCCAAGGGCGAGAAGGACAGCAAGAGCACGTCCTCGTTGACCGACATTTCGGCCATGTCGGTGTCATAGAGGCGGCACATGAGCGAGTATTCGTTCTGCACAGATGCGACGCGAGGCGCACCCAGCGCCTCGGCCCGGTCGATCCAGCGGGTGGTGCCCCAGCAGCTTTCGTTCGACAGGCCAAAGGCACGTACCTTCCCCTCGGCCACCATCTCGGACATCGCGGTCAGCACGTCGTCCATATGGGCCAGCGTCCGGTCGCGGTTCTGGGACGAAGGATCAAAGCTCCAGTTCTGGCGGAACATATAGCTGCCCCGGTCCGGCCAATGCAGCTGGTAAAGGTCGATGACATCGGTCTGCAACCGGCGCAGGGAGGCCTCGACCGCCGCGCGGATAACCTTGCCGTCGTAGCCTTTGCCATCGCGGACAAAGCCGGGATTTGGGCCTGCCACCTTGGTGGCGATCTTCATGTCGCCCCGGCCCCGCGCCGCGATCCAGTTGCCGATGATTTCCTCAGAGCGGCCCGCCGTCTCTTTGGTGACCGGGTTGACCGGATACATCTCGGCGGTGTCGAGAAAATCGATCCCGGCCTCGAGCGCCATGTCAATCTGGCGGTGGGCATCGTCCTGAGGTGTCTGGTTGCCGTATGTCATGGTGCCAAGGCACCACGCCGAAACGGTCATCCCGGTCCGGCCAAGCGCAATCTGTTTCATGAAGCGTCCCTGAAGGTTGGATTTGGTTGAACGGGACCGTAGCGCACCCCCTTCTGGTGGCAAGCGCGAAAGGACCGTGGTGCTTGGGAAAGGGCTGGCCAGAAACGACCGCGCAGGACTGAAAAGACGAAGGATTGTCGTTGCGGCGACGCCGGGACAGGCACAATGTGCAGGTCATGCGCCTGATGCTTACTTTCGTGCCCCTTCTTCTGTCGGTCTGCCTGTTGCAGCTGTCCTCCGGCGGCGTTGGCCCCCTTGATGCGCTGACCGGCCTTGGGGCGGGCTTTAGCAATGGAGAAGTCGGTTTCCTTGGATCGGCGCATTTCTTTGGCTTTTTCATTGGATGCTGGCTTGCCCCCCGGTTGATGGCAAGCGTCGGACATTCGCGGGCCTATGCCAGTTTCACCGCCATGGGGGCCATTGGCCTGGCCGCCCATGTGCTGGTCACCGATCCCGTGGCCTGGGCGCTGATGCGGGTGGCATCAGGCCTGTGCGTGGCGGGGTGCTACACGGTGATCGAGGCCTGGTTGCAGGCCCGGCTGACCAATGAGACGCGGGGCCGGGCCATGGGCAGCTACCGGATCGTCGACATCTCGGCGAGCCTTGTGGCCCAGTTCATGATCGGATCGCTGGCCGATATGGAGACCTACATCGCCTATAACCTGCTGACGATCCTGTGCTGCGCCTCGATCCTGCCGCTTGCCGTCAGCAACACCGCCCAACCGCCCTTGCCGACCCAGGGACGGTTGCGTCCCGGGCTGGCCTGGGCGCGGTCGCCGCTGGCTGTAGCGGGTTGCATCGTGTCGGCGGTCTCGGGGGCGTCGTTCCGGATGGTCGGTCCGATCTACGGCATCGAGGTCGGGCTGGGCGCCGATCAGATCGGTCTGTTCCTGGCGGCCTATGTGGCCGGTGGAGCGCTGGCCCAATATCCAGCCGGCTGGCTGGCCGACAAGTATGACAGACGCTGGGTGTTGATCTGGTTATCCGTCGCCTCGGTCTTGGCCTGCGGGATCACCATCGGCGCCTCAAGCATGGGAACCCTGGGGGTGATGGGGGCGGCGGCCCTCTTTGGCATGACAACAGTACCGATCTATTCGGTGTCAGCCGCCCATGCCCATGATTTCGCCAGCAGCGAAGAGCGGGTGGAGCTCTCAGCGGCCCTGATGTTCTTTTACGCCGTGGGCGCCATCGGTGCCCCCTATATCAGCTCGGCCCTGATCGCGAGCTATGGGCCCGGTGCGCTGTTCACCCTGATCTCGCTGGCCCATATCGTGCTTGTCGGCTTTGGCCTTTTGCGGATGCGCGCCCGCCCGGCGATGGAGAAGCGCACGCCCTACGTCTGGGCGCCACGAACATCTTTCTGGATCGGCCAGCTTCTGGGCCGCAATCGGGATGACCACTAGGTTTTCAACCTGATCCTGATGCCGCGCCTTGCGGCGCAATTTCATTTGCCTCGCCGCCTTTGGCGGCTCAGGCTGCCTCCGGCGGGGATATTTATGGCGAGATGAGGGGCTATGGTCGCAGCATTGCCTGCCTCTGGTCCTTTTCCCCGGTCGAGGCTACATGAGAGCCGTCATATCGACCACAAGGAGTCCGTGCCCATGGCCCGCCATCTGATCACCTCTGCGATCCCCTACATCAACGGGATCAAGCATCTGGGCAACCTTGTCGGTTCGCAGCTGCCCGCAGATCTTTATGCCCGCTACCTCAGGGGCCGTGGCAACGAGGTGCTTTTCCTTTGCGCGACCGATGAGCATGGCACACCCGCCGAACTGGCGGCGGCCAAGGCGGGCAAGCCTGTGGCCGAATATTGCGCCGAAATGCATGAGGTGCAGGCCCGTCTGGCCGAAGGGTTCCGCCTGTCGTTCGACCATTTCGGCCGATCATCGGGTCCGCGCAATCACCGCCTGACACAGGCCTTTGCAGCAGCCCTCGACAAGGCAGGGCTGATCGAGGAAGTGTCGGAAGAGCAGATGTATTCGCCGACCGATGGCCGCTTTTTGCCCGATCGCTATATCGAGGGGACCTGTCCCAACTGCGGGTTTGACTCAGCCCGGGGTGATCAATGCGACAATTGCACCAAACAGCTGGATCCCACCGATCTGATCAATCCCAGATCCTCGGTCTCGGGTGCGACTGACCTTGAGGTTCGCGAAACCCGCCACCTTTATCTGCGCCAGTCCCAGATGCGCGACGCCTTGCAGGACTGGATCGACAGCAAGACTGACTGGCCGATCCTGACCACGTCGATCGCCAAGAAGTGGCTGAACGACGGGGACGGCCTGCAGGACCGCGGGATCACCCGCGACCTGGACTGGGGCATTCCTGTCCGGAAGGGCGATGATCCATGGCCCGGGATGGAAAGCAAGGTGTTCTATGTCTGGTTCGATGCCCCCATCGAATACATTGCCGCAGCGCAGGAATGGGTCGATGCCGGCAAGGGATCCGACTGGGAACGCTGGTGGCGCACAGACAAGGGCGCCGAGGACGTGCGTTATACCCAGTTCATGGGCAAGGATAACGTCCCCTTCCATACCCTGAGTTTTCCCGCCACCATCCTTGGGTCAGGCGAGCCCTGGAAGCTGGTCGACTACATCAAGTCGTTCAACTACCTCAACTACGACGGCGGCCAGTTTTCGACCTCGCGCGGGCGGGGGGTCTTCATGGACCAGGCGCTGGAGCTGTTGCCTGCCGACTACTGGCGCTGGTGGCTGTTGAGCCATGCCCCCGAAACCTCGGACGCGGAGTTCACCTGGGACAATTTCCAGGCTTCGGTCAACAAGGACCTGGCCGATGTGCTGGGCAACTTTGTCAGCCGCATCACCAAGTTTTGCCGGTCGAAGTTTGGCGAGGTCGTGCCCGAGGGCGGCGCATATGGCGAGCAGGAGACCGCCCTGATCGCGGATCTCACCGCCCGGGTGCGTGCCTTTGAGGGCCATATGGACGCCATCGAAGTCCGCCGGGCGGCCGCAGAGCTTCGCGCCATCTGGGCGGCGGGCAACGAATACCTGCAATCGGCCGCCCCCTGGACCACGATCAAGACCGATCCGGAGCGGGCCGCGATGCAGGTCCGCCTTGGCCTGAACCTGATCCGGTTCTATGCCGTCCTGTCCGTTCCTTTCCTCCCCGATGCCAGTGCCGAACTGATGGCCGCCATGCAAACCGATCTGTCCGACTGGCCCGACGATGTGCCCGCCGCCCTGGCCGCGCTGGCGCCCGGGCATGCCTTCTCTGTGCCCGAAGTGACCTTCCGCAAGGTCACCGACGAAGAGCGCGAAGATTGGGCCGTCCGTTTTGCCGGGGTGCGCAGCTAGGGGGTTGAACTCTCTACCCCTGACCGAAAAACTCTTGTATCTTGATATCTATACAGGAGGCAGAGCAGGCCCCGGATGACAGCATTGAAGGAATACGCACGGCTGGAAAGTACCGGCCTGTGGCGGCCAACCCCTGACGCCCAGCGGCGCGAGGTTGGCCTATCCTTTGGCGAGGCAACGTTGGTCATTTCCGACAATGTCAACAGGCCGCTGGCCCATTGGTCCCTGCCCGCGATTTCGCGGTTGAACCCCGGCGCAGACCCCGCCCTGTTCAGTCCCGATCCAGATGGCACCGAAACACTAGAAATCTCTGACGATTTGATGGTCGACGCGATCGAGACCGTCCGCCTGAGCCTGGCCCGCCAACGCGCCCGGCCCGGGCGGCTGCGCCAGACGGCGATTGCCGGAACATTTGTCGTCACGCTTTGTCTGGCCATCTTCTGGCTTCCCGGTGCGTTGGCCCGCCAGACCCTGTCCATGGTCCCCCCCGCCAAGCGGTCCGAGATCGGGGCGACTGTTCTGGGCCACCTGCAGCGCCTGACAGGTCCGTCTTGCCGCAATCCACTTTCGACCCTTGCACTCGGCCGCCTGAAGCAACGGGTCCTTGGTCCCGATGCCCCCGGCCAAATTCTTGTGCTGCCCGATGGTCTTGATCAGCCGGTCTACCTCCCGGGAGGTATCGTCCTGCTACCGCGCGAAATGGTGGAAACGGCAAAGGAACCCGCCGTGGTTGCCGGGCATGTCCTGAATGCGGCGCTAAGTCGGGCCAAGGCCGACCCTCTCGCCCCCGTCCTCGAGGCGGCGGGGCTATCGGCCACCCTGCGCCTTTTGACGACTGGAGAGGTGCCGACGGCCCTGTTGCAGGACTATGCCGCGGCCTTGGTCACTAGACCCCCGCTCCGGGCGGGTCCGGAAATCCTTGGGCCGGGATTTGAACAGGCGCAGGTGCCGCTAAGCCCCTGGGCCTATGCCCTTGATCCGACGGGCGAGACGGTCAGTGCCTTACTGGCCGCCGACTGGCTGCAGGGCGGGACGGCTCCGCCAATCCTGAGCGATGGGGACTGGGTCGCCCTGCAAGGGGTCTGCCGGGGCTGACCGCCTTTCTGGCGCTAGCGGCGGACGAACGCGTCGCTATATCCCGCGGATCGCGCCCATGAAAGGGCTGCATTGACGCTGGCGGCATCCGAAAACGGCCCGGCCGCCACGGCCTGAAGGGCCTGCCCCTGCCGCTGAAGCCGGGCAAGTGCCACAGGATAGCCCATGGCTCGCACCCGTCCCGCGGCCCTGTCGGCGTTGGAGGGCACGCCATAGGTGCCGACTTGCACGAAATAGCCCCCAGTCGGCACCAAAGCAGTCTGCGCTGAACTGGCTTGATCCGATGCTGCAGCGGTGGTGGGCATCGACACCGGCTGCGCCGTTGCGGTCGGAATGCCGCGCTGTGGATTGACACGGCCGTCCTCCCATACCCCACGATAGCCGGGGGGTGGCGCGGCAATTGACCCAGAGGCCGGCGCGGAAGCGGGCGCAACTGCGCAATTGATCGGCCGCCCTGTCGCCTGGTCGATGACGGGCCTCCGCGACTGGGCCGCCATCGCGCAGGCTTCGGCCAATGTCATGCGAGGGACGACATCCGTAGTCGACGCGGCGCCGGACCGGATGTCACCCGCGGCGGCCGGACCACAATCGATCGCTTGGCCCGTCACACGATTGATCAGGCGGGGTTGAACACCACTCAGGCCTGCGCAGGCCTCAAGGTAGGGGGTCGCCGGGCGTTGGGATGCCAGAGTGTGAAATTGGCCTGCCCGGATAACAGGCGGCGTGACGATCGAGGCGACGGTGCGGATCGGATCCCCGACCCGCCGCGACGCCGCCGATGCGGGCTGCGCGGGTGGCTGCGCCGCAATCACCGACGCATGGGCAGGTTCGGATGTTCTGGTCGCCGTAACCGGGTTCGCCCCCTGCGCCAGGTCGTTGGACGTGGCGGCGTCGGTAGTCGCTTCCGCCCTCTCTAGCTCGGACACTGCGGGGGCCTCCGTGGACGTATCGGGTACGACAGGCGGGGCAGCAGTCGCGGCCGGGACAATCGTCGGCTCAAGTCCACAAAGCTGGCTGCGATCCTGCCTGACGCGGGGAACCCATGTCACCGCACCCGACAGACCTGCCCTGACAAATGCACAGCCCTTGCTGTCAACGTATTGGTTTGCAGTAAAACTTGCCGGTGGAAATTCCGCGGGGACCCCGTCCCCACTGATCTGCGCCCCGGCGGAAGTCGCCAGGACCAGAGATATAACCGCCAAACCTATCAATCGCACCATAACTCGATATCTCCCACAAGATATTGTGGCAGGATGCCTGAGAGGACTTATGATTGTAAAGATCAACTTCGGCGGGAACGACCGCTATTTGGTCCCGTACATCCGGTCGCCCGCATCACCTAGCCCTGGAACGATGTAGCCATGATCGTTCAGGTGACTGTCGAGGGACGCAGTCACGATGGGCACATCGGGATGGGCCTCCTTCATCCGGGCGACACCCTCGGGGGCCGCCAAAAGGCAAAGAAACCGGATGTTTCTGGCGCCCGCCTGCTTCAATAGATCGACCGCAGCGGCCGAGGAATTGCCCGTGGCCAGCATCGGATCGACCACGATGCAGATGCGGTCCTCAAGCTGGGTGGGGGCCTTGAAATAATACTGTACCGGCTGGAGCGTATCGGGATCGCGATAAAGCCCGACAAATCCCACCCGCGCGGCGGGAATCAGTTCCAGAATCCCGTCCAGAAGCCCGTTACCCGCCCGCAGAATCGACACCAGGGCGAGTTTCTTGCCTTCGATCATCGGGGCATCCATTTCCACCAGCGGCGTTTCGATCCGGGTCGTGGTCATCGGCAGTTCGCGCGTCACCTCATAGGCCAGAAGAAGGCTGATCTCGCGCAGCAATTGCCGGAAGGACGCGGTCGACGTGTCCTTTTCGCGCATCAACGTCAGCTTGTGCTGCACAAGGGGGTGGGTCACCACTGTCAGATGCTGTGTCATGTCCTGGTCCTCATCTCGCCTCAAATATCCCGGGGGAGGCCGCAGGCCGGGGGCAGAGCCCCCGATTGCGCCCTATCCAAAGTCACAAACGCCATCATGCCAACAGGCGTCTGGCAATCCGTTCCTTTGTCGCCTCATCGCAAAAAGCAGCTTCCAGCGCCACATCATTCAGCATCCGCAACTGCTCTTCTTCCCAGCCAAAGGTCTCTGCCAGCATGTCAAACTCGCGGGCCATGGTGGTGTTGAAAAAGGGCGGATCGTCAGTCGAAACGGTGACTTTCACCCCCCGCTCCTGAAGGCGGGCAATCGGGTGTTCTTTCCAGGACGGGACAGCGCCCAGAAAAACGTTGGACCCCGGACAAACCTCCAGCACAACCCCTGCTTCGGCGATCCGGTCCACCAGCGCCAGGTCCTGGATCGCATTGATCCCATGGCCGATCCTTTCGGGCGACAGGTCGCGCAGCGTGTCGGCCACCATCGCCGCATCGCCCCATTCGCCGGCATGGCAGGTGATGCGCAGCCCGGCTTCGCGCGCCATGTCGAAGGAATAGGCATAGTCCCCGGGACGGCCGACCAGTTCCGCCCCCGCCATGCCGAAACCAGTTATGAAATCGCCCTTGGTTTCCGCGGCACACAGGGCGGCTGTCTTGGCCTGCTCGGGTCCGAAATGGCGGATGCAGGTGATGATCCCTTTCAGGGTGATGCCCATCGTCCGTTCGGCCTCGGCGGCGGCATCCTCGATTGCGGCCAGATAGTCGCGCCAGGCCTGCACATCGCCGCCACCGCAGAAATCCGGGCTCAGGAAGGTTTCGGAATAGACCACACCGTTCTCGGCACTCTGCTCAAGCACGGCAAGGGTCAGGCGACGGAACTCCTCGGGGCCGGTCAGCGTGGTGCAGGCCGCCTCGTAGACCTTCAGAAAGTGGTCGAAGTCCCGGTAAAGGTAATTCCCCCGCTCATCAAAGATGCCCGAGATGTCGATATGCTTCTCTTGTGCAAGGTTGCGGATAAAGGCCGGCGGTGCGCCGCCTTCCAGGTGCAGATGCAATTCCACCTTGGGCAGTGACTTGTAGCTCACAGAAAACTCCTTCCGGGGCCGCGATTGGCGACCCCCAAATGTGCGGCCACGCTCGCCGCCACGTCGACAAACACCAACCGTCCAAGGGCTCGTGTCCCGATCCCATGGACCAGGACGGGCACCCTTTCGCGCGTGTGATCGGTTCCGACCCAGGACGGGTCGTTGCCATGATCGGCGGTCACGATCAACAGGTCATCCGGGCCAAGCTGTGACAAGACGGGCCCAAGGGCCGCGTCGAACCACTCCAGATGCCGGGCATAGCCTGCCACGTTGCGGCGGTGGCCGAATTCGCTGTCAAACTCCACGAAATTGGCAAAGGTCAGGCTGCCGGGTTCGGCGGTCTCGGCCAGCCGGACCAGATGATCCATCAGGACGGCGTCGCGTCCTTTGACCACGTCCCTGATCCCCCCCATGGAGAAGATGTCGCCAATCTTGCCCACCGCGTGCACCGCCTGACCTGCGTCACTGACCCAGTCACACAGCGTCGGCGACGGCGGGGCGATGGCGTAGTCGTGCCGGTTGCCGGTCCGGACAAATCCGGCCCCGGCGTTCCCCACAAAGGGGCGGGCGATTACACGACCGACCTTCATGGCATGCAGGATCGGGGCAACCGCCTGACACAGCCCAAGCAACCGGTCGAGCCCGAAGGTTTCTTCGTGGGCCGCAATCTGAAAGACGCTGTCGGCGGATGTGTAACAGATCGGCCAACCGGTCTGCATATGCCGCTGACCCTCTTCGGCCAGGATTGTTGTACCCGAGGCGTGCCGATTGCCCAGAATACCCTCTGTCCCCGCCGCGGCGCAGACCTGCGCAACAAGATCGGCTGGAAAGGCAGGATCGGACTCCGGAAACACCGTCCAGTCCCACGGAACCGGAACACCCGCCAGTTCCCAATGGCCCGAAGGCGTGTCCTTGCCCGGCGACACCTCGGTTGCAGCCCCCCATGCGCCCTTAGGCATAGTAGTCGCGCCGGGTATCGTCAGCCCCGATGCCAGGCCAAGCGCCGACCAAAGCCCCAGCCCCCCCAGAACCGGCAGGTTCAATGCCCCCGACCGCCCCTCGTCAGCCTCACCCGCCGCACAGGCCTGAGCAATATGGCCCAGCGTGTTGGCACCGGTATCGGGTACGTCGCCGTTAAAGAACCGGTCCGCATCGGGTGCGCCCCCGATGCCAACCGAATCGATGACCACAAGGAAAGCGCGCGCGCCCTGCCCCGCGCCGAACGGCAAGCCCCCGGCCACCTAGCCGACCCTGGCGCGGATAAGGGGCATCGCCTCGGGGGCCGCGTCGCCAATCGTCAAAGCCGCCAGCACAGCCTTTGCCGCCGCCTCGGCCGAGGCCTCGTCCCTTGCATGAATGGTCGCAAGGGGCTGCCCTTTTGTGACTTCGGACCCAAGGCTGATCACATCCGTCAGGCCGACCGCCGGATCAATCCGGTCGGTTTCGACCCGCCGCCCACCGCCAAGATCAACAACGGCAAGACCAAGCGCCTCGCCATCAATTGCCGCGAGATAGCCACCCTCGGGGGCCATCACATCCCCCACGACGGGTGCGGCAGGCAGATGGGTTCGCCAGTCGTCGGCCATGTCCGGCGGCCCGCCAAGTTCGGCAACCATGCGGGCAAAATGCTCGATCGCACGACCGTCCGAGATGGCGGCGGAAATCATCTCTTCGCCCTCGCCCTCAACATGTCCGGCCAAGGCCAGAAGACGCCCGCCCAGCGCGACCGTCAGGTCATGCAGGCGCGGCGCGGCAAGGCGGTTGCCCGACAGCACCTCCATCGAGGCGGCGACCTCGACCGCGTTGCCCAGCGACGGGGCAAGGGGTTCGTCCATGTCGGTGATAAAGGCCGCAGTCGGGCAGCCTGCCCCATTGGCGGCACTGACAAGGGCTTCGGCCAGGGCCTGTGCCTCTGCCGCCGTCTTCATGAAGGCGCCGGATCCGCATTTGACGTCCAGAACCAGCCCCTCGAGGCCGGCGGCGAGTTTCTTGGACAGGATCGAGGCGGTGATCAGATCAACGCTTTCCACCGTACCGGTCACGTCGCGAATGGCATAAAGACGCTTGTCCGCCGGAGCGATCCGGCCCGTTGCGCTAACGATCGCGCAACCGACGCTGGCGGTGATTTCGCGCAGGCGGGCTTCGGTGACAGAGGTCCCGACGCCGGGAATAGCCTCCATCTTGTCCAGGGTGCCGCCCGTATGGCCAAGGCCGCGACCGGACACCATCGGAACGTAGACCCCGCAGGCGGCCAGCGCCGGGGCCAGAACAAGGCTGACGCAATCGCCGACGCCACCGGTGGAGTGTTTGTCCAGAACCGGTCCGGGCATGTCCCATTTCAGCACATCACCCGAATCGCGCATCGCCCGCGTCAGACCGATCCGGCCCTCTTCCCCCAGACCTTGCAGGCAAACAGCCATGGCAAAGGCCCCCGCCTGGGCGTCAGTGACCGCGCCTGATGCCAGACCTTGGGCAAACCATTCCAACGCCGCGTCCGAAGGGACCTGCCCCTTGCGCAGACCGGCGATGATGGCGCGGGCGTCCATCGGTCAGGTCCGGTCCATGTAGTCCGAGGTGAAGGCCCCCGGCAGCAGATCCGCCAGGGTTGTCGACATCGTCTTGCCATCGGTGGTGCCAAGGGTGACGGGCACATCGCCATTGCCAAACTCGGCCAGTTTCTGGCGGCATCCGCCACAGGGGCTGACCGGGATCGGACTGTCGGCGATCACCGCGACTTCGGCAATCCGGGTGTCCCCGGCGGCGATCATCGCCGCGATGGCACCTGCCTCTGCACAGGTGCCTTCGGGATAGGCGACGTTTTCGACATTGACCCCGCCGTACACATTGCCCGAGGTGGTGCGGATCGCCGCCCCGACCTTGAAGTTGGAATAGGGGGCATAGGCGTTCTCCCGCACCTTGCGGGCCGTATCCATCAGCGACATGAGATGTTCCTTGCGTTTCCACAGACTGTGCTGCGAGCCGGTCACGGATGCAAGTCGCCTATAAGACAGTCGTGTCAAACCGTCCGGGCAAAGCAACCTCCAACACTTCAAGATCCCCGCTCGGGTCGGTCCACCTTGTCGGCAGGCCGGGCGGAATGACAAAGGCATCGCCTGCCACAAGCGGCATCGGATCGGGCCCCTCCCCCTCAAGGGTCATGCCCCCCTCCATCACAAAACCGAACAGGATATCGGCGTCATGGGCCGCAAACCGGGGCGTGCCTTGTCCTTTTCGGACAATCTGCACGGTTGCGACATCGCGGGTATTGGACGCAATGGTTGTGTCCCGCGCAATGTATCCAGGCAGGCGGAATGGCTGCCACTCGGCCCCATTCGCCTCGTTGAAGACGAACTTCTGCCCCTGCCATTCGCGGTCGGGGCGCAGATGCGGGGTGGGCAGGGTCATGTCGTGGTCAATCTCGGTCACATGTTCGGCCGGGACGCCGATCTCGATCACCTCGATCCCGTCTGACGCCTCAAGTACACGGTGCCGGATTTCGGGCGGCTGGATAAAGCAGTCCCCCGCCGTCAGCCGGATCGGGCCTCCCTGATCCTCGTAGACCACGTCGACCCAGCCCCGATAGCAAAAGATCAGCTGGAACCCGACCTTGTGGAAATGCACCATGTCCGGCACCGGCCCGCCGTCGGGGATGCGGATATGGCTGGCGATGATCGATCCGCCCAGACGGCTGGGGACAAGATCGCGGTAATGCATGCCCGCCCGTCCGATCACCCATGGCGCACCGTCAGCAAGGCGACGCACGACAAAGGCGTGTTCGGTCTGGGGCAGGATCAAGGGCGGGTTCAGTGGCGCGACCTCGACGGTCGTCCCGCCGGGTGAGGCCAGCCGGGTAGCGCCGTCAGCAAAGGTGGCATCGTCGGTCAGGATGCGCAGCAGGCCCGGTTGCGCGGACAA
>JAQWWH010000039.1 GCA_029255105.1 Flavimaricola sp. | reverse complement strand
GACCCCGATTGCACGCGATCCGACGGGCAACCACAGTTCAGGTTGATCTCGTCATAGCCATAATCCGCCCCGATCCGGGCCGCCTGCCCCAGCTGCCCGGGATCAGCCCCGCCAAGTTGAAGAGCCAAGGGATGTTCGGTCGGGTCAAAGCCCAACAGGCGGTCACGATCCCCATGGATGACCGCTGGAGCCGTGACCATCTCGGTATAGAGCAAGGCCTGACGTGACAGGACGCGGTGAAACACCCGACACCGGCTGTCGGTCCAGTCCATCATCGGGGCACAGGATAATCTAGCATGTTGATTTATTTGCATTTTTTGTGTATCTTCAAACTGTTGGCGGCGGATGCTGCTACGCTGGAATACGCCCCAATTTCCCCGAATTTGCCCCTCTACGACGGCTCATTGCACACACAGCGCACACGAAAATGGCCTCCATCACCAAACTCCCCTCCGGTGCCTACCGGGTTCAGATCAGACGAAAGGGCCGCTACGCGAGCGAGACGTTTCTCCGTCGCGACGATGCCTATCGCTGGGCCCGCCAAGCGGAGACCCGGGTGGATCAGGGGTTGGCGCCGAAAAAGTCGTCCGTCTCCCGCCTGACCACCTTCGGCGATCTCATCGATCTCCACATAATCGATATGTGCGAGGTAGGCAAACCGCCGCGTCGCAGCAAGGCTGCCACGCTCACGACGCTCAAGCGCGATCTGGGCAAGGAGAAGATCGGGCACCTCGACCGGCAAAAGCTGATCGACTACGGCAAGATGCGGGCGGAGCAAGGTGCGGGCCCGGTGACGCTCGGGCTCGACATCGGCGTGATCAAGATGATCATCACCCATGCGGCGGCTGTGCACGGCCTCGACATCTCTCCGGAACCCGTCGATCTGGCGCGTGTTGCGCTCAAGCGTCTCGGTCTGATCGGCAAAGGCACAGAGCGGGATCGTCGCCCCACCACGGACGAGTTGAACCGCCTCTTCCGCTGCTTCGAAGACAACGAGCGCCTGACCCTGCCGATGACACACATCGTGAAGTTCGCGGTGGCCACGGCGATGCGGCTCGATGAGATCTGCCGCGTCGCATGGACCGATCTCGACGTCGACCGCCGGATGCTCATGATCCGCGATAGGAAGGACCCGCGCAACAAGACCGGGAACGACCAGCGGATCCCACTCTTCGCCGCCACGGGGTTCGATGCCTGGGCATTGGTCACCGAACAGGCCAAGGAACTCGGGCATGCAAGGGGCCGGATCTTTCCCTACAACTCGAAATCGGTCGGAACGGCCTTCCGGCGCGCCTGCGTCGAGGTCAGCGTGAAGGACCTGCATTTCCACGATCTACGCCATGAGGGCACAAGCAGCCTGTTCGAGGCCGGCTTCGCCATTGAACAGGTCTCGCTGGTCACTGGCCACAAGGATTGGAAAATGCTGCGCCGGTACACGCATATCCGCCCGGAAACGCTGCACCGGCTTGCCGCGTCGCGCGCCCCTTCCCCGCTCGAGACCCCCGCAGCCGAGTGAGCGGAGAGTCAGAGGGGTGCCGTCCCGGCCCGTGACGGGTTTGGAGGTCGAGAGAGAGGCTTTCGGCCGCCCGTCGCGGGAGAAAACCCATGAATACCGAAATTATCGATGCCGGGCGTGATATCAGCGGCGGCTACAAGGTGGATGTGTCGCGCGGCACGAACGTGGATCGCGTGTCGTCCGAATGGTTCTCGCGGCCGGACGACGAGCGGTATCTGTCACTCGACGATCTCTTCGCCTCGGTCAAGGGCCGGGCGGAGCGGAGCCGGACGCGCACGGTGGAAAGTGCTGCGATCCGAGTCGAAGCGCATCGGGACAACCCAGAGAAGTTGGGGCTGGTGCTGCCGGGCGGGGATGAACCGATCGCGCCGACGCATTGGAGCTTCGGCCAGCTCTCGAGTCTCGTGGGCGCGCCTGCCGCCTATCTGCGGCAGCTGCCCGCGCCGCTGGCGGGGATCAACCTGCAATACGGCCTGACCAACCACCGCGCCGAGCAGATCAAGACAATGGAAGTCGCGAATGGCCGCACCGAACTGCGCGCGGTGACCGGCCCAGACTATGGCCGCATCTACGACCACGAACTGGTCTCCGCCGTTCAGCGCATCGCGGGCAACGGCACCGGCGACACCCGCTGGAAGGTGCCGGGTGTGCTCGACTGGTCGACCGGCATCTACAACCCGCGCGTGGACGTGACGAAGGAGACGACGACACTCTACGCCTCGGACCGCGACGTGTTCCTGTTCCTCGTCGACGATCTCAACCCGATCGAGGCGGGGCTGCTGCCCGACGGCTCGCCCGACCTCTATTTCCGGGGGTTCTATTGCTGGAATTCCGAGGTGGGCGCGAAGACCCTCGGCATCGCCAGCTTCTACCTGCGCGCCGTCTGCCAGAACCGCAACCTCTGGGGCGTCGAGGACTTCCAGGAGATTACCATCCGGCACTCGAAATACGCCGCCTCGCGCTTCGCCCACGAGGCCACCCCGGCGCTCAGCCGCTTCGCCGAGTCCTCGCCGGCGCCTTTCATCGACGGCATCCGCGCGGCGCGCGAGAAGATCGTCTCGCGGACGGACGAGGACCGTCAGGACTTCCTGCGCAAGCATGGGTTCTCGAAGGCGGAGACCGGGCGGATCGTCGAGACAGTCCTGGCCGAGGAAGGCCGCCCGAGAGCGTCTTCGACTTCGTGCAGGGGATCACTGCGGTGGCTCGTTCGAAGCCGCAGCAGGATGCGCGGCTGGTGATGGAGGGGAAGGCAAAGGTGTTGCTGGAGCACGCGTGAATTCGTTGAATTTACATTACATTCAACGCGCTATAGATATAATCTTAAGTACTGAATGAAGATTTCGAGGGGCGTCACAGCCCCTCGATCGCGAACTCGAGCGCACCTTTCCAGACAAGCTTCCAGCTCGCGCCCGGACGGACATTCTGGATGATCCCCGGATCGAATGCGACAAAGCACCGCCCGCCGGGGTGGCGCATCGACGGATAGATCAGCCCACGATGCCCCTCTCCCCTCAAGTCCGCGGCGAGACGCTGCCCGGCCGCGTAGCCCCGCTCGGGGACCGGATCGAGCGCCGGATGCTCCTCTCCGTGCAGATCCGGGAAATCCCCGATGAAATCAGCCAGCAGTTCGACGTAGCGGGCCTGGTCCTCGTAGCGGCCGATGAAGCCCAGCTCGCGGGTCCGGTGGAACCCCACTTCCTGTGCGCTCGTCAGCAGGTCCCATGCGCAATACCAGGCGCCGCGGTCGCCGGTGTTGAACCGGTTGCCCGAGGGTCGCGTGTAGGTGAAGGCCGCGTTGATATGGCTCTGCCCATAGAGGGCCAGGTCATGGGACCGCCGGGCGAAAGCGAGTTCGCGGCGGTCGAGCGCGGGGCTGCCCTGCGCCTCGGCGATCAGGCGGGCACTGGTCTCGCCCTCGATCTCGGCGAGAATCGCGGCCTCCTCGTCGCTGTCGACCAGCCCGCGCAGCACCGGCGGCTTATGATGGGTCTCGGAGATCAGCCGGACAAGGGCGCGGTCATTGACCGACGTGATCCTCAAACCCCGCCCCGCAGCGCATCGACATAGCCCCGCACGCGCAGGATCTTGGGCAATCCCCCTTCGATCATCGCGTCAACAGGCCGCGAGCCGTCAAACTCCGGACCCCGGTTAGGCAGCTTCACCCAGTCCCGCGAGATCGGCTCATTGAAATAGAGCTCGAGCGACTTGTAGAGGCCGATCAGCGCGCTCAGGCGCAGCATCTGGTCGCGCGTCAAATCCCCCGCAAAATCGGGCTTCTTCGCCCGCTTCCAGGTCGAGTCCGACATATCCGCCAGCGACGCCGCCTCCCGCAGGGTGAGCGACCAGGCGTCCGCGATCCGGGCGAAGGCCTTAAGAGCGACACCCTGCCGATCCGGCGCAGGACGTTCCAGAACAACGTTTTCCATGTGTTGGCGCTCCTTCCTAGCTTAACTGATGATATAAGGCCATATGGATTGTATTGCAAGTCCATATGGCCTAGTCGGTGTCTCCAGAGTAAGAGGGGGGCCGGGTTTTCCGTGACGGGTTTGGAGGTCGGGAGAGTGGCTCCCGGCTGACCTGTCACGGAGATATCCCGATGACCAAGCAACAGAAAATCACCCTCAGCGCCTCGCGCGACATCCCCTTCAATAAGCTGATGCTCAGCCAGTCGAACGTGCGCCACGTCAAGGCCGGCGTGTCGATCGAGGAGCTGGCCGAGGACATCGCGCGGCGGACGCTGCTCAGCTCCATCACGGTGCGGCCCGTGCTGGACGACAGTGGTGCCGAGACCGGCATGTACACGATCCCCGCCGGCGGGCGGCGGTTCCGGGCGCTGGAACTGCTTGTGAAACAGAAGCGCATGAACAAGACCACACTTGTGCCCTGCATCGTGCGCACCGACGGGCTCGCCGAGGAGGACAGCCTGGCCGAGAACGTCCAGCGCGCGCCGCTGCATCCGCTCGACCAGTTCCGCGCGTTTCAGGCGATGCGCGAGAAGGGCCGGACCGAGGAGGAGATCGCCGCGGCCTTTTTCGTCTCGGCCAGCGTGGTCAAGCAGCGGTTGAAGCTCGCCGCCGTCGCGACCTCGCTGCATGATGCCTATGCCGAGGAGGAAATGACCCTCGACCAGCTCATGGCCTTCACGGTCAACCCCGATCATGCGCGGCAGGAGCAGGTCTGGGAGGCGCTGCAGCGGCACTATTCGCGGCAGCCCTACGAGATCCGCCGCATGCTGACCGAGGGTGCCGTGCGAGCCTCGGACAAGCGGGCGCAGTTCGTGGGGCTCGACGATTACTTCGAGGCCGGGGGCGAGATCCTGCGCGACCTGTTCCAGCAGGACGATGGCGGCTGGCTGCAGGATGCCGCCCTGCTCGACGTCATGGTGCGCGAGAAACTCGCCGAGGAGGCCGAGACGGTGCGCGCCGAGGGCTGGAAATGGGTCGAGGTCGATACCGAGTTCCCCTATGGCCACACCTTCGGGATGCGCCGGATCCATGGCGAAGCGGTGCCGATGAGCGACGAGGAGGCTGCCAACTACCAGTCGCTGAAGGCCGAATACGACGCGCTCGAGGCCAAGCATGCGGAAGCCGACGAGCTGCCCGACGACGTCGATGCCCGGTTGGGCCAGATCGAGGAGGCGATGGAGGCACTCGAGGCGCGTCCGATCCGGTACGAGGCAGAAGAACTCGCGCTGGCGGGAGCCTTCGTCAGCATCGACAGCTCCGGGCGACTGCGGGTCGAGCGGGGCTATGTGCGGCCCGAAGACGAGCCGGTCGAGGAGGTGGAAGACGCGGCCGAGGTCGCACCGGAAGCGGCGCTGGACGAGAATATCGCCGACACCGTCGTGTCTACCACGGATGAGGAGGAAGATCTTCGCCGCCTCTACATCGCCGTCGATGCCGACCCGGCAGGCCTGTCCGCCGCCGACCAACTGGCGCATCGGGCCATCGGGGCCGGGATCGACGCGATCCACCTCTCCCCCTGTCTCGGCGATTTCAATGATGATCTGCGAGCCTCTGGCCGCGACGCGTTGCGCGCGCATCTGCGTCCGCAACTGGCACCCGAGGATGCCGTGACCTTCCTCGACCACGCCGAGGATTGATCGGAGTCGGCGCAGCCAACCATCGCCTCCGCGATCAGAGCCACGCCCTCCGGCCTTCCGAGAGCGGGCAAAGCGGAGCAGAGCCCGGACGGGCCCGCAACGGCCATGGCCGTCCTCCGCTGCGCTTCGGTTCCACCCCATCGCGCGGGCGCGACGGGGACCCCTGAGAATGCAGACCCGTCCGGCCCCCGCTTTTCCGTTGCCCGGGAAGGCCGCGAGAGGCGCGGTCTTCGACAAACTGAGACGACATCATGACCGACACACATCTTCAAACCCGATCTTCCACCGCCGTCGTGCTCGAGGAACTGCAGCTCTATGGCTGGCGCCCCTTCACGGACGAGCCCGATCCCCGCCCCTTGCCGGAGCCCGACGCCATTCGCACCGCCATCGCTGACATCTTTGATGCGCTCGTTTCCTCTCTCTCGGATACTCGGCTGGAACCCGATCTCGAAGATTTGCTTTGGTCCACGACAAACCTCTTCCACCGCACAGCCGCGCGCACGGGCCGCGACCTCGACACCAATGAACAGGCGCAGAAGCGGTCGCAACGCGAGCAAGACGGCTCCGAGGTCCGGTCCGTCGAACTGGAAACCCTTATCGCGGAGGGCCTCACGCTCATCGAGCGGCGCAATGCCTTTGAGGCCATGCGCGATCTCGCCGCCGAGGGCTTCGAGGCGCATCTCGGCCAGACCTGGCACCCGCGCGCGGGCAGCCATGTGAACCGCCGCACCCTGACCGCCTCTTTGATCGACAGCCGCGATCACATCGCCGCCAAGCGCCGGGTCGATCTGGAACCGCTCCTGCCCCAAGGCACAAAAATCGCTTTCACCGGCGGGCTGGACTGCAACGATCACACGGCCATCTGGGCGGCCCTCGACCGCGTCCATGCGAAACACGCCGACATGGTTCTGTTGCACGGCGGCGCACCGCGCGGGGCCGAACGCATCGCCGCCGCCTGGGCCGACAATCGCGCCGTGACGCAGATCGTCTTCAAACCCGACTGGACACGGCACGGCAAATCGGCCCCCTTCAAGCGCAACGACCAGTTGCTCGATACCCTGCCCATCGGCCTCATTGTCTTCCCGGGCTCCGGCATCACCGAAAATCTAGCCGACAAGGCCCGCGCGATGGGCATTCCCCTCTTCGACTTCCGGCCGAAAGCCGCCCCACCGGCATGACCGGATTTCCGCCGACGCCCGCCCCGGACCCTCCCGGGGCGGGCCGTTTTCTGCTAAGATCTGCCCGTGCCAATAGAGGAGGTGGCGGCGCGATCCTTGTTCTCGAAAGGAGTGCCTCATGTTTTTCTCCACCATATTCACGCTGTTCGGCCTCGGTGCCCTCTGCTGGATCCTGTTCAACCTGGCCGTCTACGCCCTGCCCTTCGCAATCGGGCTGACGTCCGGCATGTATCTGTATGAAACGGGCCAAGGCGTCTTTCTGTCGATCATTGCGGGCCTCTTCATCGGCGGCTTCGTCGCCGCTCTCGGAGAATTCGCCTTTGACCGCATCCGTTGGGCCCCGCTCAAACTCGCTATCGGTCTGATCTACGCGGTCCCCGCCGGGATCGCCGGGTTTCATGCGGCAAAGGGTCTTGCCGAATTCGGCAGCGCAAGCGACGCCGCCATCACCTTCTTGTCCTGGCTGGGCGCACTCATTATCGGCGGTACAGCCTGGGCGCGGGTGTCGGGCTGGTCCGAGGTCAACGCCATATCCGATCCCCATCCGCAGAGGTCTTTCGACGAACACTGAACGCCCTGTGAAGTTTACGCAGCAGCATGCCGTCAGCGACTTTGTCAGTGTGCGCCGCAACCCATTGCTGCAAAAGGTCTCGATCGTCGCCGTCACCGCAGCATTGCGGTTGGGCAGGACCGGCTGAGCAAAGCCAGATCACTGAGACCCACGTCATGGCGCATGACCCCGGTCGAGCATGCACTTGGAAAACCGGCATACCGACCATCACGGCAGACAAGCACAGATGCGGCGAGAGGGGGCAATCCCAGAGGAGCGAGGCAAGTCCGGGACATGCACCGTTTCCGCCTGTACGCCGCAAGCCTATGGCTGCTTGTTGTGTTGCGCATCTGTGTGGCAGTCGAAACTCAGCTTGGCGGACTTGAGGTTGGTCAGAAACGCCTGCACCTTGGTCGTGCGGTGCAGATCGACATGGGTCACCACCCAAAGGGCGGTGGACCATGCGTCACCTGGCGGGATGATCGCCACAAGGTTCGGCCTGATGCAGGCATCATGCTCGGCCAGAAAGCCAAGACCCAGCCCGTCGCAAACGGCAGCGTGCAGGACCTGCTGGTCCGTCGTCCGAAGCGCCAGCGCGTCGGGTGGGACATTGTCGGTCATCCAGTCCGCATAGGGCACCGGCCGCCGCAGGTCGACCGCCCCCACGAAACGGTGCCCGTCCAGTTGGTCCGGGTCGGGGTGCCCTGCCCGGTCGATATAGCTTTGGCTGGCAAAAAGACCGAACCGCAGGCGGCGGAACATGGTCACGACGTAGTCGGGCACCTCGGGCCTGGCCCCGGCGCGGATCGCAACATGCGCCTCCCCATGTTCAAGCCGGGCCAGCTGCGCCCCGGCGACAAACTCAAGCGCGATCAGGGGGTGGGCAAGATGAAACGCCCCGATGGCTGGCATAACCAGCGGCGCCACCCCCGCCAGCGCCGTCACGATTAGGGACCCGGACAACTGCCCGGCCTTGCCACGACTGCGCCCGGCAAGATCACCGAACATTTCGTCAGCCCGGCCCGCCACCTCGAGCATGTCGCGGCCCGCGTCGGTCAGCGCATAGCCCCGTGCGTGGCGCTGGAACAGCGGCGCCCCGAACGCCCCCTCGAGCGTTTCGACATGCCGGTTGACCGTCGCACGATGCACGCCAAGCGCCTCTGCCGCCGCGCTGACGGTGCCAAGGCGCGCGACCATCAGGGCGGTGCGAAGTTCGGTCCAATATTCCATGAAGGTTTCTAACATCCACCCGGTACAGCAGCAACGCGCAGGGACCGGGCATTTCGATCCGAAGTCCGGATCGGGAAACCGGATCGGGGTGAACGCTGACGAAACCCAAGACCACCGCGCACACGGCACGCAACCCATGTCGCCAGAAGGCCTTATGTTCCACGCCACCCCTGGCCAGACCGGGACGCGGGTCCCGATCAGGGCACCGACAAGGGAAATGACGGTGATGTATCTTGGCGGTGTCAGAACGGAGGCCTCCGCCTAAACCTGCACCCGGCGGATCTCCCTGCCTGTCGCGGCCCTCTCGGACGGGGCGAGGATCACGCCAGGATCACGGGGCCAGGATCACGGGGCTGACCATTGCCGAACTGGGGTATCCAACGCGGCCGACGACGTCCTCGCGATCAACCGCAAAATGGACACAGACCTGATTTCGCGGGCCAACCTGCCTGAGAAGTGGTGCATAAACGCGCACTGGCCGCGCAATTCGATATCTGGTGCGCATCGGATCAGAGGACCACGGTCCTCCCTGAGGCATTCTGAAAAACAGGCCCCTGATCATGCAAAGATATCACCCGCTTCTTGTCGCGCGTCATTGGTTGGTGGCCTTGATTATCGTCTTCGCCCTTGCCGCAGGCGGTATCGTCCTGGCGAATACGGAGCCTGACAGCCCCGACAAGGTTAAGGGTCTGGGCGGGCATATGCTCTTTGGCATGGCAATCGGGGTGCTGTTGATCCTGCGCCTTGCGACGCGCACCCGCAGCACGCATCCGCCAAAAGCGGCTACCGGCGGCGATCTGCTTACCCCTCTGGGGCAGCGATCCGCCGAAATGGATGCGGCATGACCGACGCTTTCAGCACCCACACTGCGCAAAGGCCGCCGTTGGCCGGACGCACCACTTACCCAAAAAGGAAACGGACATGACCAAACAACAGACCACCGCCTTGAAGATCGCCGCCGTTCTCTGGTTGATCTGGGGCCTCGTCCATATCCTTGCCGGGGTCATGACCCTCGCTCAGGCGCCGTCGCAGGCCTTTGCCGCCATCGCAGATGCGATTGACCCTGCCACGCTGGCCGCACACTACCACCCAGCCGTCGGGGGCGTGGTGAACCAGCATGGGTTCAACCTATTGTGGTTTGGCCTTGCCACCATCATTGGCGCCACTCTTATCTGGCGGGGCAACATGACCGCCATCTGGGTGACGGCCATGGTCGGTGGGCTGGCGGATGTCGGCTACTTCCTGTTCCTTGACATACCGGGCTATGTGAACTTCGTCCCCGGCACCGTGATGACGCTGATCTCGGGGGCCGCAATCATCCTGAGCATCTGGGTCTGGCTGCCGTCACGCGGCAAGGTTTCGGCCAACGCCTGATGCACCTGACGCCTTCACTTCAAGAGGACCGCCATGACTGACCTGCCCAAGATCACCCCGGTCGAAAACGGCCCGCTTATCGTCGAGAACCCGCCCCGCCTGACCGGGCCCGACGGGGCCGAGATCGAGACACGGCCCAAGTTTGGCCTGAGCCGAGATTAGCCAACGGATGCTGTACTATTGAAGGCCGAACACCGGCGCGGAGATCGGGGCTGGCCCGACAGGCAGGGCCGGCCTCCTTGTCACGTTTGCAAAGGCACTGGCGCATTAGCTAGGTTCAGCGGCGCATCCCGGCATAGGTGATCCGTCGCAACACCCATTCGAAGGGCCCAAGAGCAAAGCGCCTTCGCCACATATCTAACCCAATGATAAGCCCAACCGTTGTCGCGACAGCGATTGTCACAGCTGTGAACCTGTCGACAGCGCCCCACAACCCAAGTCCATAGGCCGAGAAGATTGTCGTCAGAACGATCGATTGGCACAGATAAATGCTCAGGCTTGATCCACCCGCTGCAAGGGCACGCGCCATGACCGGCCCCGGTGGGCGCGACAGGGCCGCGATCACGCCCAGATACCCCAAGGTCGCGACCGGTGCGATTGCCACGGTCAGGGCGACGCCCGGCACAGGCGGCCCCCATTGCCAGAGTGCCGCCCCGATCAGGCTGACGGCGCCCCCCGGCAAAAGGCACCAGCGTCGGGCCCGCGCCCATAACGGATGGCTGGAATCGTCGATCATCCCCGACTTCACCGCCGCCAGCCCCAGGCAGAACCAGCCAAGGGCGGCAAAGCCCTGAATGACAAGCAAGGAGGGCATCACGAACATGAAAGCAAAGCTGCGCAAGACCACCGCTTCAATGAAGTCCCTCTGGGTCAGAATCAGGCGTTCCAGCGCCAGAATGTCAGTGGGCGTGTCCGGCTGCAGCAAAAGCAGGGGCAGCGAAAGGACGATCTGGACGATCAAAAGCCCGGCACCAAGGCGCACCAGCCGCCGCACCGGCCAATCCCGGAGCAGGTAAAGGATTGATCCCACCACCGCGTAGATCGTCAGGATATCGCCCGGAAAGAACAGGCAGCCATGGGCAATCCCAAGAAGCAGCAACCCGATCAAGCGATTGCGGTAGAGGCGCCCAAAGGGCAGCCCTTGCCGCGCCGCCGAACGCATCAGGAACCCGAGGCCCACGCCGAACATGAAGGAAAACAACCCATAGGTCTTGAGCAGCGCCACCCCGTGGACGAGCCAGACTGTGACCGCGTTAAGCGCCGTTGTCCCTGCGGGATCCACCAAGCGGCCAAGCGCCGAAAAGGCGATGTACTGCACATTGACGACAACGATGCCGAACAGGGCAACAAGGCGCAGGTAGTCAGGCATCAGGGCGCGCGGCGATCCGGTCATGGCGTTGCAAACACCGACAAGGCGACTTCCAGCATGTCCCGAATGCGGGCAGGATCCTCGCCCGAGGCGCGCTGTGTGATCGCCAGGGCGATCTGTTCGCCTAAGTACTTTGCCATCACATCCACCGACTGCCCGCCGGGCCATTCCCCTGCATCACGGCAGGACCGCAGGAAGGCGGCGTAGGCGGTTTGGGCGGCGGCGTCGATCTCTTCGACCCGCGCCCGCGTTTGGGGGCCAAGGCGGTGCTTGCCGGCGCGCATCTTGTAGAACAGACACCCGGTTTCCATCCGCGGATCGCTTGCCGCAAAGTCGATCAACGCAGCGAGCGTGGGACGCAGCCCCTGCCCTGCCCCAAGGATCACAAAGATGTCCGACAAAACCCGCTCGGCATAAGTATCGAGAGCTGCCCGCGCCAGCCCGTCCTCGCCCCCGAATTCGCGGTAAAGCGACGGTTTGGACACCCCCGCCATCTGGCAGATTGCGTTCAAGGACACGTCGGCGGGATCACCATGCCAATAGGCGGTCATGGCAACCTCGAGAACATTTGCCGTGTCCATCGTCCTTGGTCGCCCGCGCTGGGGTTTGCCCTCTGGATCACTCATTTTTATACCGCACGGTATTTTATCCTTGACCAATGCTGACGTATATTAGTACCAGTCGGTAACAAAAGCTTCAAGCCAGAGAAGACCCAACCCAAAGTCCAAACCAGCCCAAAAGGATCTACCCCATGATGAAGACACTAATCACCGCCGCAATCGCCACCCTGATCTCAACCTCGGCCTTTGCCGAGGCCCACAGCCACGGCAACAGCCATATCGCGTTGCAGAACGTTGAATGGGTCGATGGACCAATTCCCGGCGTGCAGCTGGCGCTGGCCTGGGGCGACGACGAAGCCGGCGCTGCCTGGCTGTTCAAGATGGATCCGGGCGTCGCCCTGCCGATGCACACGCATACCCACGACTATTGGGGGCTGAGCATTCAGGGCGCATGGGTCCATATCGAGGCCGATGGCACCGAGGTCATGACCGGACCGGGTGACTATTCGCTTATCAAAGGCGGCGAGGTTCATGCCGACCGTTGCGATAGTCACATCCCCTGCATCGGCCTGCTCGACTTTACCGGTCCTCGTGATGTGGCGGTTGCCCAATAGGCCTGAAGCCCGGCCAGCCCGGCCAGTACGTTGAAAACAAGACAGCAGGCGTGCACGTTGCGCCTGTTGTCGTCGCTGGCAAGGCCGTTCAGGCCACCGGCGAACCGGGCCGGTCGTTCCAAGTTGCCGCCTCGAAATGTGTAAACTTTGTACGATTTGATCTGTGTCAATTTAAGTTGACACCTCCTAAGCAAACTCCCCTCAGGCTTGGACGGGAGAATTGCCGTGAAAATCGTACTGATACATCCGAACTACCACTCTGGCGGTGCCGAAATCGCTGGCAGTTGGCCCGCCGCCTGGGTCGCCTATATCGGGGGCGCGCTGAAATCGGCGGGCTTTATGGATGTGTCCTTTATCGACGCGATGACCCATAACATCGACGACGACGCCCTTGCCGAACGGCTTCGCGTGCTGCAACCCGACGTGGTCGGTGTGACCGCGATCACCCCATCTATCTACAAAGCCGAGCGGGTTTTGCAGATTGCCAAAGAGATCTGCCCCGACGCCCTGGGGGTTCTGGGCGGGGTCCACGCGACCTTCATGTACAAACAGGTCCTGTCCGAAGCCCCCTGGATCGACGTCATCGTGCGCGGCGAAGGCGAAGAGATCATTGTTGAGCTGATGCGCGCCTATGCCGACGGGCGCTGGCCGGCCGAGCGCAAGTCGATCAAGGGCATCGCCTATAGGGACGGAACCGAGATCGTCGCCACCCAGGCCGCCTCGACCGTCAAGGACCTTGACGCGATCGAGGCCGATTGGTCGCTGCTGGAATGGGACAGCTACATCTACGTCCCCCTTGGCGTGCGCGTTGCCATCCCCAACATGGCGCGGGGCTGCCCTTTCACCTGCTCATTCTGTTCGCAGTGGAAATTCTGGCGCGACTACCGGGTGCGCGATCCGATCAAAGTCGTGGACGAGATCGAGAAGCTGGTAAACGAACACCAAGTCGGCTTTTTCATCCTGGCCGACGAGGAACCCAGCATCAACCGCAAGAAGTTTGTCCAGTTCTGTCAGGAACTGATCGACTGTGGCCTGCCCAATAAGGTCAAATGGGGCATCAACACCCGCGTCACGGACATCCTGCGCGACGAGGAACTGCTGCCTTTCTTCCGTAAGGCAGGGCTTGTTCACGTCTCGCTTGGGACAGAGGCCGCAGCGCAGTTGAAGCTCGACCTGTTCAACAAGGAAACCAAGGTCGAGGACAACCGCCGCGCCATCCAACTTCTGCGCGACGCCGACATCTTTACAGAGGCGCAGTTTATCGTCGGCCTCGACAATGAAACCCCGGAAACGCTGGAAGAAACCTATCGCTATGCCCGCGAATGGAACCCGGATCTGGCCAATTGGTCGATGTATACGCCATGGCCCTTTACCCCGCTTTATCAGGAGCTTGGCGACAAGGTCGAGGTTTTCGACTTTGAGAAATACAACTTCGTCACCCCGATCATGCGCCCCGCCGCGATGGACCGCGCCGAATTGCTCGACCGGGTCATGAACAATTACCGCCGATTCTACATGATCAAGGCGCTTTTTCACTATCCGTGGCGCGGCACGGGCTTTCGGCGCAAGTACCTGCTGGGATGCCTCAAGGCCTTTGCAAAGGCGGGCTTTGCCCGAACCTTCTATGATCTTGGCAAGGTGGGCTATGCCGGGCCGCAGTCCAAGAAAAAGGTGGATTTCCATTTTGACGACAGCCGCAAGATCGCCCCGGCCCAGATCGCCGATTGGGAGGCTTCGGCCGACAAGGCCGCCAAGGCGAAAGAGCGCCGCGAGGCGCTGCGCGCCCAAGGCAAGGAGCGGGCAGAGGAACGGACAGCCGCCAAAGTCATGGCCTGCGGCGGCGGCGACCAGCAGATGCCCAAGGAAAAGTCCTTCCGCATGCCCCAAGAGGCCGGACGGGCGCAGGGCAAGAGAGAGGTCGTTTGATGACGACAGTCTCTTTCGCGACGGACCGGACAGAGCCTGGGACCAGGATCAGCGCCAATCCAACGGCCGCCAATCCTGAAGGCAAGGTCGGCCCCAATGCCGTCACCCAGATTGCGGCCGCCCTGCGTGAGTTTGGTGGCGACGGGCTGGCTCGGCAGGTGTTCGCAGCCGCTGGTCTGGAAGAGGCGCTGACCTCGCCCCCTGCCCGAATGGTGGATCAGTCCGCTGCCGCCCGACTTCACGACGTTCTGCGTATGACCTTGCCTCCACAACTGGCAAGGCGCATCGCTTTGGACGCAGGTCGGCGCACGGCAGACTACCTTTTGGCCAACCGCATCCCGCGTCCTGCCCAATGGGTCATGAAAGTTCTGCCCCCCGACTGGCCGCGCCGATCCTGCTCAGGGCGATGGCGTCGAATGCCTGGACCTATGCCGGGACCGGGTCGGTCCGTGTGAAGGCGGGCAAGACTTGCGTCCTTGAAATCATCGACAACCCTTTGGCCCAGCCGAACTGCCCTTGGCATGTCGCCGTTTTTGAACGGCTGTTTCAGGCACTTGTGGCCCCAGACGCCGATGTCACCCACCGGGCGGGCCGCGCCAATGGCGCCTCTGTCAGCCGGTTTGAAATCACCCTGTCGCGAAAGCCACTTTGATGGACCCAGTCCTAGACCGCTACGCCCGTCGCCCGACGCCGCGCTACACCAGCTATCCCACCGCCCCCCATTTCCAGACAGGCTTTGCCGAGGACCGGTACCGGCGATGGTTGTCTGAGCTGCCCCCGAGCGACCCGGTATCCTTGTATCTGCATGTGCCCTTCTGCCGTCAGATGTGCTGGTATTGCGGCTGCAACATGAAGCTGGCCTCCAAGGACGGGCCGGTCGGCGACTATGCAAAGGTCTTGCGCAAGGAGGTGGCACTGACCGCCGACGCCCTGCCCGGCCGGATGACCATCTCGCACCTGCATTGGGGGGGCGGCACGCCCACGGCGCTGTCGCCCGACGACCTGCAACTTTTGATGGAGGATGTGCGGGCCTGGTGGGACTTTGCCCCCGATGCCGAGATCGCCATCGAAAGCGATCCGCGCACCTTGACCGCCGAAATGGCCGCCCGGATCGGCAAGCTCGGCTTTACCCGGGCCAGCTTTGGCGTTCAGGAATTCGATAGCCGGGTGCAGCAGGCGATCAACCGCGTGCAGCCGCCCGATATGGTGCAAAGGTCGGTCCAGGACCTGCGCGGCGCGGGGGTATCGGGCATCAACTTTGACCTGATCTATGGATTGCCCCACCAAACCGTGGAAACCCTGATTGAGACGGTGAAACTTAGCGCAGCGATGCGGCCGGACCGCGTGGCGCTGTTCGGCTATGCCCATGTGCCCTGGATGGCCAAGAACCAGCGCATGATCGACGAAGCCATCCTGCCTGGTGCAAAGGAACGGGCGGCAAAGGCCGAAGCCGCCGCCGAGGCACTGATCGCCGAGGGCTATGTGGCGATCGGCCTTGATCACTTTGCCCTGCCCGACGACGCGCTTGCCGTCGCCGCGCAAGAGGGGCAGTTGCGCCGCAATTTCCAGGGCTACACGACGGACCGGGCCGAAACGCTGCTGGGTCTGGGGGCGACGTCCATCGGGCGGTCCCCGTCGGGCTATGTCCAGAACATCACCGAAACCGGGGCCTGGTCGCGGGCGGTCAGCGACGGGCATCTGCCTGTCGCCAAGGGCCTGCCCTTCGTACAGGACGACCGTTAGCGGGCGGAAGTGATCGAGAGGTTGGTGTGCGATGGTCACGTCGATGCTCGCGCCATCGGCCAAAAGCACAACGCGCCCGATGGCTGGTGGCACGACGCCTTTGATACGCTGGAAGAGTTACGGGCAGACGGTCTTCTGGACCTGTCATCCGGGACGGTTCGGATGTCGGCCAAGGGGCGGCCGCTGGTTCGCATTGCGGCATCGGCCTTTGACGCCTATTTGCAGGACAGTTCTGCCCGACACTCTGTCAGCGTCTGACCCAGCGGGCCAGGCTGCCGAGGTCTCGCCTACTTGGCCACCTGTCCAGGACTACTACGCGCCATGACCGCCGCGTCCAGCGCCTGTGTCAGCACGCCCTCGTCGCCGATGTGATTGGCAAGGATCAGGACAAGCCGGGCGTTCAGCGCGTGGCTTTCGCCCTCGTCCAGCCCGTCGTACGCGGCAAGCAGCGCCGCGTAGAAATCGTCGGTATTGTTAAGGTTGGGGGCAAGAATGAGGTCCGTCATCTGTCAGACCTTTCCGGTCGCTTGAGAGAACGCAGCTTCGATCCGGGCTGGATCAAAGGCAGGCCAACGCCCGACAACATGCTGATCGGGGCGGATAAGATATACGGCGCAAGGGGCCTCTCCCAGATAGCGGTGGGCAAGGGCACCCGTCGCGTCGTCCTCTGCTGACAGCGGGATGACATCAAGGGGCTGGCCCTCAATCGACAGGCTCTCAGGTACAGCCGCGTTGATCGCCAGAACCGCAAACCTGCCCGTCAGGCGGTCGAGAAGAAATCCGTCCCGCACCGGCGCATCGCTGCACGGCGCGCCTGGCCGAGATCGGGCGGGCCCCCCGCCCAGCGCATCGGGGCCGTTCAAAGGCGATCCATCGTAGATGCAGGGCACCGACAACCGGCCAGAGTTTACCATCGGGCGGGCAAAGTCGAAGTGTTCCACCAGATCAAGAACGGCATCGCGAAACAAGGCATGGGCCGGGTTGCGGGGGGTCAGAAAATCCGCCGACCGGGATGAGTTCTTGATATTCTCAAGCGCTGCTTGCTTTCGCTCGGTATGATAGCTGTCCAGCAGCGCGTCAGGCGCCTCGCCGTTGAGAGCCGCCGCCAGTTTCCAGCCCAGATTGTCGGCGTCCTGAATGCCGCCATTGGCCCCCCGCGCCCCAAAGGGGCTGACCTGATGGGCGCTGTCACCGGCAAACAACACCTGGCCATGGCGATAGGTTTCCATCGTGCAGCAGCGGAAGGTGTAGATCGAGGTCCAGACAAGTTCAAAGTCCACGCCTGCCCCGATCATCGCCGATACGCGGTCGCGTATGCGCTCGGGCGCCAGTTCGGCCTTGCGGTCGATATTCCAGCCAAGCTGAAAGTCGAGCCGCCAGACATCATCGGGCTGCTTGTGCAACAGCGCGGTTTCGCCGCGATTGAAGGGCGGGTCGAACCAGAACCGCCGTTCGACCGGAAAATCGGCCATCATGCGGATATCGGCGATCAGAAAGTTGTCCTCGAACACCCGGCCTTCAAAATCCAAGCCCATCATCGTTCTGATCGGTGAGTTGGCCCCGTCGCAGGCGACAAGGTAGTCCGCCTCGACCCGGTAAGGGCCATCGGGCGTGTCGACGTCCAGCACGACGTGATCGGCCTGTTGCCGGACCCCGGTCACAGGGTTCTGGCCCCGGATTTCGATGGGCGCTCCGGCGGCCTGCAGGCGGCGGATTTCCGCGACGAGGAACTGCTCAAAATAGGGCTGTTGCAGGTTGATGAAGGCAGGACGCCTGTGCCCACCCTCGGGCAAGAGGTCAAAGGAATAGACCTCACGCTCGTCGCGGTAGACCCGTCCGGTGTTCCAGACCACGCCCTTGTCCACCATCGGATCGCCGCAGCCCAGCCGGTCGCAAATCTCAAGCGTGCGTTTGGCAAAGCATATCGCCCGGCTGCCCATGCCCACCCCGTCATGATCATCCAGCACAAGGCAGGCGATGCCCCGTTTACCCAGATCAAGCGCCATGGCCATGCCGACAGGCCCGCCGCCCACAATCACCACCGGATGGCGGACCGGCTGGGCGGCCTCCTGATCGGCGGACTTCTCATAGGGATATAGCCGAAAGGCTGTCTGATAGCGGACCGCGACCATGGCGTTTACCCCTGCAGGGCCTCCCACATCTCAAGATCGCGCTGGGCCGTCCAGATGCGCGGATGCCAGATGCCGCGCGCCTCGTCATAGGCGCGGGCCACGTTGAAGGGCAGGCAATGCTCGTAGATGGCGTAGTCCTTGAACTTGGGATCGCATTCGGCGCGCACCGCCTGCCACGCGTCCTTGAGGGTGCCGCCCTTCATGGCGACGCGTGCGGCGGGCCGATAGGTGTTGTCGACGAAATCGCGGGTGCTTTCGATGGCACGCGCCACGGCCCCTTTGCCGATAAGCGCCCCGCCCCGCCCCGGCGCGATGGCGTCCACGTCATAGGCCCCAATGGCGTCAAGGGTGCCGCCCCAGTCAGCAAAGTGGCCGTCGCCGCAGTAGCAGGCGGACCGATCCTCAACGATATCGCCGGTGAACATGACGTTCTCGTCGGGCACATGGATGACCGTGTCGCCCGCCGTATGGGCCCGGCCGATCTGCCGGATGTCCACCCGTCGCTTGCCCAGATAGACGGTCATGCTGTCGCTGAAAGTCGTCGTGGGCCAGGTCAGGCCCGGAATGCTTTCGTGTCCTTCGAACAGGCGGGGAAAGCGTTGGAATTCGCTGTCCCAATCCTCTTGCCCGCGTTCGGCCACCATGGCCCGGGCTATGTCGGACATGATGATCTGCCCTGCACCATAGGCCGAGGCCCCAAGGACCCGGACGGCGTGATAATGGGTCAGCACCAGATGGGTAATCGGTTTGTCCGTCACCTGACGGACCTTTTCGATCACCTTATTCGCCAGACGCGGGGTTGCCTGCGCCTCGACGATCATCACCCTGTCGTCACCGATGATAACGCCCGAATTGGGGTCCCCTTCCGCGGTGAAGGCAAATAGCCCCTCTCCGATCTCATCGAAGGTGATCGTCTTTTCGGTCATGTCCCCCTGGGAGGCGAATGCTTTTGCCATGGTCTTTTATCCTTGTGCGGGGAAGGTCTTGGCCGGACGGATGGTGCCGGTGCAGGTGCCAAATCCGATGCGGTAGCCCTCTCCGATTGCCGCCCCTTCCAGGGTCAGGGTATCGCCATCCTCAATGAAGATGCGGGTTTCGCCAGTGTCGAGGGTCAAAGGCGCGGCCCCGCCCCGGGTCAGTTCCAGAAGCGAGCCGCACTCGGACCTTTTGGGGCCGGAAATGGTGCCCGAACCGATCAGGTCGCCCACGTTCATCGCACACCCAGATGATGCGTGATGGGCCAGTTGCTGGGCGGCTGAGTAATACATCCAACTGTAGTTGGTCCGCGCGATGGTGGTCGGCCCCTTGCCTTCGGGCGCCATCGTCACCGCCAGTTCGATATCATACAGCATTGGGCCCGGCTCGTGGAGGTAGGGCAATAGCTCCACCTCGCGTTCGGGCGTTGAAATGCGGAAAGGTTCAAGTGCCGCCTTGGTCACGATCCAGGGGCTGATCGAGGTAGCGAAGGCCTTGCCCTGAAACGGGCCAAGAGGTTGATACTCCCACGCCTGAATGTCCCGCGCCGACCAGTCGTTCAGCAGGACATAGCCAAAGATCATATCGTCAGCTTCGTGCACCGAAATTGGCGTCCCAAGGTCGTTGTAGCCGCCAATGACCGCGCCCAACTCCAGCTCGATATCAAGCCGCTGGCTGGGGCCAAAGCAGGGCATCGTTGCATCTGGGGCCTTGGTTTGACCGTTGGGCCGAACGATATCCGTCCCCGACACCACGACGGAGGACGCCCGCCCGTTGTAGCCGATCGGGATATGCAGCCAGTTGGGCGGTAAGGCGTTCTGAGGCCCCCGAAACAGAGTGCCAACGTTCATGGCGTGATGTTTGCCTGCGTAAAAGTCGGTGAATTCGGACACAGTGATCGGCAGATGCAACCGGACCGCGGTCTGTGGGACCAGATGCGAGCGGAGCGCTTTTTGCGCGTCCGCGCCGACGGCAAGCAGGTCAAGAAGCCGCGCCCGCAAGGCCGCCCAGACCGCCGGGCCCGCGCCCATAAGGTCGTTCCAGTCGGGCGCATCAAGGTAGGGCCCGTCCTTAAGGTCGATCAGGCCCATCCCCTCGACCGCCGCCAGATCAAGGATCATGTCCCCGATCGCAACCCCGCAGGTTTCGGGTCCATCCGACAGGGAAAAGACCCCGTAGGGCAGGTTGTTCAAGGGAAAGGGGGTCGTGGCGCTGTTCGCGCTATCCACCCAGGATCGGAGCAAGGTCATCAGTCTACTTTCGGGTCGGGTGTCAGTATCGGCCGCCGGTCGTGCGTCCCCGGCAAGGGGTCATTTGCGACCCGGCGTGCCGTCAAACTTCTTTTCCAAGCTTTCCCAGCAGTCGATGTAGTCATCCTGCAAAGGGGCTTCGGTTCCGGCAAATCGGGTCAGATGCTGGGGAAACCTAGTTTCGAACATGAACGACATTGTATTGTCGAGCTTTTGGGCCGTGAGCTCGGCGTTCGACGCCCCTTCAAAGGCCGTCTCGTCCGGGCCGTGGGGCAGCATCATGTTGTGCAGGCTGACGCCGCCGGGGACAAAGCCCTTTGGCTTGGCGTCATACTGGCCGTAGATGTTGCCCATCCACTCGGACATGATGTTCTTGTGGTACCACGGCGGGCGGAATGTATCCTCGGCCACCATCCAGCGTTCGCGGAACAGGACAAAGTCGATATTGGCGGTACCCGGCTGACCCGAAGGGGCGGTCAGAACGGTAAAGATGGACGGATCGGGATGATCGAACAGGATCGCGCCCACGGGGCAATAGGTCTTGAGGTCGTATTTGCACGGCGCGTAGTTGCCATGCCAGGCCACCACATCCAGCGGTGACTGGCCGATCCGGGTCTCGTGAAACTGGCCGCACCATTTTACCGTGACGGTGGACGGCGCTTCTCGATCTTCGAAGGCGGCGACCGGCGTCTTGAAATCGCGGGGGTTTGCCATGCAGTTCGCCCCGATTGGCCCCCTACCCGGCAATTCGAACTTCTGGCCATAGTTTTCGCAAACGAACCCCCGGCACGGTCCTTCCACAACCTCAACCCGGTAGAGAAGTCCACGCGGAAGGATCGCGATTTCCTGTGGCGCGATGTCGATCACGCCCAATTCGGTGCAAAACCGCAAACGGCCTTCCTGCGGGACGACCAAAAGCTCGGAATCGGCGGAATAGAAATAGGCGTCCACCATGCTTTGGGTGACAAGGTAGATGTGGCTGGCCATGCCGACCTGGGTGTTCACATCGCCCGCCGCGGTCATGGTGCGCATACCGGTCAACCAAGTCAGCGGCTCTGCCGAATGCAGTACCGGGTCCCAGCGGTATTGCCCAAGGCTGGTCACATCCTCGGGTATATGCGGGGCAGACTTCCAATAGGGCAGATCAATCCGATTGTATCGGCCCGAATGCTTGACCGAAGGCCGAATGCGGTAGCACCACGTCCGCTCCGGCCGCTCGGCGGTAAAGGCCGTCCCCGAAAGCTGTTCACCATACAGGCCGTAGTTGCATTTCTGTGGGCTGTTCATGCCCTGCGGCAGGGCACCGGGCAGAGCTTCAGTTTCAAAGTCGTTGCCAAAGCCCGGCATATAGCCTTCGATGGTGCCAATCTGCGTGGCGGCCATCGTGAGGCCGTGGGTGGCGGTCGCTGTGGTCATAGGATCGTCCTTGTGCAGCCTTTGCCCGGGCTATTGGTTGCTTTTGTAACTATCAACATCTATTCTTGACCTATGACCGAGACAGACCCGCTTCTGCTTCAGAACTTTGTGCCCTACCTGCTTAATCAGGCGGCAGAGGCGACGAGTCTCGACTTCCAGAAGTATTACAAGGCCAACTACGGAATGTTGCGGACCGAGTGGCGGGTGCTGTTCCACCTTGGCCGCTATGGCAGCCTGACGGCCAAGGAGATCTGCTCCCGCGCCAACATCCACAAGACAAAGGTCAGCCGCGCCGTTGTCGCGTTAGAGGCCCGCCGGTTCCTGACCCGCACCGAGGTCGCCCACGATCGCCGTCACGAGATGCTGTCGCTGACCCCCAAGGGGCGCGCCGCTTTTGACGATCTGGTGCAAGAGGCAAAGCGCTATAACACAAGGCTCTTGTCCGCCTTTACCGAGGACGAACGGGCCACCGTCCAGCGGTTTTTGATACGGATGGCCGACAAAGCGTAGCAAACGCACCCCTCGGACAGTTGTAGAACCTGCGTTGCCCGACCGTCCGTCATCGCGCCAATGGGCCGTGGTTCACACCGTCCCAAATCCTCCCCCATCTCAAAACCTCCCCCTTCTCAAGACCGCAGCGCTTGGCTCGCAAGTTGATCTCGATCAGGGCAGCCGCAGCCGGGGCGGCTAGGGTGATCCTGATGCACTTCGGGGCGGCAACTGGGGTGATCGTACCGAAGTTGCCACCTTACAGCAAAATGGATGAAATGATGACCTACACAATCAACCGAATGTTTGTCGGGGCGGATTTCGCCGATATCGACAAAAGGACGCGTGCGGCCCTTGCCGACAAGGGTTTTGGCGTCCTGACCGAAATCGACGTTACCGCCACGATGAAAAACAAACTCGGCGCGGAAATGCCCGGTTACGTCGTGCTGGGGGCCTGCAATCCAAAGATGGCCTACGGTGCCATCGAGATCGAGCCGCGCGTCGGCGCCATGCTGCCCTGCAACGTGATCCTGCGCGAGGTCGCCGGCGGGGTCGAGGTCAGTGCGGTTGACCCGGTCGCCTCCATGCAGGCCATCGAGAACCCCGCCCTTCTGGCCGTCGCCGCACAGGTGCGGGACCTTCTGGCCAAGGCGGTCGCAGCGATCTGACGGCGCGGGGACGAGGTGTTGAACGGGGTCACTGCAGGATCGGACGGGCGTCGTTATTCCTCTGTCCGCAGGCTGGCTGCAAGGCTGGCCACAAGACGGGCCCGCCTGAACTTTGCTGAACTCCATGGCCCGATCCACACTCTGGAAGGACGCGCCCGTGCCCATCACTGAACATTCGTCCCCTGGGAAAACCCTGATGTCGCCAGAGGGGCCCCAGCCTGCCCCCACTGCCCGCGTCCCTGCCCTGCGCCAGCCGTTGCCCACGTCCCGGCCATCGCGGCGCCGGTGGCTATGGGGCGGCGCGGTCATGGTTGCGATTGCCCTGATCGGAGGGGTCTATTCGCAGGTCTTGCGGGTCACCCCGCCCGTTGTCGCGGTCGAGACTGCGGCCCTTGCCCCCGTCACGCGGGTGCTGGCCGTCAATGGCCGGATCGCGGCGGTCAATTCCGTCGAAATACGCTCTGTCGTCAGTGGCAGTCTGGACGAAATCCCCGTGGCCGAAGGCGACCGGGTCGCAGCGGGCCAGGTCCTTGCCCGGATCGACGCCGCCGCACAGAACGCCATCGTGCGTCAGGCGATGGCCGGGCTCGATGCCGCCCTTGTCGCACAGCAGCAGGCGACCGAGGCCTATGACCGCTCCCTTTCGCTTGGTGCCGCCATTGCCCGCACCGCGCTTGAGGCTGACGCCTTTGCCGTCCGCTCCGCCACCCAAGAGGTGGCCCGCCAGTCGGCAACGCTGGATCAGGCACAAATCGTGCTTGAGACCTTTACGATCCGTGCGCCGTTCGCGGGCACGATCCTTACCCTTTACGCCGAACCGGGCCAGCTGACCGGCCCGTCCAGCGGCCTTTTGACCCTCGCCGACCTCAGCGATCTGGTGGTCGAGGCGGATGTGGACGAGGCCTATGCCACCCAGATCGCCCTTGGCCAGCCTGCCGTCCTGCAGCTTGCCGGGGCGACCGGCACCGTGGAGGGCCATGTAAGGTTTGTGTCGAACCGGGTAGATGTGGCCACGGGTGGGCTGGCGATCCGGATCGCCTTTGATGCGCCGGTCACCGCCCCCGTCGGGCTGACGGTCGCGACGAACATCATTGTGGACCAGCAGGACGCCGCCCTGACCGTACCCCGGACCGCGATCCTGTCGGGGACCGGGGGGACGGATATCCTTGTCCTGACCGACGGCATCGCAACGCGCCGTGCCCTGTCGGTGGTCGACTGGCCCGCCGCCCGGCTGATCGTGACGGACGGCCTTGTGCCCGGCGATGTTGTGATCCTTGATGCAACCGGGATCACCGATGGGCAGACCGTCGCGGCCGAGATGCCTTGATGCTTTACGCCCTCAAGATCGCAGCCCGCTACCTGACGGCGAGCAGGGCGCAGACCGCCCTTCTGGTGACGGGCGTCGCTGTGGGCGTGTTCATTTTCATCTTTATGTCGGCGCTGATCGGCGGGCTGGCCGAATTCATCCTGTCGCGCACCGTGGGCGACATTTCCCATGTCACCATCCAGGCCGAGACGGACGACCCACCCCTGCTGATCTCGCCACAGGGTCATGTCCTTGTCGTTGCAGAACGGGGCAGCACCCGGATTGCGACGCTGGCCGAGGCGGCGACCTTCCTGCCCCTGATCGAAGGGGTCGCAGGGATCAAGGCCGTGTCACCCCAGATCGCGGGCGCAGGTGTAATCAAACGCGGGGCACAGGTCTCGCAGGTCAGCGTGATCGGGCTGGAGCCGGGGCGGGAATCCGCGATCCTCGATCTTGAGGGCTACCTTGTGGACGGCTCAGTCCGGCTTGGCTCGGGCCTGATCCTGCTGGGCCGCGACCTTGCCGACGATCTTGCCCTGACGGTCGGCCAGACCCTGCGCCTGCAAAGCGCAGAGGGGGTCACGGCAGCCCTGACGGTTGGGGGCATCTACCAGACCGGAAACGGGGGGGTAGATGGGGCGCGGGCCTTTGTCAGCCTGTCGGTGGCCCGCACCCTTTTCGCCATGCCGCAGGGCGTCACACGGATCGAGATCAAGCTTTTTGACCTTAATGCCGCGGATACCATCGCCGCACGGATCCGGTCGCTGACCGGCCTTGATGCCGTGCCCTGGACTGACGGGGCAGAGCAATTGATGGAGGCCCTCGATGCACAGGCGCAGACCGGTTACGTCCTGAAAACCTTTGCCCTGATCACCATCGTGATCGGGGTCGCCTCGGCCCTGTTGTTGTCCACCTACCGCCGCCGACCTGAAATCGGGATCATGCGGGCGATGGGGGCAAGCCGCGGCTTTGTCGTCTTTGTCTTTGTCACCCAAGGCGCATTGATCGGGGTGATGGGCGGGATCACCGGGGCGGCGCTTGGCTACCTCGCCCTTTTGCCCTTTCCCTCGCGGGATGCGTTTCAGGCGGGGACCCTGCCCATCGACATCACCCAAGGCTCTTACGGGGTGGCCATTGCGCTGACGGTGATCGGCGCAATCCTCGCCTCGATCCTGCCCGCCCGCTCGGCCGCGCGGGTCGATCCGGTCACGGCGATAGGGCAATGACCGCCCTTCTTGAGATATCCGACCTGGTCAAAACCTTTGGCACCGGAGAGGTCGCAACCCGCGTCCTGCGCGGCCTGTCCCTGTCGCTTGAAGAAGGCGAACTGGCCGCCCTTCTGGGGCCATCGGGATCGGGCAAAAGCACGCTCCTGACCATTCTTGGCACGCTGATGAAGCCGACATCGGGCCATTACACCATGCTGGGCCATGACCTGATTGCCGCCAACGACAAGGAACTGACGGCGTTTCGCAATCGACACATCGGATTTGTGTTCCAGTTTCACAACCTGCTGCCAGACTTTACCGCCCTTGAGAACGTGGTCTTTCCAACGGCCATTAGTGACGGGCGCGAAACCCCGGCCGCCCGCGCCCGGGGGCGGGACCTTTTGGAACGGATGGGGCTGGCCGACCGCATCAACTTTCCCACCGCCAACCTTTCGGGCGGGCAAAAGCAGCGTGTGGCCGTCGCCCGCGCCTTGATGAACGGACCCGAGCTTGTGCTGGCGGACGAGCCGACGGGCAACCTCGACAGCGCCTCGGCAATGCAGGTGATGGAGCTGATAGCCCAGATCAACCGCGAGGAAGGCACGACCTTCCTCATCTCGACCCATGACGAAAAGATCGCGAGCCTGTGCCGGCGTCAGATTGTCGTCGGGGACGGGGTTGTGACGGGGTAACGATCCGCCCCCGTAAGGCCCCTGCCCGATCTAGGCGGCGACGCTTTGGGGCTGGCCCTGCGTCATCAGGCGATGGGTGATCATGGCGCCCGCCCACATCGTGAAAATCGCGACCCATGCGGTCAGCGAAAAGATCGCCCCACCCGACATCCCTGCCCCGACGGCACAGCCCCCGGCCAGCATGCTGCCAAAGCCCATCAGGCCGGCCCCGATCAGGTAACTCTCCATCGGGGTGTCGGGACCGAACCGTTCGATCTTCGCCTCGTGGGTCAGCAGCGCCATGGCGCCCGCCCCGAAGAACACCCCCGGCACAAGGCCGATCCCAAAGCCAAGGGGCAGATTGGGCGCGTTCACGAGGCCCATAAGGGTATCCGTTGACGGACCCGTAAAGGTCACGGACGAGATCGCCACGACCTCAAACGCGTTTTGGGCGATCAGATAGGTGAACAGCCACCCTGCCCCGACAACTGCACCGACAAGGGCCGCCGCGATGGCCCGGCTGACCTGAACGCCAGTCCGGTGGCCCCAGACAAGGGCAAGGGCCAAGATGATCCCAGCCAGGATCGCGGCCAAAGGCGACGCGATGCCGGTGATATCAAGAAGGTTCCGCGCACTGCCCCCCTGCACCGTCCACAGCGCGGCAAGGTTTTCGCGCAGCGGCGACAGGACCCCCCTGAGCGAGGCTTGGGCCACCAGCGTCAGCACAAGCCCCGTGACAATCGCCCGCAGGTTGCCGGTCGCCGACAGGACCAGAAGCCGGCTGGCGCAGCCCCGCGCGAGGATCATCCCAACCCCGAACATCAGTCCCCCGATCACAGCCCCCGAAAGGCTGCCGACCGACGCCAGCTGCCGCGCCTCGCTGACATCCAGCCAGCCGCCGCTGATTGCGGTCTGAACGCACAGAACTCCCGCGCTGAAGGCGATAAGCCAGATCGACAGGCGCGGGCCAAGATGGCCCCCGGCAACCTCGACCGTGGCGGCCCGCAGACAAAACCGCGAATGCTGGGCAGCGGCACCAAAGATCACCCCCACCAATGCGCCCGCCCACATCAGGACCGTTCCGGCCCCGTAAAGCTCTATCAGGTCTTCCAGCATGTCTTGGCCCCTTGCTTGCCGCTTGGACCTATCCGGTTGCCGGATCGCAGACTTTGATTTCGCGCAAACCGGAGGTGGCAAGCGCTCCCACCCGGGATGTGGCCCCGAACCTCAGTCCTGCTTTTCACCGGCCAGATACCGGGCAAGGACAAAGGCCGCGGTAAAGGCGATGATCGAGCCTGTCTCGGCGGCCTCGGCGGCGGGTGGCGAAGGTGGCGCTGCTGCCGGCACGGCCTTTGGCACCGGCTTTGACGACCGCCGCCCCGACAGGGCCAGAAGGACGCCGGCCAGAACGATCAGCCCCGCGCCAATGACAAACGTCGCCCAACCCGCCCCCAGCAGAGGGCTAAGCGCAAGAAAGGACGACGCGCACAGAAACCCAAGGCCCGCAAGCGCGGTCAGACACCCCGACACCCCCAAAAGGAGGCGGGACAGCACCTTGTGCCCGGCCTCCTCGGCCGCGTTTTCAACGCCAAGAAGGCTATCTTGCAGAAACCGGTTCACCGACGCGACATCGCCCCGACAAGCAATCCCGCCCCGGCCGCAAGGCCAATCGCCAGCAGGGGATGGGCGGCAACAGAAGCTTCCAACTGGTCCTCGGCGGTCTTGCCGGTGCGTTCGGTATAGCGGCGGGCCTCGCCAAAGCCTTCGGCAATGTCCGACGCCATGCTGCTGGTGCGACGTCCGGCAATGCCAGAGACGGTGTCAGCGAGGCGGGCCATGTCTTCGCGCAGGGCAGCCAACTGTTGGGTCACCGCCTCGTAGTCCGAAGTGGCGGCACTTTGGGCGGCGGATTTGGTATCATGTGTCATTGTAAGTTCCTTGGTTTCGTTGGTTTTGATTGGAAGGCATCCCCGGACGCATCGTCCGAATTTGCGATGACCTATGGTCTAGACCTGAACCACCTCGGGGGCGTGTTCGGTGGCCTCGCCGTCAAAGGTCTCATCAGACGCGTCGGCCTCGGCCTTGGTCTTTTGGATAAGCAGGTCTTGGTGATGGGGCGGGCCGTAAATCGTATAAAGCTTGAGGGAATTGTGGCCGGTGCAGATCACGTTGTGATGGGCCCCGGCCGGAACGACAAAGCCGTCCCCTGCCTTGATCTTGTGGGTCGCCCCGTCAATCACGACCCGGCCCTTGCCCTTTTCGATCCGAAAGAACTGATCGGTGTCGGCGTGAATTTCACCGCCGATCTCTTCGCCCGGCAAAAGCGACATCAGGACCAGCTGCAGCTTGGACCCGGAATAAAGAACCCGCCGAAAGTTCGCGTTCTCTTCGGTCAGCTCTTCGATATTCGCATGAAATCCGATCACCACAGGCCTCTTTGAATTGCGTTGCCCTAACCGGCAACAAACCCATGACTGCACTATGGCGGGTCCATGCGCACTGATCCGGGTTAGCGCGTCTGGTCATCCTTGTCCGAGGCGTCCGATCTGGCCCCAAGTCGCCGGAAGGGCTGATCTGGGTCAGCACCGGTATAGTCGAGAGACGATATCGTTCCCTCACATTCGCGCCACGCTTCCGATGGTCCGACATGCACTAGACAGGAGAACGACATGGCAGAAGCCAGATTACAACTTGGCCAGGATCCGGTCTTTGAGAGCTTCCTTGGGGCCGCCGTCGGCGAGGATGCCCGAGGTACAAACGTCACCGTCCGGTCGATGTTCGCCCGGCTTGGCGTGGATCCGTGGAGCGAGGCGTCGGAACTTGCAGCCCTCCCCGAAGGTCCGGCGCGCAAGCGGCTGGAGGCCCTTTTGGAACGCTTTATTGATGTGCCGACGGGAAAGCCCGATCAGAGCAGCATCGCAATGAACCTGCTGTCGTTCCTGCCGCGCAAGGTCAAGATCAAGGTCGCGGCACCGGACGGCACGATAACGGAAAGCCCCTCGTGGAGCCTGCCGACCATCGGAGGATCGTTCTACTGGATCATGGGCATAGCCCTGATTTTGGCTTGGATCGCCATGCTGGGACAGGGTGGCTAGGACGCTACGGCACTGGTGCCCTAGCGATCCGGCGGCGTCCAGTCTTCCTCTTTGGGGGCCCGCTGTCCGCGCAATCGCAACAACAGGCTAAGCCCCACGCCGGTCCCGATGGCCACGGTGAGGTCGGCAAGAACCGTCAGGACCAGCGTGAGCAACAAAAGGAAGACGTCTGTCGGGCGGGCCTGCAAATAGCCCCGCCACTTGTGCGGCTCGCTCATGTTCCAGGCTGTCAGGATCAAAAGGCCGGCCAGCGCGGGCATAGCCAGATAGCCCGCGACGGGGGCGGCCACCAGCATCACCAGCAGAATCGTCACCGCATGCACGATCCCCGCCACCGGGGTCCGGCCACCGGCGCGGACATTCGTGGCGGTCCGGGCAATGGCACCAGTGGCCGGAAGCCCGCCGAACAGGGCCGATCCGATATTGGCAAAGCCCTGCGCCAGCACCTCTGCATTCGGGCGGTGGTGACCGCCGATCATCCGGTCGGCCACCATGGCCGACAACAGGGATTCGACGCTTGCCAGAAAGGCGATGACAAGGGCCGAGGGCAAAAGCTCGATCACCCGGTCAAGCGTTATGACGGGCAAGGTCGGCATCGGAAGCGTCGCAGGCAGCGCCCCAAACCGCGAAAAGATCGTATCGACCGGCAAGGCGGCCAGGGCCACGATGGCCGAGGTGACGCCGACCGCGACAATCAACCCCGGATATCTCGGCGCCAGACGGCGCAGGACGACGATCAGCAGCATCGTCACAAGACCGATCCCAAGGGCAAAGACGCTCAGCGTATCGCGGGCGGCCCAAAGTGCCTCGATCTTGCCAATGAACTCGGCCGGGACCTGATCGACGGACAGGCCGAACAGATCCTTGAGCTGGCTTGTCGCGATGATGATCCCGATGCCGATGGTGAACCCGTTGATGACCGGTTCGGGCACAAAGGAAACAAGGTTCCCGGCCCGTAGATACCCCGCCACCAGCATGATGAGGCCCGCCATGAAGGTGGCAAGCACCAGCCCGTCATAGCCATGTTCGACAATCACGCCAAAGACGACAACGATAAAGGCCCCCGTCGGCCCGCCGATCTGCACCCGGCTGCCGCCAAGAAGCGAGATCAGGAAACCAGCCACAATGGCCGTCACCAGCCCCTTTTCCGGCGCCGCGCCCGAGGCGATGGCAATGGCCAGGCTTAGCGGCAGGGCCACCATGGCCACTGTCACCCCGGCGGCAAGGTCACCAAGAAAATGCTGACGATCATATGTCGCCAGCGTCGTCAGAATTTTGGGTTTCATGCGGCCAGCTAATACCCCTGGTGCGGCGAACACAATTCTGAAACCGACGCGTGACCCTTACCCGTTGGTCGACGGCGGTCGCGCACTGTCAGGCCAGGATCGGCCCGACCTGATCGAGGTAGGTCGGATCAAAGTCCGCAAACTCGGTCAATTTGCCGTAGTTGTCGAAGGTGACATGCCCATCGCGGAACCTGAGCAAACCCTTTTCACGCAATTGGCGCAGGACACGATTGACGTGAACCGAACTTAGGCCAAGCGCATCGGCCAGCAGGTATTGCGTCAACGGACAGCCAAACCCCGCCTTGCTGCCCAACCCGACCAGAGCCAGCCGGGACCCAAGCTCCAAAAGGAAATGCGCCATGCGTTCGGCTGCATCGCGCCGACCGATGCCCACCAGATGTTCGACCACCATCGCCTCGTCCCGCGACGCCGCCCAAAGGACGGCAATGGCCAGTCGGGGGGTCCGATCAAAGGCACCAAGCAGGTCTGGCAGATTGACTTCTGTCACTTCGATATCCGTCACCGGCGCAATGCTGTGATCCGAGATGTGCAACAGGACACTGCGAAGCCCCAGAAAATCCCCCGGGATCTGAAAATCGACGATCTGCCGTTCGCCATTGGCCAAAAGCTTGTAAGAACAGGCCCAACCGGAAATAAGGACATAGGCCGCCTGTTCCGTTTGGCCCTGATGAACGAGGTCGCGACCGGCCACAAAGGTGCGACGGCGCTGGTGCATGGTGTCGAGCACGGAAAGTTCCTTCGCCGACAAGGCAACGAAAGCACCGAGCTTACGGACAAGTGGTTTGATCTCGATAATGGTCACCTTTTGGCGGATCCTCTGAAACGCGTAGCGACGAAATTGCAGAATGGACTGATGTCGATCAGCCCGCAGCCATGGTTTTTTTGAAAGTCTGACAAGACCGCTTCTCAGGCCCACTGGGCAAACGGAACAGTCTTGAAGGGCTAATTTACGATGAATGACCATAGCACATATTCCGGCTTGGCTGCCCTCTCTATTTGCGAGGCTTTGCTTCTTGCCATGAACGATGCCCAAATCCTCCCCGAAAGTGAGATTGTGGGTGTCCTCAAGGATGCAGCCGCCTCTCATGAAGCCGCCTCACGGGGGGTGGTTGCGCATGGGGTGGACGTCATCACGGAAAACGATCGCGCAAAGCACAAGGGTGCGGCCACGCTGATCAATCAGATCCTGTCCAGCGGCAATTCTGTCCGCAGGACCTGACGGGGGACCCGGCCACAAGCTGGACCTGCCCCCCAACAGATGCGGGGGCAACGGCGCCTGGCGGCGAATATGATGCGGCAAAGTCGCATCCTTTGGCCCGGTCCGTCTAAATTTGACCCAAGGCAACATAGAATATGAGAAGCGGCTCTTTCTAGCTGCAAGGTCAATTATGTTGCTATTTTCATGAGACATTGAGAGGCTCACACGTTGGGCCAATGCAGGTTGCGGCAAAGACCGCGACGCAGCACGCTTTCTTTCCTCACTTCCGGCAATCCGATGAAGTTGCTGCTGGCTGAGGATCATCCCAGTCTGGCAGAGGCGTTTCGGGACGGATTGCCCCGGGCGAGCTTTGCAGTGGATCATGCCGGGTCGATTGCCAGGGCCCGGCAGTTTGTCGAACGCTCGGCCTATGACCTTGCGCTGCTGGACCTTGGCCTGCCCGATGGTAGCGGCCTTGAGTTGCTAGAGGAATGGCGGTCGGCGGGCACTATGCCAGTAATCGTGCTGACCGCCCGGGGCGGACTGGGCGACCGGGTGGACGGCCTCAACAAGGGCGCGGACGATTATCTGGCCAAGCCCGTCGAGATACCCGAATTGGTCGCCCGTTGTCGCGCGGTCCTGCGGCGTCCCGGCAACCGGGCCAGCCTCGTTCTGGAAACCGGGGCCTTGCAACTGAACACGGCCCACCGCGAAGTAAGGTTGCGTGGCGAGATCCTGCCTCTAAGCCGACGCGAGATTGGGGCCCTCGAAATCCTGATGCCACGGGGGACTGGATCGCCCGCAAGTTCGCGACCGATACGGACGAGGCCATTGCATCGCATGTAGTCGAACGCTCAGAAGGACCCTACCGGGTCTATTTTGCAATCCTCGCCGATCCGGCGAACCTGATCGGCGGCGAGATCTGGAACGAATTCTTTGGCCACGTCTGGCTGCCACTGATCCCGACGATCGTTCTGCTGGTCGGGGGCACTCTGTTGATCATCCGGCGCGATCTTGGACCGGTGCGCGACGCGGCGACCTGGGCCCGCCAGATCCGCCCGGGGCAGTCCTCTGACCCGTTCTGGCACAAGGATCTTCCGGCCGAGATCGAGGATCTGACCGAAGCCGTCAACAGCGCCATCGCACGTTTGAACAACGAACTGGAAAACGAAAAACGGCGCGCGGCAGAGGCGGCGCACGCCCTGCGGACACCTGTCGCGGTCCTTGTGGCGCGGCTGGACAGTCTGAAAGACGACCCAGCCCTGGTCCCGTTCCGGGCCGACATCAAACCGCTGTCCCGCACAGTGACGCAATTCCTTTTGTCATCGGGCGCGGACCGGCTGGACATCAGCGACGATACCCAAGTGGACCTCAACCCTATCGCCGAAGAGGCCGTCGCACGCCTTACGCCCTTTGCCATGCTGAACGGGGCAGAGATCATCTTTGAACCTAACCCGACGCCTTGCCGCGTGCACGGCTCGGCCGAGGGGATCGACCTTGCCCAGACCAACCTCATCGAGAATGCCGTTTTTCATGGCGGCCCGGGTCCCATCGAAATCAAGGTCGGTCCCGATCTGGAACTGTCAGTCCGCGATTCGGGGCCGGGGTTGGAAAATCCGTTGAACACAGAAATGTTCGATCCGTTTTGGCGCGGCGCAGGCGCGCCAAAGGGTGGCGCCGGGCTGGGCCTTGCCATCGTGTCGCGGATACAGCGCGCCCACGGTGGCCGGGTCGAGGCGTCAAACCACCCCGACGGCGGGGCAGTCTTTCGCCCAATCTACAAGGCCCCCGACTGAGTCTGCTTTGGCAAGGGACATTTTTTCGAACCTGTCAGCGAACCGTCAGGAAAGCCTGGAGAGCCTGGAAAGCCGTTTCCTTTCAGTCAGCATTGTGCCCCCTTTGTCGCGGCACTCGCCCCCAACCAAAGATCATCGCGTACGCCCTCATACATCTTGTCCCGCCTCGCCAAAGAAGGCTTAAGTCGCAGCGCAACACCCCCCGGTGCGTCCGGGTCCTTTACCCGGCCCCCGTAACCGGCCCCCGTAACTGGCCCCCGTAACTGGCCCCAGTCGCACGACCACTCAACGGTTCAAAGGTATCCGCCATGCGGTGCCGCAACCCAACAACAGCAGGGACTTCCTCCATGAGCACATTTGACGAGGACCTTTTTCTCAAAGGACTGGAACAACGCAAGGCCACCCTTGGCGCGGCCTATGTCGAGGGCAACCTTGCCGCCGCCGACGACTTTACCCGCCCCTTTCAGGAGGCGATGACAGCCTGGTGCTGGGGATTTGGCTGGGGCGACGACGTCATCGACCCAAAGACCCGGTCGATGATGAACCTGTCGATGATCGGGGCCCTTGGCAAGATGCACGAATGGGAGCTGCACCTGAAAGGCGCCATCACCAATGGCGTCAGCAAGGAAGAGATCCGGGCCATCATCCACGTCATCGCCATCTATTGCGGCGTCCCTCAGGGGGTCGAGTGCTTTCGGATCGCCCGCCGGGTTCTGGACGAGGCCGCTCCCGAAAAGTCCTGAGGCAGGCCCTAGGACAGACCGACCAGACCGCAGGTCAGGTCCCAAAGCCGGGCGGACCGTTCGGCATCTGTCGCCTTGGACGATAGACCTTGGGAAAACGCCTGGCGGCCTTCTTTCTGACGGTTGCCCCAGCTCCAATGCACGCCTGACGCCGCAAAGGCGGGGTCAGCGACGACCTGTGCGACCCGGTCCCCCGACAGCGGCTGCGAGACGTAGCCCTTGGTGATGTTCTTCTGAAACCAGGGGAATATCTTTTGAAACATTGGCGGGGCGTTGCGGAACAAGGGGGTGTCGGCAACGCAACCGGGGTAAAGCGTGCTGAACACGATACCCGTCGCCGCATGATGGCGGGTGTGCAATTCCCGGCTCATCATCATGGTGCACAGCTTGCTGTCCTTGTAGGCCTTGCCTGCCTTGAACGGTTTGCCGTCGATCATGGCGACCGGGTCTTTGAACCCCGCCACAAGTCCCTGAAAATCCCCCAGATCGGCGGGGGCCGGGATTGGCACCTTGCCCCCGAACTCTTCGGAATTGGCGGTGACGGTACCCAGTGTGATCAGCCGGGGCGCCTTGGCCTTTTGCAGGTCTTCGAGCATCAGGTTGGCCAGCAGAAAGTGTCCAAAGTAATTCGTGGCCACGCTGATCTCATAGCCTTCGGGGGATCGGGCCGGTGATTTCAGAAGCGGCAGGTAAACGGCTGCGTTACAGACCAAAGCGTCAAGCGCCCGCCCCCGCGCCCGGAAGGCCGCGTGAAAGGCCCGGACGCTTTGAAGCGAGCCAAGGTCGATATGGGCAATCTCATAAGACCCTTCCGGCAGGTCCAGCGCGCGGGCGGCGGCCTCGGCCTTGGGCAGGTCGCGGCAGGCCATGATGACATGCCAGCCCCGTTTGATCAGGGCGTTTGTGGTATGCAGCCCGACCCCGGACGAGGCGCCGGTAACGATGGCGAGTGGTGCGGAAGAAGAAGTCATGGCGCCCTATCTAAACGTTTTTCGGCCAGCCAGAGGTCTGCGGTCCAGAGCCGCGTCATGCCGTCCGGCCAGCATCGGACCGGTTAGGCAATGCCCTTCGCACGATCCCCGCGCTCTGGACCCTGAAGGCTACGGCCCTTGAAGGCAAGCGGCCCCCCCGGCCTCGGGCAACTTTGCCCCGATGCAGGCTTCGTAAAAGGTGATCCGGGCGAAGGTCTCTTTGGTCAGGCTTGCTGCCATCGTACCGTCCAGCCGGTTCAGGGCCGACAGCCATGCAAACCGGGCCGTGGCCTGCATGAAGTCATCGGCCAGCAAACCGACATCGCCGGCAGCCCCCACAGCCTGCCGCAGCCGGGTCCAGCGGGCCACCGTTGCAGGGTCTGACCCTTTGGCAAGATAGGCCTCAAAGGCGTCTGCCCCGCCCGGCTGCGCCAGCCCGCGCCCGGCCAGAGCAAGGGCGTGGATCTCATTGGTGCCTTCGTAGATCGCGGTGATACGGGCGTCGCGGTAGATCTGTTCCATCCGGTACTCTGCCAGATAGCCGTAGCCCCCCAGAACCTGAAGGCCGAGGTCCGCCGCCCAGATACCGGCCTGCGAGCCAAAGACCTTGCAGACAGGCGTCAGGAAATCCGCCAGCGGCCCCTGCCCGGTTTCCAGGGCGACAAGGGCATCAAGGCACATCAGCCGCCCGCCCAGCGCCAGTGCACGCTGCTCCTCGAGCATGCGCCGCACCGCCGGGTGCTGGTCGATGGTCACCGGCCCTTGGTGTGCCTGGCCCTGTTCCCGGCCCTGTTCCCGACCTTGCCCCCGGCCCTGCTTCCTGTCGGCGGCATAGGTCGAGGCGATATGATGGGCGCGGCTCGCCAGAGCGACCCCCTGAAGGGCAACATCGATCCGGGCGTGGTTCATCAGCGTGAACATGGCGCGAAGCCCCTGCCCCGGCGCGCCCAAAAGCTCTGCCTCGGCCCCGTCAAAGACCATGTGGCATGTGGGCGAGGCATGAAGCCCCATCTTGTCCTCGATCCGGGTCACCTTTACCGCATTGCGCCCTTGGCCGCTTTGGGACGGGCACAGGAACAGGCTTAGCCCCCTGACCCCTGCCTCGTCGCCCGTCCGGGCGAGGACGAGATGCAGGATGTCCTTGGTCAGGTCCTGATCCCCGCCCGAGATAAAGGTCTTTTCCCCGTCGATCCGCCAGACCGGGCCGTCCATCCTTGCCCGGGTCCGGATGCGGGACAAATCCGACCCCGCCCCCGGTTCGGTCAGACACATGGTGTTGAGGATCTCGCCAGAGGCCAGACGGGGCAGCCAGCGCGCCTGTTGGTCGGGATTGCCAAAGGCAAGGATCGTGCGGGCCGCCCCGGCGACCAGCCCCGTCACCATCTGCAACGACATATTCGCCCCGGCAAAGACTTCGGTCACGCCCGCGCCGATCAATGGCGACAGGGCCTGCCCCCCAAAGGCCTCGGGCAAGGTCAGTCCGGGCCAGCCGTCGCGTGCGTAGGCCGCATAGGCGGCGGGAAATCCGTCCGGGGTGCGGACCCGCCCCCCCTCGATCCGGCAGCCCTGCCGGTCGCCGGTTTCATTGATGGGCGCCAGCACGCATTGGGCGAAGGTCGCGAAATGGCCAAGGACTTCGCGGGCCAGGTCGCCGTCCCAATCGGGCAGGTCCTGCCCGTCTGTGGCAAGCCTCAGCGCCGCCTCAATATCCCCAAGCGGGGCGGCAAACGGGATCATGGTCAAAGCCTCCTTGACGTGGCGAGGGTGGTCATTTGACCGGACAAGGCGAGGGCGGCCCGCGCACCGGGACAGGTCCGCCCAGGCAAAGAAGAAACGTGGACTTTTCGCTGCTGATTTGTATAACAGTTTAGCAGCTAAACAATCCCGGCATAGTGAATTTGCACAATGTGGCCGGGTGTTCAGGAGGACGGCATGACGAGGACGGCATCCAACGCGGCAACGGCAGAGCCTGACGCCTCGTCCGCAGCAGCGTCCGGGGTCGAAGTCGGGGACAACAGCCTTGACCAGCTGATCGGCTACAACCTCAAACGGGTGTATATCCTGCTGCAGATGGACTTCCGCGAGGCGCTGGCCGCCGACGACCTGTCTGCCCGGGTCTTTTCCGCCCTCTCGGTCACGGTAGAGCATCCCGGCATCAGCCAAAGCGACCTTGCCCGCCAGCTTGGCATTGAACGGTCCGGCCTTGTGGCCATCGTTGACCTGTTGGAACAGCGGCACCTTGTGCAGCGAGTTGCCGTGCCTGGGGATCGCCGGGTGCAGGCCCTTCACCCCACCGATGCGGGCCGCGAGACTTACGCCCGCGCGCTGGCCACGGTGCACCGCCATGAAGAGGCATTCTTTGACATGGTCACACCACAGGAGCGCGACCAATTGCTGGCCATCCTGCGCAAGATCCGCCGAACCGCAGAATAGGACCCCCCGATCATGACCTTTGCAACCGATGCCGTCGCTGTCGTGACCGGAGGGGCCTCGGGCCTTGGGGCCGCAACGGCCCGCGCCCTTGCCGACCGGGGCCTGCATGTGGCGATCTTTGACCGCAACGCCGAGGCCGGCGAGGCCCATGCCGCCGCCATCGGCGGCAGCTTCCATGCTGTCGACGTGTCGGACCCCGAAAGCGTCCGGGCGGGCCTGACCGCCGCCACGGCAAAGCGTGGTCCTTTGCGGGTTCTGGTCAATTGCGCGGGCATCGGACCGGCGGCCAAGACCGTTTCACGCGGTGAGGCGCATGACCCGGAAGTGTTTGAACGGACGATCCGGGTGAACCTGATCGGCAGCTTTAACTGCGCCTCGCAGGCGGCCCGCCTGATGGCTGCAGCGGACGCGGTTGGTCCAGATGGCGCAAGGGGCGTCATCATCAGCACAGCCTCTGTCGCGGCCTATGACGGGCAGGTCGGGCAGATCGCCTATGCAGCGTCCAAGGGGGGCATCGTCTCGATGACCTTGCCGATGGCCCGCGATCTGGCGGACAAGGGCATCCGGGTCTGCGCCATCGCGCCGGGCCTGTTCCTGACGCCGCTTTTGGAAACCCTGCCCCCCGAGGTGCAGACGTCGCTTGGTCAGCAGGTGCCGTTTCCGTCGCGGCTGGGCGATCCCTCTGAATACGCCGCCCTCGTCTGTCACATCATCGACAATCCGATGCTGAACGGCGAGGTGATCCGCCTTGACGGGGCCATTCGCATGGCCCCCCGCTAAGGCACCGATGGCCTAGTAGATCGCCCAGACCAGCCAGAGCGTGATCGACGGGAAAGACGCCAGAATGGCCACCCGGATGATATCGGTGGTGACAAAGGGCAGCGCCCCCCGGAAGGTCTGACCAATCGGGATATCACGGGCCATCCCGTTGATGATAAACAGGTTCATCCCCACCGGCGGGGTGATTAGCCCGACCTCTACCACGATCAGCACCAGAATGCCGAACCACAGGCCAAAGTCATCGGGCGACAGCCCAAAGTCGAGGGCGAGCATGATCGGATAGATGATCGGGACAGTCAAAAGGACCATCGACAGCGAATCCATGATGCAGCCAAAGGCCAAGTACATCAGCAGGACGATGGTCAGGATCAGCCAAGGGGAAAACCCTTGTTCGCTTACCCAAAGGGCCGAGGTCTGGGGCAGCTGCGTCAGGGCAAGGAACCCGTTGTAGAGGCCCGCCCCCAACACGATCAGAAAGATCATTGCCGTGGACGAGGCCGTGGCAAGGATCGCCTGGCGCAGCTTGGCCATGCTCATCTGGCCCGATGCAAGGGCCGCGATGCCGGTGCCGGCCGCACCAACCGCCGCCGCCTCGGTCGGGGTAAAGATGCCAAGATAGATGCCGCCCACGACGACCAGAAAGATCGTCAGCACCGGCCAGACCTTGGCCAGCGCGATCAACCGCTTGGACCAGACGATCCGCTCGCGCACCATGGCCGAGTTTGGAGAGACGCGGACCCAGATGGCAATCGCCAGCATATAGCCCAGCGCTGCCAGAATGCCGGGGATCATCGCGGCCACGAACAGCTTGGCGATGTTCTGTTCGGTCAGGATGGCATAGATAACCAGAATGACCGAAGGCGGGATCAGGATGCCAAGGGTGCCCCCCGCCGCCAGCGCGCCAGTGGCCAGCGATCCGGGGTAGCCGTAGCGCCGCAACTCTGGCAGAGCCACCTGCCCCATCGTCGCCGCCGTGGCGAGCGATGATCCGCAGATCGCGCCGAAACCGGCACAGGCGCCAATGGCCGACATCGCCACCCCGCCCTTGCGATGGCCAAGAAAGCTTTCCGCCGCCCGGAACAGCGACGCCGACATACCCGACAGGGTGGCAAACTGGCCCATCAACAGGAACAGGGGGATGATCGACAGCGAATAGCTGGAAAACGTGCCAAAGGTCAGGTTCTTGAGCTGGTTCAGCGTCATGTTGGGCGTGCCCGTCACAAGGAACGTGCCCCCAAAGCCCACGGCCAGCATCGCCAGCGCGATGGGAATGCGCATGAAGATCAGGAACAAAAGGACCGGAAAGGACCAGATCGCCAGTTCGATATTAGACATGTTCACCCTCAAGCCGCGGCAACACCAGTCGGCGGCCTGAACGAATGACGCAGTAAAGGCTGACGACCGCAAAGGCCACCGCCCCGACAAGTCCGGCCGCATAGGCGGTCCAGACCGGGAATTGCAGGATGAACGTCGTCTCGCCGTAGCGGTGCTTGTCCAGCATGCCCAGCCACAGCCGCCATGCGATGATGGTGGCGGCAGCAAACATGCCGATGTCGACGATCAGATCGATGACGCGGTTCATCGCCTTGGGAAAGACCGGCTCGAACAGGTCAACCGCCGCATGGCCCCGCTGCAACTGGCACCAGGGCAGAAAGGCAAAAATGGCAAAGCCGACGCCGATCTCGATCCATTCAAAATCGCCCTTCACCGGGCTGAACCCAAAGGGCACAAGGGTCCGCCCCGCGATTGAGATGCAGGTCATCACGACCAGCGCGATCAGCGTCGCGCCGCCGACATAGGCCATCGCGCGGGCAATGAAATCCGCCACTTTGGTCAGAAGGCTGTACATGTCCATGCTTTCGAAGGGGTTGAGGGTCGACCGGGCGCCGGCAGCGCCCGGTCCGTCGCCAGGGTCAGGCCAACCTCAGGTGGCCGTGACACTGGCGCTCTTACATCGCCGAGTTGGCCGCGATCCGCTCGAGGGCTTCGTCGATCAGGGCCTGACCGTCGATACCCTGGGCGTCCATCTCGGCCACCCAGCGGGCGATGACCGGCAAGGAGGCCTCTTTCCAGCGGGCAACTTCAGCCTCGTCCAGCGTGATGATGTTGTTGCCAGCAGCGACCGCGATGTCCCGACCGGGGGCGTCGTAGTCATACATGACCTGGGCGGCAAAGGTGGACAGCGCCGCGCCCGACTGCTCGTCGAGGATTGCCCGCAGATCATCGGGAAGCGCCTCGTAGCGGTCCTTGTTCATCGCCAGAACGATGGTCGCTGTATACAGCGCCTCGGCCCCCGAGAACTCGGTATGGTTGGTGACAAGCTCGGTCAGACGAACCGAAGGCGTGACCTCCCACGGGATCACGGTGCCGTTGATGACACCCTTGGACAGCGCCTCGGGGACAGCGGGCAGCGGCATGCCGACAGGGGTCGCCCCAAGCTCGGACAGCAGGTCGTTGATGACGCGGGTCGGACCGCGCACGGTCTTGCCCTGCATATCCTCAAGGGTATTGACCGGGTCCGCGGTGTGGATCACGCCGGGGCCATGGACCCATGCCCCAAGGATCTTCACATCGGCGTATTCGCTGTCCTGAAAGTCAGACTCGACCATCTGCCAGAAGGCCAGAGCCGTGGCGACAGGGTCGGTCATCATGAAGGGCAGTTCGAACACTTCGCTGCGGGGAAAGCGGCCGGGGGTGTAGCCCACCAGCGTCATCGACAGATCGACAACACCGTCGCGTGCCTGGTCCAGCAGGTCGCCGGGGCGACCGCCAAGGGACATGGCGTCAAAGTGCTGGACCACGATGCGGCCGTCCGAGGCTTCGGTCAGGCCTTCGCCCCAGGGCACAAGTATCTGGGCAGGCACAGTTGCCATTGGCGGCAAGAACTGGTGCAGGCGCAGGGTCACTTCCTGGGCTGCAGCCGGAAGGGCCGTCAGCGCCAGCGCACCTGCTGCGATGGTCGAAAGTAGGGTCCGTCTTTTCATGGTATCCTCCCAAGGGTCATTTAGTAGACGTTGCAGACACTTTTACAAAAGGGCTCTCCCTGCCCTCATCTCACCTGAATCTAGGTGGTCGCTTTTCCAGAAAGGCTTGTAAACCCTCCGTCGCATCAGGGGTGGTCTGGGACATGGCGGCCGACAGGCTTTCCATGAACAGGCCATCGCTGCGCGACATGTCGTTGATCCGCGATATTGCGTTGATCATCAGATAGTTGGAAAACGGCGCGTTCTCGGCGATCCGCAAGGCAAGCTCTTTGGCCTTGGCCAGGGCCTCGCCCTCGCCTACCGCATAATGCGCAAGGCCAAGGGTCACCCCTTCCTCTGCACCGTAGCTGCGCCCGGTCAACATCATCTCGCGCATACGATCGGGGCCAAGCAGCCGACCGACACGCACGGTGGCGCCCCCGCCGACAAAGATACCGCGCCGCCCTTCGGGCAGTTGGAACCGGACCGAAGGCTCTGCCACCCGCACATGGGCGGCTGCCGCAATCTCAAGCCCGCCGCCGATCACAGCGCCGGTCAGGGCTGCCACCACCGGCACGCCGCCAAATTCGATCAGGTCGGCAACACGGTGCCAGTTGCGCGAATGGTAGACCGTCTCTTCGGGTGACCGGTGGCGATGCTCTGACAGATCAAGGCCCGAGCAGAAATGCCCGCCCTCACCATACAGGACCACGGCCCGTACATCCTTGGGAATGTTTGAGAAAAACGCATCCAATGCATCGACAAGGTCGTCGTTCATCGCATTGCGCTTGGCCGGACGGTCAAATATCAGGATCGCCAGCGCGCCGTCGCGTTCTATGCGGATCACATCCGCGGTAAAGCCGCCTTCTGGCATTCCAGCCCCCTGCCGTCATCCACACTTCGACTTTGTTATATAAATTAATTGTTCACATGCATAGCAATTAATTTTGTCACGCGTCACAGCCCTGCCGGATTGCCCTGCGCCTCGCCCCTGTCTTTCAGAATCCGGCTGAACAGGCGCGCCGTCGCCGACAGGTCTGCATCTGCACGCGACATGATCCCCACGGGGCCAGCGGTGGGCAAAGTATCAATGTCAAGGATGACCAGATGCCCGGCCGCCACATCCGCCGCCACCACCCCGCGCGAGATGACCCAGACCGCCCGTCCGGGGCCAAGGGCCAGCGCCCGCCCGATGGCCATCGACGTGCTTTCGATCCGCCGGTCAAACAGCGCCACGCCCTGGCTGATCAGGAACCGGGCGACAAGGGGCCGGATGGCCGCATCCTTTGGGGGATAGACGACAAGGTGATCGTTGATCGCCGTCAGATCGGGTTTGTGGACCAGCGGATGATCCGGCGCCACGGCAAAGACGACGCTTTCGGAATATAGTTGGGTAAATGTCAGCCCCACCATCGTCTCGGGCAGGCCCAACCGCCCCACCGCCAGATCCAGCGCCCCGCGCCGCAACCGGTCCACCAGAAAGCTGTGCGGCCCTTCTTCGATATGCAGCACTGTATCGGGCGAAATGTCGCGAAACTCGGCCATCGCCTCGGGCAGGAACTGCGCCGCGACCGACGGCATCGCCCCGACGGACAGCGGCACGGCGGTGCCTTTGCCAAGGCTTTCGATATTGGTCAGGCCATGTTGCAGGGCGGCAATGCTCTGCTCGGCATAGTGCAGGAACACCTCTCCCTGTGCGGTGAGGCGCACGCCAGAGCGGTCCCGCTCCATCAGGGTGGTGCCTAGGATGCCTTCAAGATCCTTCAGCGTCTTGGACATCGCGGGCTGGCTCAGGTTGATCTGAAAGGCACCCCGCTTGAGGCTTTTGGCCCGGGCGATGGCGACGAAGGCGTCCAGATGGCGAAACTTGATACGGCGGTCCATTTGCTTTCCAAAATGGCAAGTAAAAAGGTCATTTTGTCATTTTACTTGCCCTGAATGGAATAGTAAATTCGACGCATCACAAGGAGGTCTACGTGAAAACTCAGGTCGTGATCATTGGCGGCGGGCCATCGGGGCTGTTGTTGTCCCAGCTTTTGCATGTGCGCGGCATCGACAGTGTCGTGCTGGAGCGCAAGACAAAGGGCTATGTCCTGTCGCGCATCCGAGCGGGCGTGCTGGAACGCGGTTTGCTGGGCCTGATGCGCGAGGCCGGAGTGGCCGGCCGGATGGAACGTGAGGGCTTTGCCCATGACGGCACCCTGATCTCTTATGGCGACGAGATGTTCCGCATCGACTTTCAAGAGCACACTGGCGAAAGCGTGATGGTCTACGGCCAGACCGAAGTGACCCGCGACCTTTACGAGGCGCGCGAGACCGCCAACGGTAAGATCGTGTTCGAAGTCGACGCCGTCACCATCCATTATGCCAAGACCGACACCCCCTATGTCACCTATACCGCCGGCGGCGAGGACCACCGCATCGACTGTGATTTCATCGCCGGCTGCGATGGCTTCCACGGGGTCAGTCGCCAGACCATCCCGGTCGATCAGCGGCGCGAGTATGAAAAGGTCTATCCCTTTGGCTGGCTTGGCATCCTGTCCGAGACACCGCCTGTCAATCACGAGCTGATCTACGCCAATTCGCCGCGCGGCTTTGCCCTGTGCTCGATGCGCAACGAGAACCTCAGCCGCTACTACATCCAATGCTCGCTTAGCGACAAACCCGAGGATTGGTCCGACGCGGCCTTCTGGCAAGAGCTCAAGCGCCGGATCCCCGCCGATCAGGCGGACCGCCTTGTCACCGGTCCAAGCATCGAAAAATCCATCGCCCCCCTGCGGTCCTTTGTGACCGAACCAATGCAATGGGGCCGCCTGTTCCTGTGCGGGGACGCCGCCCATATCGTTCCCCCCACCGGGGCCAAGGGGCTGAATACCGCCGCCTCTGATGTGCATTACCTCTACAACGGCCTGCGCCAATACTACGAGACGGGCGATCCCGCCGGGATTGACAGCTACTCGCAAAAGGCGCTCGCTCGGGTGTGGAAGGCCGAAAGGTTCAGCTGGTGGTTCAGCTCGCTCATGCATCGCTACCCCGATCAAAGCGAATTTGACCTCAAGATGCAGGTGGCCGAGCTTGAGTTTCTGCGGTCCAATGAGGCCGCCCAAAAGGCCATGGCCGAAAACTACGTGGGTCTGCCCTACTGAGGGCCAGACGCCATATCGAAGGAGCGTGAGATGACCGACCGGATGGCCGACGGCATGAAGACCCGGCGCGAGGTTCTGGGCGACGCCCATGTCGACCGGGCCGAGGAGTCCAAGACGCCGTTCGATGCGCCCTTTCAAACCCTCATCACAGAGGCCGCATGGGGCACGCTCTGGTCAGACGACACCATCAGCCGGCGCGAACGGTCCATGCTGACCCTGGCCCTGCTGGCCGCTACCGGCAATTTTGAGGAAATCCCGATGCACATCCGCGCCAGCGCCAACACCGGCGCCAGCCCCGAGGACGTGATGCAGGCTTTCATGCATGTGGCCGTCTACGCAGGCGTGCCCAAGGCCAACCATGCCATCAAGCTGGCCAAACAGACCTATTCCGAAATGAAGGGAGAGTAGCATGTCCAATGGCTATCATGTGCGCGACCGGGGCTGGCAGCCGCCCGGCCTTTACCCCCCCTACAAGACCACGATCAAACGGTCACCGCACGCCGCGCTTCTTAGCTTTCCAACCTCGATCAGCGAAGAGACGGGGCCGGCCTTTGGCCATAACATACTGGGCAAGCTCGATAACGACCTGATCCTGAACTACGCCCGCCCCGGTGAAGAGGCGATCGGACCGCGAATCATGGTGCATGGCAAGGTCCTTGACGAAAACGGGCGCGGCGTGCCCGGCGCCCTTGTCGAGGTGTGGCAGGCCAATGCAGGTGGCCGCTACCGGCACAAGAAGGAAAGCTATCTCGCCGCGCTCGACCCCAATTTTGGCGGCTGCGGCCGCGTGATCACCGATGCGGATGGCCATTACGAGTTTCGCACCATCCACCCCGGCGCCTACCCCTGGCCCAATGGCATGAACGACTGGCGCCCCGCCCATATCCATTTCAGCATCTTTGGCGAGGCTTTTGCCCAGCGCCTGATCACCCAGATGTATTTCGAGGGCGATCCGCTGATCTGGCGCTGCCCGATCCTTGGGGCCGTCAGCAACCCCGAGGCGATCAAGACCCTGATCGCCCCCCTCGACATGAACCGAACCGTCCCGATGGACGCCCTTGCGTACAAGTTCGACATCGTCCTGCGCGGGGCGCGGCAGTCGTTCTTTGAAAACCGTCAGGAGGGTGTGTGATGACCCAACCATTGTCCTATCTCAAGGAAAGCCCGTCGCAGACCGCCGGGCCTTACGTCCATATCGGTTGCACGCCCAACTTCACCGGGATCGAGATTTATGGCGGCGATCTGGGCACATCCATGAAAACCGGACCGGTCAAGGGGACCGAGATCACCGTGACCGGCGCCGTGTTCGACGGCATGGGCAGCGTTTTGAAGGACGCGATGATCGAGGTCTGGCAGGCTGACGCCGCCGGCCTTTACCCCTCGCCCAAGGAAACCCGCGGCGTGGCGGACCCGAACTTTACCGGCTGGGGCCGCAGTCCGGGGGACATGGAGACGGGGGAGTTTCACTTTGAAACGGTCAAGCCCGGTCAGGTCCCATGGCCCGATGGCCGGCTGCAGGCCCCCCATATCACCGCTTGGGTGGTGGCGCGGGGCATCAACATCGGCCTGCACACCCGCATCTATTTCGAGGATGAGGCAGAGGCGAATGCCGTTGACCCGATCCTGACCCGGATCGAGCATCAAAGCCGCGTCACAACCCTCTTGGCCCGCAAGATCGGGGACCGGGCCTACCGGTTCGACATTCACCTGCAAGGCCCTGACGAAACGGTCTTTTTCGATATTTGACTTTGCGGCCCCGGTTCGCCTCTGACCGCGATGTCAAAGGCGGACTGCCTGCCCCGTTCGGGCCGATTCCTGTGCCGCGATGCCGATGGCCACAGCCATTGCACCGTCATGCAACGTCACCTCAACCGCGCCTTCGCCCCGCACGACGGCATTGAACTTCTGGTGCTGGTAGAAGGTCGATCCGTTGTGGTCCCCGGCTGTCAACAAGGCGGGGTCGACGGGGATCTCCTGATGCACCGGGCCCTTTGGATTGCGCGGGCTGATCACGAGCTGGGGCAAGGGCGCGGGACCAAGGCTGTTGGGCCAGAACCGGCCCGGACCGGGGATGAAACACTCGATCTTGCCATCCGGTCCGACAGCGCTCACCTCTTCCTGATAGTTGCTGCCTTCGGCGAACATGCAAAGCTCCAGCATCGCGCGGGCGCCGTTGGCGAAATCCAGAAGGACATAGCCGTGGTCCCAGATGTCCGGGGTCTTGCCACCGATCTCTTCCTCAAGGTGGTTCACTCCCTGCCCGGCGCTAGCCATGACCCGGACCGGATCACAGCGCAGCATGACGCGCATCAGGTCAAAGAAATGGCAGCACTTCTCGACCATGGTTCCGCCGGTCTGGCTGTTGAACCGGTTCCAGTCCCCGATCTTGGGCAAAAAGGGAAAGCGGTGTTCGCGGATGGTCAGCATCTTGATGCCGCCTGTCGCCTCATCCGCCGCCTCGATCATGGCGGTCATCGGGGGCATGTAGCGATATTCCATCGCCACCCAGATCGGGGCGGGATAGCTGTCCTTGAGCGACGCCACAAAAGCGGCGTCGGCGGGGTCGGTATACAGGGGCTTTTCCATCAGCAAGGGCAAGGGACGGGTCGCGGCAATCTCGCGCATCTGGCTGACGTGAACGTGGTTGGGGCTGACAACGACAAGGGCGTCAAGATCGGGCTGTGACAGCAGATCGGCAAGCGATGAGGCCACCCGCGCCCCGCCCGCCATCGCGGCCGCATGGTCGGCAAGGGCGCTGACGGGATCATAGACAACCGTGATCCTGGCCCCCGGCAAAAGGGCAATATTGCGGATGTGCTCCTGCCCCATCATGCCGCAACCGACCAAGCCATAGTTTACATTTTTCAACATCTCAGCCTCTTCCCATCCGAGAAATGTACCATGCCTTATCTTTATCGAACCAATTGCGCGAATACTCGATCGCCGGGCCATCCCCCGCCCAGCTCAGCCGTTCGATATGGGCACAGGGTGTTCCGGCCATGGGGGCGAACCTGTCGTCGGCCCAGTCTGGGACGGTCTCCATCCCGATCCGGTCCTCGACCCGGCTGACGACAAGGCCAAGGGCGTCGCGGTAGTACAGGTACAGCGACTCGGACAAATCCTCGGCCACGATCCGTTTGGCGCAGCCTCCGTCGAGCCAGATTTCCTCAAGCGCCACGACCTCGTCGTCCAGCATTCGCAAGCGCCGGATGCGGTGCCCCATGGGTGATGTCCCAAAGGCCGGAATGTCGGCGGGCTTGGCCATCGTCTTGACCGACAGCAACAGTGCCGTCGGCAGGCCGCCCCCCTCGGGACGCTCAAGCCGGAAGAACGCGTAGACCGACGCTGCCTCGGGGCGTTGCCGGACATAGTTGCCAGACCCTTGGATACGCTCCAACAGCCCCTTGTCCGCCAGATCGGCCAACGCTTTGCGCAGAGTCCCGACAGAGGCGCCCAGTTCCACCGCCATCTCGCGTTCGGGCGGCAGCCGGGTCCCGTCGGCCAACCGGCCTGCCGCGATCTCGCGGATCAGGCGTTCCGAGATGCGGACATACTTTGGCAAAGCGGCCTTTGAGGCCAACGCCACCGGCCTGTCCAAGTCGTCCTGCACCGCCGTTCCCCTCGATGTGCCCTTAAATTGATACAGTATTGATGCACACATGCCGAGGTGCTACGCAAGTCCAATAAATACGTTCCTGTGGGAGGGCCTCATGACTGTCGTACCGGTAACAAGCGCCGACCTGGACGCCCTCGAAGTGTCGTGGTTTTCCGCCCTGTGTTCAGACGATTACGCCTTTCTGGGGGTGCCAGACGGCGAGCTGCGGTCGTCCTTCTCCCATTGCCGAGACATCGTCCAGACGGCCGAGGCGCAGGGGTTCCGCAACGTTCTGGCGCCATCTTCCTATCAGGTCGGTCAGGACACCCTGTCCTTCGTCGCCACGATGAGCCAGCTGACCACCGATATCAACTTTCTCGCCGCGATCCGCTGTGGTGAGATGCAGCCCATCATGCTGGCCCGCACCATCGCCACGCTGGACCATATGTTGCAGGGACGGCTGACGCTGAACGTCATCTCATCCGATTTCCCGGGCGAAGTGGCTGACAGCGCCTTTCGCTACAAGCGGTCGCATGAGGTGGTCGAGATCCTGCGCCAATGCTGGACCCGCGACACCGTCGATTTCGATGGCGAGGTCTACCAGTTTCACGGCCTTTCCACCGACCCGGCCCGCCCCTACCAGAACAACGGCGGGCCGCTTTTGTACTTTGGCGGCTACTCCCCGCCCGCGCTGGACCTTTGCGGGGCGCAATGCGACGTCTACCTCATGTGGCCCGAGCCCAAGGAGCAGATCGCCCAGCGCATGCGCGACGTGCACGCAAGGGCCGAGGCGCATGGCCGGACCCTCGACTATGGTCTGCGGGTCCATATGATCGTGCGCGATACCGAGGCAGAGGCAAGGGAATACGCCGAATACCTCGTCAGCAAGCTGGACGACGAATACGGCAAGATGATCCGCGACAGGGCGCATGATTCCATCTCGCTTGGCGTCGCCCATCAGGCCAAGGCGCGTGAACTGGCGGACAAGTTCGGCTATGTAGAGCCGCATCTGTGGACCGGGATCGGCCGGGCCCGGTCGGGCTGCGGGGCGGCCCTTGTCGGATCGACCGATCAGGTCTTGTCCGAGATCGAGGCCTACCGCAAAATGGGCATCCGGGCCTTCATTTTTTCGGGTTATCCCCATATTGACGAGGCTGTCCATTTCGGAACCCGGGTGATGCCCGAACTCAAGACCTGCTCTCTTCCCCATGCATACGGGCGCGTGCCCGCGACAACACCCCAGACCCCTCTGGGCACAGGAGACCGCCGCTGATGATGGAACGTGTAACACTGGGCGGCGGCGTTGATCTGTCCCGCATCGTCTATGGCATGTGGCGGCTGGGCGACGACCCCGACACCTCTGCCGCCCATGTGCAGGCCAAGGTCGAAAGCTGCCTGGCCCAGGGCATCACGACGCTTGATCAGGCCGACATTTACGGCGGCTATATGGCCGAAGAGATCCTCGGCGCCGCTTTCCGGGCCGCCCCCGCGCTCAAGTCCCAGGTCGAGATCGTGACGAAATGCGACATCGTGGTGGATGCAGGACGCCACGCGGGCGCGCGCGTCAAACACTATGACACCTCACGCGCCCATATCGAATCCTCGGTCGATACATCGTTGTCCCTGATGGCTATCGACCGGATCGACCTTTTGCTCATCCACCGCCCCGATCCCTTGATGCGCCCCGAAGAGACGGGCCGCACCCTTGATGATCTGGTCCAAAGCGGCAAGGTCGGCGCGGTTGGCGTGTCCAACTTTCGCCCCTGGGACTGGAAGCTGCTGCAATCGCGCATGGAAACACCCCTGTCCACCAACCAGATCGAACTAAGCCTGACAGCCATCGACCCCTTTACCAACGGCGATGTCGCATTCCTGCATGAACAAGCCAAGCCGATCATGGCCTGGTCCCCCCTTGGCGGCGGCCATCTGATGGCCGAAAGCCGGCCCGGTGTGACACAGAAGCTGCGCGAGATCGCACAGCTGCACGATGTCGACGCGGCAGCTGTGGCCGTGGCCTGGCTCTTGGCCCATCCTGCAGGCATCCTGCCGGTGATGGGCACCAACACCCTAAGCCGGATCGCCACGCTGTCAGACGCGCTCAAGGTCGCGATGGACCGGCAAACGTGGTTCACCCTTTACGAGGCCGCACTTGGCCATGAGGTCGCCTGATGGACGAGATTTCAATCGCTCCCGGAACACAATTTTCGCCCCAAGACGACGCGAGGGCGTTCCGCAACGCGCTGGGGGCCTTTGCCACCGGGGTCACGGTCGTGACCACCGACACGCCCGAAGGCCCGGTCGGTATCACCGCCAACAGCTTTGCCAGCGTGTCCCTTGACCCGCCTCTCGTGCTGTGGTCGCCCGCCAAAGCCTCGCACCGCTTTGTGCATTTCGCCAATGCGCCGCGTTTCGCGATCCATATCCTGGACGAAAGCCAAAAGGCTATTTGCGAGGGGTTTACCCGATCCAAGACCGCCTTCAAGGACCTTGACTGGGTGACAAGCCCGCAGGGCGTGCCCCTGATCAACGGGGTTGCGGCGTGTTTTGAATGCAACCTCGAGGCAACCCATGACGCCGGAGACCATGTGATCGTCGTGGGACGGGTGATTCGGGCACATTACAGCGGGGCCGAGCCTTTGGTGTTTCACGGCGGGCGCTACGGCTTTTTCCAGGACGAAGGCACCTGACAAAAGCTCCAAGACGCACGGATCAGAGAGGGGAGGCCGTAGCGGCCCCGTCCGAAACAACCTTGGGTAGAGGCACTTCCTAAAAGGCAACAGATTTACAGCGTCGGGTAATGGTCCTTTACCGATAGTCTTTACCCGTTGATAAAGACAGCGACGACATCATCGACAGGCCACTAACTCGGGTCATTTGGCCCAGCCTGGACCATGTATGTCAGACCCAACGATTTCCACCTTCTTGCTGCAACACGCCTTTGAAACCTCACCTGGCGAGGCGATTGCCTTTGATGCGGACACCCTTCGGATTGTCCTCACCAACCGGCATTCGCGCACCAACCTGCAATATGACGCCAGTGAACTGGCCGGGCTGACCCTTGCCGACATCTGTCCAGATCATGACATCCGCGATCTGCAGGATCGGCTGGCCCCCCTTATCCTGGGGCAGGTCGCCTCGGTCCCCCTGACGCTGACATACCGCCGCAAGGACGGCACCTCCTACGAGGCAGAGCTCGGGCTGTCTCTCGACCCCGGCCCTCCTTCGGTCGTCCTCGCACAGGGTGTCGATGCCACGGCCCTGCAATCAGCCAGACGGGCCGCCCGCAACGCTGCAAATACGCTGATCGACGCGGTCGAAACATTGCCCGACGGCTTTGTCCATTATGACAAGGACGATCGGCTCGTCGTTTGCAACAGCCGCTACCGCGAGATTTACACCCTCAGCGCCCCCGCCATGATCCCCGGCGCAACGTTTGAGGATATTCTGCGTTACGGCCTTGCAAACGGCCAATATGCAGAGGCTGTGGGTCGGGAAGAGGCCTGGTTGCAAGAGCGGATGGCCCACCACCTAGATCAAAGTGCGACGGTCGAACAACTCCTGACCGATGGCCGCTGGCTGCGGATCGTCGAACGGCGGACACCCGATGGCGGACGGGTCGGTATCCGGGTCGATATCACCGACATAAAACGAAAGCAGCACCAGCTTGAGATGGCGGCCGAAACCGATGTCCTGACCGGCCTTCTGAACCGGCGGGGCGTCTCAAGCTTCCTTGCCGCCGCCGCAGCCGAACTGACCGCACAGGAAAGGCTGGCCGTGCTGCACCTTGATCTGGACCGGTTCAAATCGATCAACGATGCGCTTGGGCACGATGCCGGCGACCATGTCCTGTCAGAGGTGGGAGACCGGCTACGGATGCATGTCCGTCACCGCGATGTCGTCGCCCGGATCGGCGGTGACGAGTTCCTCGTTCTGATGCAAACAAGGCTGACGGATGAACAACTCATCTCGATCGCAGACCGGATCCGACACGACATTGCCCGTCCGATCCTCTACCGGGGCAGGCAGTGCCTTGTCGGCGCCAGCGTCGGGGTGGCCACCTGGGATCTGGGGTCGGCACATAGTTTCGAACAGACCGTCTCGGACGCTGACATTGCGCTGAACCTGGGAAAGCGGGGGGGACGAAACCGCTCGGAACTGTTTTGCGCCAGCATGCGGCATGGCACGGTTTCGAACGCCCTGCTGGCACAACAAATCCGGGCGGCCCTGAACGCAGGGCAGATCATTCCTTATTTCCAGCCACAAACCAGCATTGACGGGTCCCGCGTCCTGGGGTTCGAAGCACTGGCCCGGTGGCAACACCCCGATCGCGGGCTTCTGAACGCCGCCACCTTCCTTCCGGCAGCGGAAGAGGCCGGATTGATCCCCGACATCGATGCCACCGTCCTGACGCAAAGCCTTGGGTTCATCCGGACACTCGTCGGCGCCGGTGTCGACGCGCCAAAGGTCAGCCTGAATATTTCCAGCGCCCAATTGGCCGATGCAACCCTGCACCCCCGGATCGTCCGGCAGGTCGAGGCTTTTGGCCTCAGCCCCGCCCACCTCAGGTTCGAGATCCTGGAAACCACCCTTCTCGACGAAAGGGCCGCGCAGGCCGGCGAGACCATTCAAAACCTCGCCAGGTCTGGCTTCGCCATCGAACTGGACGACTTTGGCACCGGTCACAGCGCCATCGGATCGCTACGGCGCTTCCCGGTACAAAGGATCAAGATGGATCAGTCCCTCGTGCGCGACATCGACCAGGACGAAGACTCCAGGGTCATCGCAGAGGCGGTGATCGACCTCGCCAGTCGCTTCGGCCTAGAGGTGCTGGCCGAAGGCGTCGAAACCACCGCCGAACGGGACGTCCTACGGGCGCTTGGCTGCACCGCGATCCAGGGCTACCTCTGCGCCCATCCCATGTCAGGACAGGACATCCTGCAATGGCTCAAGCAAAGAAACGCCTTGCCAGACAGGTCCGCCACCATGTTCTACAACCCGAACCTCGCCAGCGAACTGCAGCGCAAGGCCAAGAATGGCCCCTGACCCGCGCCACCAGCCCCTAAATGGCCCCCTGGCCCTTCGCTTTGTCCCAAATACTCCCGCCGGAGGCGGACCCCCTAGGGGCCCGCACCGACACTTCAGAGGTAGCGGTTGACCAGGTTCTCCAACCGCTCCTGCCGGCCGGACCGGGGCGCGGGGTTGATGCCCTTTGCCTCGACCTCGGCCGTCAGCGCGGCAAGATCACTGTCGAGGTAGCCCGAGGTATCCCACCCGGCATAGCGGGCCGCGCGGGCTTCTTCGAGCTTGCCGTCCTCCAGCATAGCAGCCGCCGCCTTTAGCCCCGCCGCACAGGCATCCATGCCACCGACATGGGCCAGGATCAGGTCCTCCGGGTCCAGCGACTGGCGCCGCAGCTTGGCGTCAAAGTTGGTACCACCGGTCTTGAACCCGCCAGCCCGCAGAACCTCGTAATAGGCCAGCGCCATTTCGGGCACATTGTTGGGAAACTGGTCGGTGTCCCAACCGGATTGGTAATCGTTGCGGTTCATGTCGATCGAACCGAAAATCCCCAACTCCCGCGCCAGGGCCAGCTCATGTTCGAACGAATGCCCGGCCAGGATCGCGTGGCCCTGTTCGATGTTGACCTTGACCTCACCCTCAAGGCCAAAATCCTTGAGGAACCCGTAGACGGTCGCGACATCATAATCGTACTGGTGCTTGGTCGGTTCCTGCGGCTTGGGTTCGATCAGGATCGTCCCGCCAAAGCCGATCTTGTGCTTGTAATCGACAACCATCTGCAACATCCGGCCCGCCTGCTGGCGTTCGCGGCCCATGTCGGTGTTCAACAGTGTCTCGTAGCCTTCACGCCCGCCCCACAGCACATAGTTCTCGCCGCCCAGCTGGTGTGTGGCATCCATGCAGGTCTTGATGGTTGCCGCGGCAAAGGCAAAGACCTCCGGGTCGGGGTTGGTCGCTGCCCCCGACATGTAGCGCCGGTGCGAAAACAGGTTCGCCGTGCCCCAAAGCAGCTTGACCCCGGTGTCTTCCATCTTGCCCTGGAAATAGTCGGTGATGCCGCGCAGGTTGCGGGTATTCTCTGCAAAATCAGCCCCTTCCGGGCGGACGTCCGCATCGTGAAAGCAAAAATAGGGCGCGCCCAGAATGGTGAACATCTCGAAGGCCACATCGGCCTTCAGCCGGGCAAGGTCCATCGTGTCCCCGAACCATGGCCGCTCAAAGGTCTGGCCGCCAAAGGGGTCGCCCCCCTGCCAGGCAAAGGAGTGCCAATAGGCGATGGCAAAGCGCAGATGGTCTGCCATCCGCTTGCCCATCACCATTTCGTCGGGGTTGTAGTGACGAAAGGCAAAATCGCTCTTGGCGTTCGGCCCTTCATAGACGACGGGCTGTATACCCCCGAAAAAGTCTGTCATGTCCTCAACCCCTTTCAATGAAGGCCCTTAAGGGCCTGATAGCTGTCGCGATAGCGGGCGTGGCCCTCGGCAAAGGCCGCGGTCAGTCCGGCATCCGGTGTGACGGTGCGCTCAATGGGTGGGGTGGTGGCGATCTCTGCCCCTGCCCCAGTTGCGGCCATCCGTCCCAGACGGGCCGCCCCAAGGGCCGCGCCAAAGTCGCCCGCCCGCGGCACATCCAGTGGAAAGCCAAGGACCGTTGCCAGCACCTCAAGCCAATAGGCAGATTTCGCCCCTCCCCCGATGGCCAGCGCCTGCCGGATCGTCGTGCCCGTGGCCGCCAGCGCATCGCGGCTGTCGGCAAAGGCAAAGGCCACCCCTTCCAGCACCGCCCGCGTCGCCGCCTTGGCATCGGTCGCATGATCAAGGTGCAGGAACTGCCCCCGGATGGCGGCATTGTTGTGCGGCGTCCGCTCTCCCCCCAGATAGGGCAGGAACAGGGTGCGGCCGGGTGCCTGCAAGGGCCCGAGGTCCCGCGTCAGCTCCGCCGCCGTTTGTCCGGTCAGGCGGGCCAGCCACTCAAGCGCGTCTGTCGCCGCCAGAATCACCCCCATCTGGTGCCAGGTCCCCGGCACCGCATGGCAAAACGTGTGGACGGCGGTTGCCGGATCGGGCCTGTACCCGTCGTTGGCCGCGAACAGCACGCCCGAGGTGCCAAGCGACAGGAAGGCCGTGCCGTCCTGCACCACCCCCGCCCCGATGGCCGCCGCCGCATTGTCCCCCGCCCCGCCCGCAACAGGCACCGGCGGCAGGCCAAAACCATCCCGGAGCCTTCCGGAAATGGCAGAGCCTTCGACAAGGCTGGGCATCTGCGCCCGCGACAGGTGACAATCGGCCAGCAAGGCGTCGGACCAGTCCCGCGCGCCGGTGTCAAACCAGGCTGTCCCCGCCGCATCCGACATCTCGGCCACATGGCCGCCAGTCAGATGCAGGCGCAGGTAGTCCTTTGGCAACAGAATCTTGGCGATCTTGTCAAAGACCTCCGGCTGAGTCTCGCGGACCCAATCGACCTTGGGCGCGGTAAAGCCGGGAAAGACAATGTTCCCGGTGATGGTGCGGTAGCGCGGATCGGCGTCCATCCGGGCCGCCTGCGCCGCGCTGCGCGTATCGTTCCACAGCATGCAGGGCCGCAACACCCGGTCTTCGGCGTCTAGCAGCGTCGCACCATGCATGTGGCCCGACAGTCCGATCCCGGCCAGGGCACTGCAATCGGCCTTGCCCGCAAGGGCGGCAAGGGCCGCATCTGTCGCAGCGGCCCAGCTTGCCGGGTCTTGTTCGGACCAGCCGTCGTGCGGACGCTGCACCGACAGGGGCACGGTGTGCTCTGCCAGGACAGTCTCGTCCACGTCGATCAGGATCGCCTTTAAGGACGACGTCCCAAGGTCCAGGCCGATGTAGGTCGCCATTTTCGCCCCAATTATTCAGGCCGCCAGATGTTCTGGCTTCTTTCCAAGGATGATCATCGCCAAAAGGTCGTCTTCGGTCACTTCGTCGACCTTGACCACGCCGACCAACTGGCCGTTCTTCATGACCGCCGCCCGGTCGCACAGCTGTTTAACGGCATGCACGTCGTGGTCGATCAGAAAGATCCCCAGTCCATCACGCTTCAACTCGTGAATGAGCTCGGCCACCATCTGGGTTTCCTGCGGACCAAGGGCGGCCGTCGGCTCGTCCATGATCAGGATCTTGGCGTTGAAATAAACGGCCCGTGCAATGGCGACCGACTGACGCTGACCACCGGACAGGGCGCTGACCGGGTCCTTGAACTTTTTGAAGTTGGGGTTGAGGCGGGCCAGAATGCGGCGCGTTTCAGCCTCCATCCTTGCGTCGTCAAGAAGACCGCCGCCCGTCACCAGTTCACGGCCCAGAAAGAGGTTGGAGGCCGCATCAAGGTTATCGGCAAGCGCCAGCGTCTGGTAGATCGTCTCGATGTTGTACTCGCGCGCGTCGCGCGGGTTGTTGATCGTGACCTCTTGCCCGTTGATGAAGATCTGGCCGTGATCGGCCTTATAGGCCCCCGACAGGCATTTGATCAGCGTCGACTTGCCGGCCCCGTTATGGCCAAGCAGGCCCACGACTTCGCCCGGATAAAGGTCAAGCGAGACACCGTCGACGGCCCTGATCCCCCCAAAGGCGATCGAGATGTCGCGCAGCTCGACCATCGGCGTTCCTGTGCGTTCTGTGCTCATGCCCTGACCCTCACTTCGCTCTGTTGCGATACAGGTTGTCGAGATAGACGGCGAGGACCAGTACCGATCCCACCACGATCTGCTGAACGGCGGTGTCGAAGCCGATCAACACCATCCCGGACCGCAGGCTTTGCATGACCAGCGCCCCGAGGATCGCCCCGTAGATCGTGCCGACGCCCCCCGCCAGACTGGTGCCCCCGACGACCGCTGCGGCGATGACGTAGAGTTCGTCCAAAAGCCCCAGCGCGTTGGTGGCCGAGTTCAGGCGGGCCGAGGCCACAACCGCCGCCAACCCTGCCAAAGCGCCCATCAGTGCAAAGATCCGCAGCGTCATCCAGCGTACGTTGATACCGGCAAGGGCCGCCGCTTCGGGGTTGCCCCCGATGGCAAAGACATAGCGGCCAAACCGGGTCCGGCTGACCAGAAGCGTCATCAAAAGCGCGACGGTGAGCATGATCAGAACCGGGTAGGCAAAACCGTGGCTGATAAAGAGCGTCTCGCCCTCGGCCAGTACGATGCCGTTGGCCTCGATATAGCTGTTCACGATGCCACGCGGCCAGGGATAGGCGTTCACGACAAGGACGGCCCCGATGACAAGACCACAGCCCAGAAGGCCCATGAAAATCTCGGCCCACATGGGACGGACGGGAAATTCGTGCCGCTTGCGGCTTTGGCGGCCAGCGTAAAGCGCTGCCAGAATGCCGAGGCAGGCGATCACGCCGACTGTCCAGCTGCCCACCGCGCCGATCGCGCCGTAGGGCCCGCCGCCCAGAAGGGTAAAGGTCGCATCAACTGGTGAGATCGTCTTGCCGTTGGCCGACAGGAAGGCCGCACCACGCCAGACAAGAAGACCGCCCAGGGTGACGATAAAGGATGGAATGCCGCGATAGGCGATCAGCCAGCCATGAATGGCGCCGATGCAGCCCCCGACAAAGATGCCGACGATGACGGTGATGACCCAGATTGCCGGATGGCCAAGGCCCAGATACTGCGGCAGGATCTCGACCTGCAGGATCCCCATAACCATGCCGGTCACACCCAGAATGGCGCCGACTGAGAGGTCGATATTCCGGGTCACGATGACCAGCACCATCCCCGTCGCCATGATCCCGATCGAGGACATCTGGACAGAGACGTTCCAAAGGTTGCGCGGTGTCAGAAAGGCGCCGAACCCGTTGAAGATGACACCATAGAAATGGAACACCAGCCAGATCAGCAACAAGGCACCCATCATGCCCAGAAGGCGGGTGTCAATTTCGGTCGCACGCAGGAACCGCGTCAGGGGTCCGGCGCTTGGCGCCGAGGTCGAACCAGTCGTTGAACTGGCCGCCGCGGGCTTGGTCGAAGTGTCCGTCATGGTGATATCCAATGGTCAGGTCCGCGCCCAAGCGGCGGGTCAGTGACAATGGGCAAGGCCTTGGCACGATGCAAAGCCCGACCGTGTATCGCCAAGTTCAGGTCAAAGCCTGAATAATGGCCGACCGGCGTCGAGGGAAAGCCCCGACGCCGGCCTCTTTCAGTCCCCGATCAGCAGCCGGCTACGCCGTCCAAAGCGCCTTCGCAGGCCTGCTCCTGGGTGATGTGACCTGCATCGATCGCAACGTTCAGGTTGTCGCGGGTCAGCGGGGTCGGGTCGAGGAGGATCGCGTGGATCGGAATACCACGCTCGCCACCGTCGAACATCGACGCGCCTTCGATTTCGGCCATCATCGTGCCTTCAGCCAGAGCCGAGGCGATGTCGCCAGCCGCGGTGCCAAGGGCACGCGCATCTTTCCAGACAGACACGGTCTGTGAGCCACGGGCAACGCGGTTGATCGCAGCAAGGTCACCGTCCTGGCCACCGACCGGGATCACGAGACCCTGAGCGGAAAGAGCTGCAACAACGCCACCAGCCATGCCGTCGTTCTGGGACAGTACCGCGTCAACCATGTTGTTGTTGGCGGTCAGGATCTGCTCCATGTTGGTCTGCGCGTTCTCAGGCTTCCAGCTGTCCGAGAAGGCTTCGCCGACGATGGTGATGTCGCCCGAATCAACGGCGCCACCAATGACTTCCATCATGCCCTGCAGCAGGAAACCTGCGTTCGGATCACCGGGGTCGCCCTTGATGATGGCATAGTTGCCGGTGGGCTGAACGGCCATCACGCTTTCTGCGATGATCCGGCCGACACCGACGTTGTCGAAGGTCAGGTAGAAGGTGCGGTCGTCTTCGATCAGACGGTCGTAGCCAATGACCGGAATGCCTTCTGCGGCAGCGGCGTCGATTGCCGGCCCGATGGCGTCCTTGTCCCAGGCGTTGATCACGAGAACATCGACGCCCTGTGCGATCAGAGCCTCGACGTCAGCAAGCTGCTTGGTCGACGACGACTGTGCGTCTGCGGAAACGTAGCTGTTTCCGTTGGCTTCGATGGCCGCGACCATTGCGGCCTCGTCGATCTTCCAGCGCTCTTCCTGAAAGCTTGCCCAGGAAACCCCGACCAACATTCCCTCAGCCATCGCAGCCGAATTGAAACCGACCACCGCCAGCGCGGCGGCGATAATTGCCTTATGCATATCTTTCCTCCCAGAAGTCGATCCCAACATGGAATCGTGGACTCGTGTCCTGAAGCGAGAGCATCGACTTATTTCTTCAGTTGTCAAAATAAAAATGCTAGACATGCGCTCTAAATACGGGATTTCATCGCAACAGCCGCCAAATATCTAGGCAGCTTGCGAACGAAGGTCCTGATTCACCTTCGCACCTGCAGAAATAGTTCGGAGCGTGAAGTTATGTACGACCAACTGGATCAAGAGGGTTCCGAATCGGATGGCACGCCATCCGGCTGCGGCCCCTTGCTGTCCAGCCCCGGCCCCGAGACCAAGCCGCTAAGACAGCAGGTGTTTGAGCATGTCCGCGCCACAGGACGGGCAGCCCGCGCCGACGTCACCCGCGCCCTTGGCATCAGCGCAGGGTCAGTGACCGCCCTCTGCGCTGACCTGATCAGCCAGGGTCTCCTGCGTGAGGTGGAAGGCACGCCCCGCGATTCGCGGGATGGCACCCGGGGTCGCCCCCCTGTTGCCCTGGAAGTTGTTCCAGAAAGCCGCATCGTCATCGGGATCAAGCTGTCCGACGAACGCCACTCTGCCGTGATGACGGATTTCGCAGGCCGGATAATGGCCGAAGTGACCCTGCCGACCCCCCCCATGCGCAAGACGCCCGACCAGATCCTCGAAGAGATCGAGGCATTGGTGCGGGCCTTGCTGACCCGGACCGAACGCACCCTAACCGATGTCAGTGCGATCGGCGTCGGCATGTCCGGGCTGGTCGATCACGAAACCGGTATCGTCCTGTGGTCGCCACATCTTTCAATCCGCAACATGGCGCTGAAGGCCGTGATAGAAGAGCGGTTCAACCTGCCCGCCCTCATCGACAACGACGCCAACGTGCTGACCCTCGCCGAACTGTGGTTCGGCGTCGGGCGGGCCATGTCGGACTTTGTTGTTGTGACCATCGAACATGGCGTCGGCATGGGTGTTGTGCTGAACAATCGCCTCTTTCGCGGCTCGCGCGGGATGGGCCTCGAACTGGGACATACCAAGGTGCAACTGGACGGGGCGCTCTGCCGCTGCGGGCGGCGTGGCTGTCTTGAGGCCTATCTTGCCGACTATGCACTGGCCCGCGAAGCCTCGACCGCGCTCGGCCGGTCAAGCCGCAACTTGCAAAGTCCGCAGGCCATGCTCGAAACCCTGTTCGCCGAGGCCAAGTCCGGCAACATCGCCGCCCAGAACATCTTTCGCCGGGCCGGTCGCTACCTGTCGCTGGGCCTGTCCAATGTCATCCAGATCTTTGATCCAGAACTGATCGTTCTGTCCGGTGAACGGATACAATACGACTACCTTTACGCAGAAGAAGTGCTGGCGGAAATGCAGGGCCTGACCCTGACCGACGATCGTGTTCCCTGCAAGATCGAGATCCACGCCTGGGGCGACATGGTCTGGGCACAGGGCGCCACAGCCCTGGCGCTTTCTGCCGTCACGGACCAGCTGCTCGGGGATGGCAAGGAATTGATGGCTGCATCATGATCAGTAAATTTTCGATATTTGTGGCGGCAAACGGCTCCAGAAAGCCGCCCCAACTTTCACTTTCTCAACATGTCGCCCCATTTTCACTGCTTGCTCTGCTTGCCGCCACCGCCCCCCTCATGGCCCAACCCAGCTTTGAGGATCGCTCGGACACCCTGCCTCTGCACAGCTATGAAGGCGGCTGGGAACACTTTGTCGGCGGCGGCCTGGTGGTCTTTGACTGCGACGGCGACACCCTGCCAGAGCTTCTGGCAGCTGGCGGCACGAGCCCTGCCATGCTCCTTCACAACGACGGCGACTTTCGCTTTTCGCCCGCACCCTTTCCCGCGATCACCGGCATGACAGGGGCCTACCCCATCGACATCGACGGGGATGACTATCTTGACCTCTACGTCCTGCGGGTCGGCCCGGATCAGGTTCTGCAAGGCGGGCCGGAGTGCAGCTTTTCCGATGTCACCGAAAGCTGGGCAGTACCCGCGCCCGACAGCTGGACCACCGCCTTCACCGCCTGGTGGGAGGGGGATGACCTGCCAACGCTGGCCATCGGTCACTACGTCGATCGGGCCGATCCCAACGGCCCGTTCGAGGTTTGCGACGACAACGCCCTGCTGCGGCCCACCCGGCTGGCGCGCCCGGCCTCGGACGGGCCGGGAACGGCCGCCTTCGGCTATCATGCGACGCCGCTCACCCCAGGGTTCTGCGCCCTGTCGATGCTGGCCGCCCGGGATGCCCGGGGGCGGCCATCGCTGCGGATCTCCAATGACCGGCAGTATTACGTCCGGGGAGGATCCGAACAGATGTGGGACATTGCCGACCAGCGGTTCCTGACCGAGGTGGACGGATGGCAACGGGTCGCCCTCTGGGGCATGGGGATCGCCAGCCGGGACCTGACGGGCGACGGGCGGGACGAGGTGATGCTGACCTCCATGGGGGACCAGCTCCTGCAACTGGCGCAGCCGGACGGCACCTATGTCGGCGCACCTTACGGGCTGGGGACCACGGCGCACCGGCCATATCTGGGGGATGACGGGCGGCCCTCGACCGGCTGGCACGCGCAATTTGGGGATGTGGACAATGACGGACGGGCCGATCTCTTTATCGCCAAGGGTAATGTCGACCAGATGCCCACCAATGCGATCCACGATCCCAACAACCTCTTGATGCAGCAACCGGACGGCACCTTCGTTGAGGTGGGCGACATCGCGGGCATCGCCACCACCGAACGGTCGCGCGGCGCAGCGCTGGCGGATCTGGACAATGACGGGCGGCTCGATCTCGTCGTCGTCAACCGGCGGGCGCCGCTCGAACTCTATCGCAACATCACGCCAGACACTGGCAACTGGCTCAGCATCGCCCTGCAGCAACCCGGCGGCAACCGGGAGGCCATCGGCGCCACGGTCACGGTCGAAGGGCCGTTCGGGCCGCAAATCCAGCAGGTCACCATCGGCGGGGGCCACGGCAGCGGACAGGCCCTGCCCCTGCATTTCGGCCTCGGCACGGCAACCACGACCCGGGTGACAGTCACCTGGCCGGACGGCAGCCAAAGCGGCCCTCTCGACGCCAGCGCCAACACACCGCTCACAATAAACCGCAGCCCGCAGCCCTGATCCTCATCTCGCCCAAAATATCCCGGGGGGAGGCCGCAGGCCGGGGGGCAGAGCCCCCCTTTCTCTCAACGCCAGCCCATCGCCCTGGGGCCAGCCCATCGCCCTAAGGATTGACCACCGTCAGCCCGCTGGGCACCGCCTCCGGCACACCCAGCCTGCCCTCAAGGGCCACGGGATCACTCAGGCTTTCCAGAAAGGCGACCAGGGACGCCAGATCCTCCTCGGTCAGTGGGACAGGGACAAAACCCACCGCCGCCTCGATGGCCGCCAGTTCGATCGGATCGTCAAGGATCCGCCAGTCCGCCGCCCCGAATGTGGGCAGAACCGCCTCGTCCCGGTCATAGCCCTCAAGGGCGGCAAGGGGGTCGGCATGGGCGGTAATATAGGACGCAAGGCTCCGGTGCCCGCCGGCATGGCCATAGGGGCCGGTCTGGGCGACATTGCGCAATGACGGGGTGCGAAAGGCATAAAGGTCTGCGGGATTACCGGTCACGCGAAACCGGCCCTCGTCGCGGGCATGGGTTTCAAACCGGGCGCCCTTGCCGGGGCCAAGCTGGACATCGCCCATGGCATGAAA
>JAQWWH010000038.1 GCA_029255105.1 Flavimaricola sp. | reverse complement strand
TCCCAGTAGCCTTCGGTGTTCAACAGCACCACGGGCTTGTCATGCAGGCCAAGCTGCCGCCATGTCAGCACCTCAAAGAATTCGTCCAGCGATCCGGCCCCACCGGCCAGCATCACGATCGCGTCGGCGTTCATGAACATGACCTTCTTACGCTCATGCATCGTTTCAGTGACGACGTAGCTGTCCAGCGAGGTTCGCCCGACCTCGCGCTGGACCAGATGGATCGGAATTACGCCAAAGGTCAGCCCGCCTTCGGCCTGCACCGCGCGGGCGACGGTTCCCATCAGCCCGACATCGCCCGCCCCGTAGACCAGCCGCCAACGGTTCCGCGCCAGCATGGCTCCGGTTTCAAGCGCCGCCGCCTCATAACTGGGCCGCACGCCCGAGCGAGAGCCGCAAAAGACACAGATCGACGTGGGGATGGTTGCCATGTTGTATCACCTTTTAACCCTGCGGACGAGCTGTCAGAACAGCTTTTGACCGCTCATACCGGGGTTGATAAGGTCGCTCAACCGCAAGCGTGACGACTGGGGGCTTGCGCGGGGGATTCAGGACAGGAGGACGTGTGTTGGCTTTGACGCAAGGGATGCGGCTCGCTTTGGGGGCAGGTGCCGTATTGGGGGGGGCGGTTGCCCTCTATGTGACGGTTGCCGGTATGCGCGAAACAGCCACTCAGCCGCAAGAAGCGTCGGTGTCAGAAGGCACCGCAGCGCCGGAAACCGCTGCCGTAGCAGAACTGCTACCCACCGATATCGCCACACCCGAAGTGTCTGGGGCCATTGATCCGGCCCCGGTGGCCGAATCGTCTGCCGCGATTGCGGCACCAGCTTTTGAGGTTGTGCGGATCGAGGCCGACGGCTCTGGCATCGTGGCCGGGACCGCCTCTGCGGGCATGATGGTGGCGATCCTTTTGGACAATGCCGTGGTCAACGAAACCTCTGCCGATGGGTCGGGCCGCTTTGTCGAATTCCTGGACCTTGGCGCGTCGGACCGCCCCCGTGTCCTGTCGCTGATGGCTGATCCCGCCGGTGAGGCTGTTCCGTCAGAGGCAACGATCATCATCGCGCCAACCGTTGCCGCGGTGGAGCCTGCGCCCGAACTTTTGGCAGAGGCCGAGACTTTACCGGAACAGCCTGCGCCAGCCGATGACGCGTCAACGTCAGAGGCCGAAGCGGAGCCGATGGCTCTTATGGCCGAAGCAGATGCCCCAACCCTTGACGGAGCCACCCTCGAAACGGCGTTGGCCGAGGCCGCGTCAGCCATCGCCGATACGATCGAGCAGGCCACAGCAGAGGTTGCGGCAGAGGTTGCAGCAGAGGTTGCAGCAGACGCAGGCCAATCAATCGCCGAGGCTGCGGCGGATGTTGTGGCCGGGACCGTGGCCCCATCGGCTGCCACCGCGCCGGTTGAGGGTACCGTGGCAGAGGCAACCCAAGAGGCGACAGCACAGACCCCTGCCGAAGGGGATGCCCAACCGGCTGCGACAGCCGCTGAACCGGGCGTGGCCGAAGCGGCCACCTCGGATGCCCCCTTGGCCGTGGCCACCGCAGCGCCCGGCGCTCCTGATCCGGCCTTGGTCACTGCCGCGCCGGATTTAGCGACAGCAGTGGTTGAGGGGACCGAAGGCCACGACGTCGCCTTGGCCGACCCGCCAGGTCCCGAGGTCGCGCCGACAGTGGCCCCGCAACCGCAAGTCGCCCTTGAGGCGCCGGGCATCGCTGCGCCGGCGGTGGAGCCTGCAACGACACCTCCGGTCCTGATCGCGGACGCCGAAGGGGTGCGGGTTCTGCAACCCGCCCGTGCCTCCGAAGTCGCGCCAGAGGTGTTGCGCACCGTCGCCCTCGACACGATCAGCTATGATGACAGCGGTGAGGTCACTGTGGCCGGTCGCGCGACCTCTACTGGCAGCGTGCGGGTCTATCTGGACAACGATCCGGTGGCAGAGGCTCCGATCTCAGAGATTGGCACATGGTCCACCCAGCTGCGCAACGTGGCGACGGGGGTCTATACCCTGCGGGTTGATCAGCTTGACGCAGACGGGGCGGTCCTGTCCCGGATCGAGACGCCGTTCCTGCGCGAAGAACGCGAGACCATCGCCGCCGTGATGGCCCAGGATACAGAGCGCGAGGATTTTTCGGTCGCCGTGCGCACGGTCCAGCCGGGCAACACCCTCTGGGCCATCGCCCGCGACCGCTATGGCGAGGGCATTCTGTATGTCGCTGTGTTCGAGGCCAACAAGGACCTGATCCGCAATCCCGACCTGATCTATCCCGGCCAGATTTTCCGCTTGCCCGAGCTTGAGGACGGTCAGATCGCTGAATAATCCGTCGCCCACTGGTCAATACCCGCCCGGCCCCCTACCTATGGAGGCCGAAACAATGGCCGGGTCCGGCCGGAGGCACTGATGCGGCGACTGGCCAAGACCAACGCAAATCTGAACAATGCCAAGGTAGACGGCTGGCGGACGATCCGCCGGGTCGTTCCCTACCTCTGGCCCGAGGGCGAAACGGGCGTGAAGGTTCGCGTGATCCTGGCCGTGGGAATGCTGGTCATTGCCAAGCTTGTGGCCGTGACCACCCCGCTGTTCTTCAAATGGGCGGTCGACACCCTTGGGGCGGAACCCAATGTACCGGCCATGGCGCTGGCCATGGGGGCGGTCGGCCTGACCGTCGCCTATGGGGTGATCCGCCTGTTGAATGTCGGCTTTCAGCAGCTGCGCGACGTGATCTTTACCCCCGTCGGCCAGCGGGCGCTGCGCCAACTGGCGTTTGAGACCTTTACCCACATCCACCGACTGTCGATGCGCTATCACATCACCCGCAAGACCGGCGGCCTGAGCCGGGTGATCGAACGGGGGGTGAAGGGCGTCGACTTTCTGTTGCGCTTTATCCTGTTTTCGATCGGTCCGCTGGTGTTGGAACTCCTCCTGATTATGGGCGTTCTGTTTTTCCTGTTCGATGCCTGGTACCTGGCGGTCGTTCTGGCCACGATCTCGATCTACGTCTGGTTCACGTTCAAGGTGACCGAATGGCGGGTCAAGATCCGCAAGGTGATGAACGATCAGGACACCGACGCCAACCAGAAGGCCATCGACAGCCTCCTGAACTTTGAAACCGTCAAATACTTTGGTGCCGAGGCCCGCGAGGCCGAGCGGTATGACCGCGCGATGGAGGCCTATGCCGCCGCCGCCATCAAAACGAACTATTCCCTCGCTTTCCTGAACTTTGGTCAGTCTTTCCTGATCACCTCGGGCCTTGTCATCGTGATGGTGCTGGCCGCGATGGGGGTACAGGCTGGCACCCTGACCGTGGGCGACTTCGTCATGGTCAACGCCTATATGATCCAGATCACGATGCCGCTGAACTTCCTTGGCACCGTCTACCGCGAAATCCGGCAGGCCCTGATCGACATGAGCGATATGTTCGAACTGTTGGAACAACCCGCCGAGGTGCTGGACAAACCCGGTGCCAAGCCACTGGTCGTGCGCGGTGGCGAGGTCGTTCTGGACAATGTTATGTTCGGCTATGATGCCGAGCGGCCTATCCTGAAAGGCGTTAGCATCCATGTGAAGGAAGGTCAGACCGTCGCCATCGTCGGATCGTCTGGGTCGGGCAAGTCCACCATCGGCCGGCTGTTGTTCCGGTTTTATGACGTCACCGGCGGCAGCCTGAAGATCGACGGGCAGGATGTCCGCGACGTGACGCAGGAAAGCCTGCACGCCCAGATCGGGGTGGTGCCGCAAGATACCGTCCTGTTCAACGACACCATTCTATACAACATCGCCTACGGTCGCGCTGACGCCACACGCGACGAGATCGAGGCCGCAGCCAAGGCGGCCAAGATCCATGACTTTGTCATGAGCCTCCCACAGGGCTATGACACGGCGGTGGGCGAACGCGGTCTGAAACTGTCGGGCGGCGAAAAGCAGCGGGTGGGCATCGCCCGAACCCTTCTCAAGAACCCGCCGATCCTGCTTTTGGACGAGGCGACGAGTGCGCTCGATACCGAGACGGAGCGCGAGATTCAGGCCGAACTCAAGGCGATGGGGCAGGGACGCACCGTCATCACTATCGCCCACCGCCTGTCGACCATCGCGGACGCCGACCGGATCGTGGTGCTTGAGGACGGGGTGATCGTTGAGGAGGGGACCCATGACGCCCTGCTGGATCAGGAGGGGCGCTACGCCCATCTGTGGCACCGTCAGGAGACCGAGGAACAGGTGGCGGCCTGATCGGCTGCCTTCTGCCGCGCGCACGATAGACAGGGCAAGGGCGCTGGGCTAGGACTTGGGCAAAGGCACAATTGCCGATCCCCAGAATGTCAGGACCCCGAAAATGTCCCCGTTGTTCCGCACGGCCCTTGTGCTTGGCCTTTTGTCGGCTGTCGGCCCGTTTGCCATCGACATGTACCTGCCTGCCTTGCCCCGCATTGCCGATGACCTTGGCACCACGGTCGCGGCAACGCAGCAGACGCTCACGCTTTATTTCATCGCCTTTGGGGTGTCGCAGCTGGTCTACGGTCCGATGGCCGATCAGGTCGGGCGCAAGCCGCCGCTTTATGTTGGCATGGCGATCTTCATTCTGGGCAGCATCGGCTGCGCTCTGGCCCCGACGATTGGCTGGCTGACTGCGTTCCGGTTCCTGCAAGGGATAGGGGCGGCGGCGGTGATGGTCATCCCGCGGGCGATCATCCGCGACATGCATACCGGTGCGGCGGCAACCCGGCTGATGGCGATGATCATGCTTGTCATCTCGGTCTCGCCGATGCTGGCGCCGCTGGCCGGGGCAGGGCTGGTGGCCCTCGGAGGCTGGCGCGTCATCTTCTGGGTGCTTTGCGTGGCTGCGGCCCTAAGCCTTGCGTTGATCGCCTTTGCCCAGCCCGAGACGCTGCCCCGCGACAAGAGGGTGCCGGTCAACATGCGATCATTGCTGCGGGGGGCAAAGGTGCTTTTTGCCGATCCGGTGTTCATGGGCCTGACCTTTGTGGGCGGCTTTGGGATGGCCAGCTTCTTTGTCTTTATCGCCAGCGCATCCTTCGTCTATTCGGAGGCCTTTGGCCTGAGCCCGGTGCAATTCAGCCTTGCCTTTGCGGTCAATGGCATCGGGTTCTTTGGGGCGTCGCAACTGGCCGGACCGCTGGGCGGGCGCTTTGGCATGGTGCCGGTGATGCGGATGGCGGTCATGGGATTTGCCCTGTTTGGCTGTGCCTTGCTGGCGCTGACGCTGGCGGGGCTGGGCAGCCTGCCCGTCATCATTGCGTTCCTGTTTCTGGGCAATGCCTGCCTTGGCCTCGTCATTCCGACGACGATGGTCATGGCGCTGGACGATCACGGCGATATCGCCGGGCTCGCCTCGTCCCTTGGCGGGACCCTTCAGATGCTGGCGGGGGGGATCATGATCACGCTAACAGCGCCGTTCTTTGACGGAACAGCCTTGCCGATGGTGGCGGCAATCGCCTTTTGCGCGGTCGCGGCCATGGTGCTGGCCTTGATGGTTCTGCCCCGGGTCGTGATCCGACCCGAGGCAGTCTGAGCGATTATTCGGCCGCCCGCAGGGGCGGCGCGATGGGCATGGGGGCCGCTGCAATCTCATCCGGGTCGGCCCAGATGAACTCGGGCGCCTTGATCCGGCGGGCCTCGCGGGCGAGCGCCCAGTCCTGTGCGGCGCGGCTCGAGCGGCCAAAGGACAGCTTGGCCAGTAGCTGGGCAAACCAGCGGACATAGGTGGTGACCCAGACCCGCAGTGCCAGCATCGAAGGCGTGAAGATCAGGGTCAGCACCGTCGCGATGCCAAGGCCAAAGACCACGGCCGTTGCCAACTGCTTCCACCACAGGGCGGTCGGGCTGTCGATGGTGTAGCCGCCCCCGATGAAGTCGAGGCTGAGGCCGAACATCATCGGCGCCAGACCGGCCATCGTCGTGATGGTGGTCAGTAGAACGGGGCGGATGCGATCCTCTGCTGTGCGGGTGATCGCCTCGGACCGGGGCATGTACTGGCTGTATTCCTGATAAGTGTCGATCAGCACGATGTTGTTGTTCACCACGATCCCGGCAAGCGCCACGATACCCGTCCCGGTCATGATGATCGAGAAGGCCTGATCCATCACCAGCATCCCGATCAGAACGCCGGTCGTGGACAGAACCACGGCCAGCAGCACCAGGACCGAGTTGTAGATAGAGTTGAACTGCGCCAGCAAGATGATGAACATCAGCCCCAAGGCCCCCGCAAAGGCGGTCATCAGGAACTGGCCGCTTTCCTCCTGGTCCTGGGTGTCGCCGGTCCATTCCCATGTCACCGAGGCGGGCAGGGGATTGGTTTCAAGCCACTCGGTCGCCACGGCGATCCGTTCATTCCCGTTGACGGGGGTGCGCACCAGCGTGCCATCGTCAAGCCCCGCGACGATGGCCGGATCGGCCAAGGCGGCCTCCTCGGTCATGATGCTGTCGGTGCCTGCCTCTGTGTCAGTGATCTTGACAAGTCCGGGTGTCACATCGGCCAGCACGTCGAAATAACGCTGTTGGTCGATCCGCTGGATCTCGGCCAGTTTGGCCACCGGCGTCCGGGTGATGAAGTTGGACAGGGGCACAAGGCCGGAGGGGGTGCGGACCCGCAGGCTGTCGAGGGTGGACAGGACCCTGTCCTCCTCTGGCAGACGCACCCGGATCTCAATCTCTTCGTCCGAGGTATCGACCCGCATGGTGTCAAGCAGGATGCCGCGTGTCACCAGCTGGACCATGGCCCCGACCGTCGCCACGTCGGCGCCAAAGCGTCCGGCCTTTTCGACGTCGACAGTGATCTCCCAGTCGATGCCGGGCAGGGGCAGGGTGTCTTCGACGAGGGTCAGGCCCGGAAGGTCGTCAAAGTAGGCGCGGGCGGTTGCGGTGGCTGCCTGCAACTCTTCCCAGTTGTCGCCGGAAAGTTGCAGGTGCATCGCCTTGCTGGCCCCCGGGCCCTGGGCCAGATCGAGAACCTCGGTCTGGATGCCGGGGATTTCGGCCATCCGGGCATTAAGCGCCGCAAACACGGCTGAACCGGAGAGCTCGTCAATCGGTATGCCTTCCTGGCGAGAATAGGCAGGGCGGTCTTCCCATGGGACAAGCTCGATCTGAAGCTGGCCGATGGCGTCCTGCGGTCCGCCTGCACCTGCGGTATTGGCGTTCAGACCGCCTTCGCCGGCAAAGGCGAAAACACTCTGGATGCCCGGCACACCCAAGGCGGCGTCTTCGACCTGGCGGACCAGAATATCCTTTTCGGTGATGCTGAGGTTGCCGCGGGCCTGCACGTAAATGATCGCCTGCTCCGGCTCGGTCTCGACGAAGAATTCGACGCCGTTACTGTTCTGGCCAAAGTAGGTGAATGTGCTGACGACAAAGAAACCGACGGTGCCGATCGCGACGAGAGGCATGACTGGGTTGCCGGTGAGGAAGTGGATCAACCAACCAAAAGGCGACCGGCGGTAGCCAGCGCGAACCGTCTTTACCTTACGCTCTATCCTGGCGGCCCCGAGGGTGATCGAGGTCATGACTGCCCCAAGAAGGAACAAAACGATGCCGGGCAGCGATGAGGCAAAACCCGACGTCTGCACTGCCTCACCCGACAGGTAGCCGGGGTTCAGCGTCAGCATTGCGCCGACAAAGACCACGAACATCGATGGGGGCACCAGCACTGCACGGACAATCCATGGCAGCCGCCGCTTCATCGCGGCGGACACGCCTTCAAAGCTGCGGCTCATCCGGCCGGTGACCCCGCCCAGAACGGGTAGATACACCAGTGCCACGACCAAAGAGGCCGAGAGGACGAAGATGAGAGTCACGGGCAGCATCCCCATGAACTGCCCCGGCACACCGGGCCAGAACAGCATGGGCAGAAACGCACAAAGGGTCGTCGCGGTGGAGGAAACCACCGGCCAGAACATCCGCTTGGCCGCTTCCACATAGGCGTGCATGGGGCCGGTGCCTTCGGAGATTCGTTTGTCGGCGTATTCCACAACGACAATGGCCCCGTCGACCAGCATGCCCACGGCAAGGATCAGACCGAACATGACGATGTTTGAAATAGTAATGTCCATGATCGCCAGAAGGGCAAAGCACAGCAGGAACGAGGTCGGAATGGCAAAGCCCACCAAAAGGGCGGGCCGGGTTCCGAGCGAGGCCAGAACAACGATCATCACCAGCGCGATGGCGGTCAGAACCGACCCTTCCAGCTGGCTGACCATAGAGGCGACCTGGCGGCTTTGGTCGTTGGAGGTTCCAACGGTGATCGCGGCCTGAAGTTCGGGCGACCAGGAGGCCTGTTCGGCTGCCACCGCCTCGCGCACCAGCGCCGCGGTGTCGATAAGGTTAAAACCCTTCCGCTTGACCACCTGAAGGGCGACTGTCGTGTCACCATTGTAGCGCGCGGTCGAGGTACGATCCTCAAACGTCAGCGCAATCGTCGACAGATCGCCCAGGGTAACGACCCGGTCGCCTTCGGTCTTGACTGGAAGGTTGTAGACGTCGCGCGGTTCGTCAAAGCTGGAGGGGATCTTGACCGAGAATGACCCCTGTGCCGTTTCAACTTCACCCGCCGCGATCAGCAGGTTGTTGTTGGCCACAACGCCGATCAGCTCAGCCGCCGTAACGTTGTAGGCTTCAAGGCGAAGCGGGTCGATCACCACTTCGAGCATCTCGTCGCGCTGTCCGGTCAACTGTGCCTCAAGGACGGCGTCGATGCCTTCAATGCGGTCCTGAAGCTGCTTGGCGACGTTGACCAACGTCCGCTCGGGCAGGTCGCCGGTCAGGTTGACGATTATGATGGGGAATTCGCTAAAGTTCAGCTCGTTAATCGAATAGCTGTCTGCACCGGCTGGAAACTGGCCCTCGGCGTTGTTCATGGCGTCACGAACATCTGCCATGACGCGGGTCTTGTCCCAACCGAACTCAAACTCGAGCGCTACGGCCGCATAACCTTCGGCGGCGGTCGAGGACATGGTCTTGAGCCCGTCGAGGTCGCTCAGTTCGTTTTCCATCGGCTTGACCAGAAGCGCCTCGGCATCCTCGGCCGAAATGCCAGCGAACGGGACAGAAACGAAAAGGGCCGGGATCTCGATGTCGGGCTCTCCCTCTTTGGGGAGGCCAACATAGGCAGCGCCCCCCGCAACAAGCGAGAGGACGACAAAGGCAATTACCATCCGCGCGCGGGACGCGGCCCAGTCAACGATACCGGTCATCCATTTGCCTCCTGAAAGGTTGGGGCGACGGCCACACCGTCGATGACGTACTCTTGCCCCGTCACGATCACGTCAAGCTTTTCGGGCAGGTCAGTGACCCAGACCCCGTCGACGGTATCGCGCAGAAGGGTAACGGGATAAAACATTGCCGTATTTTCTGCCGTAACGGCCCGGACGCCCAGCAATCCGCCATCGTCAAGCGTCAGCGACGACTGGGGCAGCAGATGTGCAATGCGGCCCTCTGCGGCGACAAGGATGTCGGCGGTCTGTCCGTCGCGTACCGCGAGGTCTGGGTTGGGAACAGTCACCTCAAGACGGAAGGTGCGGGTGGTTTCATCGCCCGACCGCGACAGGAAGGTCACTCTTCCCTGCACTTCGGAACCAGTGGCAAGCCGGGCACCCGCAAGCGCGCCGACCTGGATCTTGTCCAGGTCCGCCTCGGGCACGAAACCGACAAGCTTGATCGGATCAAGCTGGACAATCGTCCCGCACAATCCGCCGGGCTGCATGAGCGAGCCGATCTCGGCGGTGTCGGTTTCCAAGAGACCCTGGAACGGGGCAGTGATGGTCAGGCGTTCAATCTCGCGCTCAGCACTGGCTACGGCGGCCTGGGCGGCCTCGATCCCGGCCTGCGCCGCGATCAGGCCCGAGTTTGCGCGGCTAACGCCGGCGGCGGCGGATTCAACAGATGCTTCGGCGCCGACAACGCGGGTTTCGCTGGCAAAGCCACCTTCGCTAAGCTGGCGGGCGGCATTTACGTTGATCTCGGCTTCGCGGACACGGGCCATCGCTTCGGCCAGCGAGGCTTCGGCCTCGGGCACACGGGCCATCGCCTCGGTCAGGCGGGCACGGGCCTCGGCCAGGGAGGAGGCGCGGGTGCCGGGGTCAAGCTCGCACAACACGTCGCCGGCTTCGACAAAGGCGCCTTTGCGCAAAGGCTCTGAAATGACAAGGCCGCTTGTCTCGGCCCGAACCTCGACTGACCGGGCGGCTTCGGTGCGGCCGCGCAACACGACGGCGCTGTCAATTGTCTGCGCTTCGGAATGGACGGCGACAACAGAAACGATATGGGTCCCTTCGCTGTCACCAAGGGTGGCAACATGCGCCTCGCCCTCGGTCTGCTCGACCTGTGCGAAGGCAAGCAGGGCGTCGCGCTCAAGCACCAGAAAGTAGAGGGCGATCGAGACCAGTACAGCGGTCAAAAGGGGCATTAACTTCATAAGTCGTTTCTTTCTTGCGTCTGTCGACAAGCGGATCTTGGCGGTTTCGGGTCCATCTAAACGTGAAGCCAGCCAAACAATAGAGTATGTTGACCTTTAATACGCTAAACCGACCGGTTCAGATTAAGAATTCCCAGAATTTTCTGCAAGCGTCCTCTCGCATCCGCAGCAAACCCTGATTTCTGCTATGCATAAGCTGGCAATACGAGCGGAATTGGGCAGTCATTGGGCAGTTTGAGGAGCGGGTCTTGGCAACCGGCGTACAGTCACGATATGGAAGAGCGAAGATAAGCGGTGTCGGTCCCTGGGAACGGGCGCGAACTGGCAGGACTGGGGGCTAAAGTGAGCAATAACGAAAGCTTCATCGACGAGGTGACCGAGGAACTGCGTCGCGATCAGCTTTATGCCATGTTGCGCCGCTACGGCTGGATCGCCGTGCTGGCCGTCCTGCTGCTGGTCGGAGGGGCTGCCTGGAATGAATGGAACAAGGCCCAGACCGAGGCACAGGCACAGGCGGTGGGCGATGCCCTACTAAGTGCGCTTGAGGTCAACGATCCGGCGGGCCGGGTCGAAGGGTTGGCAGCGATTGACCCCCAAGGCCCAGCCGTGGCTGTCACCGCCCTGTTCACGGCGGCCGAGCAGCAGAATTCTGGCGACACCGCCGCCGCGATTGCGACATTGGACGCTTTGGCCGTCGACGCGGATATCCCCGATGAGTATCGGGGCCTTGCCGCGTTGAAGTCCTTGATGCTGTCGGCCGACACGATGGACCCCGCCGAACGGCGTATCGCGCTTGAGGCGCTGGCCGTGCCTGGCAACCCTTACCGTATGCTGGCCCTCGAACAACTGGCCCTTGCGGATGTGTCGGCGGGTGATATCGAGGCGGCCCTGTCTGGGTTGGCCGCGATTGCCGAGGATGCAGAAGCAACTCAAAGCTTGCGCGAACGCGCTCAAGGGCTGATCGTGGCCTTGGGTGGAACGATCGATGCGAACGCCGGCAACTAGGCCCGGATCGCTAAGACCAGAATAACGAAACAAAGGGCAGACCGTTGGCACTTAGGACACTATTGGGACCGATGATGGCTCTGGCACTCCTTGGTGCCTGCGCTGAGCCGGACTTCATCCTGCCGGGCGAACGGCTTGACTTGCGTGACGGAATGCCCGGGGCTGAAGCGGTCGAAACCAACGAGGCCCGACCGATTTCGCTGCCCGCACCGGTGCTGAACGCCGATTTCGCGCAGCGCGGCGGGTCGGCCCGTCACATGATCCCGCATCCAGCCTTGGGCCCGACGCTGACCCCCGTGTTCGCGGTCGACATCGGGGTCGGCAACAACCGCCGTCAAAGACTGACGGCCGAGCCTTTGGTGTTGGACGGTCGGGTGTTCACCCTTGATTCAGGCGCCGGTGTGCAGGCCCAGACGACAGCAGGCGAGGTTCTTTGGAGCCGGTCTCTGGTGATCGAGGGCAACCGCCGGGCGCAGATTTCTGGTGGTGGTCTGGCCGTGTCCGGCGACACCCTTTACGCCGTGACCGGCTATGGCACTGTCACCGCGATGGCGGTCGACACCGGGACTGTCCGCTGGACCCAGGACATTGACGCCCCCGGCAGCGGCGCGCCGACCGTGTTTGACGACCTTGTCTATGTCGTAGGCCGCGATAGTCGCGCCTGGGCGATCGAGACGGATGACGGCCGGGTGCGTTGGCAGTTGCAAGGCACCCCCTCGACAACCAATTTCGGCAGCGGGGCAGGCGTTGCCGCCGCTGGTGACGTGGCCATCATCCCGTTCCCCTCTGGCGAAGTGATCGCAACCTTCCCCGATGGCGGCGTGCGCCGCTGGTCCACAGTGATCGGTGGGGCCCGTCCGGGGGATGCCGCGGTCGTGGCGGCAAGCGACATCGCGGCGGACCCAGTGATTGACGGAAGCCGTGTCTATATCGGCAACATGTCGGGCCGGATCGTCGCCCTTCAGACCAACACCGGGGACCGGGTCTGGACCGCGACCGAAGGGGCAGCAGGGCCTGTTGCACCTGCGGGCGACTCTCTGTTTGTGATCAATGACATCAACCAGCTTGTCCGCCTTGACCGGAACACCGGTTCGGCCATCTGGCGCGTCCAGCTGCCCTTGTCCGAAGAAGGTGGCGGGCTGACGCGCCGGACCACCCGCTTTGTCCATTACGGCCCGATCCTGGCGGGTGGCCGCCTTATCGTGGCGTCGTCGGATGGTCTCTTGCGGCAATTCGATCCGGTGTCGGGGGCATCGGTCGGGGATGTGGCGCTGCCCGCTGGTGCTGCGTCGAGCCCGGTCGTGGCTGGGGGCGTTCTTTACGTCCTTACGGCAGACGGCAAACTGATGGCTTTCCGTTAGGACGCAAAGGGTGTATCGCGCCTGTCTGATGTAGGACCGGACGCCATGACCTTTACCCTTGCTATCGTGGGACGCCCCAATGTGGGCAAATCCACGCTCTTCAACCGCCTTGTCGGCAAAAAGCTCGCGTTGGTCGATGACCAGCCCGGCGTGACGCGCGATTTGCGTGAAGGTCAGGCGCGCCTTGGCGACCTGAAGTTCACCGTCATCGACTCGGCCGGGCTTGAGGATGCGACGGATGACAGCCTTCAGGGCCGGATGCGCCGTCTGACCGAACGCGCGGTCGAGATGGCGGATATCTGTCTGTTCCTGATTGATGCCCGCGTCGGCATCACGCCGACGGATGAGCTGTTTGCCGATATCCTGCGCAAGAAAAACGCCCACGTCCTGCTGGCCGCCAACAAGAGCGAAGGCAAGGCGGGCGAGTCCGGATATCTTGAGGCCTTTTCCCTTGGTCTGGGCGAACCGATCCGCCTGTCGGGCGAACACGGCGAGGGGATCACCGACCTCTTGCAGGTCCTGATGCCCATCGCCGACGAACTTGAGGCCCGCGCCCAGTTCGAAGAGAACGAGCCCGAGACCGATGTCGATGTCGGCGAAGAGGATGAGGATGCCCCCCGCGTGCCCACCCGGGAAAAGCCGCTTCAGATTGCTGTTGTCGGTCGTCCGAACGCAGGCAAATCCACCCTGATCAACAAGATCATGGGCGAAGAGCGTCTGTTGACCGGACCCGAGGCGGGGATCACCCGCGACGCCATCTCGGTCGCGATCGACTGGGAAGACGTACCTATGCGCATCTTTGACACCGCCGGTATGCGCAAGAAGGCCCGGATCGAGGACAAGCTTGAAAAGATGAGCGTTCAGGACGGTCTGCGCGCCGTCAAGTTCGCCGAAGTCGTCGTTGTCCTTTTGGATGTGGACATCCCCTTTGAACAGCAGGACCTGCGCATCGCCGATCTGGCCGAGCGTGAGGGCCGTGCCGTTGTGGTGGCTGTCAACAAATGGGACCTTGAGGACGAAAAGCAGGAAAAGCTTAAGGAACTGCGCGAGGCCTTTGAACGCCTGCTGCCCCAGCTGCGCGGGGCGCCCTTGGTCACCGTTTCGGCCAAGACGGGCAAGGGGCTGGACCGTTTGCACGCCGCCATAATGAAGGCGCATGAAGTCTGGAACCGCCGCGTGTCAACGTCGCGCCTGAACCGCTGGCTCGTTGGCATGCTGGAACAGCACCCGCCACCGGCCCCGGGCGGCAAACGGATCAAGATGCGCTATGCCACGCAGGTCAAGACCCGGCCCCCGGCCTTTGTCGTCATGACCTCGCACCCGGAGTTGGTTCCGGAAAGCTATTCGCGCTATCTGGTGAACGGTTTGCGGGCCGATTTCGACATGCCCGGCACGCCGATCCGCATGACCCTGCGCGATCAGGGGGACAAGAACCCCTTCAAGGGCCGCAAGAAGGCCCAGCCGTCGCGATTGTCCAAGCACCTGAAGTAGGGCGGCTCAGGCCGCTCTGCGCTGTCCAAGGATGATGGCAGCGCCCATTACAGCGATCCCGGCGATGGCGGTCATGCTGACGCCGGGCAATGTGTAGCCGTTGGCCACGACAATCCCCACCAGCGCCCAGATCACCGTCAGACCGTATTCCGGGGCCTGCGGCGCCTGAAGCTGCACGACAAGGGCCGTGATCAGCGCCAGCCCGATCCCGAGGTAGGCCCAGCCCATCGCATCGGTGACAAGGCCAAAGCCCGCCGCCGTGCTGCCAAGGGACACAAAGGACGCCGCCGTCAGCCAGCCTGCATAGATGCCCACAGGGGCCTGAAACCACCAGCGGTCGGCCCTTGGGGCCGCCAGAAGGGCGGCGATGGCAAAGCCTGCCATGCCAAAGATCATTACCGTGGCCCAGACCGCGCTGGCATTGGCGACCGCCAGCCAGGGTGTCCCGATGGCAAGGCTGATCAGCAGGGGCAGTCGCGCCTTGTCCCATTCAGGTGAACGGTGCCGCTTCCATTGCCCATAGACCGCCGAGACGACCAGCCAGCCATAGATCAGACCCCAGATGGCAAAGGCGTAGCCTTCGGGCTGGATCGGTGGATCGATCTGGGGAATCGGCAACTGATCCGCCTCAAACCCGCTAAACGGGGTCGTCAGGGCAGGAGAGCCGACAAAGGTCAGGGTGAACAGCAGGGTAAGAAGGGAACGTATCATCCCTTCTTTTAACGCGCTGCGCCGCGCTTTGCAGGGGCAATGCGGGTTACCCTGACTTGACGTAGGGTCAGGGGCTGACCTTTGCTGCAGGAAAGGAGCTCGAAATGAAGCGTATCGCCATCTTTTGCGACGGAACCTGGAACCGGTCGGACGTGCAAAGCCCCACCAATGTGGTCCGCCTTGCCCAGACTGTCCGGCTGACCGCCCAGGACGGGCGCAGCCAGCAGGTGTTCTACCTGATGGGCGTCGGCAGCGGTAAAGGGTTGAGCGCGATCGGCCGGGTCCTTGACCGCTATGTCGGCGGCGCCCTTGGCTGGGGGCTTGAGCAAAACATCGAGGAGGCCTACCGCGCCCTGATCTTTTGCTACGAACCGGGGGACGAGATTTACATCTTTGGCTTTTCCCGTGGCGCCTATACCGCGCGGTCCCTTGCCGGTCTGATCCGGTCCTGCGGGATCCCGCCGCGCGAGAATGTCCACCGGGTGGAAGAGGCGATGCGCCGCTACCGCACCCGCAACCGCCGGTCCGCCAAACCGGATGCCGAGGAAAGCTTTGCCTACCGGGCCGACCTTGCCCCCTTTACCGCCACCAGCGATGCCGAATGGGACTGGCGGCTGCAAAACCGGCCGGGAATGTGTGTGAACCTCAAGATCACCTACCTTGGGGTCTGGGATACGGTCGGGGCCCTTGGGGTGCCGAACTACTGGTGGATTGCGGGATACCTCAATGGCAGGCACCGGTTCCACGATGCGGCGCTGTCGCGCAGCGTGGCATCGGCCCGGCACGCGGTGGCGATTGATGAGCGTCGGCGGGCCTATGCCTCAACCGGGTGGGACAACCTCGACCGGCTGAACCGGCAGGCGCTAGGGTTGGCGGAAGATGCGGATATTTCGGCAGCGTCGCGGGCGGACTTGCCTTACCGCGAAGAGTGGTTTCCCGGCGACCACGGGTCGGTCGGGGGCGGGGGCGAGGTCAAGGGGCTGTCGGCCCATGCCTTTGACTGGATCGCCGA
>JAQWWH010000037.1 GCA_029255105.1 Flavimaricola sp. | reverse complement strand
GTGCGCATGACCACTTTGCCGGCACCGTGACGGCCCTGCATATCGTGGTGCAGCGTGCGGCCTTCGCGCAGCTGAACGCGGATCATCTGGCGCTTGGCCTGCTCGGTTGCCTTGCGGATGGCCTCGGGGACCTCCTTGGCCTTACCTTTGCCAAAGCCGACGCGGCCCTTCTGGTCTCCGACGACGACGAGGGCTGCAAATCCAAAGCGCTTGCCGCCTTTCACCGTCTTGGAAACCCGGTTGATCGCGACCAGACGGTCGGCGAATTCGGGAGTGGCGTCCTCACGGGGGCGACGATCCCGGCGGTTCTCGCGTTCTGCCATTTCTTTCGCTCCTTAAATCTTGAGGCCAGCTTCACGCGCAGCGTCGGCCAGAGCCTTCACCTTGCCATGAAACAGGAAACCGCCACGGTCGAAATAAGCCTCGGTGACACCCGCTGCCTTCGCCCGCTCGGCAATCGCTGCACCAACCTTGGCTGCAGCTTGGACGTTGTTCTTGCCTGCGATCCCAAGGTCCTTTTCCAAGGAGGAGGCCGCCGCAAGCGTCACGCCGTTCACATCGTCGATCAACTGGACCATGATGTTTTTGTTCGAACGGTGGATGGACAGACGAGGACGCCCGGCATTCACCTTCCGCAGTTTGTTCCGAACGCGCATACGGCGCTTCAGAAACAGAGTTCTTTTGCTGTTTGCCATAATACCCGTCCTTACTTCTTCTTGCCTTCTTTGCGGAAGATGAACTCGCCTTTGTACCTGATCCCTTTGCCCTTGTAGGGCTCGGGAGCACGCCATTCGCGGATGTTCGCGGCGACCTGACCAACAAGCTGCTGATCGATGCCTTCTACCACAATTTCGGTTTGCTTCGGTGCGGTCACAGTAACGCCGGCGGGGACCTCAAAGTTGACGTCGTGGCTATAGCCAAGCGCCAGCTTCAGGGTGTTGCCCTGCATCTGTGCCCGGTAACCAACGCCCGAGATTTCCAGCTCTTTTTTGAAGCCGGTCGAAACGCCTGTTACCAGGTTCTCGACCATAGAGCGGGACATCCCCCACTGCTGGCGCGCCCGCTTAGACATGCCACGGGGTGTGACCGAAATGACGTTGCCATCAACAGTGATGGTGACGTCGTCGGTTGCGGTAAAGCTCCGGGTCCCCTTGGGGCCTTTCACTTCAACGGTCTGACCCGAAACAGAGGCTTGAACCCCTGCAGGCATTTCGACCGGTTTCTTGCCAATACGCGACATGACCTACTCCTTAGAATACGGTGCAAAGCACTTCGCCGCCAACATTGGCAACGCGCGCATTTGCATCCGACATGACGCCCTTGGGCGTGGAGACGATCGAAACACCCAGGCCCTGACGGACGGTTGGGAGGTCCTTGACGCCCATGTACACCCGACGACCGGGGGTCGAAACCCGCTTGATCTCACGGATAACGGGGGTGCCTTCGTAGTACTTGAGGCTGATTTCAAGGGCGGGGTGACCGTCCTTGCCCGTGACTTTTTCGTAGCCACGGATGTAGCCTTCGTCGGCCAGCACGTCGAGCACCCAGGCCCGCAGCTTGGAAGCCGGCGTGATAACGGTCGACTTGCCGCGCATCTGGTTGTTCCGGATGCGTGTCAGCATGTCGCCGATGGGATCGTTCATTGCCATCTCAGTTGCTCCTCACCAGCTCGACTTGACCATGCCGGGGATTTCGCCATTGGAACCGAGGTTCCGCAGCGCGATCCGGCTGACCTTGAGTTTGCGATAGTAGGCGTGGGGACGCCCGGTGAGTTGGCAGCGATTGTGCAGCCGGGTTGCCGAAGAGTTGCGCGGCAGTTCGGCAAGCTTGAGGCTTGCCTTGAAACGCTCTTCCACGGGCTTGGACTGGTCGTTGATGATCTCCTTGAGCGCGGCGCGCCGGGAGGCATATTGCTTGACAAGACGTTCGCGCTTTTTCTCGCGCTCGATCATTGATTTCTTAGCCATGACTGGTTCCTCTCCGCGCTCAGCTGTTGAAGGGCATGTTGAAAAGCTTCAACAGTGCCTTCGCTTCCGCGTCGGTGTTCGCGGTGGTGCAGATGACGATATCCATTCCCCAGACTTCATCGACTTTGTCGAAGTTGATCTCGGGGAAAATGATGTGCTCCTTGATGCCGGTGGCGTAGTTGCCACGACCATCAAAGGATTTGCCCGACACGCCGCGGAAGTCGCGGATACGGGGCATTGCAACAGTGACCAAACGATCAAGGAATTCGTACATCCGGTCGCCACGCAGCGTCACTTTGGCGCCCAGTGGCATATCTTCGCGGACCCGGAAGCCAGCGATCGAGTTCTTTGCCTTGGTCACGACAGCCTTCTGACCAGCAATGGTCGTCAGGTCGTCCTGAGCCGACTTGGCCTTCTTGCTATCGCGAACAGCTTCGGCACCGCAGCCGATGTTCAGAACGATCTTGTCCAGACGCGGGATCTGCATATCGTTCTTGTAGCCGAACTCTTCCTTCATCGCAGCTTTGATCGTCGCGGCGTAGGCAGCCTTGAGGCGCGGGGTATAGTTTGCAGTATCAAGCATCAGATCACGTCCCCCGTGGTCTTGGCGTAGCGAACTTTGGCATCGCCTTCCATGCGGAAGCCGACGCGGGTTGCCTTGCCGTTGGCATCGACGATGGCCAGGTTGGACAGAGCGATGGGCATGGACTTCGGTGTCCGGCCACCTTGATCGTTCTGGCTTTGCTTAACGTGGCGGATGGCCACGTTCAGTCCGTCTACGACGGCCTTGCCAGCGGAGGGGTCAACAGAGGTGATCTCACCCTTCTTGCCCTTGTCCTTACCGGTCAGGACGATGACGGTGTCACCCTTTTTGAGTTTGGCAGCCATCAGAGCACCTCCGGAGCCAGCGAGATGATCTTCATGAAGTTCTTGGCGCGCAGCTCACGGACCACCGGTCCGAAGATACGTGTGCCAACAGGCTCCATGTTGTTGTTGAGAATAACGGCGGCGTTCCGGTCAAAGCGGATCGCGGTGCCGTCGTCACGGCGGACTTCCTTGGCAGTGCGAACGACGACGGCCTTACGCACGTCACCCTTCTTAACACGACCACGCGGAATTGCTTCCTTGACCGACACCACGATGATGTCGCCCACGGATGCATAACGGCGGTGCGAACCGCCCAGAACCTTGATGCACTGAACTCGGCGTGCGCCGGAGTTGTCAGCGACATCCAGATTGGTCTGCATCTGGATCATTTGGTTTCTCCCGACCTTTGGGGACGGCTACTGCGCCCCAGGGTTTCGATGAAGTTGGCTGGCTCAGACCTCGACGGTCAGAACCTCCCAACGCTTCGTCTTGGATTTTGGGGCACATTCTTGAATGCGCACCACATCGCCCACGTTGTAGGCGTTGTTCTCGTCGTGAGCCCGGTACTTCTTGGACTTACGGATCGTCTTTTGCAGAAGCGGGTGCTTGAAGCGACGCTCGACCGATACGGTGACGGTCTGTGCGTTCTGGTTGGAGGTCACGACGCCCTGAAGAATACGCTTAGGCATGGTCTCAGGCCTCCGTCTGTGCAGCTGCGGCTGCTTTTTGGTTCAAAATCGTCTTCACCCGGGCAACATCCCGGCGAACGGACCGCATACGGGCCGTGCTTTCCAACTGGCCGGTGGCCTGCTGGAAGCGGAGGTTGAAGGCTTCTTTCTTCAATGCGACAAGCTGTTCGCGGAGCTGGTCCGGCGTCTTGTCGCGCAATTCCGTGGCGTTCATCGCCATATTCCTTTTTTCAACATCACCGGAGGGCCGCGCAAAGCGTCACCCTGATTCCAGTGGAGTGGGTGGTGAAGTGCGCCGTATAGGTGGGATGGGGTAACTTGGCAAGGGATAAGGCGCAGCCCCTTTGCCAAATCGAGTATTCCCCGTCCTGCTAGTGAAAAGCCCCTGCCAATCGCTTGGCAAGGGCCCTATTTTTTACGGTGCGCGCCGAGGCGCGCGCCCGATTACCAGTCCTCGCGAACGACTGTGCGGGTCTTGACCGGCAGCTTCATGGCCGCAAGGCGCAGGGCCTCACGGGCGACGACTTCCGTCACGCCGTCAATCTCGAACATGATCCGGCCAGGCTTTACCTTGGCGGCCCAGAAATCAACGGAACCTTTACCCTTACCCATCCGGACTTCGGTAGGCTTGGAGGTTACCGGAGTGTCCGGGAAAATACGGATCCAGACACGACCCTGACGCTTCATGTGACGGGTCAGAGCACGGCGAGCAGCCTCGATCTGACGAGCAGTCACCCGCTCGGGCTGGATGGCTTTGAGGCCGAAAGTGCCAAAGTTCAGGTCTGACCCGCCTTTGGCTTCGCCCGAAATCCGGCCCTTGTGGAGCTTGCGGAATTTTGTGCGCTTTGGTTGCAGCATCTCATCTACTCCTTAACGGTCGCGGTCACGACGGCCGCCACCGGCACCACGAGGGATCGCACCCTCCTGAAGCTCGGCATGCTTGCGGTCGCGTGCCTGGGGATCGTGCTCCATGATCTCGCCTTTGAAGATCCAGACCTTGATCCCAATGATGCCGTAAGCCGTGGTGGCTTCGGTCAGCGCGTAGTCGATGTCGGCCCGCAGGGTATGCAGGGGCACGCGGCCCTCACGGTACCATTCGGTCCGGGCAATCTCGGCTCCGCCAAGGCGACCTGCGACGTTGACCCGGATACCCAGCGCACCCATGCGCATCGCGTTCTGCACGGCGCGCTTCATGGCGCGACGGAAAGACACCCGGCGCTCCAGCTGCTGTGCGATGCTTTCGCCGACCAGTGCGGCATCCAGTTCGGGCTTGCGGACTTCAACGATGTTGAGGTGCAGTTCCGAAGCGGTCAGCGCAGCAAGTTTTTTGCGAAGCGTCTCGATGTCCGCGCCTTTCTTGCCGATGATCACACCGGGGCGGGCTGCGTGAATGGTCACGCGGCACTTGCGGTGCGGACGCTCGATGATCACGCGGGACACACCGGCCTGCTTGGCCTCTTTCTTAATGAAGTCTTTCATCTTGAGGTCTTCAAGAAGAAGATCACCGTAGTCTTTGGTGTCTGCGAACCAGCGGCTGTCCCAGGTCCGGTTGACCTGAAGACGCATGCCGACGGGATTGACTTTATTACCCATTACGCTTGCTCCTCGACCTGGCGAACCAGAATGGTGAGTTCCGAGAACGGCTTGACGATCTTGCCAAACCGGCCGCGGGCCCGGGGGCGACCGCGCTTCATGATGAGGTTCTTGCCGACGTAGGCTTCGGCAACGACGAGCTCGTCCACATCAAGGTTGTGGTTGTTCTCTGCGTTGGCGATGGCCGACTGAAGGCACTTCTTGACGTCACCGGCAATCCGCTTCTTCGAGAAGGTAAGGTCCGTGAGGGCCTTGTCCACCTTCTTGCCACGGATCATGGCAGCCACGAGGTTCAGCTTCTGAGGGCTAGTCCGCAGCATACGCGTCTTTGCCATAGCCTCGTTATCGGCCACGCGGCGAGGGTTCTTTTCCTTGCTCATTTGCGCTTTGCCTTCTTGTCAGCAGCGTGACCGTAGTAGGTCCGCGTCGGCGAATATTCACCGAATTTCTGGCCGATCATGTCCTCGGTCACGTTGACCGGGATATGCTTGTGGCCATTGTAGACGCCAAACGTCAGGCCCACGAACTGGGGCAGGATCGTCGAACGGCGCGACCATATCTTGATGACTTCGTTACGCCCGCTTTCGCGCGATGCTTCTGCCTTTTTCAGGACATAGGCATCAACGAAGGGGCCTTTCCAGACTGAACGTCCCATGTGTTAACGGCCCTTCTTCTTGGCGTGACGCGAGCGCAGGATAAGCCTGGACGACGCCTTGTTCTTGTCGCGGGTGCGGGCACCCTTGGTCGGCTTGCCCCAGGGGGTAACCGGGTGGCGGCCACCAGAGGTCCGGCCTTCACCACCGCCGTGGGGGTGATCAACCGGGTTCATGGCCACACCACGGACCGACGGGCGGATACCGTAGTGACGGTTGCGACCGGCCTTGCCGAGGTTCTGGTTCGAGTTGTCGGGGTTGGACACTGCACCGACGGTGGCCATGCACTCCTGACGGACAAGACGAAGCTCACCGCTCGACAGACGGATCTGGGCGTAGCCGCCATCCCGACCGACGAACTGAGCGTAGGTGCCGGCCGCACGCGCGATCTGGCCACCCTTGCCGGGCTTCATCTCGATGTTGTGGACGATCGTCCCGATGGGCATGCCAGAAAAAGGCATGGCGTTGCCAGGCTTGATATCCTGCTTGGCGCCCGCAATGACCTTGTCGCCAACGGCAACACGCTGCGGGGCGAGGATGTAGGCCTGCTCACCATCTTCGTACTGGATAAGGGCAATGAATGCGGTCCGGTTGGGATCGTACTCGATGCGGGCCACGACGGCCGTCATATCAAACTTTGTCCGTTTGAAGTCGACGATCCGGTAAAGACGCTTTGCGCCACCACCACGACGACGCATCGTGATCCGTCCGGTATTGTTCCGGCCGCCATTCTTGGTCAATCCCTCAGTGAGGGCCTTAACCGGGCGACCTTTCCAAAGCTCCGAACGGTCGATCAGCACCAGCCCACGCTGGCCCGGCGTCGTCGGCTTATACGACTTAAGTGCCATGCTTTCTGTCTTCCGTTTGCTTTGCGGGCGGTTTGTGCCCGGCTGTTAGTGTCAAGGGCCCCGGAGGTCCCAGTCTTGTCGATCAAGGGGGAATAAATCCGGCCTTGCCTTAAATAACGTGGCCCCGGACGAATCCGGGGCCCAGTCGATGGGGTCAGGTATTAGAGACCGGTCGACACGTCAATGGTGTTACCCTCAACGAGGGTGACATAGGCCTTCTTGACATCCTTGCGGGTGCCAAGTGCGCCGCGGAACCGCTTGACCTTGCCTTTGGTGATGGTCGTGTTGACCGACTTCACCTTGACCCCAAAGAGGGCCTCAACGGCCTCCTTGATCTGGGGCTTGTTGGCTTCGATCGCCACTTCAAACACCACGGCATTGGCATCGGACGCCATTGTCGCTTTTTCGGTGATGATCGGCTTGCGGATCACGTCGTAATGTTCTGCCTTCGCGCTCATTTCAAACGAGCCTCCAGTGCTTCGACAGCCGCCTTGGTGAGCACGAGAGTGTCACTGCGGAGGATGTCGTAGACGTTGGCACCCATCGAGGGCAGAACGTCCAGGTTTGCGATATTGGAAGCAGCGCGGGCGAAGTTCTCGTTCACGCTGGCTCCGTCGATGACAAGAGCACGCTTCCACCCAAGGGCACCGACCTGCTTGGCCAGAACACTTGTTTTGGCTTCGGCCAGGTCTGCATTCTCGATCACGACCAGCTCACCAGCCGCCAGCTTGGCGGACAGCGCATGACGCAGACCCAGCTTGCGGAACTTCTTGGTCAGGTCATGCTCGTGGCTGCGGGGCGTCGGGCCCTTGTAGATGCCGCCGTGACGGAAGATCGGAGCCTTCTTGGAACCGTGACGTGCGCCGCCGGTGCCCTTCTGCTTGTAGATCTTCTTGGTCGAATAGCTGACCTCGGAGCGACCGAGGGTCGAGTGAGTGCCCTGCTGGGCGCGGGCACGCTGCCAGCGCACAACACGGTGCAGGATGTCGGCGCGCGGCTCCAGGCCGAAGATCGCGTCGTCCAGATCGACAGAACCGGCTGCGGCTCCGTCCAGCTTGATGGCATCAGCCTTCATTTTTCTCGCCTCCTTCAGAAGCGTCGTTTGCATCGGCTTCGTCTGCCGGCGTCGCATTGGCAGCTTCGGCCTCAGCGGCCTCCATTGCGGCCTGCTCTGCCTCGGCTGCGGCCTTGGCGGCTGCGGCCTCTTCAGCGGCAGCGGCTGCTGCGGCTTCTTCGGCAAGACGGCTGGCTTCTGCTGCCGCAGATCGCAGGGCAGCAGGGTAAATCACGTTCTCGGGGATGGGCTTCTTGACCGCATCCTTGACCGTAACCCAACCGCCTTTGCTGCCGGGGACAGCGCCTTTGACCATGATCAGACCACGGTCTGCATCAGTCTTGACGACCTGCAGGTTCTGGGTGGTGATCCGAGCAGAGCCCATGTGGCCGGCCATCTTCTTACCTTTGAAGATGCGGCCCGGGTCCTGACACTGACCAACCGAACCATGCGAACGGTGGCTAACCGACACACCGTGAGAAGCGCGCAGGCCCCCAAAGTTGTGACGCTTCATGGCACCAGCAAAGCCCTTGCCGATGGAGGTGCCGGACACATCCACAAACTGGCCTTCAAAATAGTGGGCGGCGATGATTTCTTCGCCCACTTCGATCAGATTTTCCGGGGCAACCCGGAACTCTGCCACTTTCCGCTTTGGCTCGACCTTGGCCGCAGCGAAATGGCCGCGCATCGCCTTGGAGACGCGCTTGACCTTGGGGGTGCCAGCGCCAAGCTGAACAGCGGTGTAGCCGTCCTTCTCGACGGTGCGCTGTGCGACCACCTGGAGATTGTCAACGTGAAGCACGGTCACCGGAATCTGGCGGCCGTCTTCCATGAAAAGGCGGGTCATCCCGACCTTCTTTGCGAGAACGCCTGAGCGCAACATCTGGGTCACCCTCCTCAGACCTTGATTTCGACGTCGACGCCGGCAGCCAGGTCGAGCTTCATAAGCGCGTCCACGGTCTGGGGGGTCGGGTCCACGATGTCGAGAAGACGCTTGTGCGTCCGGATCTCGAACTGATCGCGGGACTTCTTGTCGATGTGGGGTCCACGCAGAACCGTGAACTTCTCAATCTTGTTCGGCAGCGGGATCGGGCCGCGGACGGAAGCACCGGTGCGCTTGGCGGTCGACACGATCTCGGCGGTGCTGGCATCCAGCACGCGATAGTCGAACGCCTTGAGCCGGATGCGAATGTTTTGGCTTTGAACGGCCATGGGCATTGCCTCTCGAGGGCTACGATTTGAGAGGTGGACCGGGCACAATTGCCGCCCCACGTCGAAACCGGGAATTTCAGTAAGTAAGGTGGGTCGTGACCCACCTTACCTTAGACGTGCTTCGCTTGGTCGGACGGGTCCGACCTAGGCGATGATCTTGGACACTACGCCGGCGCCGACGGTGCGGCCGCCTTCGCGGATGGCAAAGCGCAGACCGTCTTCCATGGCGATCGGGGCAATCAGCTCAACCGTGAACTTC
>JAQWWH010000036.1 GCA_029255105.1 Flavimaricola sp. | reverse complement strand
CCGTCCCGGATCCGGACCGAACTGGGCTGGCGCCCTTCGGTCACCCTCGAGGAGGGGCTGGAAAAGACCGTACAATGGTACCTTGATAACGAGGACTGGTGGCGCGCCCTGCAGGACCGGGGCGGCGTCGGTGAGCGGTTGGGGGTCAAGGCATGATCCTTGTCTTTGGCAGTACTGGACAGGTGGCGACCGAGCTTCGTCGCCTTGCCCCCGAGGGGGCTTTCCTGGGCCGGGACAAGGCCGATCTGACAGACCCCGAGGCCTGCGCCGCTGCGATCCGGGTCCATGCGCCGTCAGCGGTGATCAATGCCGCTGCCTGGACCGCCGTGGACAAGGCTGAACAGGAAGAGGCCACCGCCACAGTGATCAACGGCACGGCTCCGGGCGCGATGGCGCGGGCCTGTGCGGATCTGGGCATCCCCTTCGTCCATATCTCCACCGACTATGTGTTCGAAGGCAGCGGCACTGCGCCATGGTCCCCCATGGATCCCACTGGCCCTCTGGGGGCCTATGGCCGTTCAAAACTGGCCGGCGAACAGGCCATTCAGGCGGCGGGTGGCGCTTGGGCCATCCTGCGTACATCCTGGGTGTTTTCGGCCCATGGCAACAATTTCGTCAAGACGATGCTGCGGCTGTCCGAAACGCGTGATGCGCTTAATGTGGTGGGCGATCAGATTGGCGGCCCGACGCCGGCCCGCGACATTGCCGGGGCCTGCCTGTCGATCGTGGACCAATTGCGCCAAGACCCGGCCAAGACGGGCCTGCATCATTTCAGTGGCACCCCCGATGTCAGCTGGGCCGATTTCGCCCGGGCGATCTTTGATATGGCGGGCCGGACCGTCGCGGTCACCGATATCCCGTCGTCCGCCTATCCCACACCGGCCGTACGTCCAGCAAATTCGCGGATGGATTGCAGTGCATTAGAGACTGTTTTTGGCATTTCCAGGCCGGATTGGCGCCTGGCACTGGCCGCAGTCATCAAGGAATTGGAGGAGGTCGCATGACCACGCAAAGCACGACGCACCGCAAGGGGATCATTCTGGCAGGCGGTTCCGGCACACGGCTGTACCCGATCACGCTGGGGGTCTCCAAGCAGCTCTTGCCGGTCTATGACAAGCCGATGATCTACTACCCGCTGTCCGCCCTGATGCTGGGCGGTATTCGGGACATTGCCATCATCACCACGCCCGAGGATCAGGCCCAGTTCATCCGTACCCTAGGTGATGGCAGCCAATGGGGCATCAACCTGACCTACATCGTTCAGCCCAAGCCCGAAGGACTTGCCCAGGCCTATCTGCTGGCGCGAGAGTTCCTGGACGGGGCGGCCTCGGCCATGGTGCTGGGCGACAACATCTTCTTCGGCCATGGCCTGCCCGAACTGTTGCGCGCGGCGGATGCCGAGCCCACCGGTGGGACTGTCTTTGCCTATCATGTCGCTGATCCCGAGCGCTACGGTGTGGTTGCCTTCGACAAGGACGAGACAGTGCGCGAAATCATCGAGAAGCCGCCTGTGCCGCCCTCGAATTACGCTGTGACGGGCCTCTACTTTCTGGATGGTACGGCGCCTGACCGGGCAGCAGCCGTCAGCCCCTCGGAACGGGGAGAGCTTGAGATCACAACGCTGTTGCAAAGCTACCTTGCCGAAGGTGCGCTGAAGGTCAAACGCATGGGACGTGGCTATGCATGGCTTGATACCGGTACCCACGGCAGCCTTCTGGATGCGGGCAATTTCGTGCGGACCCTCGAAAAGCGACAGGGCATGCAGACCGGCAGCCCTGACGAGATTGCGTTTGAAGCGGGCTGGATTACGGCCGAGGATCTGGGTGCGCGGGCCAAGCGCTTTGCCAAGAACAACTACGGCGAATACCTTGCCGCTTTGCTGCGGGACGAGATCACGCCTTTTGGTACCCCAGGCAAGGGTCAGAAGTAATCGCAACCCGTTGCACTGCGGGCCTGCAACGCGCTACGGGCGAGTGTCTGGTTTGCCATTCCGCAGGAACCGCATCACCGAAACGGGCCTGCACAAAATCATACTGTGCTGCGAAGGCCCGGCGCAAAAGTGCCTCTTCTTTGGGTGGAATAGACACTGAAACACCCTCGTTGACCCGTCGTGTGGCCTCTGCAGGGACAGGCGCTATCCCCAGAAAGTCACAGATCCTGTCCACGGCGGATTGCGTGAACAGATCCTCGTAGAAGGCATAGTGAATGCGTTCGGCCGGCACCGCCTGTTCAAGTGTCAGCATGGTGCGCCGGTAGTCTGCCCGGCTCAGGGTCGGCAGGGCACCACTATGCGCTAGACCATAAAGCCGGGACTGACAGGTCTTGAGAAAGGCCCAACTGTCTGGGGGCGGCGCCTGGGGCAACATGGATGCCCACATCCGAAGTTGGGACCACATCCGGGCCACCGGGTCGCGCATCAGAAAGATAAAGCGGGTCTCTCCCATCGCTGCCATTTCCGCAAAGACCTGTGTCGGAAGTGCTGCATAGGACGGTGTGAAGTCACACAGCCACCTCTTGCCCGCATGACCCTTCAGCAGATGCGCCAGATAGGGCCTGTGCTGGTCAGGACCGTGCCTTGGTCCGCTATACATGCGTAGCAGATCTACCAGATGAGCAAGATGGTGGAGGTTTGTCTCGTTGTCGGGGCCGACCCGCGTTTGCAGTGCATCAACCCGACGTCTGGCCAGGGTGATGCGCTCTTGCAGGTGTGACATCTCGGTTCCGGCGTGGACATCGAAATAGTGCATTTCCTTCGTGGCGCCGAAATGACAACTTGGGCTATCCAGAAGGGTCTCGTAAAGCCAGCTTGTCCCACCTTTTTGTGCGCCGATGCAGAAGACCAGTCCAACGCCGCGGGGCAGTCCGTTCATCCATTCATCCGTCAAGACAACTTCATGTTGAAGACATGTCGATCGATTGCTTCGTTGATATCGTCGAAGTAGGTCAGCCGTCCTTTGTCAATGACAGCGCCTGCGGTACACATATCCCGCATTGTTCCTACTGAATGGCTCACGAAAATAGCTCCAGAGTGCTTCATGCGTTCGGTAAAGACCGCTTCACTCTTTTTCTTGAATGCTGCATCGCCAACAGCGGTCACTTCGTCGATCAGGTAGGTGTCAAAATGCAGCCCCATCGACACTCCGAATGCCAGTCGGGATTTCATGCCCGAGGAATAGGATCGCAGCGGCAGATTGAAATGCCCGCCCAGATCGGCGAAATTCCGGACGTAATCCATCAACTCGTCGGTATCTACATTGTAGATGCGGGCAACGAACCGGATATTCTGTGCGCCGGTCATGTCCGGATGGAACGACCCGGCATAGCCTACCGGAAAAGAGATCTTCCCATCGGTCAGGATATGACCTGAGGTTGGCGAACTGTTGCCGGCAATCATGTTCAGAAGGGTGCTCTTACCCGCCCCGTTCCGGCCCAGAAGCCCAATCGACACGCCTGAAGGGAAGACCGCATTGACCTCGGACAGCACGGTCTTGCGAACGCCCCGCATGAGAAATGACTTGGTCAGGTTCTCCAGAACTATCATGTCAGCTCTTAGCGACGGTCCTTGAGCGCATAGGCTGACAGCACCAGAATCGCCCAGATGAGAAAACTGAACAACGCGGTAAAGGCCAGCAGGGTCAACCGTTGCGGTTGATCTGACCGCTCGGCCAGGGTTGGGCTGACGTGTGCCGCCAGGTACCGGCTTTGCCGACGGGTCTGGGCGACAGCGGCATCGAAAGAGACCAGCGCCCCGGTATAGGCCTGTTCGGCGAACTGCTGATCCACCATCAAGCGTTCGTATTCCCCCAGCAGATCGGCAAAGGCATCGCCTTCGCCTTCGGGCCCGGTCTGGGCATTCGACCCCAGTCCCAGCTTGTCCCGCTCTTCCTGCATCCTGGCCTCAATGACCTCTACCCGACGCTCTGCAGCGACGATCCTTGGATCGCTCTCGGCAGTGGTCTGGCGCAGGATATCGAGATCGATCAGTGTCTCGGCCAGTTGCCGCTCGAGCGAGGACAATAGTCCCATCTGGCTTTGGACCGAGGCCGTAGGATCGACGATCTGAGTGCGGTTGCGGAACAGCGTCAGGGCCTCTCGGGCCTGTTTCAGCCGCTCAACGGCAAGGTCCAGCTCTTCGCGTGAAAAGCGGGTTGCATCCGCCTGGGCCACGGCCGACAGCTCGTTGATCATGCGCGAGCTTTCGGCATAGATCATCTCGGCGATGGCCTGGGCATCCTCGGGGGTAAAGGCCTGGACCTGGATGTCGATCAATCCGTTGTTGTCGTTGAAGACGGAAACCATCCGGGCCCAGTAATCGGTCAGATCCTCGATGGTGCCGGGGGCGTGGTAGGCAAAGATAGGGTCTACTTTCGGATCGGCTTTGGACCAGAGCGTCCGCAGATCAAGCTCGGCGTCGACGATTGCCACCATTTCCTGGCTCTGTATGAACCGGTGAAGAATGTGGGTGTCCGAAGAAGAGGAACTGCCACCAAGGCTGGCAATCCCCCCCAGAAGTTCCAGGGCGGAACTGGTTTCCTCCCTGCGGACCGAAAAGCCTGCAGTCGAAACATAACGATCGGCGGCCCGCTCCCACAAATACCATCCGGACAGGGCGGTGGGCACAATAACCAGAAGGACAAAGCTTAGCATTGCGCCGACGTGACGGCTGCGCAGCTTGCGCGGACTTACTGTGGCGGCAACGGCAACCTTGCCTCCCACGGTCTTGCCACGAGAAACGTTGTCCTCTTCGTCGCGAGCTTCCAGCTCCTTAAGCTTGGCCTTTTTCTCCTGTTCGTTCCGTTGGGGCTGCTTGTTGTTTTCCTTTGGCTGAGCCTTTGCTACGTCCCCGGGCGATACCATCGGCAAGACGGGCGCGGCGGGCTTGACCGCCACATCTTCAGGCGACTTTCGGGCGTCACCGGTGCTGGCTGTATTGGGATTTGCGCTCATGGAGGGACCCTGCAGACCGATTGAAAACTATTGGCTTATCCTACATAGAGCGGCCAGCAATAGCCAGCGCTGCGGCAGCAAACCCCCGGAGGATCACACAGATTGTCAGATCCGAACCTGCACCAAAACAAATCAGGTGGGGCCCGGGCGGGCCGTATCCAAATTTTGATGTGTACTCACAATGGCGCAGAGCATCTGGCAGAGCAGTTGCAGTCCTTTCTTGACCAGACCCATGACAACTGGGCGCTGTGGGTTCGCGACGACCGATCGACTGATGAAACCATGGAAATCCTGACAGCCTTTCGGCAGGCCCATCCAGAACGCGACATTCGCCTGCTGGCAGGTGGCGGGCAGGGCAGCGCCATCAATTTTGTCTCTTTGCTGGCGCATCCCGATCTGCCCCCGGGACCTGTTGCTCTGGCTGATCAGGACGATGTCTGGCTGCCACACAAACTGGAACGTGCCATGGCCGAACTGGCCCGGGTCGGTATCCGTACCGGTATCAGTGCCACCAGCGTTCAGGAATTGCCGGCTGTCTATTCGAGCCGGACCTATCTGACCAATGCGGCCCTGCAGGGCCGCAAACCCTCGGTGATCCACAAGCAAGGTCCCGGCTTTGGCAATGCATTGGTACAGAACATTCTGGCGGGCAATGCCATGGTTCTGAATGCCAAGGCCGTATCCCTTCTCCGTCTGGCTGCTCCGGCCGCCCTCAAGGCCTCTATCTCTCATCATGACTGGTGGATTTATCTGGTCGCGACGGCGGCCGGAGCCCGTGTCATCAACGACCTCGAGCCGGGTCTGCTCTACCGCCAGCATGGCCAGAACCTTATGGGGGCCAACCGCGGAATGGGCCGGGCGATTGAGCGACTGACCATGCTGACCGATGGGCGATATGCTGAATGGGTCAGCAGGAACCTGGACGCCTTGCAGGCGGCGCCAATCGCGATGGCGCCGACCGAGGCTGCCCTGCTCAGGAGCTTTGTCCAACTACGCAAAGGCCGTTCTGGCCTTGGCCGTGTCAGGGATCTGTGGCGCCTGGGGGTGCGTCGTCAGACCTGGATGGGGACATTGACGCTTTATCTACTTGCGCTGACAGGGCGACTTTAGAGCCGAACACGGACCTCAGGTCGGCAGGCCCAGCCGGCGCATCAAGTCATAGTCCCGGGTGGCGAAGCCCTCGATCCGGGCGACGCTGTCGTCTCGTTCTAACCGTTCAACCAGCTTGGGCCAGCGCCGTTCGGAACGCGTGTGAGGGCCTGCGTTGGCATAGTTTCCCGCGATGTGGATCGTCAGGCCAAGCTCACGCAGGGCGTCGGCCTCAAGGGCGGCCAGATCGTCGATATGGTAGATCGCATTGATCCCCCGCGCTCCGGCAGCGGCCTGCGTGATTTGTTCTTCGGCCGACAAACCCTGAAGTTTGTGCCGGCCGCGCATCATCTGTGTTGCGAAGTAGCTGCAATAGAAGTTGTCGTAGTGATCAAGGATGAACCTCTGCCAGCCCGGGTCGCCACCAAAAAAGTAATCGTCGACACTATGGGTCAGGCTGATCCGCTTGCCTGTCTGCTGTGGGCTGGCCAGTTCCTGGGGGCTTAGCGCCTTGGCTTCCTTGAGGATGTAAAAATAGAACGAGGCAATCCGTTCAAGCGGGTCGCGCAACACGGAAAATACGAAGCGGTCCGCAGGCAGAGTGTCTATATCGGGCCAGTCGATATGGCCTGAATGCAAAAGATAGCCCTGAGGCAGGTTGGTCGTGCCGTTGGGCACCGCGCTGTGCACCCGGATTGGCGAGACATTGCGCTTGCCCACGCAGCGGGTCAGTTCATGGTGGATCGCCTGGCCGGCGGTCTTGGGAATGTGCAAAAAGACGATAGGCCTCATGCGTGTTGGCTCGTTTGCAAGGTTGCCTCCTGGAGAGTTGTCAGGATTGCCCCCGCCAGATCGCCGCCGGGGGTAAAAGGGACGACATGGCCAGTCGCGGCAGCGCGCACCGCATCGCCCTGGGCACCGATGTCGAATGCCAGCACCGGCAGACCCGTCGCAAGCGCTTCATGGGTGGTGTAGGAGAATGTCTCGGGCCAGATCGATGGGATCAGCCAATGGCTGATCCCATAGCGGGTCACAAGCTCGGGGATGTCGCCCACTTCGTAATCCCCATGGATCCGTGCTGCGACAGGGAGGGGGTAGGAAGGGTCTACATTGCCCACGACGACCATTCCCGGTCCGCGCTGGCCTGCCAGGCGGCTGGCCAGGTCACGCAGGACCCCTGCCCCTTTCTGAAACCCGATATTGCCCAGCACGCCAATCACGGGATCCGGTCCAACCGACGGCGTCACCCGAAGGACGGCCACCCGCAAGGGATGGGGACGGACGACGATCCGGTCAGCGATCTCGGGGTACACCCGGGCAACATGCTGGCGGCTATTGTCGGAAAAGACGGTGATCTGTCCCGCTTCGGCCAGCAAAGCACCCCAGGCGGCCTGCCATGCATTTAGTTCGACGACACGTCCATCGGGTCGGCGGGCGGTATGGACCCTGTCTGTGGCGGTTTCGGGTCCAGCCCGGTCAAGCAGCCCATGATAGACCCCTGCCCCGTCCAGCAAGGTGTAAGAGGGCGACAGTGGATAAAAGTCATGCATGAGCACTTCGATCCGGGCCTGCAAGGGCGGTGCATCCTCTGGCAGAGCCGCCACTACTGCAGGTGTACCAGAAGCCGCACCGGGGGGGGCTGGACAGGGGACCGAGGGTGTCCGACCAGCCAGTTGCAGCAAGGCACCCGGCAGGGTGACAGGATCATAATCCCCAACGCCGCAAGAATAGACCAGGTTTCGGTTGCGCAGTGGTGCGAGGAGGGCCATGGCCAGATCGAAGTCATCGGTCGCCCCGGCGGTCGTACCCTCAGTGCTGATCACCTCGATTTGCCAGCGAGCGGCGCCCCCGACCCGCAACACAACCGAGGGCCTGCCCAGGGTCGCCAGATCATGGGCAATCCGCTCTTCGAGGTATTTGTCAGCGCCCCCCCCGAGCGTATGGGCCAGGTAGATGGGCACAGCGGCCGCGTCCGCCAACTTTGCCACGGAGGCTGTCGACCAGGCTCCGGCCCAGGCAATAGCCAGGGCCAGTCGGGTACTGGCCAGCGGGTCGGCATGGATAAAGGTCTGCACCTCACCATCATAGGACGGATACCGTTTGGCAATGATGGCATTATTGTTGGCTACCAGGCGCAGCTTGTCCTCGGATCCGAAACTGGTGCCACCGCGATGTTCCACGAAAAGCTGGCCCAGCCCCAGGTGCCGCCCTCCCTGGGCACGCACCTTCTGGCACCAATCGACCTCTTCGCCATAGCCGCGCCCGAACGCGGTATCGAGGCTGGGTTGCCGACGAAGCCAGCCGATCCCCATCGCCATGCAAAATCCCACCCCCGTCGGGGCAACGGCGCAGGTGCTGACCAGATCAAGCCTTGCGGCAACGGCATCGATGGCGTCCCCCATCCCCGGTTCAATTGCCATCCGGCGGCAAAGCACGGGGACTGTAAAGATCTCGGCGTCATTCGACATCGGCGTGACCGTGGCCACGGTGTTGTCCCGGCGCAGGGGGGCCAGCAACCGGCTTGCCCAGCCCGCAGGCACAAGGGCATCGGAATTGAGCAGGACCACATCATGGCCCCGCTCCAATCCGACAGCCAGCCCGGCATTGACGCTGCCGATAAAGCCCAGGTTGGCGGCATTCTCTATCAGGGTGACCTGGCCTGCCAGATCGGCGTGGGCGGTGCGGTCGCGCAGCCAGGGCCGGACCCGATCATCGCTTGAACAATCCTCGATCACTACAAGATGCCAGGGCAGATCGGTGTGGGCGACAACCCGGTCAATGACCTCGGCCAGCAGGTCAAAAGCGTTGTAGACGGGCAGGATGATGGTGATCGGCGCGGCCCCCCTGCCCCCGGCAGAGGGCAGACCTGATGGCACAGACAATATCCGGCGGTCGATGAGCCCGGCCTGGGGCACAGGGTCCAGTCCCAACACGCGTTTTACCCGGGCCCGTATCTTGGGGTCGCGGGTCAACACCCAGGTAGCAAGGTCAGGGATCAGCCGGATCAGGCAGAGCCCGAAAGACACCATAAGGCGGATTTGTGTAAAGGGCGAACGGGGCAGCGGTACCACAAATACCTCGGGCGGGGCCGATCCGGCCTCTCCTGCCCCTTGGGGGCTTACAAGCAGGATCAACGGCCGGGCAGTGGTCATCTCGGGGCGCAGCATACGCAGCTCAAAACCAACATTGGCCTCTGCGACAGAAGCGCCATCGCCAAGTTGACCAGCCACATCTGCACGGAGCCGGGACGGTTGGGTCGACACCTTGGACAGCCCGCCCTGCAGGGTAATCCGCTCGGCTATCGCCCAGCCGGTCACCCGGACCCTGCTCATCCCCAGATGGACGCTCTCAACCACCCCGATCCGGCGCCCTGCACCATCGGTCAACTCAAACCCAGGACCGACAAGGGTTTGATGGGCAGCAGCATAGCGGGCGAACAAGGCCCTAAACCGGACAAGAATACTCACCACGCATAGTCCCCGGCCGGGTTCGCCAACAGGCGAAAGGCCAGACAACAGGGGATCATACGCATCACGGTTCGTCCTTCTGGATGGCTCGGGTCGGCGGATCCGGGCCACGATTGATCATGGGTAGGGCGTTCGCCCTGCCCTAGCTGCGGGCATAGACATCCTCGTAACGGATGATGTCGTCCTCGCCCAGATAGCTGCCGGTCTGCACCTCGATCAGCACCATCGGTAGTTTGCCCGGATTTTCCATCCGGTGGACCGCTCCCAGTGGGATGTAAACAGACTGGTTCTCTGTCAC
>JAQWWH010000035.1 GCA_029255105.1 Flavimaricola sp. | reverse complement strand
AATGAATGCAAAGATTGCTTCGAAGCCAATCGGAGCAAACGTATAGCTGAAGCAGAAAAGCTGGCAGAAGCTCATCGGCAAAAGTCCGCAGCTATCGAGGCTGTCATCCTCACCACAGAGGCCTATCCGCAAGGCATGACGATCACGAAGCGGATTGAGATCGTGACAGCTGAATGTGCGTTCGGCATGAACATATTTAAGGACCTCTTTGCTGGCGTCAGAGACATCGTGGGTGGGCGATCAGCTGCTGTCCAGAAGACCCTCAGAGACAGCCGCAGGACGGCCCTGTACGAATTGAAGAAAGAGGCTCACGCTGTCGGAGCGAACGCTGTGATCGGCGTGGATCTTGATTACGTTGAGATGAGCAGTGCAGGGAACATGGTGTTACTGGTAGCGTCAGGCACAGCGGTAGTGATCGAGGAACACTGACCCCACTTTTCCAAATTTTCCGCAAAATTTGAGAGGGCCCAACGCAAGCCTCGGAAGGTGATAGTTTTGGGGCTTTTCATTTTACTAGCGCTGGGCGGGTCGCTGAAGCCTGTCACAGGGAGGGCGAGAGTGTCCGATAGGGCATACCTCAACGGTCATATCAGAGATGTCAAAAAAGGGTGTCCGCTAGGGTGGTATTTGCCATTCGGATAGTCATATTATCGTACACGATTCTAACGGACACTATTAGGCTCGCACATGCAGGTTTTTCTCTACGCACGGGTCAGCACGGCTGATCAGACTATCGGTCATCAAAAAGATCAGGCTGAAGCCAGGGGGTATGCGATTCATCGTGTCATTGAAGATGAAGCTGTGTCCGGCGTGACCACTCGATTTGCCGAACGTAAGGGTGGTGCCCGGTTGCTCGATCTTGTTCGTGAGGGCGACATTGTCGTTGTTCGTTGGGTGGATCGACTGGGTCGCGACTACTCGGACGTGACCGACACGATCCGCGATCTCATGCGTCGTGGCGTGATTGTCCGGACCGTCATAAACAATATGACATTCGATGGTGCGACCAAGGATCCCATGCAACAGGCCGTGCGTGATGCCCTGATCGGCTTCATGGCTGCAACAGCGCAGGCGCAGGCGGAAGCGACCAAAGAGGCACAGAAGGCCGGTATCGCGCATGCGAAGGCGCGGGGTGTCCCGTACAAGGGCCGGAAGCCGTCATATACCCGAGAGACGTTCGACGCGATCACGGCGGCGTTGGGCAACGGCGCTACGATATCTGGCATCGCACGCGATCACGATGTTGCCCGCCAAACAATCCTGCGCGTCCGTGACGATCGAGTGGCGGCAGAGGCGGCGCTGCAACGCTGGGGCATGTGATCCAGGAACAGGAAAAGCTCACACCGGCGATAGGAATTGAGGCCCCCGCGCAAGAATAGCGGGGGCTTTTTGTGTGTCACCGCTTTTTGCCTACCCTTTAAGCCGCGATCAGTTCATACGGCACGCCCCTACAGCGAAAACGCGGCATGAAGATCTTGAGCGGACACGCCTGGCTGTAGAGATCAGGGGCGCACCAGCGAAAATTCTGATTGGGTGCGTGAAATGCCACTTGTGCCGCTTGTTATCCATATACCGTCCACTTTGAAAAATAGGTGGTAACACGGTAATATTTCTTCACAAGTTCTCCGAATGTCCGAGTCACCCGGCACAAGTGGCATTTTCTGATCTGATCACATGTCGAATTCCGTGATCGTGCTTTCTGTGACGCTCAATCCCGTAACATACTTGCCATCATTCCTTCGTTTGTGGCCGTAACCCAGCTTTGCAAGCCTATCTCGGAAGTTCTTGATGCCCAGTGTTTTGTTGATACCCTGGCTGTCGGTCCACATTTTGTAGCGTCCATAGAGCTTGGTCACATTGATTTCAGCATTGGCATCAACGTGGCAGGCATCATCAACAAACTGTGCAACCTGATCAGCCTCCAACTTCCATTCCTGCTTTGAACGGACAGCGGATGGTGATTCAGTGAAGCCATGGACCAACGCTTCGGCATAGGCGTCCAACGCCATATTCAGAATGCCCGGCAATTCTTGGAACAAGGTTTCCTTCAACATTGGATCTTTTTCGCTGTCGCTGAACACTCTGTTGAACGTGATGATGACCGCCCGGCGGAAAAGGGCGTCTGAAAAGTCCCGCGTATGCGGCATATGATTAGTTCCAAACCAACACGTCGAAAAAGGCCGCATCAGGAAGGGGTTTTGATTCTTGTGCTCAACTGTACTGGGTTCGCCTGAAGTGATCGCCTTCAGTTCTGCGTCCGCGATGACCTCGCCCTGTTTCAACTCAGTAACGATATTGGCCAGCTTCATGTGCAGGTGGGCACGCTGAAATGTGCGGTCAAAGTTCGCTGGCTGGACCCCCGACACGTTCCCAGATCCACACAGAGCTTCCAGAACGCTCAAAAACACTGATTTCCCGTTGGCACCAGCACCAATGAGCATGACAAACTTCTCATGACGGCTATGGCTCATCAGCGTATATCCCATCATTTCCAGCAAAGCTTGGATCTTTTCTTTGCCGTCATTGTCGGGTTCAAAGATTTCGTTCAGGAACTGCCTAAAGCGCGGTGCGGCAGCATTCGGATCATATTCAACCGGTATCTGCGTGGTGCGGTAGTTCTGCTTTTCATGGGAATGGCAACGCCATTTACCTGGATCAAGCCAGTCATTATCTTCGAGCTGAATCTCACCATTTCGGCAATTCACCGTCTCACGGTTACCGAGGTTGAACTCGTGGCCCTGCCGATAGATTTCGCTTTTCAGCACGTCAGCGACGCTACCAACTGTCGCAGCAACAACATCGATATTTTGATCTTCGAGTACGGCTTGAATTTTCTGACGCACGAGTCGGTCGTCCACTTCCTGCCATACACCGGTTTCGTTCCATAGCCAAAGGTCTTTGCCAACACAGATGATGTTGTCAGCGCCTATGTAGCCAATGACCTCACGGGCAACCGTCAGATGATCACCTTCATCTACCTCCTGATCGAATTGCAGCTGGGCGCGCAATGAGCCAAGAGGTATCTTCGTGCTCTTCTTAATTTGCTGCAGGATCTGGTCACGCTTCAGTGGAGGCAGGCTTGAAACTTCGATCAGCAGAGCTTCAATGTCATCGGTGCTTTCAGCGCTCAACACCTTGGCTGTTTCGATGATAGCTTTGTACGGTCGCGGCACTGGGCGGGATTTCTTTTCACCGCGATGTTTCTTTGCAGGTGTAGCAACATCACAGCCGCTTTTCTTGGCCAAATCAAAAACGCTTTTGATCGTGACCCGTCCATCCTCGTAGAATTGGTTCCAACGCCGTTCGATATCATCTGGCCGATGCTTCTCGCCTCTTGCGCTCCAATCATCGGCCATCGCATCACCCGCCGAACCGAATTGATGGTGTAGGCCAAACAAGACACGCAGCCATTCATCATAGCTCAATTGATCAGGGTCGATGTAGCCCAGCGCCTCCACAACTTCAGCTTCCTGCGCATCACTTTTTTCAGCAGGAGGCCGTGACTTTTGGGGCTTGGATCTGTCTGTTTCCGAGAGTGGAAAATCGGCTTTCAACTTCGTGCCAAAGTCCTTGAAAGTGCGCTCCTCCGGAGGATTGGCCGTCGGCAATACGCGGACCATTTGAGGATCACCAGTAAGCCCCTTCCCGCTATCCTTCTTTTGATGAAAAAAGCCGGGCAAGCGCATGACACGTGGCAGGTCATGGACACCTTTATCCGCATCAAAGGCGCCTATCAGGTATTTCTGTACGGCGCTGAATTTCTCCAGAGGCGTGTCTTGAACGAGCCAATAGGCGTGCCAGCGTCCAGGTGAAGTCTCGCAGATAATATCCGGTTCAAGCCAATCCCGAACCGGTTGCAGGTCCGCGCCGTCAAGGTCGATGTACTGAGCGCGAACACGGATGATATTGCGCTTGCCGCGCCCTTTGCCATCGGTCTCGTTAATCGTAACGAACACACCAGCACCGCGTTTCTGTAATGCTGCCAAGGTATCAAAGTGGTCTTCGAGCGTACCATGCAATATGCGAGCAAGGCTTTGTGCTTTGCGATCCGCGTTGTCATCAAATGTCTGGAATGTCCAGAATGGCGCGTTTTTGTCGAGTAGGTCGAGGAATGCCTGTGCTTCCTCGAAATCGGGGATTTCGTGGGTCATCGGGACTGCTCCCACTGCTCGACTTCGGATATACGCCACCGGGTGCAGCCAGGCGACAAGTTGCATGCTCGTGGGAACTCAGCCCGCTCGCGGTGCCAACGCCAAATTGTTTGGCGACTGACGCCAAAGCGCTCAGCAAGTTGTGTGTCGGAAAGATAGCAATGGGCCATGATTGGCACCTCCTGATTGAAGATGCCAACTAAATAAACGATACCCTTGATGGTCGTCGCCTACAGCAAACTCAAAATTTTTGGCCTATTTCTTGCGATTCCTCTTCCAGCGCAAATAATATCCATTGGGATGGCCCTCATAATCACCGAGCGCAGTAACCGAACTTCGATACTTAATGGGACGCTTCATGAAATCAATGAAGTGTTCAGCTTCAAGGCCATAAACCCCTGCAACGAATTCCTTAATTTCATCATTCTTCGGTTGTTTCGTGGCGAGTTCATCTGGAAGTGGGATTTCAAAATCATGGAAAGCCTGATAAAGCTCCCAGGCAAATTTTAGCCTTAGGCGATCAGTGCGATCTTTTGTCTTGCGGCCATGCGGAAATTTGACGGGAAGATTCCCGTCTAACCACTCAGCCAACTCTTGCCGCATCCATTCATTGATGGGTTTATCACTGCGTAGGAATTCAATTAGCGCGGTTGGGTCACCTTCCGCCGCCTCATAGACTTCGATTGGTTCGCGCAAATCATTTATTGATACCATCACTACCTCCCAGAAAGCCATTCCATGCCGCCATCATCCTGCGGCGTTTTTCAAGCATGTCGCTGCGGTCGTATGCTTGCCGAACCTTGCTGCCCACATTGTGCGCCAATGCGATCTCACCCATGTCGCCGTCGAAATCGGTGCGCTCTGTGACCCAGACCCGAAAGCAGCTTCGCAAGCCATGCGGCACGGCAGTTTCGCCAGTCTGCGCATCAACATACCCGCCACCGCCATTGGCGACATCGTCTTCATGCATCGACCGCATTACCTTTCCGAGGGTGGCATCGGACAGACTGCCACCCCTTGGCGCGGTGAACACCAGTTCCCCCATACGCGGCAGACTTCCCAGCAATTCGATCATCGGTTTAGTCAAAGGTACCCGGTGCGCTCTACCAGTGACAGGAATCTTGGATGAATTTCGGCCAGGCTGGATCGTCCACATCTTGGCTTCAAAGTCCAATTCATCCCAAGTGGCAAACCGGACCGCACCCGTCCGCGAAGCTGTGAGAGCCTGAAAGGCCAATGCCCGTGCCCCAAGACCCTCCCGGCTCTTCAGCACGCTCCACCAGCGCTGGGCGTCCTTCAACTGCAGCGCGGGATAGTTCTGCTTCGGCGCGATCTTGCCGGGTGCCGGTAGGGCGAGTTCGAGGTTGCCACGCCAAACCGCCGGGTTTTCGCCGGTTCGATATCCAGCTGCCTTCGCGTAATCCAAAGTTTTCTCGATGCGTTGTCTGACCTTGGTTGCCGTCTCCGTGCGTGTTTCCCATATCGGACCCAGAACACGCAGGACGTCCGCGCGGGTAATGTCGCGCACCAACAGATTGCCGAGTTCGGGCAACGCATGCTTTTCCATGACCGCGCGCCATTGGCTTCTGTACCTTTCCGTGGTCAGTTCTGGGAGTTTCTTTTCAGCATATCGCTCGAAAGCCTTCGCAAATGTCATGGCTTGCCTCTGAGAGGCTGTGAGAGCGGCTCTGGCGGCCTTACGCTTCTCGACAGGGTCAGTTCCAGTACGGATGGCGTCCTTGGCTTCAGCGGCGCGCTCACGCGCTTTGGCGAGCGAAACCTCAGGGTACGCCCCCATGCCTATCTCCCGCCGTTTTTCACCAACCCGGACGCGAAGTATCCAGGACTTACCGCCACTTTCGGATACCTGCAACGACAGGCCAGCAACACCGCCGACGGCGTGAAGACCCGCACCAAGTCTTCGAACTTCAGCCGCAGAAAGTTCTTTTGCACGCTTGGGTATCGAACCATCTCCCCTCAATCAACCCGCCCAAAAATTTGTCATTCGGTAATACAGGTGGTTACGGGCTGGCGCAAGCATCCAGCAAGAAGTTAAGCGAAAACAGTAACCTTGATACATTATGTGACTAGATTTTACGTGAGAAAGAAGTTCGTTACCCGCTCCAAACTTCCAAATGACAGATGATGATCGACCGCCGCCTATTGGCTTGGCCGCGATTGGCGCAAGGTGTCGCATGGAATTCGGGGGTGTTCACCAGTCCGGGCCTGATGTGCTATTGATCTGTCATCATTGGTTCTTAGATCGTGCCTAGAGGGCAGACAGGTAGGCTTCCGATGGATACCAGAGAGTTCACTTCCGCCTATTGCAAGCGCGACGACCGGATCGCGGCGCTTAGCTACTTTGGGACCTTTGCGGTCTACTTTGGGACCCTGCCCCTCGCAATCCTCGCTGCTGACGTACTTTGGCTGGTCATCCCCCTGATCATCCTGAACGGAACCGCCGGAGTGCGCTTGTATGTGTTACAGCACGATTGCGGACACCTGTCGCTTTGGACAAGAAAAGAGTGGAACGTCTGGGCGGGCTATGGCCTGTCCACATTTACACTGACCCCGTTCCGGGCGATGCAATACAACCACAACGACCACCACGCCCATGTCGGCGATCTTGATGCCCGCCGGTCTGGTGAGATCCACACCATGACCCTGCGCGAATGGAACGCGGCCGATTGGCAGACCCGGTTGAAGTATCGGCTGTACCGCAATCCTTTCATCATGATCCCGCTGGGCGGCATCTTTACCTATGTCCTGAGGTATCGCTGGCCCAAGAACACGCTCAAGGTCGGCGTTCTTGGGGTGATGGTGCAAAACGCGCTTCTGGCCCTTTGGATCTACCTGATTTGGTGGTTTGCAGGGGCGACGGGGCTTTGGGTCTATGCCGGGACCGTCCTGTGGGCCGCCCTTCTGGGGGTTTTTGTGGTCTACCTGCAGCACAATTTTGAGGACACCTATTGGGACCGCAAGCCCGAGCATCGGTTGAAGAAGGCCGTGGTCAAGGGATCATCCGCCCTTGATCTGGGATGGTGGTTCGATCTGGCGACAGCCAATATCGCCTATCACGACCTGCACCACGACAACCCGCGCATCCCTTCCTACCGGCTGCGCCAGTGCCACCGGGACGCCCGCAAGGTGTTTGACCTGCCGGTGATCCATTGGCCCGAGGCACTGCGCAGCTTTACGCTGAAGCTGTGGGACGAGGATCAGGGCCGGCTGGTGCCTTTTCCCAAGACGCCCAAGTCTTCGGCGGTTACCGCCTAGCCCTGGCGGGGGCTAGGCTCCGTTCTGGCGCAGATAGGCCACGAGCGCGGCGGTTGATCCGTCCTTGCCCGTGGCATCCGCCTTGCCCTCGATCACCGGTTGCAGGGCCGTGGCAAGTTCCTTGCCAAGCTCTACCCCCCATTGGTCGTAGGAGTTGATGCCAAGAACCGCCCCTTCGACAAAAACCCGATGCTCATAAAGGGCGATGATCTGGCCCAGCGTAAAAGGATCAAGCGTCGGATAGGCGATGGTCACCGACGGGCGGTTGCCCGGAAAGACGCGGTGGCGGGCCTGACGGTCAAGCTCTGCCCCTGTCAGGCCCTTTGCGGCCATGATGGCGGTGGCTTCCTCAAGGCTGCGGCCGCGCATCAAGGCTTCGGACTGGGCTAGGCAATTGGCGATCAGCAGCTGATGCTGGTGGTGCAATTCAGGCTCGTGGCCTCGTGCCGCGATAAGGAATTCACAAGGTACGACGCGGGTGCCCTGATGGATCAGCTGGTAAAAGGCGTGCTGGCCGTTCGTCCCCGGCTCTCCCCAGACAACGGGGCCGCTGTCGACGGGCAGATCGACACCGTCCATGCTGACGCGTTTGCCGTTTGATTCCATCTCAAGCTGTTGCAGGTAGGCGGGCAAGCGGCCCAGCCGGTTGTCATAGGGCAGCACGGCGCGGGTGGCATAGCCGCAGACCTGATTATGCCAGATGCCCACAAGGGCCAGCAGGGCCGGAAGGTTCTCGGGCCATTCGGCGGCCCGGAAATGGGTATCCATCGCCTGCCCCCCGCGCAAAAAGGCGCGAAAGGCGTCGGGGCCGATGGCGATCATCAGGCTGAGGCCGATGGGCCCCCACATCGAATAGCGCCCGCCAACCCAATCCTCGAACCCGAACACCCGGTCAGAAGGGATGCCAAAGGCCCCGGTCTTGTCGGCCGCGGTCGACAGGGCAGCAAACTGGGCCGCCGGGTCGTTGACCGTCTCGCCCATCCAGGCCTTGGCGGTGCGGGCGTTCGTCATCGTCTCGATCGTGGTAAAGGTTTTCGAGGCGACGATGACAAGGGTGGTGGCCGGATCGCAGCTGCGCAGGACCTCTGCAATATCGGCAGGATCGACGTTGGACACGAAATGACAGCGCGGCCCGTCGTGATAGGGCGACAGGGCCCGGACGGCCATTGCGGGGCCAAGGTCGGAGCCGCCGATGCCGATGTTGATGACATCGGTGATCGCCCCGCCCTGCCCTTTGAAGGTGCCTGACCGGACCTGTTCGGCAAAGCCCGCCATCCGGTCAAGGGTGGCCCGCACCGCAGGGATGACATCCTTGCCGTCCACGATGACGGGATCGCCGTCAAGATTACGCAGGGCGGTATGAAGCACGGCCCTGCCTTCGGTCTCATTGATCGGCTGACCTTCGAACATCGCATCACGCTTGGCCGCGACGCCGGTCTGGTTCAGCAGGTCGATCAGCAGGCCAAGGGCGGTCGCGTCGATATTGGTCTTGGCGTAGTCGAGGATCAGGTCGCCCGTCTGCGCGGTAAAGGCGGCGGCCCGGGCGGCATCGCACATCTCTTCGAACCGGCGGTCCGCAACTTTTGCCTGATGGGCCTTTAGGGTCTCAAACATGGCTCAGCTCTCCGCCCAATGAACAACGGCCTGGCGAAGGACGACCGATATCGGTGCCTCCTCTGGCGACAGGTGACGGGCCCGTTCAAGTGCGGCGCGCTTTTCGGGGCCGGTGATGACGACATGGGTGCTCATCGCGTCCTGAAGCACTCGGGCCGATAGGGTTATGCGCGGCTCTGGCGCACCGGGGGCGCGCATCGGCACGAGGCTGGCCTTGCCATGCAGCGCGTCGTGCAGCCGGTCGGCACCCGGAAAGATTGATGCGGTGTGCATATCCACCCCCATCCCCAGCAACAGAACCGACAAGGGCAGTTCCGCGGCCAGGGCGGCCTCAAGCTCTGCCAAGCCTTCTTCGGGGGTGGGAGTATCGGCGTATAGGGGCACGTAGACCGCCGCCTCCGCCCGGTCGGTCAGCAACCGCTGGCGCAACAGGCGGGTGTTGGAGCGTTCGGACGATTCGGGCACCCAGCGTTCATCGGTCAAAAGGACATGGACGCGGTGCCAGTCCAGATCGGCGGCGCAGAGGCTGTCAAAGATCGGCCCCGGTGTCGTGCCGCCCGGGACGGCAAAGCTTGCGTGATCGTGCCGGGTCAGGCAGCTGCGCAATTCTCCGGCCAGGACATTGGCCAGATCGATCATCATCATCTCGGCGTCGGCGTACTCAATGATTTCCATGGCTGACTTTCCTTTGGACGGGTTGGATCGGGACCCAGCTTACCGCAGGTTACACGCTCGTTAACCCGAATTACGCCTTGATCTCGCGCCAGCGGCGACCGTCACGATGCATCAGCATCAAAGCATCCTCTGGGCCGGACGATCCCGGCTCATAGAGTTTGGGCACGTCGCTGCGGGCCTCCCAGCCTTCGATCAGGGGATCGGTCCAGGACCAGGCCGCCTCGACCTCATCGCCGCGCATGAACAGGGTTTGGTTGCCCCGGATCACATCCATGATCAGACGCTCGTAGGCGTCCGGCACGTCCTCGCCGTCCTCGCCCAAAGCATCCGCAAAGGTCAGGTCCAGCGGCACATCGACAAGGCGCATCCCCCCCGGCCCCGGTTCCTTGATCGTGACCTGCAGGTCGATCCCCTCATTGGGCTGAAGCCGGATCGACAGGATATTGCGATGCCGGGCCACGTCACCTTCAAAAATCGTATGGCCAAGGTCCTGAAACACCACGGCAATCTCGCTGGACCGGGCCTTCATCTTCTTGCCGGTGCGCAGATAGAACGGCACCCCGGCCCACCGCCAATTGGCAATCTCGCACTTCATGGCGATAAAGCTTTCGGTGAACGAACGCGGGTTTTCTGCGTCCGCCCGATAGCTGGGGTCGTCGCCTTCGGCGTCATATTGACCGCGCACGATGTGATGGGCGGCAATCGGCTGTAGTGCCCGGATGACTTTGAGCTTTTCATCGCGCACCGCGTCAGCCTCGAACCGGCTGGGCGGTTCCATGGCGATCAGGCACAACAACTGCATCAAGTGATTCTGCACCATATCGCGCATGGCACCCGATTTGTCGTAGTAGCTGCCCCTGCCCCCGACGCCCACGGTTTCGGCCACGGTAATCTGGATGTGGTCGACGTAGTGGTTGTTCCAAAGCGGCTCGAACAGGACGTTGCCAAAGCGAACGGCCATCAGGTTCTGCACCGTCTCTTTGCCAAGGTAGTGGTCGATCCGGTAGATCTGACCTTCCTTGAAATAGGCGGCCAGGGTTTCGTTCAGCGCGCGCGCCGAGGCCAGATCGCGGCCAAAGGGCTTTTCCACCACGATCCGGCTGTGCGCATCGGCGATGCCGTGCAGGTGCAGCCGTTCTGCAAGCGCGCCGAACAAGGACGGGGCAACAGAAAAGTAGAACGCCCGGACAACGTCGGCCCGCATCAGGTCTGACAGCGCCTTCCAGCCGCCATCACCCGTCGCGTCAATGGGCACGTAATGCAGCCGGTCGATAAACGCATCGAGGCCCGTGGTGTCAGATTTCTCGGCCCCGCCAAACTCGGCAATCGCCTCGCGGATCATCTGGCGGTAACCACCATCGTCCATGTCGGAACGGGCCGCACCTATGATGCGCGACTCGGCCGTCATCTGGCCCGACAGAAAGCGGCGGAAAAGGCCCGGCAGGATCTTGCGGCGGGCAAGGTCACCTGTGCCGCCAAAGATGACGAGGTCGAAAGTGTCGACGGGTATGACGCGGGATACCATGGCTGCTCCAGGGGTGTTAGCGCTATCGGCGATCTGTGTCGCTCTTAGACCGGGCGGTTCGCGCTGTCCAGTCTGGCACAACAAGAGGCGCTTGTTCAGCGCAAACTGCCCTAAATTTGGTCAATCAACCCTGTCGGAGGCATGGTTTGCTGCGAACACCCTCAGGCTTCCAGCTCTGCGTCCCAATAAAGGTAGTCCATCCAGCTGTCATGCAGGTGGCCCGGGCGGAACTTGCGGCCCATGTTCCGCAGCTCTTCCGCGCTCGGTTGCCGGGTGGGTTTGCGCAGGGTCATGCCCGACTGGCGCAAACTGCGCGAGCCTTTGCGCAGGTTGCACGACGAACAGGCCGCAACAACGTTTTCCCAGCTTGTCACACCGCCCCGCGCACGCGGCACCACGTGATCGAAGGTCAGATCGCCCTTGGCCCCGCAATACTGGCAGCAAAACTCGTCCCGCAGAAAAAGATTAAAGCGCGTGAAGGCCACGCGCTTTTGAGGTTTCACGAAATCCTTGAGGACCACAACAGAGGGGATCCTGATGACGGTGGTCGGACTTCTGACCACCTCGTCGTACTCGGCCACGATGTCGACCCGGTCAAGCCAGACCGCCTTGACCGCCTCTTGCCAAGGCCAGAGCGACAGGGGGTAATAGGACAAAGGCCGATAGTCAGCGTTCAGAACGAGCGCAGGATGTTGCCTGAGACCGGCGGGGTCCCGTACAAAGGCTGTTCTGAATTCACCGTCCATCATCAAAGTCCCCTTGCGGGTTGTTTGCCATCCGGGACGGGTCGCGTGCGTCCCAAGTCTATGTGGACTATATCTGGCGTTTTCAGACTGGCAAGACCCACATCATCTCGTATGCGACGGGATTTGATCTATGCTGAAAACATCACCGTGATGTGACGGAATGTGCCCTCGTTCTGGACGGATTGACGCCAGATCCCTTAACTAAGGCCCAGACGGTCCTGCATAAAGGCCAACGCCACGGATAGACCGTCGGGCGCAATTCCATGCCCGGTGCCTTTCATGACGTGGGCATAAACCTCGGTCCAGCCGGCGTCCTGCAGGGCCTGCGCCGCCTTGGGCAGACTGTCGATCGGCACCACCTCATCGGCATCCCCGTGGATCAACAGGACGGGGGGGCGGCTCACCACCTCATCTTCGAGAAGTTCCGGTTCCAGCAACCGACCGGAAAAGGCGACAACCCCGGCGACCGGGTCCTCGCGCCTCGGGGCCACATGCAGGGCCATCATGGTGCCTTGGGAAAAGCCCAACAGCATCACCTGCTCGGGCAGTAGATCCTCGTCCACCATCACCCCATCAAGGAACGCATCAAGATCGGCCGCCGCAAGCGCCAGCCCCTGCGAGGCCTCTTCTTCCGAGGATTCGTCGATCCAGGGGATTGGAAACCACTGGAACCCCATCGGCGCCCCGGCACAGTCCTCTGGCGCGTCGGGGGCCAGGAACAGAGTGTCGGGCATATGTTCGGCGAGCGGATCGGCAAGGCCCATCAGATCGGCGCCATTGGCCCCATAGCCGTGCAGAAAGATCACGGCAGACCGGGTCTCACCGCTGAGCGGCTCTTTGCGTTGGGCTTGCAGGGCGCGGGTCATGGGCTGTCTCCGTGGTGCGGTCTGTCTTGGGCTCTACCCGAGCCTCCACTTGCCCGCAACGGCACCCTGCGGGCAAGGTAGCCGCGCGTAAAGGCGGCATAGCCATCCCCTGTCACCTGCAGATGCGCCTGCATCCGGTCATGCAGGGCCGGTAGCTGATGGAACGGCACGGCGGGCCAGACGTGGTGTTCGGTGTGATAGGGCATGTTCCACGCCAAAAACCGGACAATGGCGGTGGTATAGGTGGTGCGGGTATTGGCCAGCATATTGGCCACGGTCGGGCAATCCCCATGTTCGGCCAACAGATAAATCCGCAAGGCCGGTTGCCCCAAAAGGACCGGCACCAGCCAGACCCACAAAAGCACCGGGGCAAATGGCAGAGCCATCAGCACAAGGGCATATAGGGCCAACAGCAGCCGCGCCTCCCGCACTGCCCGGGGCCTTGCCTGATCGGGCAACCACGTCGGATCCTCGCGGTTCCGCGCCAGACGCAGGGTGGTCCGGGCCATGGCCCCCCAATAGGGCAAGCCCGACACCTTCCACAGCCATTCGGCCCGCGTGGTGATTGCGCTGCCCTCCAGTTCCGGGTCCTGTCCGGGCAGGTTGGTCCAACGATGATGGGCCAGGTGAAAGTAGCGAAACCAGACAAAGGGCAACAGGATCAACACCCCGCAAAGATGCCCCACAGCGTCATTCAGGCGGGCATTGGCAAAGGGCGTTTGATGGGTGCATTCATGCTCCAGCGTGAACAGGAACACGATCAAAACCCCCTGCACCGGCAGCAAAAGCGGCCAGAAGGGCACCTGCCCCGCGATCATCGCCCCGACAAGGCCGATGAGGCCCAGATGCCCGGCAAGGTGCCAAAGGCCCGCCGCATCCGACCGCCGGGTCAAAAGCGCCCGGTCGGCAGGCGGAACCGAGGCCAGAAAGCTCTTGTGATCCATCCCCGTCACCTGATCCCCTCCCGCGCCTTGGCCACACGGTAGTAGGACCACAGGATCCGGGCCGCAACAGACCGCCACGGCGCCCACTCCTCGGCCATAGAGCGGAACGCGGCAGGCTTGGGCCGGTCGGGAAGGTCAAACAACAGGCGGGCTGCCTCCTGCAAGGCCAGATCGCCGGGGGCAAAGACATCGGCCCGGCCAAGGCTGAACATGGCATAAATCTCGGCCGTCCAGACCCCGATGCCGGTCACCCCCGTCAAGGTTGCGATAACCTTATCGGTCGGGGCAGCGCGCAAAGCGTCATAGTCAATGTTGGCCTCAGCCAGTGCCCGCAGATAGCGCATCTTGGGGCGGGACAGGCCGCAGGCACGTAACGCATCCTCGGTCGCGGACCGAACGGCCTCGGGCCGGGTCAGGCCCGCCGCGGCCACTCTTGCAAAGATGGCATTGGCCGAGGCGACGCTGACCTGTTGGCTGACGATGGCAGACACAAGCTCTGCAAACCCGTCGGGCTTGCGGCGCAGGGGCAAGGGGCCGGTCTTTGTCAGCGCCATGGCAAAGCGGGGCTCTCGCTCTGCCAACCAGGCCGCACCCTCGGCCACACAGGCGTCACTGACGATGATGCGGCCCGTCATGCAGGGGCGCCTTGTGACAATACCCAATGCAGTGCCGCCTCAACCGTTTCGACCTTGGCGCAGGCCGGCGGCTCAGGACGGCGGAGCATCAGAACAGGCAGCCCAAGCGCGCGGGCGGCGTCCAGCTTGGTCCGGCTTTCGCCCCCCCCGGCATTCTTGACCACCAGCCAATCAACGCCAAGACGCCGGAACAACGCCTCCTCCTCGGCCACCGGAAACGGAGGACGCCCAATGACGAAACCGCCCTGGGCAAAGGGGAACGGGGTATCCGGCGGATCGATCTGGCGGCAATAGACCTGCATGTCGGCCAGCCCCGCGAACCGGCCCAGGGTCTGCCGACCCGTCGCCAGAAACACGGTCTGGCCCGGGCGAATAAAATGCAGAGCCTCCGCCTCTTCCCGGATTTCGGTCCAATTGTCCCCCGGACCGGGCACCCAGGGCGGCCGCTCAAGCCGCAAGCAGGGAATGGCAAGGTCACGGCAGACCGCCACCGTGCGCGGGGTGATCGCAGCGGCAAAAGGATGGGTTGCATCAACAACGGCGCGTATCCCCGCCTCTCTCAGGTAGTCGGCAAAGGGGCCAGCCCCGCCAAAACCACCCACCCGCGTCGGAACCGCGAGCGGGCCCGGCTGCCGAACAGCCCCGGCGAGCGAGGCGATGGCAGCGATCCCCCGCCCAGCCAGTGCCGCCGTGAGCCGTCTTGCGTCCGAGGTGCCAGCCAGAACCAGAACCGTCATGAACCGGCCCGGGCAATGATCGCGCCGGCCCGGTCGATAACGATCACGTCGACCGCAACCGGGGCCGCCCCGATCAGGGTCCGGGCCTGGGCCAGGGCCCCCTCGGCCACCGCTTGGGCCAACGGGGGACCCGCCATGGAATAGGCGTCAAGCACCGTATTGGCCTGCGCCACCGCAGGAACACCGGCAAGGGCGGCAAGGGCGGCAAAGTCGACCTGGCTCCGCCCCGAATGCAGATCAACAGCGCCTTGGGCGAGCTTGGCCAGCTTTCCGATGCCTCCCCCGATCGTCAGGCGGGGGACAGGATGACGGCGCAGGTATTTGACCAGCCCCCCATAAAAGTCGCCCATGTCCAGCATGGCGTGATCGGGCAACCCGTAAAGGGCCTGCACCGTCGCTTCACTGGTGGCCCCGGTACATCCGGCCACATGGGTCAGGCCCCCGGCCCGGGCCACATCGATGCCGCGATGGATCGAGGCGATCCAGGCCGCGCAGGAAAACGGCCGGACAACGCCGGTCGTCCCCAGGATCGAAAGACCGCCGACGATCCCAAGGCGGGGGTTCCAGGTGCGCTCTGCAATCTCGGCCCCGCCCGGCACGGAAATCGTGATCTCGACATCGGGGTCCATGTCGTAGCGGACCGCCATTTCGGCCACAACCTCGTCCATCATGGACCGGGGCACCGGGTTGATGGCCGGCTCGCCCACCGCAATGGGCAGGCCGGGCTTGGTGACAGTGCCGACACCCGGCCCCGCCCGAAACACGACGCCACCGGCCGATGGCGCGACCCGGGCCACGATCAGGGCACCATGGGTGACGTCAGGATCATCGCCCGCATCCTTGAGGATGCCCACCTCGGCCCAGCCCGGCCCTTCGGCGGTATGGGACAGGGCAAAGACCGGCGTCTCGCCCTTGGGCAATTGAATACCCACGTCCTCTGGAAAGGCCCCGCCCCACAATCGGATCAACGCCGCCTTCACGGCCGCAGTCGCGCAGGCGCCCGTCGTCCAGCCACGACGCAACTCTGGCTTCGGCGTCTCGATACGCGGCACTCGCTGCGGCTCTCTAAGTGGCTCTGGGATCGGATCTGTCATCGGTCGGACTATAGGTGTGAGCAAGGATGCCGCCAATGCGCATTTCTGCGTCGTTTGTCCTCTTTCGCCCGACCGCCAGTGACGCCATAAAGAGGCATGACCATGACCCTCCCTTCTCATGACTGGCCCGAGCTTGCCCCCGGATGGGTCTGGCTTTGCGGCGCAGGGCCCGGCGATCCGGGGCTTTTGACGCTGCATGCGCTCAACGCGCTGCGGCAGGCCGATGTCGTGGTCTACGACGCGCTGGTGCAAGAGGCGATCCTCGATTGGGCCCCGCAGGCCGAACATATCTACGCCGGCAAACGGGGCGGCAAACCATCGCCCCTGCAACGCGACATCTCGCTTCGACTGGTGGCGCTGGCGCGTGAGGGCAAGCGGGTCCTCCGGCTCAAGGGTGGCGATCCCTTCGTCTTCGGACGCGGCGGAGAAGAGGCGCAGACGCTGGTCCAGAACGGCATCCCGATCCGGATCATCCCCGGCATTTCCGCCGGCATCGGCGGTCTGGCCTATGCGGGCATCCCCGTCACCCACCGGGACGTGAACCAGTCGGTCACCTTCGTCACCGGGCATGACCAGTCCGGGCAAACCCCCTCCTCGCTTGACTGGGCCGCCATCGCTAAGGGCAGCCAGGTCATCGTGATCTACATGGGGATGAAACATGTGGCCCAGATCAGCGCCGCCCTGATCGCCGCCGGACGGCCCTTGTCCGAGCCTGTTGCGGTTGTCACTACAGCCACGACCCAGGACCAGCAGGTGCTTGAGACGACGCTTGGCACAATCGTGGACGACATCGCAACCTCGGGCCTCGTCCCGCCCGCCATCATCTGCGTCGGGCAGGCGGTCCTGATGCGGCAGGTGCTCGACTGGCAAGGCCAGGCCGCAGGCACCGCCCCGCGCAACCTCGATCCGCTCAACCGGCACCGGGACGCCGCAGACAGCGCCTGATCGATGCGCCACCCCAGCTTTTTCCTGCAAAAAATATTCCCGCCGGAGGCTCCAGCCCCCTCCGCAAGCCGGCGATCCTCATGCCGGGCCTGATCCTCTCGGCCCCCTCCTCGGGCTCGGGCAAGACGGTCATCACCCTTGGCATCCTGCGGGCCTTGTGCCGCCTTGGCGTGCCAGTGCGCTCGGCCAAGTCAGGGCCGGACTACATCGACCCCCGCTTTCACGCCGCTGCCACCGGTCTGCCCTGCCTCAACCTTGATGCCTGGGCGATGACACCGGATCGCATCGCAGGCCTCGCGGCAACTGGCCCCGAGGACCTCCTGATCGTCGAAGGCGCGATGGGCCTTTTCGACGGCGCGCCACCGGACAGCCGGGGGGCGACCGCCGATCTGGCCCGTCAGCTTGGCCTTCCTGTCGTGCTGATCGTCGACGCAGGCCGCATAGCAGGGTCCGTGGCCCCGCTGGTGGCAGGCTTTGCCCGGTTCGATCCCGAAGTGCGGATTGCCGGGGTGATTCTCAACCGGGTCGGCAGTCCCCGGCATGCCGCGATGCTTGAACGGGCCCTCGCCCCCCTTGGTCTGCCGATTCTCGGGGTGATTCCCCGCAGCAGCGATCTGACGATCCCCTCCCGTCATCTGGGCCTTGTTCAGGCGCAAGAGCAGGCGGATCTGGAGGCTTTTCTCGACCGGGCCGCCACCCTGATCACCCAACATCTCGACCTTGCCGCCCTGCGCCAACTGGCCGCCTCCCGGCCCCGGACGACCTCCAACCGAATGATCAGGATACCCCCGCCGGGCCAGGCAATCGCCGTGGCCCGCGACGCCGCCTTTTCCTTCACCTACCCTCATATGCTGGGCGACTGGCAGGCGGCGGGGGCCGAGGTGACAGAGTTCTCCCCCCTCGCCAATGACCCCGTCCCAAAGGCCGATGTGGTGTTCCTGCCCGGCGGCTACCCAGAGCTTCACGCCGGTCGGATCGCCGCTGCCGACCGGTTTATCCGGAGCCTGAAAAATGCATCACAAATATCCGATATATATGGCGAATGCGGGGGCTATATGGTTCTGGGACAAAGTCTAACGGACGCCGATGGCGTCGCCCATCCGATGGCCGGATTGCTCCCGCTTGAGACGTCCTTTGCGCAGCGCAGGCTGCACCTTGGCTACCGCAGTCTAACGTCCGGCAGCGCGCCCTTTGCCGGTCAATGGACAGGCCGCTGGTCGGGCCACGAATTCCACTACGCCACCACCCTGCGCGCCGAAGGCCCCCCCCTATTTGAGGCGCAGGATGCCGAAGGCGCCGCGCTGCCCCCGATGGGTCTGCGCCAGGATCGGGTTGCAGGCTCATTCGCCCATCTCATCGACCGCTCCCCTGACGGCTATTGATCTGGCCTGCGGATGATTTTCCAGGATTGCAGCCCTCCGATCAAAGGAGTAGCTCAATCAAATGACAGACATTCACGACTTTGCAGATGATCGCCGCGCCAAGCGCAACGTCGCCGTGCTTGTGGCGGCTCAGGCGATTCTGGGTTCGCAACTGCCGATGCAATTCGTCGTCGGGGGACTGGCGGGCGGGATGATCGCCTGGACGCCATGCCTGGCCACCCTGCCCATCTCGATGATCGTGTTCGGCTCCATGACCACGGCCCCCTGGCTGTCACCGTTGATGCAGCGGCGCGGGCGGCGGTTCGGCTTTGTGCTTGGCACGGCGGCCGGCGGATTGGGCGCGGCGGTGTCGGCCTATGGCCTTTATACCGGTTCGTTCCTGATCCTGCTCCTTGGCTCCTACCTTGCGGGCATCTACATGTCGGCGCAGGGCTTTTACCGCTTTGCCGCCACCGACACCGCATCGGAAGACTACCGGCCCAAGGCGATTTCCTATGTCATGGCAGGCGGTCTGATCTCGGCCATCATCGGGCCGCAGCTGAACAAGCTGGTGCTGGACGCCTTTGTCGTGCCGTTCTTGGGCACCTATCTGGCCATTGTCATACTCAACATCGTCGGGGTTTTCCTGTTCTTGGCGCTTGACCTGCCCAAGGGGACGCGCGGCACCACCCCCGATCTCAACGCCCCAACCCCCCGCACGCGGCGAGAGCTTTTCGCGGACCCCAAGATCGTCGTTGCCGTCATCTGCGCCATGGTCAGCTATGCCTTGATGAACCTTGTGATGACCTCGACACCGCTGGCGGTGGTGGGCTGCGGCTTTACCAACGACAACGCCAATGACATCGTTTCGGCCCATGTCCTTGCAATGTTTGTACCGTCGTTCTTCACCGGTCACCTGATCGCCCGTTTCGGCACCACCAAGATCATCGCAACCGGCCTTGCAATCCTTGGACTGGCCGGTGTTGTTGCCCTGTCCGGGGTGACGCTGGCAAACTTCTTCGGGGCGCTGATCCTGTTGGGTGTCGGCTGGAATTTTGGCTTCATCGGGGCCACCACCCTGCTGGCCGGATCACATGCCCCCCATGAGCGGGGGGTGGTGCAGGGCATGAACGACATGATCGTCTTTGGCTGCGTTACCTTGGCAAGCCTTGCCTCCGGCGGTTTGATGAACTGTTCAGGCGGTAGCCCGGTCGAAGGGTGGAGCATGGTCAATCTGGCCATGGTACCCTTTATCGTGCTGGCCGGCGGCGCCCTGATCTGGCTGTCGTTCAAGCCCCAAACCGCCGAAGTCTAAGTCGGCCGGGCCTATCGGCAGAACCGCCTACCAGCGCCCTGCCGCCGCCCGCACCATCAGGCCCGCCCTGCGCTGAAACTCCGACGTCCCTAGGGAGCCTGAGGCCACCCGACCCGGCTCGGCCAAAGCCTGCCGCAGGATCGCCCCGGCCCGCCAGGCGGTGCGGAGCACCGGCACAGCCGAACCGAACCGCACCCCCTTCGCCCTGGCCAATGCATCAAGGCCCGCACGGGCCAGCGCCTGCACCCCCTCGGCCCGTCCATCAACAAGGGGCAGCCTGCCCTTCGCCTCAAGCTCTGGCACCGCGACAAGCCAATTGGCGATGCCATGGGCGCGGGCCACAGCGCGGGCCGGTGGCTCCAGCGCCGGTGCGGCACCCGCTGCCAGGCAGCCAAGCCACATCAGATCACCCGCTGTCTTGTCGATATGTTCGTCAAAGTGCCCCTGATCCTCGAACGGATCGCGGTAGATGTCCCAACGGCGGGCGGCAATCATCCGGTCCAGAAGGGCCAGCGGCAGGTCATGATCACGGATCACCTCGGCCAGGGGGGCGGCCACCTCATGAGCGCGGGGCGGTTTGCCCGCCGCGATCTCGGCCACCGCGTCGCGCCACCATTGCAGGCGCATCTCGGCAATCGGCGGCTCGTCCGTCACCCAAGGGGCGCGGGCGACCTCGACGTTCAGGGCATATAGCGGAAACAGCCGCAGGCGCAGCGGCACCGGGGCGGCCATTGCGGCCAGAAACCTGTCCGGGTCCGCCCGTTCCACCAGGGCTGCGCAGGCGGCCAATGTCATGAGGCGACAGAGGCCCCGTCGCGCAACAGCTTCCAGACGACTGAATCGACCAGCGCCTCGAACGAGGCGTCGACGATATTGGCCGACACGCCGACCGTTGCCCAACGGCGGCCCTGGCCATCTTCGCTGTCGATGATGACGCGGGTCACAGCCTCGGTCCCGCCATTGGTGATGCGGACTTTGAAATCCACAAGGCGCATGTCGTCGATCAGGCTCTGATACGGGCCAAGGTCCTTCGACAGGGCTTGATTGAGGGCATTGACCGGGCCCGCGTCCTGACGCTCTGTCTCGCCCTCGTTCTTGTAATAGCTGGTCGTCTTGGTGCCATCGGCAAGGGCCACGGTGACAACCGCCTCTGATTCCACCACCAGTTCACCCTTGGCATTGCGGCGCCGCTCCGAGATGACGCGATAACGCTCCACATCAAAGAAATGCGGCAGCAGGCCCAACTCTTCGCGAGCAAGAAGTTCGAAACTCGCCTGCGCTGTATCGTAGGAATATCCGCGCGATTCCTGCTCCTTGATCCGGTCAAGAATGCGGGACAGGGCCGGGTCATCGCGGGCCACGTCCAGGCCCGCGTCCGCAAGGCGGGCCCGCAGGTTCGACTGACCCGCCTGGTTCGACATCGGCACGATACGGGCATTGCCAACCAGGGACGGCTCGACGTGCTCGTAGGTCGTCGGGTCCTTGGCAATGGCACTGGCATGCAGCCCCGCCTTATGGGCAAAGGCCGAGGCACCGACATAGGGCGCCTGTTTCGACGGGACCCGGTTCAGGATATCGTCCAGCATGCGGCTGACCTTGCGCAAACCCGCCAGCGCCTCGGGGGTGACCCCGGTCTGGTAACGGCTGGCATAGGGCTCTTTGAGCAGGAGGGTCGGGATCAGGGTGGTCAGGTTGGCATTGCCACAACGCTCGCCCAGACCGTTCAGGGTGCCCTGGATCTGACGGACCCCGGCATCGACGGCGGCCAGCGTATTGGCCACGGCGTTTCCGGTGTCGTCATGGGTATGGATGCCAAGGTGATCGCCGGGAATGCCCGCCGCAATCACCTCTGCCACGATGCGGGACACTTCCGCAGGCAGGGTGCCACCGTTGGTATCGCACAAAACGATCCAGCGCGCGCCTGCCTGATAGGCCGCCATCAGGGCCTGCAACGCATAGGCAGGATTGGCCTTGTAGCCGTCAAAGAAATGCTCGGCATCAAACAGGGTCTCGCGACCATTTGCCACCAGATGGGCGAAAGAGACGCGGATGTTCTCGATATTCTCCTCCAGCGGAATGCCGAGGGCGGTGGTCACATGAAACTCATGCGACTTGCCGACAAGGCAAACGGCAGGCGTCCCGGCATTCATCACGGCTGCCAGCACGTCGTCATTCTCCGCCGACCGGCCCGACCGCTTGGTCATGCCAAAGGCGGTCAGGACCGCCTTCATCTTTGGCGGCGCATCAAAGAACTCGCTGTCCGTCGGGTTGGCCCCGGGCCAGCCCCCCTCCACATAATCGATGCCCAGACCATCAAGCGCGGTTGCCACGCGCTGCTTCTCGGCGGTGCAAAACTGTACACCCTGGGTCTGCTGGCCGTCCCGAAGGGTGGTGTCAAAAAGATAAAGCCGCTCCATCACAGCCGCCCTCCTGCTTCTTCGGATGGCAAGTATCCTCGGGGGGCGCCGAAGGCGGGGGGCAGACAGCCCCCCTCGACGGTATTCATCACGCGCAGGGCCCTCATATCGCGCCCTCCAGTTTGGAGGGGTCGAACTCCGGCCCCGGCTGCCATTGCGCCTGCCCGCCCACATCCGTCACCTGCACCCCGGCAAGGGTCAGCACATCACGGATACGGTCAGCCTCGGCCCAGTTGCGTTCGGCGCGGGCTGCGGCGCGGGCGACCAGCAGGGCGTCAACGGCGACGCGGACCGCCTCGGCCACCTCGGGGCCAGCGCCCACCCCGGCCAGCCGGGGCAGATCGGCCCAATCGTGAACGAGGCCCAGCAATTCCAGGCCCGCCGCCAGCGGGGCCAGCGCCGGGGCGGTGTGCCCCTTGGCCAGCACGTGCAGGCGTGCGATTGCGCCGGGGGTGTTGATGTCATTGGCCAGCACCCCAAGGAACTCTGGATCCTGTTCCCAGTCACCGCAGTCCTTCAGCAAAGCCACCATCGAGGGGCCGAAGCCATGTGCATGCAGGGCCGCGAACCAGCCCCGCAGGGTCGCCGCCGAATCACCACGCTTCTTGTCGGTCCAGTCCATCGGCTTGCCATAGTGGGTGCCAAGGATGACCATGCGGATCACCTCGCCCGGAATGCCCTGCTCCAATAGTTCGCGAACGGTGAAGAAGTTGCCAAGCGACTTGGACATCTTCTTGCCGTCGACCTGCAGCATCTCGTTGTGCATCCAATAGGTGGCAAAGCCGCCCTCGGGGTGGGCACAGGCACTCTGGGCGATCTCGTTCTCATGATGGGGGAACATCAGATCGTTGCCGCCACCGTGGATGTCAAAGCTCTGCCCCAAAAGGGCATAGCTCATGGCCGAGCATTCGATATGCCAGCCGGGGCGACCCCGTCCCCAGGGGCTGTCCCAGCCGGGCTGGTCCACGTCCGAGGGCTTCCACAGCACGAAATCCATCGGATTGCGCTTGTAGGGCGCCACCTCGACCCGGGCGCCCGCCACCATGTCATCGATCGACCGGCCCGACAGGGCGCCGTAGTCGGCATAGCTGTCGACGGCAAAGAGGACATGGCCTTCGGCCTCATAGGCGTGATCCTTGGCGATCAGATCGGCGATCATCTCTTTCATCTCGCCGATCCATTCGGTCGCCCGCGGCTCCTGCGTCGGGCGCAGGGTGCCAAGGGCCTCCATATCCTCGTGGTACCAGCCAAGGGTCTCGTCAGTGATGTCGCGGATCGCGCGGCCGGTCGCGGCGGCGCGGGCGTTGATCTTGTCGTCGACGTCGGTGACGTTGCGCACAAAGGTCACGTGATCGGGTCCATAAACCTCACGCAGCAGGCGGAACAGGGTGTCAAAGACCACCGCCGACCGGGCATTGCCCAGATGCGCCCGGTCATAGACCGTGGGTCCGCAGACGTACATCCGCACGTTGGCGGGATCGAGGGGGACAAAGTCCTCCTTGCGGCGGGTCTTGGTGTTGTACAGGCGGATCGGTGTCATGATGTCTTGGGGCCTCGGCAAGCGGGTTTCGCCCGCGGGCTTGGCTTATTTCACGTCTGATGAAAAGGTGTGAAAGAGCGGCCCGCGACGGATGTCAGCAGGGAATAATGCAGCAAATGAGGGTGCAATTGCTCTTCATATCGATCGCATAGCAGGCAAAGGCCACCCCGTCCAGACATTGTCAGCCCAACATCTCGGCCAGTTTGCGCAGGGTATTGAGGTTTCGACCCGTTATCTCGGTTTCGCTCACCACCGATCCAAACCGTTCCGCCAGTTTGGAGGTGCCAAATCCGTCCGGCGTATGCAGCCAGGCAATGCCATTGCGGATGACAAGCGCCTCGGTCGGGCCACGCAGGGCGTCCAGCCGGTCCTGCCTCAGGACCGGTTCGGACCACAGGAACATCGCGTGGACATGCCGGCCTTCCTCCGGCGCGAACGGACAGTCCGCCAAAGCGGCGCGCAACCGGTCCGCTGTCAGGACAAGGATCGGGACATCGACCCCCATTTCCCTAACCATTTCGACCCGCAACAGGGCAGCGAGCCTGTCGGGCATCGCATCGGCTTCGGCCTCGAAGATCAGATTGCCGCTGGCGATGTAGCTGCGGACCCCGGTCCATCCCAGCCCCTCGGCCAGACGACGCAGGTCAGCCATGGGCACCTTGTTCGCTCCGCCTACATTTATGCCCCGCAAAAGGGCGACCCATTGCGACAACGGACTTGCCTCCTCTGGTCCCGCCTTGGCATCATGACCCCATGAACCGAGACGAGGTCAACGCAATCTGCGCCGCCCTGCCCGGGGCCACCGCCTCTGACCCGAGCGCGGGGGATCTGGATTCCTGGAAGGTCGGGGGCAAGATGTTCGCCTGCTTCGGCTCCAAATGGACGGGCGTATCGGTCAAAACCGACAGTATCGACACCGCCCAAATGCTCATTGATGCAGGGGTCGGCCAAAAGGCGCCCTATTTCCACCGGTCCTGGATCTACCTGCCCGCCGGGTCCGATGTTGACGAGGTCCGGCACCGGCTGCTCACCTCCTACCGGATCATCCGGGCGGGCCTTCCGAAAAAGGTGCAGGCGGGTCTGTCAGAGGCGTAAGGTGGGTCACGACCCACCGCCCCCCTAAGGTCACGCGTAGCTGATCACTTCGATCTCGACCCCGTTCTCTTCGTGAAAATAGAAACGTCGGCCAGGTTCGTAATCGGCATGGGAATGCGGCTCGTAGCCCAATTCCCTGACCCGCGCCTCGGTCGCATCAAGGTCATCGACCACGATGCCCAGGTGGTTCAGCCCGGCGCGCTGGGTGTAGCTGTTTTGGGGTGGTGTCTGCGCCTTGTCGCCCGGACCGGTATAGACCGCCACATAGTCGGTGTCGCTCCCCACATGCACGGTCAGCCCGCCGTGGATCGCGGTCCCACGCCAGCGGACGTGCCAGTCGAACAGCTTTTCCAACATCGCGGCGGTGGCATCGGGGTCGGCCACGGTGACGTTTACATGTTCCAGTCGCGCCATCTTCAGTCTCCTGTCTTTGGGCCAGACATAATGCGTTTTGGCCCTTCTGCGACTCGTGTATAATTTCTCAAGTGCACTTTAGATCAAGGATAATCGTGATGGCTGGCAAAACACCCTCCCAAGGGCTCAGCATTGGGGATCTGGCCGACCGCACAGGGCTGGCTGTGTCCGCCATCCGGTTTTACGAGACACATGGCATCGTCCGGCCCCTGCGCAATGCAGGCGGCCACCGACGCTATGCGCGGTCCGACCTGCGCCGCCTGTCCTTTGCCATGATCGCCCAGCAGCTTGGCTTTCCGCTGGCCGAGATTGGGCGGCATATGGCGGACCTGCCTGCCCATGAAGCGCCGTCCCGGCAGGACTGGACCATCATCTCGACCGGCTTTCGCAGCCAGATCGACGCCCGAATCGCAGAGCTTGAAGGTCTGCGTGACAGGCTGGACGGCTGCATCGGCTGTGGCTGTCTGTCACTGGATCGCTGTGCCCTTTACAATCCCGGCGATGCTGCGGCGCAATATGGTGCCGGGCCCCGGTATCTCATGGGGGATAGCGCGAGCACCGATTGACTCTGCCCTGCCCCCTATGTTCGGTGCGCCCCATGAACATTTCCACACGCATCTCCTCGATCAACGCTGGCGGTTCCGACGGTTGGGATCTTTATCGCCGGGCCCGCGCCCTGAAGGAGGCCGGTGCCCCCATTGTCGAGCTGACCATTGGTGAGCATGACATCCGCACTGCCGCCCCCATCCTGCAATCGATGCACGAGGTCGCACTGGCCGGGCGGACCGGATATTCTGCCATTCAGGGCATCCGGCCCCTGCGCCAAAGCGTGGCCGACCGGATCGCCACGGCGACCGGTGTTCCGACGACTGCCGACAATATCCTGATCACCCCCGGCGGGCAGTTCGCTCTGTTCAGTGCCCATGCCGCCGCCTGTGATCCGGGTGACCGGGCGCTATACATCGACCCCTATTACGCCACCTACCCCGGAACGATCCGGTCTGTCGGGGCGATCCCCGCCCGGGTCATGGCCAGCGCGCAAAGCACTTTTCAGCCTTCCGCGGCCGATATCGAGGCTGTGGTCAAGGCCGGGCCGCCGCCCCGGTCGCTGCTGATCAACAGCCCCAACAACCCCACCGGGGTGGTCTATTCGCGCGAAACCTTCGAAGGGATCGCCCGGGTCTGTACGGATAATGACATCTGGCTGATCTCGGACGAGGTCTATGACACCCAGGTCTGGGACAGCGCCCACCTGTCGCCCCGCGCCCTGCCCGGCATGGCCGAGCGGACGCTTGTCGTCGGATCCCTGTCCAAGAGCCACGCCATGACCGGCAGCCGCGTTGGCTGGGTCTGCGGCCCGGCCGAGGTGATCGCGGCGATGACCGATCTGGCCACCAACACCACCTACGGCCTGCCCGAATACATCCAGGCCGCCGCCGTCTTTGCCCTTGCCCAGGGCCCGGATTTCGAGGCCGAGATTGCCGCCCCCTTCCGTCGCCGCCGCGATATCGTGATCGACCTTCTGGCCCGCCAGAACGTGGTCAAGGCGGTGCCGATGCAAGGGGCAATGTACGTCATGCTCGACATCCGGGCGACCGGGCTGTCCGGCGACGCCTTTGCCGAGGCATTATTGGACGCCACCCAGATCGCCGTCATGCCGGGCGAAAGCTTTGGCACAGCCGCGGCCGGTCACATCCGGGTCGCCATGACCGTTGAGGACGCGACCTTTGCCGAGGCACTGGCCCAGGTGCTGGCATTTGCCGGCAAGCTGGCCGCCTAAGGGACATCACGACACGCGACGGCAAATTGCCCACCCACTTTGGCCATAGCCAAAGGGGTTGGCAAAAGGCGGGCTTGGGATAGACTGATAACAGTCTTTTCCAAAGGGATGGTGCCATGACCCGTTTTCGCCTCTTCGTCGTTGCCCTGCTTGCCTTTGGACTGACCGCATCGCTAGGCTTTGCCCAGTCCTACCCATCGCAATCCGAAACCCCCGTCACCGACGACGCAGACCTTCTGCCCGCCGTGGCCGAGGCTGAGCTTGCCAGCCGCCTCGTCGCCCTAGAACAACAAAGCAACACGGACCTTGCGGTCGTGACCCTTCTGTCCATGGCGCTGTATACCGGCGGCGACGATCTCGACGTCTATGCCCGCAACCTCATGGCCGACTGGGACATGGGGGCGGCGACAAACGGGCGCCGTGTGCTGGTTCTGGTGTTCAAGGACGACCGAGAAATGCATGTTGAGATCAATGGTGATTTTTCCGAAGCGGCTATTGCGGCGGGCACAGCCACGGTTGATGACACCTTCCTTCCGGCCTTCCGTCAAGACGATTATCCGGGCGGCATCGCCGCCGGGGTTGAGGCGATTGCGGCGGGCCTTCTGTTCGCTCCGGCCCCTGCGGAAGCCGCACCCGAGGCCCCTGCTACTGCCACCGAAGCCGTGGCCGAGGCGGAAACCGCTGCGCCTGAGGACAGCGAGGGCGGCGGCAATGCCCTGATCTGGATCGGCGGCGTCGTGGCGGCCATCATTGCAGTGATTGTCGGCCTGAACCGGCGCTCGGCGGCCAAGCTGGCCGCGACCCCCTGCCCCTCGTGCGGCAAGACCGGGATGACCCGGTCCCGCGTGACGCTGGTCGAGGCGACCGAGACCGCCGAAGGGTCCGGCGAGACCCGGCTGACCTGCCCGTCCTGCGGCCATGTAGACGCCACGCCCTTCACGATTTCGGCCAAGCCGGCCAAGGAACCCCCACCCGACGACGACGCCCCCAAAAGTGGCGGCAAGTCCGGGTCGTGGTAGAGCGGCAGGCAAGCAGAAAAGCCGGCAAAGTGCCGAAAACGACCCTTTGTCGCAATTGAGCGCGACGAGGGTCGGCTTCATCGGGTGATCATCGGGAAATCTTCGATGGACCTGACCCGATGCCCACTTTCTACTGGCGGATCACACTGACGCTGCGCACCATCGGGGCACGGCGGGGACGCGCGGCCCGGGGCGGGCCGATGTCAGACATCTGAACACGCCCTTTGGGCGCCGCGAATGTCTCCTTACCCCGTATTGCCTGCAACAAGGGCCGCCCCGATGTCAGATATCACCCTTCCGTCACCCGAAAGCGATCAGCCGCAGCCCGGTGCAATCGAAATCACCAAAACCGCCCGGGCCCGCAGCGGCGGCCGCGCCGCGCGCCATGCCGCCCGTTCGGCCAAGCTGTCGGACGCCATGCGCCCAATTCGCCCCGGCATGTCCGGCGGCACCTACAACCCGCTGACCGAGGCCGAAGTCCTGCGCATCCACCGCACCGCGCTGCGGGCGCTGGAGGAGATCGGGCTGGCCGATGCCCCCCCGTCGGGTGTCGAGATCCTGACCAAGGCAGGCGCCATTCAGGGCAGTGACGGACGCATCCGTTTCCCCCCCGCCCTGGTCGAGGACATGATGGCCAAGGCCTGCCGCGACATGACCCTGTTTGGGCGCGACGCCTCTAACGACCTGTTCCTGTCGGGCACCCGCGTCCACTACGGCACCGCCGGTGCGGCGGTGAACGTGGTCGATGTCGAAGGGCGCAAGTACCGCGATTCCACGGTCCAGGATATCCATGACGCTGCCCGCATCGTGGACCAGTTGGACAATATCCACTTTCTGCAACGGCCCATGGTTGCCCGCGACATCGCCGACAACCTCGAGATGGACCTCAACACCGTCTATGCCTGCTGTGCGGGCACGACCAAGCATGTGGGAACCTCGTTCACCGAACCCGCCTATGTGCCCGAAGCGCTTGAGATGTTGCACATGATCGCCGGGGGCGAGGATGCCTGGCGGGCCCGGCCCTTTGTCAGCAACTCCAACTGTTTTGTCGTGCCCCCGATGAAGTTCGCCACCGACGCCTGCAAGGTGATGGAGGCCTGCATCGAAGGTGGCATGCCGGTCCTGTTGCTATCAGCCGGTCAGGCGGGCGCCACCGCCCCTGCCCCCATCGCCGGGGCCATAGTGCAGGCGGTCGCCGAATGCATGGCAGGCGTGGTCTATGTAAACGCCATGTCGCCGGGCTATCCGGCCATCTTCGGCACCTGGCCCTTCGTGTCGGACCTGCGTACCGGGGCGATGTCCGGCGGATCGGGCGAACAGGCCCTGCTGACCGCAGGCTGCGCCCAGATGCACCGCTTTTACGGCCTGCCCGGCGGCGCCGCTGCCGGGATTGCCGATGCCAAACTGCCCGATATGCAAGCCGGGTGGGAGCAGATGTGCTCTAACGTCATGGCGGGGCTGTCGGGCCTGAACATGGTCTATGAGGCGGCGGGCATGCACGCCTCCCTGCTTGGCTTTTGCCTGGAAAGCCTGATCCTGGGCGACGACCTCATCGGCCAGGCCATGCGCTGTGTCCGGGGCATCGAGGTCACCGACGACACCATGGCGCTTGAGACGATGCGCGCCACATGCATCGGCGGGCCGGGCCACTACCTGGGATCGGACCAGACCCTGTCGCTGATGGAGACCGATTACGTCTACCCCGCCATTGCCAACCGCATGTCGCCCAAGGAGTGGGAAGAAAAGAACCGCCCCGACCTGATCACTCAGGCGACCCGGCGCAAGGAGGCGATTTTGGCCAATCGCGCTGCCGCCCGATTTGCCCCCGACATCGATGCCGCGATCCGCGCCCGGTTTCGGATCCACCTGCCCGCCTGACGGGGGAAGGCTGTACGTTGACGGGCGCGATAAGGGGGGCTCTGCCCCCCGGCCTGCGGCCCCCCCCCGGGATATTTTTGGCGAGATGAGGACCCGGGTTGAGTTTGGGATGAAAGTCTTGGGCCCTTGCCCGCTCAGTCTGATTGCGGGCGGCTGAGGGTGCCGCCGCCAACGGCGGCCCGGACGCCTGTCGTTGCCGGGCATGAGGTGGGCAGGCCACGGGCGACCCGCGCGGCAAGATAGGCGAAGGCCTGCGCCTCAAGCATGTCACCATCCAGCCCGACCATTTCGACCGGCAGAACCGGGCAGTCGAGTGCCGCCCCGATCATCGCCATGAGGGTCGGGTTATGCCGCCCGCCGCCGCCCACCAGCACCTGCAAGGGCGGCGCAGGGCAATGTGTCATCGCCTGCATCACGGCGCTGGCAGCACAGGCCGTGAGCGTGGCGGCGGCATCCGCGTCAGGCAGCCCCGCGACGGCGGGCAACAAGCCTGACCAGGCGTCGCGGTCCAGCGACTTGGGCGGGATCCGCCAGAAATAGGGATGGTTGAGGAAGTCGCTGACCACCACTTCGGACACCTCGCCTTGGGCGGCGAGCGCACCGTCCTCATCCCTGCTGTGTCCTCGCCGCAGCATCATCAGATCGTTGAGGGGCGCATTGGCGGGCCCGGTGTCGAAGGCCAGGATCGCCCCTTCCTCCTCGGGCCGGGCCTTGCCGGGGTCGATCCAGGTCAGGTTGCCAACGCCACCGAGGTTGAGGAAGGCCACCGGCGCAGACGGTTTGAGATGCTGCGCCAGGGCGAAGTGGTAGAACGGGGCCAGTGGTGCCCCCTCGCCGCCCAGCCGTACATCGGCGGTGCGGAAATCCCAGACCACAGGCCACCCCAGAACCTCGGCCAAAAGCGCGCCATCGCCGATTTGCAGCGTGCCCCACCCTTGCGGATCATGCGCCACCGTCTGGCCGTGAAAGCCCACCAGGTCGACGGGATCGAAGGTCGAGAGAAGCTCTGCATGCGCGGTCTCGACGACTTCGGCGGCGGCGGCGACCTCTGCCCCCTCCCACTTACCCAAGGCCGCCCGAAGCACGGACTGTTCGTCGGTCGAATAGGGCCGATAGCCGGTCGGGCCAAAGCCCAACACCGCCACCCCATCGGTTTCGATCACCGCAGCATCCACCCCGTCGAGGGAGGTCCCCGACATCGCCCCCAGCACCCGCAGGACCTGTCCCGCGCCCCCAGCCTTCAACATCTTCTTCCCCTTGCGCCAAACGGCTTCTATAGAGTGCCCCGACCGAGCGTTGAGGACAATACGATGACCTACCACCCCAAGTCCGATTTCATGGCTGTCATGATGCAGCGTGGCTTCCTTGCGGACTGCACCGACTATCAAGGCCTTGACGAGGCGCTGAGCAAGGGGGTGGTGCCTGCCTATATCGGCTTTGACGCCACGGCAAAGTCCTTGCACGTGGGCAGCCTGATCCAGATCATGATGCTGCGCTGGCTGCAAAAGACCGGGCATAAGCCGATCACCCTGATGGGTGGTGGCACGACCAAGGTGGGCGACCCGTCGTTCCGCGCCGACGAGCGCCCCTTGCTGAGTGCCGAACAGATTGACGCCAATATCGCAGGCATCCGCCGGGTGTTCTCGGCCTATATCGACTATTCGGACACGCCCTCCGGCGCCCTGATGCTGAACAACGCCGAATGGCTGGACGGGCTGAACTATCTTGATTTCCTGCGCGACATCGGCCGGCACTTTTCGATCAACCGGATGCTGAGCTTTGAGAGCGTCAAATCCCGCCTCGACCGGGAGCAGTCGCTGTCGTTTCTTGAGTTCAACTACATGATCCTGCAGGCCTATGACTTTCTGGAGCTGAACCGCCGCTACGGTTGCCTGTTGCAGATGGGCGGATCGGACCAATGGGGCAATATCGTCAACGGGATCGACCTGACCCGGCGGGTGCTGGATCACGAGATTTACGGCCTCACCTCGCCTTTGCTGACCACATCGGACGGCAAGAAGATGGGTAAATCCCAGTCCGGCGCGGTCTGGCTGGATGCCGACATGCTGTCGCCCTACGAATTCTGGCAGTTCTGGCGCAATACGACCGATGCCGATGTCGGCCGGTTCCTCAAGCTGTACACCGAACTGCCGGTTGAGGAGTGCGACCGTCTGGGCGCCTTGGGCGGGGCCGAGATCAACGAGGCCAAGATCGTGCTGGCCAACAAGGTCACGGGCCTTTTGCACGGACCCGCCGCAGCGGCTGCGGCCGAGGCGACGGCCCGCGAGGTGTTCGAAAAGGGCGGCGTGGGCGACGACCTGCCGACCCTGACCCTGAGCCGGGTGGAACTGGGCGACGGCATCTCGATCGTGCAACTGATCGTCCGGACGGGCCTTGCCGGCAGCGGCAAGGAGGCCAAGCGCCTGATTTCGGACAATGGCGCCCGCCTTGACGATGCCCCGCTAAGCGACGCGGGCCTGATGATCGATGCCGCGGCCCTCGCAAGCCCGATCAAGCTGAGTGCCGGCAAGAAGCGCCATGCCCTGGTGCAGTTGGACGGCTAGGACAGAAGGGCTGCGAGCAAGGTAACGACCACTCCGGCGGGGATGGCGAACAAAAGGGCGGTGATCGCCGCCCCAAGCGGTGTCATGCGGGGACCGGGTGCGGTGATGCCGCTGACGGGGCCGGGTTTGGGACGCATTGTCATGCGGCTATTAAGGGTGGCTTAGGTTTCATCTGACTTAATGCCTGCATGACAATTCAACAGCGATTCCCCTCACGCGATCCAACCATGCGCGTCCTGACCGAGGCGGGCCTTGGTGAATTTGGCCTTGGTGAATTTGGCCTTGGTGAAATGGGCCTTGTTGAAATGGACAGGGCCAGAACCGGTTTTTCGGAAACCGACTATGTCGAAGCTGGCCGCGCCCAAAGGGTCCTGACCCAACCAATGCTGGCGCTTCAGCAAAGCCCGGTCTTTGGAGCGGCACTCACGCGGATCGGGCTGTCCGGCCAGATCGTGGCTCTTGAAGATCGGGGAAATGCGGTCGGCCGGGCCCTTGTCATGGTCCGCAGCCTTGGCCCCTTTGGGCGTTTGGGGCTGATCTCGCGGGGGCCGCATTGGTTTATCGACGATCCACGGGCCCGGGCCCGCGCTCTGCTGGCGCTTTCCCCGATGGGCCTCCGGATGATCGAGGCAGAGCACCCCTGCCCCTCGCTGCGGTTGGCCGGTTACCGGCAGGTGATGACCCCGGCCCATGTCGCCACGCTTGATTTGAGCCGGCCCGCGGATCTGGAGGCAGGGATGCATCACGCCTGGCGTGGCAGCCTGAACAAGGCCCGCCGCACCGGGCTGGACATCACATCAGCGCCGTTCCATCAGGTGCGCGATCACTGGCTTTTGGAAGAAGAGCGCAGGATGCGGCGCCAGAATGGGTATCGTGGGTGGTCCCGGTCCCTGACCCTTGCCATGGCTGAGGCGAATCCCCTCGCCCTGCGACTGTTCACCGCCCGAAAGGCCGGGGTGACGATTGCGGCGATGTTGTTTGCACGGCACGCCAGCATGGCCACCTACCTGACCGGCTGGACCGGCGCGGCGGGGCGCGAGGCCTGCGCCCACCACCTGATGCTGGTGGAGGCGGCGTCCTGGCTGGCCAACCAGGGCCACGCCAGCCTTGACCTTGGCACAATGGACACCGAGGCCGCACCGGGGCTTGCCCGCTTCAAGATCGGATGCGGGGCAAAAGTGCGACCCTTGGGAGGCAGTTGGCTTCGGTTGCCGTTTTGCGCGGCCCGCCTTTGAACGGCAGGGTGGAAAACCCGGGGCCAAGCCGTTAAAGCCTTTGGGACACTTAGCGAACTCCGGGCAGGCCATGGCAAAGACGATCCTAGAACGGTGCGAATCCCACGGTCTGCGGATGACAGACCAGCGGCGCACGATCGCCCGCGTTCTGGAGGCGGCGGAAGATCATCCCGACGTAGAAGAGCTTTACGCCCGATCCTCGGCCGAGGACCCGCGGATTTCCATCGCGACGGTCTACCGCACGGTCAAGCTGTTCGAAGAATCAGGCATCCTTGAAAAGCACGAATTTGGCGACGGCCGCGCCCGGTACGAAACCGCTGACCGGGATCACCACGATCACCTGATCGACATGCATTCGGGCGAAGTCATCGAATTCGTCGACCCCGAGATCGAGGAACTTCAGGAACGCATCGCCGCCCGGCTGGGATACGAGCTTAAGGGCCACCGGCTCGAGCTTTATGGCGTCCCGGTTCGGCGGCGCTGACCCCCTTTCCTTTCACGAAACTGGGCGCAATCGCCCTTTCACTTGGGGCCGCCAGCCTGTATCGCGCTGTTATCCTATCCCTGACGGCCCCGACGGGCCGCCTGTCCCAGACAGAGCCGCGGAAATGACCACATGACGCAGAACCTGCGCGGCGCACTTCTCATGATCCTCGCCATGGCGCTTTTCGCGATTGAGGACATTTGCATCAAACTGCTGTCCTCCGACATGTCCACCGGACAGATCATTGCGATCCTTGGCGGCGGTGGCGCGGTTCTGGTGGGAATGATCGCTCTTCTGACGGGACAGCGCATCTGGACGCGAGCGCTTTTGCACCCGGCCGTTATCGGGCGCACTCTGGCGGAGGTTTTTGGCACCATCGGCTTTGTGACGGCCCTCGCCTTGACCCCGATCACCTCGGCTTCCGCCATCCTGCAGGCGCTGCCGTTGGCGGTCACCCTCGGGGCCGCCCTGTTCCTGGGTGAAACCGTGGGCTGGCGGCGCTGGTCTGCCGTGGGGGTCGGGTTTTGCGGGGTCCTGCTGGTCATCCGGCCCGGCCTCGACAGTTTTGAACCGGCCTCCCTTTTCGCGGTGCAGGCGGTCATCGGGCTAAGTGCGCGGGATATGCTGACCCGGATAACCCCCAAAGAAGTCACCTCCCCCCAGCTTTCGCTTGCCGCCTTCATTGGTCTGGTGCACACCGGCCTCCTTCTGATGGTGGTGATGGGGCAAGCGCCGGTCGCCCTGACGCGCGACACCTGGGCCTTGACGATCGCCGCAATTGTCATCGGCGTCCTGTCCTATGCGGCCATTGTGGCGGCCACCCGGCTGGGCGACGTGGCGGTGATCGCGCCGTTCCGCTACAGCCGCATCGCCTTTGCCCTGATCATCGGAACCCTCGTGTTCGGCGAACGGCCCGATCTTGCCACCCTTATCGGGGCCGGGATCATCGTCGCTTCGGGCTCCTATGCCCTGATCCGCGAGGCCCGACTGAAACAGTCGGCCCGCCGCGAAGATGCCCGCCAAGCTTCCCTCCAACGACCCGCCAAGCTATAGAGCGGGCAACCCAGTCTCCAGCCAAGGACAACTGTCATGAGCACCATCATCGATATCCACGCCCGCGAAATCCTCGACAGCCGGGGCAACCCCACCGTTGAGGTTGACGTGATCCTTGAAGACGGCACCATGGGCCGCGCCGCTGTCCCCTCGGGCGCATCGACAGGTGCCTACGAGGCGGTGGAAAAGCGCGACGGCGACAAGGCCCGCTACATGGGCAAGGGCGTGCTTGAGGCTGTCGCTTCGGTCAATGGCGAGATTGCCGAAGCCGTTCTGGGCATGGATGCGACCGAGCAGGTCGATATCGACATGATGATGATCGAGCTTGACGGAACCGACAACAAGGCCCGACTGGGCGCCAACGCGATCCTTGGCGTGTCGATGGCCGTCGCCAAGGCCGCTGCCGATTTCACCGGCCAGCCGCTCTACCGCTATATCGGCGGCACCTCGGCCCGGATGCTGCCTGTCCCGATGATGAACATCATCAATGGCGGCGAGCATGCAGACAACCCCATCGACATTCAGGAATTCATGATCATGCCGGTCGCGGCTGAGAACATCCGCGAAGCGGTCCGCATGGGGTCTGAGGTGTTCCACACCTTGAAAAAGCAGTTGTCGGCGGCTGGCATGTCCACCGGTCTGGGCGACGAAGGCGGCTTTGCGCCCGAGTTGCAGTCCACCCGGGCCGCCCTTGATTTCATCCTCAAGGCGATTGAGACCGCAGGCTACACCCCAGGTCAGGACATCTATCTGGCGATGGATTGTGCCGCGACCGAATACTACAAGGACGGCAAGTACGAGATGAAGGGCGAAGGCGCCTCGCTGACCTCGGACGAGAATGTGTCCTACCTCGCGGGCCTCGTGGCCGACTACCCGATCATCTCGATCGAGGACGGCATGTCCGAGGACGACTGGGACGGCTGGCGGTCCCTGACCGAAGTGCTTGGCAAAAAGGTGCAACTGGTCGGTGACGACCTGTTCGTGACCAACCCTGCCCGCCTGGCCGAAGGCATTTCGACCGGCACCGCCAATTCGCTTCTGGTCAAGGTCAACCAGATCGGCACCCTGACCGAGACGCTTCAGGCCGTCGAAATGGCCCACCGCGCCCGCTACACCTGTGTGATGTCGCACCGGTCGGGCGAGACCGAGGATGCCACCATCGCCGACCTCGCCGTCGCCACCAACTGCGGTCAGATCAAGACCGGATCGCTGGCCCGTTCGGACCGGTTGGCCAAGTACAACCAGCTGATCCGGATCGAGGAAATGCTGGGGGCAACCGCCCAATACGCCGGGCGCAGCATCCTGCGCTGATTGACGCCACACGCCTGCACCAACCATCTGGGTGACCAGAAACATCTTAACGGGAGTGTACCCCATGACCGCCGATGAGCTGATCGCCAAGTTGAAGCTGGCCCCCCACCCCGAGGGGGGCTGGTACCGTCAGACATGGGTGGCCGACGGGCCGGGACGGCCCTGTGGCACCTGCATCTACTTTCTGCTGAAAGAGGGCGAGGCCAGCCATTGGCACCGGGTCGATGCGACCGAGATCTGGCACTTCTACGCCGGCGCGCCGCTGGTGCTGAGCCTGTCACCGACCGACGCAGGCCCCGCAACCGATCATCTTCTTGGGCCAGACCTTGGCGCAGGACAAAGCCCCCAGATTATCGTGCCGGAAAACCATTGGCAGGCGGCCCGGGCCACAACAGGTTGGACGCTGGTCGGCTGCACCGTTTCGCCGGGGTTCCAGTTCGACGGGTTCACCCTTGCCGCCCCGGGTTTTGACATTCCAAGAGACTGAGCCGTTTCAATGTTGAAAGGGCCAGAGCGGTTTCCCGCCCCGGCCCTTTTTGTTTTTGATACCCTTAGCGGGACAGGTTCAACGACCTAGCGACCACCAGCCCCGGCGTTTTGGCTTGTTCTCGTCGGCCTCGGCCTCGGCCTCGGCTTTTGGCGCTTCGGCGACAAGTGTTTCTGCCACAGGAGATGCTGTCTCTTGCGAAGACGCAGCCTCTTCCGGCGCGGCCGCAACGGGCTCAGGTTCGGCCGGTGCAGCCACTTCTGCCGGTGCTGCTTCCGCGACCGGTGCTTCGGGCAGCGGTGCTTCAGCTTCGATGGCAGGTTTGGGCTTTGCGCGGCTGCGGCGGGGCTTCGGCGCGGGTGCGGCCTCTGCCTCTGTCACTTCTGACGTTGGTGCCTCTGGGACTGCCGTTTCGGCCTCTGCCTTGGCGGGCTTGGCCCTGCTGCGGCGGCGCGGCTTGGCAGCTGGTGCCTCTTCGGCAGTCGCCGTTTCAACCGTCGTCTCTGCGGCAGCTGCCGTCTCGGGCGCAACCTCGGGTGCGACCTGCTCTTCGGTTGGAGCAGCCTCGGTCACTTCCGCTTCGACAGCGGGGTCAGCCTTGGGCTTACGGCTACGCGAGCGGGTCCGCTTGGGTTTGGCCGCGACCGTTTCGTCGGTCTCTACCGCAGCATCAGAACCATCGGCGTCACCGCCATCTGATCCATCAGGGTCCGAACCGGCCGCATCGTTGTCGTCCTCGGACCCGGCTTCACGGGATTGATTGTCGCCGTTTGCACCCCGCCGACGCCGCCGACGCCGACGCTTCTTGCGCGGTTGGCCCTCGGCGTCCGCCGCTTCGGCTGTGTTGGGCTGAACCTCGGCGGTGACCGCCACGGCCTCCTCCTCGACCTCGTCCTCGGTCTCGTCGACGATCAGATCGTCGTCCTCGTCTTCCATCAAAAGCGCGTTGGCCGATACGACGGGCATGATCGCCTCTGGCACGGTGCGCGTTGCGGTCTTGAACTTTTCGATCTGGAAGTCGGGCGAGATCAGGGTGGGATCACCCTCGACCCTAACCGCCATGCCGTAGCGCATTTCGATCTGGGCAACATTCTCGCGCTTGTGGTTCATCAGGAAGTTCATGATACCGAAGGGCACCTTGACCAGAACCTCTTTGGACCGGCCGCGAACGCCCTCTTCCTCAAGCTGGCGCAGGATGCCAAGGGCGACGTTGTCGTCCGACCGCAAAAGGCCGGTGCCATGGCAATGCGCACAGGGCTGCGTCGTCGCCTCGAGCATACCCGGGCGCAGGCGTTGCCGGCTCATCTCCATCAGGCCGAAACCCGAGATGCGGCCAACCTGGATGCGGGCGCGGTCTGTCTTGAGCTTGTCTTTCAGGCGCTTTTCGACGGCGGCGTTGTTCTTACGCTCGTCCATGTCGATGTAGTCGATGACGATCAGACCGGCCAGATCGCGCAG
>JAQWWH010000034.1 GCA_029255105.1 Flavimaricola sp. | reverse complement strand
TGATGTTGGGTCTGTTCTTCATGTCGATGTCGCTGACCCCGTCCCTGATCCCCAGAGGGGCCCTTGTTCAGGGCATTCTGGGCGGGCTGGTTGCAGGCATCGGCTACCTCTGCGGTCGGATCATCGCCCTGATTTGGCGGGCAGCCGATTTGCCGCGCCTGCCCACGGCGGCGTCGCGCGTCGTGACCCTTGTCTGGGCGGGGGCGGTCCTTGCCTTGCTGGTCTGGACATTGGCACGAAGCCTGCCCTGGCAGAACGATCTGCGCGCGAAGATGGGGCTTGAGCCTGCGGATCAGTTGCACCTTCTGACCCTGCTGGCGGCGGCCCTCGTCGTTCTTGCCATCGCGCTTGCGCTTGGCTTTGGGGTGGCCGCCCTGTTCCGGCTTGTCCGGGGCCGACTGTACAGGATCATGCCCAAGCGGCGGGCCGATGTGTTGGGGCTGATTGTTGTTGCCCTTCTCCTGCTTGTCATCACCCGGGACGGCATTCTGGACAACGTCATCACTGGCCTTGATGAAGGTTATGAGGCTGCGCAGCACCTGTTCGACAACGCCGCACCGCCACCGGTGGAAGACCGGATGACAGGCAGCGCCGCATCGTTGGTCGACTGGGACAGAATGGGCCAACCGGGGCGCAACTTTGTCACCTCCGGCCCGACAGCCGAGGCGATTGCAGCCTTCAGTGGCCGGCCCGCCCTTGATCCGATCCGGGTCTATGTTGGTCGTGCCAATGGCGATACGGCGCAGGAGCGGGCCGATCTTGCGCTGGCCGAACTGATCCGGGTCAATGCCTTTGACCGGGCGGTGATGATCGTGGCCAGCCCGACGGGAACCGGTTGGCTGGACCCCGGATCGCACGATCCGGTGGAATACATGCATGACGGCGACATCGCGACGGTAAGCGCGCAATATTCCTACCTGCAATCGCCTCTGGCCCTGATCCTTGAAACGGACGCGGGGCTGGAGCAGGCCACGGCGCTGCTTGAGACGGTGCACGAATATTGGAAGACGCTGCCTCCGGACGCCCGGCCGCGCCTATATGCCCACGGGCTAAGCCTTGGGGCGTGGTCGTCGATGTATGCCACCAACCTGTTCCGGCTGGTCGACGATCCGATCAACGGTGCCTTCTGGGCCGGTCCGCCGTTTCCGTCGAATTTCTGGAACTATGTCCAGGCCGCCCGTGCAGAGGGCAGCGCATGGGTCCTGCCGACGGTGGGGGACGGGTCGCTGGTTCGATATGCCTCGCACTTTGCCGACGCGTCAGAGGCGGCGGCACCTTGGGGCAACATGCGGATCGTGTTCCTGCAATACGCCAGCGATCCCATCGTGTTTTACGACCCCAGATCGCTCTGGCGCCCCCCGCCCTGGATGGTCGAGCCGCCAGCCCCCGATGCCTCTGCCCACATCCGGTTCATGCCGATCGTGACCCAGTTCCAGCTTGCCCTGGACATGGCACTGTCCTTTGGGGCGCCTCCCGGTCACGGGCATGCCTACTACGCGCAGGACTACATCGTCCCTTGGGTCGAGGTTTCGGCCCCCGAAGGCTGGACGGATGATGATACCGCCCGCCTCAAGGCCCATTGCGACAATGGATTTCAGTCCGGTTGCAGTAACGAGGTCAGGTAGAGGCATAGCCGGATACCGCCCGAACGCGGTCGGATCGCAGCCTCAAAGCCGCCGATTGCCCCGCGCCGAAGGACGCTGGCCAACGGCTACGCGCCGCTTCTGACCTTTGCGGCCAATCCGGTCTGGTTTGTCGCGCTGTTCCTGCTGATCCCGATCTGGGAAAGCTTTTACTTTTACTGGATTCACCGGCTCTTGCATGTGCCGTTCCTGTACCGGCACGTCCACGCCCTGCATCATCGCAACATCAACGTCGGCCCCTGGTCCGGCCTGTAGATGCACCCGGTTGAACATGTGATCTATCTTGGCACGGTTCTGATCCACTGGGTCGTGGCTGCCCATCCGGTGCACATCCTGTTTCATATGCAATACTACACCCTGACGGCTGCCACGACGCATACCGGGTTCGAGGGGCTGGTGATCAAGGATGAGAACCGGCTGAAGCTGGGCACCTTCCACCACCAGATGCACCCCCGGTATTTTGAGTGTAACTACGGCTCGCTCGAGATCCCTTGGGACGAGCTGTTCGGGTCATTCCACGATGGGACTGAGGCGGCGGACCAGCGCATCAAAGAGCGGCGCAAGCGCCTGACCAACAGCTAAGGCCGGGTCGACCGGCCGGGGGAAAAGGCCCCAAGGTCCGTGTTCGGCCCGCGCCCGCTGGCGATTTGAGCCAGCCAGCGACCGGTCTTGGGCCCTGCCGTCAGCCCAACGTGCTGATGCCCGTAGCCCAACGTCAGATTGTCCGCCCGGGGTGCCGTACCGATGACGGGCAGCGAGTCTGGTGTGCTGGGCCGGTGGCCCATCCATTCGTCGACCCGGTCGTAGGTCAGGTCGGGGAACAGCGCCTTTACCTGTCGCCGCAAAAGGTCGAAGGGGGCCTTTGAGGGGGCCGCCGTCAGCCCTCCGAATTCGACCATGCCCGCACAGCGCAACCGTCCGGTCATGGAGTGCATGGCAAACTTGCCCGATGTCACCATCACCGAGTTTTTGAGCGTGATCGACGGGTTCACGAATTCGACGTGATACCCCCGTTCGGATTCGAGCGGGACGGTGATCCCCAGTTTCGCCGCCAGCGGACCGGACCATGGCCCAAGGGTCAGCACGTAGTGATCCGCCGTCATCGGGCCCTTGTCCGTCTCAATCCCTGTGCAGGTCCCATTGGCAAGGTGGACGTCGGTGATCGTGGCCTTGCGAAACACGCCGCCCTTGTCGCAGAATTCTGCCATGAGGGCTGCGACATAGGCCCCCGGATCGACGATCCGACCATGCCGCAGCAGGCGCACGCCATGGCCAAAGCGTTGCCCAAGGGCTGGGTCATGGGCGGCAAGGTCCGCGCCCGACACCTCTTCAAACGGGACGCCATACTTCTTGCGGATCGCCCAGCCGTAGCTGTCCGCTAGAAACGCCTCCCGGTCCTTGTAGCCGTAAATCCAGTCGTCGTTGGTGATGTATTGGGCCGCCGGGGTGCCGTCGGCGAGGGCGTGGTGCTGGTCCACCGCGTCATGCAGCAGTTCGTACAATTGACCTGCGATGTGATCGACGTTCCGGGATTGCCCAAGGTACTGTCGCAGGAACGGCAAGAGCCGTGGCAGATAGGACCACTTGAGGAACAGGGGCTGGTTGGGGCTGAAAAGCATTCCGGGCGCCTTGCGCCACAGCCCCGGGACGCTGACCGGCACAATCGCACCCGATGCGATGACGCCGGCGTTGCCGTAGGATGTGCCCGCCGCCGGCCCTTCGCGGTCGATCAGGGTGACGGCGAAACCATCCCGTTGCAGCCAGAGCGCGGTCGAAACCCCGACAATTCCCGTGCCGACAACGATGACTGATTTTGTTTGCACGCCTGTCCCCAATCGGCGTCACGAAACAACAGACCACCCGCCCTTGCAAGCGGATTGGATGGCCTCTGACCGGGACGGCGGTACTTGCAGCGCGCTGGCTTTGCCTTGAATGCTTGGCGCTTAGGTCAGGAATTGGTCAAGGTCATCGCCGCGGCGACCGCTTCCCCGATATCGAAGGCACCCTCGATCAGGCCGGGGCTGCGCAAGGCCACTTCTGACACGGCAAACCGCAAGCGGCCGCCAAGATAGGGCTGTCTTAGCAGGTTCGGCCCAACATCGGGATGGTGTGGGGGCTGCGACAGGTCGAGGTCGGTGACGATGTGCTTGTTTATCGCCCAATCCTCGATCTTGAGGGACACAGGGTCCCCTGCGGCCTCTCCCAGGCAGTCGGCTAGCTGGGTCAGAATGGCCTGCCTCAGACCGTCGGGGTCATTCTGGCGCTGTTCCAGCGACCATCCGACAAAGCCGAAAATCGCGGCAGGGCTGCCTGCGATCCCTGAATGGTCATGCGCCTCGACCAAGGGGCCGTAGCGGCTGGCGATCCTGCCGGAAAGTCCGCTGTCGCGCCAGAACGGGCGGTCGTAAACTGCGACAGCTTTGGCGGTCGTGCTCATCCAGGTTGGGGTTTGCCGCATCGCCTCCGTCAAGGACGGGGGCGCCCAGGGCAGGTGCAAGGTCGTGGCCGCCACGCGCGACGGGATGGACAGGATGACCCTGCGGGCGGTGATCACTTCGCCCGAAGCCAGTTGGACCGCGATCCGGTCGGACCCATCCTCGATGATCCCGGTGACGGTCGAGGAGGTGCGGACGCGGTCGCTGCCAAGTTCCCTGGAAAGCGCGTCAATCAGTGCCGTCGGGCCGCCAACGGGGCGGACCATGCCATCCTGTCCCGGCAACGGCTGATGCAAGGGGCTCGGTCCATAGCCGGTGATCACGGCATTGCCGTCGTTGAACTGCTCAAACGTTTCGACGCCCAGCTTTTGCAGCCAACGGGCGGCGACGGGTTGGTATTTCGGCCAGACCCATGTCGGCCCAAGATCGGCCAGGACCTGACCGCTGTCTGGATCTCGCAAGGCGCGAATGCGGCCGCCGATCTGCGGCCCAGCCTCTAGGACCTGAACATCGGCACCCTTGCCTTGCAATGTGACAGCAGCCGTCAGACCCGACAGGCCAGCGCCGATGACAACTACATCCAAATCCGTCCCTCACCCCTTGTGGCGGAAACCGGACCCGGCACCGCTGACCGCGACATGCCGCAATCGAAGGCGCAATTCAATTGCCCCTCGGAACTCCTATCAATCGTGGCCGACGCTGGTGTGATTCACCGGTTCATCCGCCCCGACAAAGTTCATCGAACGGTCCGGTCACCCTTTCGCTGATCCCGTCATCGTCACGCAGCAGGAAAAGTGCGGGGATGTTCCGGGCCTGCGCCAGCGCGATGCCCTTTTGCGGCCCCAGGACCATCAAGGCGGTCGCCAAGGCATCGGCGCGCCAGCATTGTGGATCAAAGACGGTGACAGAAGCGATGCCGTTGTCCAACGGTCGGCCCGTTGCCGGATCAATGGTATGGGCCAGCGCCTTGCCATCCTTCAACCGAAAGTGCCGGTAGTCGCCTGAGGTCGCCAGCGCCCCGTCTTGCGGCTCAAGCGCATCCCATGCTTCACGCGCGCCCCCAACAGGGGCATCGAGCGCGATGGACCAGCGGCCCTCGGCACCAGGCTTGCGGCCCCTCAGGCGCAGTTCGCCATCCAGAATAACGAGGTAGTCGACGATTCCGGCCGCCTCCAGCACCTTTGCCATCAGATCAACGCCGTAGCCTTTGGCGATGCCCGACAGATCGAGCGAGAGAGGGGCCGTTTTGCGCAGCGCCGTTTCGTCCGGCGATAGTTCCAGCGCACCAGACCCGGCCGACGGCAGGGACGACAGGGGGGGATCGGTCATCCCCGGCGGGCCAAAGCCCCAGGCATCCACCTGTGACCCCACGGTGATGTCAAAGGCCCCGGATGTGGCCCGGCCCAGCGCAATGGCCTGCCGAACGACGAAGGCAAGCTCTGCGGGAACGGGTACCCAATCACCTACCGGCGCGGCGTTTACCCGCGACAAGTCCGAAGCAGGTTTCCAGGTCGACATTTGCCCGTCCACCAGATCGACCGCTTGCTGTAGTAGGGCAACAATCTTTGCTTTGACATCGTCGCGGGTCACAAAGTCCGCCGCCCACTCTGTCCCCATGGTCGGACCTTGGGCACTTTGCAAGCTTGCGGCCTGTCTTGCTGTGGCGGGTTGCGGGGTCGCCGGGCGGGAAGGTTTGCGATATCCGAACATGCGGCCCCCTAGAATACGTCTTCAAGGTAAAGGCCACGCTGCTTGAGAGCGTCAACCGATGTGCCAAGTGTCGCAAGGATCACGTCGAATTCGGCCCGGACGGCCTGGGCCATTGCGTCCCCCCCGCAGACCATCACGGCAGCCCCCCTGGACAGAAGACCGGACACGCGGGGGGCATCGGCGCGGACACGGTCCTGGACATAGGCCCCGGCCTCCATCCGGCTGAAGGCGGTGGTCAGGCTGGCAAGCTGTCCTGACTGCTGGGCTGCGTGCAAGGCGTCTTCGTAGAGGAAGTCCGACTCTGCCGACCGGCCCCCCCAAAACAGATGAAGTGCCTGTTTGCGTCGGTTGGACCGTATCAATCCGGCAAAGGGGGCGATGCCTGTCCCCGCCGAGACCATGATGACCGGCTTGCGCCGAAAGGGGAATGAGAAATCCGGGTTTGGGCGACCAAAAGCGTCAATCTCATCTCCGATTTGCAAATCATGCAGGTAGGTCGAGCAGAGGCCGCCCGCCTGCTTGCGCACGCAAATCTCGACCTCGCTATCGGATGCGATTGACGCGATCGAATAGTAGCGCGGCACCGTCCCGTCGGGGGGTAAGACCCCCAGAAGATCGGTCGGTGAATAGCAGGTAGCCGCCCCCAAAAAACGCATCAGCTTGCGCAGACCACCGGTCCGGGGCGGGGTCGACAGGCGAAACCGGAAGACCGCTGTCGGGGCCTGCATGGCCTCGCCGTAGAAGTCACGCCCGATGAGCGTCAGCCGCTGCGTTGGCGGGGTGGCGATCTGATGGCTAAGCGACAGGGTCAGCCCGAGGGCTCGCCCCAGGTCGTTCCCCCAAGTGGCAAAGGCCTGGGTGGACTGCCGGTTGATCAAGGTGACGGGCAAGGCTGCAGTCCAGCCTCGGGTCCCAAGGGCAAGATCGAGGTCCTTGGCGAATTGGCAGAACTTGGGAAAAGCCCGGTCGCCAAAGCCAAGCACGGCGTATTGCCATTTGGGCGGTTCGACCTGCTCTGCCAAAAGCGAAAGGGCCTTTGCCGCGTTCTCTGGTGCGTTGCCGTCACCATAGGTTGACGTCAGGAAGATCACCTGTTCGGCCGACCCATACCGGCCGGAAAAGTCGTTCATTGCCCCAAGATGGACAGCCTTTCCGCCCGCCGTAAGGTCGCGGTGAAGGGACCTGGCGAACCCCCAGGTGCTGCCGCCTTCAGAGCCGACCAGGATCACGATCTCTGCCTTGCCTGCTGCGATATTGCCCTGGACACGGTGTCCGCCCTGGCGTCGTCGTTGCCACCAGATGGCCACCCCGGCGGCCCCGATACCGGGCACCAAAGTGGCGGCGAGTCCGAGCAGGGCTCCGACCCAGGCCAGCCCTTCGCCGGTGTGCAGGGCGTAGAACCAGGCATAGATTTGCTGCGACCGCGTGGCGGGGACGGTCTCAAGGACCTCTCCGGTAAACTGATCCACGACCGTCAGCCCGGCATCGGTGCGAAGGGTAAAGACGTCGTAGCTATCGCCGGGGTAGGGAAACTGCAGGCTGCGCAGGTCCTGTAGCGGTACGGCAGCAAGCCCGGCCAGGGTGCCGGGCGAGACGGCGGGCAATCCTTGGGTCGATTCCGGGTAGGCGACCGAGGTCGCATCCTCGACCATGATCCATTCGAACTGGACGGCGAACAGGTAGACGGCTGTGACCGACGACAACAAGAAGGGCAAAAGGGCCACCCGCGTCAGGATCGTGTGCAGCCGCGCGGCAAAACTCCCCCTTGGCGCATCGACTATACGTCGCCAGCCACCCATTCTGGATACCAGCAGGGCAAGGCCGCTCAGCGAAAGGGCAGCCATGATGAGGGCCCCGACGCCAGCCAGAATGCGCCCGTTGTCACCCATCAAAAAGCCTCGGTGGAAGTCCTTCAGGCCCGCGTAGAACCATCCCGGTTCCGGGCTTGACCCGATGATCGCGCCTGATGAGGGATCGACGATGCCCGATAAGGGCAAACCGTCGGCATCGCTGTACTGCACGCTGATCTGGCCCGATGGGCTGACCTCGATACTTTCGATGTCTGGCAAGGCATTGGCCAGGGGCCCGGCAATGTCGGCAACCGACTGACCGGTTCCGACAGGTGCCGCTGCGATGCCGTCCTTGATCGGGTAAACCGAAAGGATGGCACCGCTGACGGCCAAAGCCAGCACCACGACAAGGGCAAGAAGGCCCAGAGCGGAATGAAGTCGACGCCACATCGGACCGGCCTAGTAGGACACGGTCACAGTGCGGACATAACCGCTACCGGCGACGGGCTGGCCGTTGTTGGCATCGCCAAGCAGGATGGCGGCTTCGTCAGGTTGGTAACGCTTGTCCTCGACCGCGGTTTCGATGCGCAGCGTATATCCAGCGTTCAGCAAAGCGTCGGGGACATCGATCTGGGTGCGGATCGACTGACCAGACCCGATACTGGCCCCGGAAAAGCCGTCGACCCTGCCTCCGGCGCGTTGGAACATGCGGTTCCAACGGCTCAGGTCTGCCAGGTAGCGGCTGCGGGTGCCGGCGGTCAGTACGGTGCTGACGTATTGCCCGTTGGCATCGACGATATATGCCGCCAGATACGCCTCCTGGCCGCGATAGGCATCCATCGTGATCGAGATGTTGAAGGGGCGGGCCTGCGCTGGTGCGGCAAGACCCAATACGGCGACAACCGTGGCGGTCTTCGATAGGGCAAACATGTGCTTCGTCCTTGTACTGGCTTCGAGTTCGGACGTATCTATGACAGGCCAAGCTGACAGCAGGCTGAACGGCGCGGGGTCGCAGGATACTATGCGAGTTCTTCTGGTCGAAGATAACCGGTCCATCGGAGAAGCGATTCACGCCCATGCCTCGGGCGACGATCATGCTGTGGATTGGGCACAGGATCTGGCAACCGCCCGCGATCTTCTGGCCGTTGCGAGCTATGACCTCGTCCTTCTTGACCTTGGTCTGCCAGATGGGTGCGGGATCGACCTGTTGCGCGCATTGCGGCGCAAAGGCGAGGCGGTGCCGGTTGTGATTCTGTCCGCTCAGGACCAGATCGCGTCCCGTATCGAGGCGCTGAACGATGGCGCGGACGACTATTTGACCAAGCCCTTTGACCTGGCCGAGCTAAGCGCCCGAATTGCCGCCGTCGCCCGCCGGTATGCGGGCCAACCCGTAACCGAACAGGTGTTTGGACACCTGCGGATCGACGCGACAAATCGACAGGTGATGTTGGACGGTGAATCGGTCGATCTGTCATCCCGCGAATGGGCGGTCCTGCTGCGCCTGACCCAAAGGCCCGGAGCCGTGGTCGCCAAATCCGAGATCGAAGAGGCGCTTTATGCCTTTGGAGCCGAAGTCGAAAGCAACACCGTCGAGGTCTATGTCTCCCGGTTACGGAAAAAGTTGGGACGCGACGTGATCCGCACACTTCGTGGCGTTGGCTACCAGGTTTCAAGGGAGACTGACTGATGTCCATCACCGCCCGGCTTATCCTGAGCCTCAGCTTGCTGATCACTGTCTTCTGGTTGTCGGCGGCGATGATCGCCCGCAGCGTCTTTGTCGAAGAGGTCGACGAAATGCTGGAAGACACCTTGCAAGGGGCAGGGAGCCGGCTGTTGCACGCCGCAACGCACGATCGCAGACCCGATGCCGGTGCTGGCGCCAGCCTGGAACAGGATCGCGATCGGGACCACGATGACGATCACGATAGCGAAGAGTCGGATGACCGCTTTGATGACTGGGACATGCTCAGCGATGGCAGAAGCGACTACCTTGCCTTTGAGGTTCGCGATGGTCAGGACAGGCTCATCATGCGATCTGCCGGTGCGGGCGAACTGCTGTCCGAACGCCGCGAACGGTCGGGTTTTTATGTTACCGACGATGCCTTGCTGTATTCGATTGCCGATCCTGCGAGCCGCTATTCAGTGACCGTCGCCACCGCAAGAAGTCACCGCGATAGCGCCATTGCCGAGGCGACGTGGGCGCTGTTCTTGCCAATGGTCGCGCTTCTGGCACTGATGGCGGGGACCACCTTTTTCCTAGTTCGCCTCTTCATGGCGCCGGTCAAGGACCTGTCGACCGAACTTTCAAAGCGCGGTGGGACCTATCTCGCCCCATTGGACAGTGCCGCGCTACCGTCCGAGTTGCGACCGATAGCGCAGTCGGCCAACCTGCTGATGCAGCGACTGCAAAAGGCGATGGATGCTGAACGCGTTTTTGCCGCCAACAGCGCCCATGAGTTGCGTACACCCATCGCTGGCGCGCTGGCGCAGGTCCAGCAATTGCGGGCCGAGATCGGCGATGGCAAGGGGCACGTCCGTGCCGCAGAGATCGAAGGGGCACTGAAACGACTGGCCAATCTGGGAACCCGTCTCTTGCAACTGGCCCGTGCGGACGCCAATCTGGGCCAAAGGCAAGAGCGGCAGAACCTGACACCGGTCTTGCAGGCGGTTGTGTCAGAGTTCACAGGGCGGGCAGTGTCGCCCTTGGCCGTCATCCTGCACGACAACCTGCGTCAGGATCTCATGGTCCAGATGGATGCCGACGCCTTTGCAATCGTGGTGCGCAATCTGATCGAGAACGCTGAACGCCATGGCGCCTCGGGCAGCCCGATCGAAATCGAAGTGGGCGCAGACTGGACCATCTCGGTCAAGAATCACGGACCGGTGGTGTCGGACGAAGACTTGCCAACCCTCAAACAACGGTTTCAAAGAGGCCACTCTGATGCCGAGGGGTCAGGGCTTGGCCTTGCCATTGCCGATAAGTTGGTTACTCAAAGCGGCGGTGTGTTGACCCTGATGTCTCCGGCGCGGGGATATGATGATGGGTTTGAGGCCCTCGTCAAACTGCCCTAGCGCCTCCGCCATCATGTGCCCTTGAAAAGGAAGGCCGTCCGGACGACATCCAACAACGGTTCAACGATCTAACAGACCGTCGTTGCCTTCCCCGCCATCCAGAAAGTCGCCATAGATGAGTGTCCCATTCACGATGCAACGGAGGTTGATGCGGCTCCCTTTCCGCCTTGGCCCCGATCCTGAAGCAAGGGACAGTGCAAAAACAGGGTCCCGTAATGCGTGATGCAGGCCCGGGCAGAATGTCCCACATCGTATTTCTTGCCACGATCCTGGCGAAGGGGGCGCTTGGCCTCGTGCAACTGGCGACCGCAGCGGCGCTGTACTTTGGGCTGGCAGAGCGTTTGCCAACGCTTTTGCAAAATCTTCTTGCGGCCGAACTGGTCGAAGACCCCAGCGATTATCTTGCTGCAAGGATCATGGCCTTTGCGGGGGCGCTGCCCCAAACGGACCTGTCGTTCTACACCGTCTATTTTGCGGCCCACGGTTTGTTGCATGTCGGGATCGTGGCGGCCCTGCTTTATGGGGCTGCATGGGCCTATGGGTCGTCAATCATCGTTTTGGCGGTGTTCATTGCCTATCAACTCTTAGAATGGGCCCATGTCGGCGGCGCGATGCTGCTGGTTCTGAGCGCCATCGACCTTGCCGTCATTTTGCTGACCCTCATTGAGTGGCGGCAAAGGCGGCAGGCGCCGCTGTGGTTCCTTTGAAAGCAATTGCAGCCTGACCCGACGGTGCATGCTGACGTCGTAAACCTACCCGCTTAAAGCACCGTTGCCCTTTCCAACCATGGGGGAAGCCCCGTTTCCGCATGACCGGTGCAAGTGGCCCGCGCGCAATCGGCCAGACTGCCAAACCTGACAGAGCGACCGGTCAAGCCGTTGGCATAATGTGCATATTTGCCTGAGTTCGTCATCAGAACGTTTGCCCCACGAGGAAACACTGGTTCGGTTATCGAACACCAGCAGATGTCAGGGATGACCTGCACGCCGGCCTTGGCCAACCGGGCGACTATGCCCTCTGCCTCGGCGGAGGCGAGGACGTTGCGTCCAACCGTGACGATAACCGTCGTCCCGCTAGCAGGCCGGCGTCCTTCCATCAGTTCCGCGAACCGGCGGCATTCAGAAAATGACGCATGCGGACTGCCGATTGCGACCAGATCGACCGCGCTGTCCCCTTTGTTGAAGTCGCGCCAAAGTTGCGCCAGATCGTCCGGGATGATCTCAAGCCGTACAGCGTCTTTGGGTGGGGCAAGGTGCCCCTCTGGCGTATGCCCGCGCACATGCAGCAGGGGAGAGGCGGATGTCGTACCAAAAGCCGCGCAAAGGGCCTTGAGGTCATCCTGCGTGGGATGTGCGGCCTCAAGCCCCGTCAGGACGGGAACCATGTTGGGAGACTTTGCCCCTGCCAGCCACCCCAGCATGGGCCAAATGGCATCGTCATACCCCTGTGGCAGGCTCACGCGGATCTCAAGGTCGGGGATACGGTTGGCGTCCAGATAGACACCTGTATTCGGGGCGCGACCTGTCATGGCAATGAACAGGTCAAGGTAGTCGGGGTGCTTTACCGTGCGAGCCCCAAGGACGGAGTTGGCGAAAATGACGGCATTGGATTCCGACCAGCCAATCGCCTCGCCCTTTGCTGGAACATCCTCGAGCAGATAGGGCGCGCAAGTGAACGTGGGGCGTGCCCCCATCCTGACGTAGGCATCGGCAAGACGGCTTGCCTTGCGACCGAAATCCGGGACGACGCCTTGTGTTGGCCAATTTTCCCGATCCACTGAAATGGCATTGATGGTTGTTGGGATGATGGTTCTTGCCCCCATCTTCTGCATTTCTTCAGCGAAATCGAGATTGGCGTCATGTGCCAGAATGCAGCCGTCTATGTGGCCGCGCGTCACGTCGACAAAGCCGTCCGCGCCCTGTGCCGCGGCCATTAGGCAAAGGACCTCCATCGCGATGCGAAGGGCTGGGCCTTCCTGTCCGTCCAGCCTTGTCCGATCCACCTCATCAAGGGACAGCGCCTCTGGGTCAAGCCGCGACAGGGGGATCGTCCGGCCTTCGAACTGAAGGGTCGTGGGATCGATCGAGGCATGTGTCGCCCGCGAAAGCGCGTCGTATTCCGGCTGGGGCAGGCGCAGGATGGCGACGGGTGCGTTAAACAATCGCGCAGCCACCATCGCGCCAAGGGTCAGGATGTTCTCTTCTTCACGGAACACAAGGGCAGCGGGTGCCTGGCCTTTGCGGGCCAGTTGCAGCAACACACCGCTGCCACTGCAGGAGCCTCGGGATGTCGGCATCAGCACGATGCGGCCGGCAAGGGAGGCCCCGTGATCGGGGTGGTGTGCGTCGATGATGACCCCGGTATCGGGATCAACGCCGCCCCAGAAGCTTAGGCCGTCTTTGCAGGACAAGACCTCGCCTTTGGCCTTTGTCGCAACAAGGATTGTCGCAGGTGTGGTCCGCGCCATGGTCATGGGTCCTTGTTGTCCAAGGGTGTTCTGCCGTCAGCAGGTATCACGGCCGTGCTCCGTGTCGCCATGACTTTGGCAGGGCGGTTGCCGCATCACGTCATATCATTTTTGGCCAGCGCGTCCCGAAGGGTCGGGGCAAGGTCACGGCTGACTGGTATCGACCCGCCCCCGGCCATATGGGCGGTCCACCGGTTGCCGTCCCTTTCAAGCCGTTCGACTGCGTCGAAGGCCACCCAATGTGAGCGGTGCACCCGCATGCCAGGATAGCCGGTCAGATCGGCCTCGGCATCCGCCATCCGCATGAGGATCGTTTCTCGTCCCTGTCGGGTAACAATGACGAGGTAGTGGTCATTGATCGAAAGCGAAACAAGAGATCGTCCCGTTTCAGGACGCAGGCGACGTAAAAATGTGGCGCCGGGCGGATTGACTGCCAGCGTGTAAACTGTTTTTCCGGGCAGCTGCGCTTTGGCCGTTGTTGTCGCAGGTCGCTCTGGGATGACGTTGGCTGCCAACTGCCTCTCAACCAGAGGTCTGTGGAAATCCACTACTCCGACGGCAATCCCGATCAGGGCCACGAAAAACCAAATCGTCACCGCGAAGTGGACCGTCGGGACGATCTGGCGAAACAGGGCCTCAAGCGAAACGATGACGACCGCGCCGGGCAGGGCGGCGACAACCGAAGCTGCCGCTAGGCGGGGATAATAGAGAAACCTGCTAAGCTCGGGATGGGTCAATGACAGCCACATCGAGATGTTCATGAACAGGCCGACACCGGCAATTGCACACGTCCAATAGATAACGCGCTGGCCCAGAGTCAGGTCGACATACGTGCCGAATGGCCCGATGACCACACCGAGTACAATCAGGCTGAGCGTTACAATTACCTTGCGTCTGAATGCCGAATTCATGCCGTTTCACGTATCGTAAAATGTCATGTCGATCAATTGCCGAAGTAATTCTGCGACTTGCGAAAAAGCCTTGGTGGATGGCGTGGAAGCCGACAAACTTGTCGTGATCTGACACGATGAACGCTTGTCCAATTCGCTGAAGGCCAGCCGCAATACTGGCGAACCGTGGCCCCGGGTTTTTGGGGGCGAGGGTCAACCTTTGGCCAATTCAGCCGGTACAACAGGGGTCAGATTTTTCGTAACTATATGATTATAGTCTGTTTTTCAAAAATTTGATAAGAAAGTCTGCATTTTTCCCGATAGAAAGAGGTTCCTTTTGCTTACCGCAGTTCTTGCGCCGCTGGTCATTCTTGCCTCTGCGGCTTTCTACTGTCTCTCGATGATCGCGATGAAAGCCTGGTGGACTGTTCCGGGTCCGTGGACTTTGATCCTGATCGCAATGGCATTGGTCACGGCCGCGATCTTTGAAATCGTGGCGCTGCGCCAAGAGAGGCTTGGCATCGTATACGTCAGCATCCTTGGGGCGGAGGTGATCATTATCGCCCTTGCATCGCTGCTTTGGTTTGGTGAGTCGTTCTCTGCCCGGGAGGTGGCTGGGATTGGCCTTGTCCTTGTTGGCACCGCCCTGGCGTGGGTCTGACGCTGCCGCCGGTTGCCGCGTCGCTGCGCGGAGCAATGTGAAATGCTGCAGCGCTTAGGGCGGGCGGATCGCCCTGAAAGGGGCGCGCCTAATCTTCTGGCCCGCGCTGAGCGGGATGTATTAGAGTAGATCAGACACATTACCCGGAGCGATCTTAGCCAATGCCCAGACCCGCCCCCATTCTGGCCCCCGCGGTGCGGTCATATCGCGGTGCTATCACACGCCCCGAGCGTTGGGCCGACTGGGTGCCCCGGGCTGGCGACATCCTTGTTTGCACGCCACCCAAATGCGGCACGACATGGACGCAGACGATGCTGGCCATGCTTGTGCACGGGGGCGCTGACCTGCCGGAAAAGCTTCCGCTTCTGTCCCCTTGGGTGGATGCGGATATGGGTGTCCCGTCCAGCGAAGTGGCGGCCGCCCTTGCGGCGCAGCCCGGACGGCGCGTGGTCAAGACCCATACCCCTGCAGACGGGTTCCCGATTTGGGAGGGGGTGACCGTCGTCGCGGTCTATCGCCACCCGTTGGACGTTTTCTTGTCCTTGCACAAACATACGGCCAACCGGGCCAAGCCGGAGCCGGATGACCCGATGGCCCAACCCGTTTCTCAGGCCGTCCGGGCCTATGTCCAAGACCCGCCGACGGGCACAGATTTTGATCGTGACAAACTGGCAATTCTGGTCGCCCACTACGAAAAGACCGTACTTTGTGGTCGGTTACCCGACCTGAAGGTTTTCCACTACTCGGACATGATCAAGGACGGGCGTAGAACGGTTCGGGCGTTGGCGAGGGCCGTTGGAATCGATGCCGACGATGAGCTGGTCGAAACGGTGGCAAAGGCGACTGCCTTTGGTGCGATGAAGGCGAAAGCGGCGGACTTTGCCCCCGTCGGGGGAACTGGTTTCTGGAAATCGGACGAGAACTTTTTTGACTCTGCCACGTCGGGCAAATGGGAAGGCCAACTTTCCCACGAAGAGCTTGCCATGTACGACGCACAGCTGGCCGAACTGATACCCGACACCAAGGCGCGCGACTGGCTTGAGAACGGCGGCGGTCCGGCAGCCTTGCTGTGAACGACGCCTGATTTGAGGTCGATGCATCGTTTGGCCAGGTCGATCGCGACCAATCAAGGTGGCGGCGCAAAGGCGATTGACCTTGCCATAGCGGCCCAATTGGGGTCTGCCAGACACCTGAGGCGCAGCCAGAGGAGGCGCATGTCGTGACCTCGTTCATTAAAAAGCACGCGATCCTGAGTATCTCATTCGCTGCAACCGGGCTGCTGACGCTATTCTTCCTTGTCAGGTTTCTGGTCTCGACGGTGGTGTGGTCCGACCCCGGGCTTCAGGATCAGGAGATCGCCGGCTGGATGACCCCGCGCTACATCGCGAGATCCTGGCAGGTAGAGCCTGACGTCGTGGCGTCAGGTTTGGGGATTGTCATGGATGGAACCGGGCGTCGCGCTACGCTCGAAGAGATCTCCGTTGCGCAGGGTCGCAGTATCGACGACCTGATCGCCGACCTTGATGCCGCTTTGACGACAGCCAAGGGCACCCGCAATGACTGAGACCTTCTTTGGATATGTCTCAAGCTATGGTTTGCCGGTCATCGCCTTTGCCGCGTTCTTTTCATGCCTTGCCGTCCCAATCCCGACATTTGCGGTGATGCTGTCGGGGGGCGCCTTTGCGGCCGCAGGGGACCTCGTGCTTTGGCAGGTTCTGGCGGTCGCCTATGGCGCTGCCGTTCTGGGCGATCAGACAGGGTTTCAGATCGGCCGCTGGGGAGGGGCGAGGGTCATTTCGACCCTTGAACGGAACCCCAAGAGGGCAGCACTGATCGTCAATGCGCAGGAAGCCGTGGCAAAGTGGGGCGGCATCGGGGTGTTTTTCTCGACCTGGCTATTTGCGCCCTTGGGCCCTTGGGTCAACCTCATGGCCGGCGCGGCAGGGATGGCGCGACCCCGCTTTGTGCTTTGGGATGCTGCAGGCGAGGCGATTTGGGTCGGGGTCTATGTCCTGCTTGGGTTCCTGTTCGGATCGCGTCTGCCCGAGCTTGCGGACCTTGTCGGCGACTCGGCCGGGCTGGTGACGTCTGCTGGTGTCAGCGCGATCCTTGCGGTGTTGCTGATCCGGGCGGCGATACGTCATCGGGCGCATGCCAAGGCCCGCAAAGAAAGCCTTTGACAGCAGGCCTCGCCGGTCGCCTCTGCTGTCCGTTCTTCTCAACTTCTGGTGACACGCTGTCCTGCGGCCAACAGCAGGGTCGATAGCCGTCGCGCGGTCGGGTGCCGTTGCCTCCGACGATGGCGCGGCCATGGGTGTTGCGTTAGGTCGCGGCTTCCGCGAAAGGAGAGCATCCGGGCAACTTTGGGGGCCGTTTTGGAGAGGTCGGTCGGGCGTAATTGCCCAAGAATGGCGGCCTTTCGGACAGCGATCGGCGGACGGAAAAGATGAGGGAAGGCGCAACATGAACACCGCACCGACGGGGGCCACAGTGGACGAGGCCCGCGCTTTTCTTGCCAGGCATCCCGACGTCGAGGGGATCGACATCGTCCTGTCGGACCTTCATGGCATCGGAAGGGGCAAGATCATCCGCCGCCACGAGCTTGAGGCTCTGTTCGCCGAAGGGCGAGGCATGCCTGCGTCCCTGTTCGCGCAGGATATCCACGGCGATGACGTAGAGGGGGCATTGGCAACTTTCTCTGACAAGGGGGGCGACAGCCGATGCTGGCCTGTTCCCGGAACTTTGGGCCTGCAGCCGCTTAGCGGTCGTGGCCTTGTTCTGCTTCAGTTGTTCGACTCTGCCGGGCGGCCGATCCGGCACGACCCCCGCAGCGCGTTGATGCGCCAGGTCGACCGGGCGAAGGCCGCCGGATTTGTTCCGATGGGTGCGTTCGAGCTGGAGTTCTATCTGATCAACGCGTCGCCCGGCGTTGGGGCAGAACGCGCACAGCCGGTCCGTGCCCTTCTTGGAGGGCGGCCGCTTGCATCGAACAACTGCATGTCGGTGGATGAACTGGACGAAATGTCGCCCTTCTTCGACGCCGTTTATGCCGCGGCAAAGACCTTTGACCTCACGCTTGAGGCGATGATCTCGGAATACGCCGAAGGCCAGTTCGAGCTGACCTTGCGCTACCGTGATCTTGCACGGGCGGCGGATGATCTGATCCTGACCAAGGCGCTGATCCGGACCACCGCCCGTCGTTTTGGCATGACTGCCTGTTTCATGGCCAAGCCCTTCGGGGACCGGTCTGGGTCGGGGATGCATATGCATCTGTCCCTTGCGGACAAGGACGGGACCAACCTTTTTGCCGATGCACCAGACGGCACGTTGTCCCCGCTGATGCTGCAGGCGATGGGCGGTATTCGGGGTGCGATGGCTGAAACGATGTTGATCCTCGCGCCGGGTCTGAATTCCTGGCGCCGCTTTGCCAGCAATTCCTACTCACCGGCCCAGAACAGCTGGGGGATCGAGGATCGTGGCGTTGCTCTGCGCATCCCCGGATCCTCGCCAAAAGCCCGGCATTTCGAACACCGCATCGCAGGGGTTGATGCCAACCCCTACCTCGTGGCCACCGCAGCCTTGGGCACGGCCCTTGACGGGATTGACGCTGGTGCCGATGTCGGTCCCGCTGGGCCAGAGGGGGCGGCGAGCGCTCCTTTGCCCCCGGACTGGCAGTCCGCGATCGAGGCATTCGCCGCGTCCGGGACGATGCTTGACGTGTTCGGCGCACCTCTTCGGGACGCGTTTGCCGAGGTCAAACGTGCAGAACACGCCCGTTTGGCCAGTCTGGTCACGGATGTCGAGTGGTCAATCTACGGCAACAGCCTTTAGCGACCGTCCCGTTGCGCCCGCGGCCCTGACGGCCACGTGGTCCCCTATGCCGTCGGATCGAACTGGTCAGCCGCAAAAACCGTGTGGATCACATGGCCGTCAAACATCTCAAGCAGCTTCTTTGAGGTTTCCTTGCTTGCCCATCGGGTCGGGGAGGCAAGCGCCTCTTGGATGTGGTCTCTTGAGGCGAATTTCATTGCCATAACGAGTGGGAAGGGGCTGTCCGCATCGTCGCTTTCCACCTCGCAAAGCACGCGGAGTTCCAAGAGATTCGGAAATGCGCCCCACAGCGGGACAAGGTTTTCGCGCCAATGGGCATGAAAGGCTTCTTCCATACCCGTCTTGATCGTGCCTTTGAAAAACGCGCAGCGAATGAACATCTTGGCCTCTCTTCCTGATTTAGGAGGCAAGCGGCCCCTTTGGCCTTCCAGATATAGAAACAGCGGGACGCCGCCAAGTGAAACTCTCTTGTCCAGGGCAGGTCTGGGGGGCATCCGATAGGCGGTGCCGATACTTACCAAGAAGGAGCCACAGAGCAAACCGAAGCACTTGTGCCGGTGGGTGCCCGGGCGGTTGCGCGAAGGCGCATTCGACCGGTCGATTCCTTTTGCCGAGGGGCCGGATTTGACGGGCCAAATCACTGACGTGATTTTAGCCGAAAATCGGGCTTCACCCTCGGTTTTCGGGCGGGCTTTGATCGCCATACTCATTGCATCGAACCAATGGCAGGTGCTATATTGAGGGGGTTAACAGATTGCTGACGCGTCAATTGAATACTGTGGGCCGATCCTGATCGGAAATGCCAGAACAGGACTTCCGCAGGGACCTGCTATGCTGCGTTTTCTGTTTGGCTGTGACGTACAAACCCAGAGCTATGGAAGCCTTCCGCCGGTACGGTGTTGTTAGGTATTGAAGGCGTCAAAAGATAATCGTTTTGCATGCTATTCTGAAATACAACCCTGACTTCTATTTTATGTTTTTGACCTGAAGGACAAGCTGATTTGAAGAGATCGACGTCGTTTTCGAGATTGGCATCCTTGGCCCTTTTGGCCGCAATCGCATTTTATCCAAATCTTGGAGCCAGTCAGACAAGCACGGGAAGTCTCGCTCAAATGTCGGTGCAACCAGTCGGTCATGATGGCGGGTTCGAACTGGTTTTCAGAGATGAATTTGACAAACCGACGCTGAACCTTGATCGCTGGACGACGTGTTTCTGGTGGGACGACAATGGCTGTACGAACCTCGCAAGCAACGAACTGGAATGGTATCTGCCGTCCAATGTTCATATCGAGGACGGGGCCCTGATCCTGACGGCCCGGCGCGAGAGCGCGATCGGTTTCGAGGGGCGCGAGTTTCCCTACACTTCGGGCATCGTGACCACGGGTCGCTACTACGCTGAGGACCCGGGGGAAACGCGGTTCGAGGCCACCGAAGGCTATTTCGAAATGCGTGCCAAATTGCCGTCGGGACAGGGTCTTTGGCCAGCCTTCTGGATGCTTCCGTCAAGCCTGCATGACAAGCCTGAAATCGACATCATGGAGTTGCTTGGCCATCGCCCTGACATGCTGGAATTGCACTTTCAGTACGAGGACGGCGCCGGCAACCCAAGCAACATTGGACGGCACCTCAGGACCAACGATCTTACCCTCGACTGGCATGTCTTCGCGGCGGAATGGTCGTCTGAGCAGATTGTCTGGTACCTCGATGGCGTCGAAATGTGGCGCTACACCGATCAGCGATTTATCCCCGACGTGCCGATGTATCTGCTGATAAATCTTGCGGTGGGCGGGGACTGGCCCGGCGATCCTGACGAAACGACCGAGTTTCCGGCCACCATGAAGGTCGACTACGTCCGCGCATGGGTCAGGAGTGAGGGATGATCCTTAGCCATGAGTTCGCGAAACGGCGGATGCCGCCGCCAGAGGTTAGAGGATGCGCCTACTAAGTTCCCTCAAGGCGGCAACACCCCTGGTGTTGAATGGCTATGCACTGGTTGCCAATGTGGGGGTCAGTTCTGTTCTGGGCATCGTTTTCTGGATGATTGCGACCCGGCTTTATACGCAAGAGCAGGTCGGGTTTGCGGCGGCTTTGATTTCGCTGATGATGACGACAAGTTTCCTGGCGCAGATGAACATGGGCGCTCTGCTGACCCGGTTTCTGCCATTGGCGGGGGGCGGGGCAGGGCGGCTGATCCTGAAGACCTATGCCGGGGCGGGCCTTTTCGCGGCCCTGGTCGGGACAGGTTTCGCGCTGGCGGCAGGATCGTTCGCCGAACCGCTTCTGGTGGTGCGTACCAGCCCGGTCGCGACGATGATCTTTGTTGGTGCAACGGTCGCATGGACTGTATTCTCGTTGCAGGACGCCGCCTTGTCCGGGCTGCGGCGATCAACGTTGGTCCCGGTTGAAAACGCAGCCTATTCGGTCCTGAAGATCGTGGTCCTGGTCCTTGTGGCGCAGTTGGCTCTGCCCAAGACCGGGGGCATCTTTCTGGCTTTTGTCCTGCCCCTTATTCCTTTGATCCTGATCATCAATGCCGCAATCTTCGCTCGGCTACCAGCACGCGCGACGACCCCCGTCGAACAGTTGCCGGACCTGAAGACCGTCTTTCGTTTTCTGGGCTGGGATTTCCTTGGCAGTCTGGGCCTGTCGGCAGCATACGGCCTTGCCCCCTTTATGGTCACGGCATCTGCGGGTGTGGCCTCGACGGCCACCTATCATCTCGCATGGAGCATGGCTTATTCCATCCACCTTGTGGGCATGGCGATGAGCGTCTCGCTGATTGCCGAAGGCGTGACCAATCCGTTGCGCTTGCGAAGACTTATCGTCGATACTTTGTGCCATGCCCTGATCCTCAGCGTTCTGGCCGTCGTGGTTATCGCCGCCGGGGCCCCGCTTCTGATGGGGATGTTCGGAAAGAGTTATGTGGCTGAGGGCGCGCCGGTCTTGCGTATCCTTGCCCTGTCCTGTCTGCCGTGGACTATCTCAACGATTTATTGTGCCTCGGCCCGGATCAAGGGCGACACCCGTGCCGTCGCCTTGGTCCAGATCAGCACCCTCGTTGTCTTTGCTGCAACCGGTGCGATCCTGGTTGCGGGCCTTGGTGGGCTTGGCGTTGCCCTGGCCTGGCTTGTGGCACATAGCGTTACCTGCGCGGCTGTCGTTGTTTCCGTGATGCGAAGGGATGGCCCCGGCACCCTGGCTGACTGGACCATCGCGCTTGCCCATTCGGCGATGCAACTGCTGCGGTCGGTTTGGAAAATGCTGCGGGGCGGAAGCAGGACAAACCGCCAGATCGCTCAGGATCTGGTGTCACCAGGCGATTTCCATTGTCCCGATTGTTCCAAGCTTACCTTCCTGGACGGTTCGACCAATTGCGTGACGGCCGTTCTGCTGGAAAACGACGGGCCGGCCGGCGGCCCCGTGGGTGTCTTGAAATTCGGAACCAGCCCCAGGGGGCGTGCATATGTTTCGCGAAATGCCGAGGCGCTTCGGTCGCTGGTGGCCGACACGCGTTTGGCCTCGCACTGGGACCTGATCCCTCGCATTCTGGCTGCAGACGCCACGCTCGGGCACATTCACACGGTCGAAACGGCGATTGTGGGGTTTGATGGCCTTAAGATGGACTTTGGACGCGGCGATGCCTTGCCTGCGATGGCGGTGGCGTCATCCACGGTGGCCGAGATGCATCGCAAAACGGCCACCAGGTCGCGTCTTGATGACCGTTGGGCAGAAAACTGGATCGACGCTCCTGCGGCAATCGTGAGGGAGGCGACAGGCAAGTTGGGCAATTGGCGGCAGCGCGAGAGCGGGATCGAGACCCTTTGCGGTGACCTGCGAGCTGCCTTTGTCGGACGGTGGGCAAACCTCGGTCTTGGGCATGGAGATTTGTCGTTCGGCAACCTGTTCTTTTCAGACCGCGATATCACCAGTCGTGATTTGCGCGTCGCGGGCCTCATCGATTGGGAGGCCTATCGCCCGGATGCCCTTGCTCAACTGGATGCCAGCCACCTTGGCCTCACTGTCAGGATGGCGCGGACAGGCGAAGAGATTGGTCCTGTCGTGAGAGATTTCCTGCAATCGGACGGTTGGACGCTGGAAGAGATTGCCGTCTTCAGGACTGCGGGGGTCCGTGATGACAACGACCCGTTGGACGACAAAGCGATCGTTGTTCTGGTGTGGCTGCGCCATGTGGCCACGATTGCCCGCAACACTGAACCTTCCCTGAAATCCAGACTTTGGCTGGCATGGAACGTTGATCGCGTTCTTGACACCGTCGCGCGTGTCCGGTTCGCGGCCCACCCATGACGAGCAGACCCAGAACCACCACCCCCCAATTGTCGGGGCAGTCAAGATCGCGTCCGAGCCTTGTGGCTCAGGTTTTGACTGCGGTTTCCTTGGCGGTTGCGGTTGGTCTTTGGTGGGTCAGTCTCCCGTTGATCGTGCCCGAAGACCTGAACGATTTCGGCCTTGTCGGCATCTTGCCTTGGCCGTTCTGGGCTGGTCTGATGCTGCTGCAAGCAGGGTTTGCGGCCGGGCTCTACCTTTGGCCGCGAAGGCGGCTTGTTCATCTCTCTGGTCTGGCGGCATTGGTTCTCATGCTTCACGCTACGCCTGCGATCGTCTACGAAACGCTGCGCTATTCCTGGGCCTGGAAGCATATTGGCATCATCGACTATATCCAGCGGCACGGTGAGGTGGACCGCACGATCCAATTCCTGTCGGCCTATCACAACTGGCCGGGTTTCTTCTGGATCGCGGCAAGTCTGGCCGATCTTTTCAATCTTGGCCCCACAGAGATTGCCGACTGGGCGCGGTTTTTTCCTGTCCTGTCAAACCTGGCCTACATTGGTTTTCTCGCGCTGCTCTTCAGGCGTTTTACCGACAACCCGCAACTCGTCTTTGCGGCAATTTGGGTCTTTATCTGCACAAGCTGGGTGGGGCAGGACTACTTTTCCCCGCAGGCTCTTGCCTACGGGCTTTATCTGCTGGTCCTTATCCTGTGCCTTGGACCGTTGATGCCGGCCACGGCGACGGGGGGATGGTATCTGGGGCGGCACTTGCAAGGCCTCAGGACAGCGATGACTTTGGGAACGTCGACCCGGACCGACGCGACGCCCCTTGAGCGCAACCTGGCGGTCGGCCTGTTGTTCGTGGCCATCCTGGTCATGGTCGCTTCGCATCAGCTGACGCCGCTGATCCTGGTTATCGCATTGACGGGGTTGTCGATCGTCACCCCGCTTAGCCTTGGCTACGCAATCCTTGCTGGGTTGATGATGCTCCTTTGGGTGATGTTTCCGGCGGCGCCGTTCCTCAAGGCCAATCTGGCAGGCGAATTGGACCAGCTCGGGCGCACCGTCGAGGGCGTTGCCGAAAGGCTTGTCGATACCCGCGACGTGACGATCGGCACGGCGAGTGTCGTATGGGTAGGGCGTGCACTATCGGCCGGGGTTGCCGTCGTTGGGGGCCTTGGCGGTCTTCGGCGCTTGATGTGGGGCAAGCGGGATGGCGTCGTTTTCGTCCTGATGTGTGCCCCGGTTCTGATCCTTGGTGTGACCAGCTATGGTGGCGAGGCAATCTTCCGCATCTACTTTTTCTGCCTGCCATTCTTTGCATTCTTCTGTGCTGCATTCTTTTTTCCCAACGCGCGCTATGCACCCGGGATCAAGACATTTGTGTGCTTTGGCCTGCTGTCGCTGCTGTTTAGCATCGGCTTTTTGTTCGCGAACAACGGCAAGGACCGTCAGTATCGGTTTTCACAGGACGAGGTCGAGGCGGCTGTGTGGCTTTATAGTCATGACACCCCTTCGACCCTGCTTGTTGAGGTGTCGCGCAATTATCCGTCGCAATTCATGAACTATGAGGATTTCTTTTATCTCCCGATATCGGAAGAGCCCGAAGCCTCGCGCAATGAGTTCCTTTTGAACCCGGGCAAGACGCTGGGAGATTGGTTCTCGGACACGAAATGGAACGATGGCTACGTCATCGTGACAAGAAGCCAGCTGGCCCATGTAGAAGTGTCCGGGATCCTGTCCGCGGACTCGCTGGAAAAGCTGGTAAGCGACCTTCTGGCATCCCCTGATCTGGTACAGGTTTATGAAAATCAGGACGTGCGGATATTTCGGGCGCGCCGATTCGTCGAAGGCTAGCCCGAGACGACCAACCGGTCGGTGTTGTGATCCTCACATGTTCGATGAAATGCCCATTGGTCGGCGCACATCTGTTCGAAGGACAGTTTTGCCGTCCAACCCAATAGCTGTTTCGCCCGACCGGGATCTGCCACGCAAATCGCGATGTCGCCGGGTCGTCGGGCGACCACTTCGAATGGTACGTCGAACCCGCAGGCGCCAGAGAATGCAGCCACTGCCGCCCTGACGCTATATCCTGCACCGGTGCCAAGGTTTACCCGCAGATGGTCGGCGGTTGCTGCGTTCGCCACCAAATGCTCGACCGCTGCGACATGACCCCGGGCAAGGTCGACGACATGGATGTAGTCCCGCACACCTGTGCCATCTGGTGTTGGGTAATCATCACCGAAGATCAGCACCTTAGGGTGCAGTCCGGCCGCCGTCTGGGCGATGAAGGGAAAGAGGTTGTTCGGCTTTGCTGTTGGGTTCTCACCGATCAATCCAGAATGATGGGCGCCAGCGGGGTTGAAATACCGCAGTGAAATTGCCCGGGTCAGTCCTCGGGATGCGACCGTGTCTGTGATGATCTCTTCCAGCATCGCCTTTGTGCGGCCGTAAGGGTTGGACGGACCGACTGGGGCGTTCTCGTCCAGAGTGCCCGCACCGCCGGCTTTGTAGACCGTTGCCGATGACGAAAACACCAACTTGCCCACCCCGGTTTCGCGCATCGCCTCAAGAACGGCGATGCCGCCTCCGACATTGGCGTTGTAGTAATCCAGTGGGCCCGAGACCGACTCTCCCACTGATTTCTTCCCAGCAAGGTGAATAACGATGTCGATGCCGTAGCGCATCAAAGTTTCGGCCACCTTGCTTTTGTCGCGGACATCGCCACGGACGACCGGAATGTCGAAGCCGGTGATCCGTGCCAGACGTGTCAGCACATCCGGCGAGGCGTTTTCAAAATTGTCCAGGATGACGACGCCAAAGCCTGCAGCGACAAGTTCCACCACGACGTGTGACCCGATATAGCCCGCCCCGCCGGTCGCCAGCACCCACTGGCGTTCCGGTACTATCATTTTCATTGCGCACCCTCCCGCCAAATCGGTTCGTGCCGGGGGCCAGTTGCTGAGCAGAATTCTTTCGATGCTGGACGGGTCATGATGCAGTGACCTCGCAAACCGGTCTTGGTTGCCCCCGCAGGGCCCTGAGGCGTCGGGTTATGCGCCACAGGCTGGACCTGAGACTGTTTTGCGGTGGCGCAACCGGAACGCCATGGCCGGTAAGCAACGAGAAAAGTTCGGCTTTGCCCAACGATTCAGTCATCACAAGGCGGGACAGGCCAAAGGCGTTTTCGCCGGCGGCGGACAAGGCATGTCGCACCCTCACCGCCGACCCATATCCCGCGTCCTCCGCCAATTGCCTAGTCGTATCTGAGGCGTAGCCATGGGGGTAGGCGAACGAGCGCACATCCTCGCCCAGGACATCCTCCAGCACGTGTTTGCAGTTCCGGATTTCCGCAAAGGCAGTCCTGCGATCAAGCACATCAAGCTCGGGGTGGGTCATTGAGTGTCCCCCGATTTCGATCCCAGTGGCCGACAGGGCCCGCAACTCTGACGCGTTCAGAATGGGCCGATTGCCCTCTCCTAGCGGGGCTAGCCACCTGCTGCTTTTGCCGATCAGACCTGCGACTACGTAAAGCGTCGCGGGGTAGTCGAATGCCGAAAGGATCGGAACGGCGTTGTCCTGAAAGTCCTGCAACCCGTCGTCAAAGGAAATCGCCACGCAGCGCGATGGCATAGGCTTGCCCATGACCAGCCAGTCGACCAGCTGACTTACGGTGAAAACACGGTAGTTCCATTGCTTCAGGACCGACATGTGTTGGTGAAACCGGTGCGGCGTGACGCACCATTGCGCGTAGCGTGCATTGTCGGAGTCAGCGATCGAGTGATAGGCCAGTATTGGAATGGCTTGCATCGCAGTCTCTCCAATCCTTGGGTCAAATTGGGTCAGTGGCTTCAGTCATTGGCAAATGCGTGCCCACGCGTCGGGTGTGTCGACGGCTGCGCAGATAGCCGGGAACGCCCATCAGGATGCCCAACCTTTCACTCCAGACGTATTGGCGCGGATAGTCGTTGGGGAGCTTGTCCATCTTGCTGGAATTTGGCGAAAACAGATGCCGGAAGGCCGCTACTGATTTGCGGGCAAAGAAGGCGAGGCGACGGGGGTCCTCGACGACCTGCTTGGTCAGATAGGCCCCAAGGCCCACACCGTAGTTGTAGGCCTGCCTGCGCATACCGTCTTGGCTGCGACGGTGGTGGTGCCAGACAATCGCGCCCGGCTCGTAGGCGATCCGGTAGCCCGATTGAAGCGCGGAGACAAAGGAGGCCAGGTCGTCCCCACCGCGCGCCAACGTTCCAGCCCCCAGTGCTGGGTCAAACCCGCCCATCCGTTCCAGGGTCTCGCGCCGGAACGCCATGTTGGCACCAGACCCGAAAGCGCCCGCAGCATAGGGAAAGAGGGGGCTATCACGGTGCCCTGTCTTTGGATCAAAGACTTTTCGGGACAGGCCCTTGCCAAAGCCGCCCTGCCGTTCTGTCCAGTACTGGGCCCGGGTTTCAAGTTCGGCCGGGAGGATCAGTCCCGTCACGCATCCGATCTGATCGTCATAGGTAAAATTTGCAGCGATGGCTGCGACCCACGCGGGGTCCGCGATCACGTCGTCATCGGTAAAGGCGATGATGCTGCCCCGTGCAGTTGTCACGCCGGTGTTGTGGGCACGGCCCAGACCGGGCGTCTGCTCTAGCACATATCGGACCTGGCCGCTGCGGGCATAGGTCGAAGCGATCAGATCACGCGTCTCGCTCGACGAGGGTGCATTGTCGACAACGACGATGTCCATGGATGGGTAAGTCTGCGCTATAAGAGAATCGAGGCAGCGCGCCAGACTGGTAGCCCGGTTGCGGGTTGCGACCACCACAGTCACATGCGGCGCACCAGCACCAGTCACTTGTGGGATTGCGGCGTCCGGCAGCGGTGTGGTGTCCGACTGCACCCGCGCCTCAAGATCCCGGGCGGTGATTGTGGGCGCATCAAAGGGCAGTTCGAACAACTTGACCGGTTTTCCCTTGTCGCGGATCAGACACCAGGCCGCGCCATAGGATTCTGCTGTGTCGGCGTTGACCTGTGAGAGATCAGGCAGACCCTTGGACAAATCGGCGTCAACGATCAGTCGCGGTTTGAAGGGCTCGGGCAGGGGGCGGGTGTTCAGCGCCATCTTTGCCCGCTGCAAGGCGAAGGCAGCCGTCGTCATCGCCAATCCGGCAACGATTGCACTGGACCTGGCCAGACCGGCCATGTCGCCCTTCGTGGCATCGGTGATGCCGCGAAGGACGCCGGCGGGCAGAACTTTGCGCACATAGCTGGCCTCGGTCGAGAGGCTGTTCTGAAGTCCAACGGTTTGGGTCATCACGGCCTTTGCGCGGCCTTCTGCCCGGCAACGGTTTGCAAAATAGCGCCACCGCATTCTGTTGGCTGAAATGGAATGATGCACCCGGGCGGCTGGGACGAACAGGATCGACCGATCCGGAAACCGGGTTTGCATGCGGATAAACACTTCGGTCTCTTCACAGCCCGACGCGTTGTCGCCAACGCGCCCCAGGGCGGATGCAAATCCACCAACTGCTTCAAGGCAGGTCCGCCGCATCGACATGTTGCAACCGATCAGATTGCGGACATACGTGTTTTGGGTTGGCAGACCGACGTAGCTGCACCCCACGGTCCAGTCGAATTCAGGCGGCATCCAGCGGGGCCGGTTTCCGGGCCAGAGGGGAAGGATGCCCCCACCCACGGCCATGATCGCCGGGTCGGCGTAAGCTTTCGCCAGGATGCCAAGCCAGTCGGCGTCCGCCGTCGCATCATCGTCGATGAAGGCGACAACGCCGCCTTTGACAATCGATATGCCAGTGTTTCTCGCGCCCGAAAGGCCCTGGGCCTGCTGGTTGGCGATAACCGTCACGTCTGGAAACTCTGTTCCGACAACGGCCAGCAGCGCTGGGTTGTGATCGCAGACCACGACGATGTCCCGGGCCGGAAGGTTTTGCGCCTGTACCGACCTGATCGAGGCCCGCAGCAAATCGACTCGGTTCATGTCGTGAGCGCAGATTATGACCCCGAATGAGATGTCTTGCGTTGTGCTCATCTGGCTAAACCTACGAGTCGGCGATGTCGGCCGGGCCGAGCAGGTTGGTTTCCATCCGTGCCCGCCGCGGCTTATGGGCGGGCTGCCGATCGGGGCGTTTCAGGCCAAGTTGGATGATCTTCCGCAGGACACGCCAGCCATCGGGGAACGTCCGCAAGTTGCTGACCCCGTAGATGCGGGGCGCCTCCATGCTAGGCACCTCGTGGACATCCAGCCCACTGGTCAGGGCCTGGATGTTCATACTGGTCTCGATCTCGAAACCGTCGTCGTCTTCAAGCGACATGTGCAGCAGCGCAGTCCGCCAAAAGCCGATATAGCCATAACACAAGTCGCTATAGCGACCGCCAAAGCGCCATTTGACGAGCTTGACGAACCCCCAGTTGCCAAGGCGACGATACCACTCCATGTCAAAGGTATCCCCACCTTGCATAAAGCGTGAGCCCTTTACAAAATCGGCACCCGCCAAAAGTGCTCCGACATAGGCAGGGATCTCGCGCGGGTCCATTGACCCGTCGGCGTCGATCATTATGACAATCTCTTTTGTGCAGGCTGCGAAACCGCTTCTCAATGCAGCCCCTTTTCCTTTTCTGTCCTGGCCCACGACTTTGACATCTGGCCTTAGTGATCTTGCAACGGCGACCGTGTCATCGGAGGAGTTTCCATCCACAAGAATGACCTCGTCGATCCACTCAGGTATGCGGGAGAAGACATACTCGAGATTGCGGGACTCATTCTTAGCCGGAATGACTAGACTCACAGAGGCGGATTCAACATCATGCATTTGGTTGCTCATTTATGAAACGACAGATTACGTCCGCATCCACCGTAATTGGCAGACATTTTTCCGGGTTTGAGCGGGATCTAAATTCTCAAATGGGCCCAGAAATTCAGATATCTGATCCTCACCCGAGATTTGATTGCCATGCCCTGATCCGTGATCGAAACGGATAATCGACAGGCAACGATCTTTGCTGCCGGCGCAATGCCGGTTGAATAGGAATGGTTATTTGGCATGAAAGTAGAATTTCAAAAGTTATCTTGAGCAGAATCGATCTAATAACTTCAGCCTATCGTCGGGATCGAACTGGGGTGCTGATCTAGGTTAGGATTTGCTCGCCCCACGCGTTGAGTTTTGCAGGCTCGACGGCTCTTTCGACAAGGATGGATCGACCTGCCGGGAATCATTCTTTGCAGTCAGTCCTTTGGGCAAAGACGGCGTATCGATCCCCGAACAATCCCCGTGCGCCTTACCGCAGGCAGGGTCGGCCCGGTCACAGGCAAGCGCCAAGATATTGCCCGATTTTGCGGGGAAAAATCACTTGCTAGGTCAGAAGTGGTCCATCCTGATCCAGATAGGCCCTTTCAAATTCCGCGTATTCAACAAGGCGGTCATAGTCGTCGAACGTCACGAACCCATCCCGGAAAGTGACAAGCCCCTCTTCGCGCAACAACCGCAGTACGCGGTTTACGTGAACAGAGCTTAGCCCAAGCGCATCGGCGAGGTGGTATTGTGTCAATGGACAGGCATAGCCGTCCCTGGTTCCATTACTGACCAACGAAAGCCTGGCCCCGGTCTCTAGCAGGAAATGCGCCATGCGAACGCTCGCCTCCCGGCGCCCAATGCCGACCAGATGCTCTACAACCATCGCTTCGTCGCGCGAAGCCGCCCAAAGGATGCCCGTCGCCAGCCGCGGTGCTTGACGGAATGCATCAAGGAGGTCCGGGTAGCGGATTTCAGATACAAGAAGGTCTGTGATCGGCTCGACGCTATGATCCGAAAGATGCAGCATCAGGCTGCGCAATCCCAGAAAATCGCCCGGAATCTGAAAGTCGACGATTTGCCTTTGACCATCGGGCAGCAGTTTGTAAGAGCACGCCCAACCGGAAACAACGATATAGGCTACGTGATCCGACTGCCCTTGCAGTACCAGATCGCGCCCGGCCTCGAAACTGCGGCGACGCTTGACCAAGCCGGTCAAAATGCACCGATCGGCGTCTGACAAGGCCACAAACGCGCCCAATTTGCGTGCTACGGCTGTGGAGTCCATGTCAGTTCCTTGAAGAAAATTGCGTCGATTGACTGGTGTAAGGAAAAACCCGTGACTGATCTCGGTCAGGATTGAGGGCGGGGATCGGGGGGCCCCTGCCTATGCGACAGCGCACCTCTACTCCGCGAGAACGACAAACCTGAAGAGTAAACAAAATATGTCAAATCATAGCACGACTTCTGTCGTCGCTGCATTGACTATTTGCGAGGCACTTTTGCTGGCGCTGAACGATGCAGGGGTCAGCCTGAGACGGTCAACAACGTCCACATCCCCATGGCGTAGTGCCCGGGAATATTGCAGTAAAGGATAAAAGTCCCGGGATCGAGCGTCATGGTCAGCGAACCGGTTTTTCCTGGGTCCCGCTCTGCCACTTCGGCAAGGTGCCCGGCAGCATCTTCGTCAACCTTCATAAGGTGGCCGTCGTAGGGCAACTCCGTCGCGGTATCGACAACCGGGGCGAGCACCATCTCGTGGATCATTCCTTCGGAGTCATTGGTGACCAGAAAGGTGACCTCGCCTGCCGGGACATCGACCATGTCGATTGTGATGCCCATGGTAGCCATGGACATATCTGACCCCGGCATAGCCATGCCCATCGGCTGAACTTCGTCCATCATGGTCATCGAGGCCTCGCCCTTGTCCCAAAGCGAGACGTGAACATCTGACCCGGCGGCATATGCGGGAAAAGCGCCAAGCCCGGTCAGGATAACGCCGAAAAGGGGTGCTGCTGCGCGCGTGCGGCAAGTCATGTGTTTGATCCTTGGATGAAACGGCGGGATGCCTATGCTGAGTTTGCTTACAGATCGTCCCCTGTCGCACTGACCTGCATCATCATGAGGGAGTTGTTTTGGCTTAGATCACGCGAAAGTGCCGAACAGATAGGGCAGTCCAGATGGGCGAGGAACATTTGTGCCATTGTCCCCGGTTGATCAGGGGCGGACATAGTGCGGTCGGTCTGACCACCAATTGCCAGACATTGGGCCCCTGAGATCGCAGCTTGCGTCGGTGGCTTGTCGGCCATCTTGACCCCGCAAGAGACCTGCAATATGCACCGGCTTAGCGGCGGGCGTTGTGTAATGGTAAGACCCTTGCCTTCCAAGCAAGAGACGCGGGTTCGATTCCCGCCGCCCGCTCCAATCCTCACCAGTCAAAAACGGTTTGCGCCTTGTCCGGCGCTCCCTAGGTCGCGTAGCGGGTCGCGCCGCGGCGGTGAATGTTGACGGGCTCTTTCAGGATCATTGCGTTATGGGCGCGCTGGTCGCAATTTCCCCGGGGGCAGATACGGCAGTTGATGCCCACCTCGGTCACCCTTGGGTTGGCCTGCGGAATGCCTTCGGCATAGCCGATTGTGGCCAGATGCTCGATACTGCAGCCCATTGCGATGGCAAGCCGTTTGTCTTTTGAGAGGCGCGTAAATCGCGGCCGGTTCACGGTGCGGGCGAACACGAAAAAGCGGCTGCCGTCTGGCATCTCAACCAGCTGTTGCACGATGCTGTCGGGGCTGCGGAAACACGTGTGAACATCCAGCCTTGGACAGGCGCCCCCGAATTCGGCCAGATGAAATCCGGTGGAATTGAACCGTTTGGTCACGTTTCCCGCCTTGTCGATGCGCAGAAAAAAGAAGGGGACACCCTGCGCCCCAACGCGCTGCAGGGTCGTGGCACGGTGGCATGCTTGTTCGAAACTGACGCCAAATCGCAGTGATAAATGGGCAAAGTCGTATTTGCTTGCCAATGCCTCTGACAGGAAGGCTTCGTAAGGCATCAAAACAGAGGCTGCGAAATAGTTGGCCAATTCAACCCGGCAGCGGTTCAAACCGGCAGGCTCGTCACTGTTGAGGCGGGCCAGAATCGCGTCGATCACCTCGCGTTGTTCGATCAAACCGATGACATGGGCTAACTGGAACGCCCGGTTCGGATGGTCGAGGCCTTCGGACAGGCGCACCTCCCGCCTCGCTTCATCGTATTCGCGCAGGGTGTCTGGCATTTCGGCGACCGGGACTAGGCGCGTGGTCAGGCCCAGCCTGTCCCTTAGCCGGGCTTTGAGCGCGGCGTAGATGTCATCGCTGTCGCAAGGGCCATTCTCCCAGAAGTGCGATGCAGCCTCTTCCAGTTCCGGAAAGTAGTTTCGGTTGCCTCGAAAAAAGTCATGGACGATTGCCTCGGGTGAAGACCGCAGGATCTCGAGGTCCGTTTCGCTGGCATTGGACAAAACCAGAAGCTGGTTGGTGGCCGCGCGGTAGGCATGGTGCAGTTGCAGGATGCTTTGCGCGACATCGGGTGCATGGGACAGAAGGGCGCGCAACTGGGGCAGGTCGGGACTCGAATCCTCGAACAACGGGTCCTGAAACGTTGCGCGCAGGTTGTTCAGCGTAGCGGCATCATCCTCGTCCGCGATGTCGCGCCAATCGACGCCGTAGGCTTCGAACAGGCGCAAAAGGACCGGCACCGAAACGCTGCGCTCGTTCTTTTCAAGCATGTTGACGTATGACGTACTGATGCCCAGCGCCTTGGCCATTTCAGCCTGGGTCTGCTTGGCTTCGCTCCGCAAGCGCCGGAGCCGGGGTCCGATGTATGTTTTCATAGATGTGTGATACATCAAATTTCACAACTTCACAAGTTAGACGTTTTGTGAACATTTGCATTCACAGCAGGACCCGGTTGCTTTTGCAGCATTGCAAGTTTGAGCGTTAGGCAGGTGTCAACCCAGGAGGACACTGCTTTGCGAACAGGACTTTCACATCTCTTTATCCCCGGCCCGACCAATGTGCCCGAGGTCGTGCGTCAAGCGATGAATGTGCCCATGCAGGACATGCGTGCCCCCGACTTTGGTGACCTGACGCTTGGCCTGTTCGAAGGCATGAAGTCCGTCCTGCGCTGCGAAACCGGAACAGTGATGTTCTTTCCCGGTTCAGGCTCTAGCGCTTGGGAGGCCGCAATCACCAACACGCTGAACCCCGGCGACAAGGTGTTGATGGCCCGCTACGGCCAGTTTTCATCGCTTTGGGTCGAGATGGCCCAACGGTTGGGACTGAACGTCGAGGTGATCGACGCGGCTTGGGGGGCAGGTGCTCCCGTCAACGAATTCTCGGCGCGTTTGGCCAACGACTGCAAAGATGAGATTAAGGCCGTTTTCGTGACCCACAACGAGACGGCAACAGGTGTGGCCTCGGACGTGGCTGCCGTGCGCAGGGTGCTCGACGAAAACTTTCACGACGCTCTTCTCTTTGTCGATGGCGTTTCCTCGGTCGGGTCCCTCGACTTTCAGATGGAGGCCTGGGGCGTCGACCTTGTCGTCACCGGCAGTCAAAAGGGTCTGATGTTGCCCGCAGGGCTAGGAATTCTGGGTGTCAGCGAAAAGGCGTTGGAGGCGTCCAAGACGGCCACGATGCGGCGCGCCTATTTTGAATTCGCCGACATGCTCAAGATGAATGCGGATGGGTACTTCCCCTACACTCCGCCGACCCAATTACTTCACGGTTTGCGCAAGTCTCTTGACCGAATCGGGGCTGAGGGCCTCGACACTGTGATTGCTCGCCACCACCGCCTCGCCGAAGGCGTGCGGCGAGGTGTTTCCGCCTGGGGGCTGTCTCTGGTGGCGGAACGCCCTTCGCTCTACTCCGATACGGTTTCGGCCATTCGCGTCCCCGATGATATCGATGCGCGCCAAGTGCTGCGCATTGCCTACGAGGATTACAACGCCTCGTTTGGCAGCGGGTTGGGGCCTTTGGCCGGCAAGGTCTTTCGCATCGGTCATCTTGGCGACCTCAACGAGGGCATGTGCCTGACGGCGCTGTCGATTGCCGAAATGGCGCTCTTTCGCGCGGGCGTGCCGTTGCAATTGGGATCCGGGGTGGGCGCCGCGCAGGCCTGGTTTGCCGATGCCGCGAATGCCCGGTCCGTGTTCCATGTCGCGGCCGAATAGACGCGTCATCTGGCGCTGAACAGCACACCTTCTGACGGAGACCATTATGTCCCATACCCTACACCCCCTGCGTAAGCAGCGCCTTCAGCGATCCGAACTCGCCGTTCCCGCTTCAAACCCGACGATGATCGACAAGGCGGCCGAGAGCCCCGCGGATTTCATATTTCTGGACCTCGAAGATGCGGTCGCCCCACCCGAGAAGGTTCAGGCCCGCAAGAACGCGATCCAGGCGTTGAACGACATCGACTGGGCTGGCAAAGGCAAGACCGTGTCGGTTCGGATCAATGGACTGGACACCCACTACATGTACCGCGACGTGGTCGACATCATGGAGCAGGCGGGCGACCGCGTGCACACCCTTCTGGTGCCAAAAGTGGGCGTGCCTGCAGACCTTTATATGGTCGAGGCGATGGTCAATCAGGCCGAGCAGGGATGCGGACTGACCACTCGCGTCGGCCTAGAGGCGCTGATCGAGACGGCCCTTGGCATGGCCAATGTGGAAGCGATCGCGCAGTTCGGTGGCCGTTTGGAGGCGTTGCATTTCGGTGTGGCCGATTATGCCGCCAGCATGCGAGCGCGGACGACCAATATCGGCGGGCTCAATCCCGATTACCCCGGTGACCAATGGCATGCGTCGATCACGCGGATGGTGATCGCCTGCCGCGCCTACGGTTTGCGCGCCATTGATGGCCCCTTCGGTGACTTCAGTGATCCTGAAGGTTACTTGGCCGGCGCGCGCCGCGCCGCGGCCCTGGGCTGCGAAGGCAAATGGGCGATCCATCCCAGCCAGATTGCCATGGCCAACGACGTCTTCAGTCCGCCCGAAGCCGAGGTGAACAAGGCCCATCGCATCATTGAAGAACTGCGCATCGCCGAGGCGGCCGGCAAAGGGGCTGCCAGCCTCGACGGCAAAATGATCGATGCGGCCAGCGAAAAGATGGCGCGCAACGTTATCGACGCAGCCAACGCTATCGCCGCCAAAGCGACCACCGCCGCATAGGCGTGAAATGGGAGGATCAGCCGTGGATATTCACGAACATCAAGCCAAGGAAATTCTTGCCCAATTCGGTGTCCCTGTGCCGACCGGCGGGCTTGCGTTCTCGCCAGAGCAGGCCGCCTTTCGCTGCCGCGAACTGGGCGGGGGGCGCTGCGTGGTCAAGGCCCAGGTCCATTCAGGCGGCCGGGGCGAGGCAGGCGGCGTCAAGCTGTGTAACGGTGACGCCGAGGTGCGCGACTATGCAGCAAAGCTGCTAGGGACCTCGATCGTCACCAAGCAGACAACTGCGCAAGGCAAGCGGGTCGATCGCCTCTGGGTCGAAGAGGCCTCACAGATCGCGCGAGAGCTGTATTTGGGCTTTGTTCTGGATCGCAAGACCGAGCGCATCATGATCTTGGCATCCGGTCATGGCGGGATGGAGATCGAAGACCTCGCCGAGAATGACCCCGACAGCCTGATCCGCATGGTCATCGACCCCGCCGCAGGTTTGGCCGAATATCAGGCTCGTGAGTTGGCGTTCGGGCTGGGCCTTGAGGGCAAGCAGATCGGCCAGATGGTGACGGTCCTCAAGGCCTGTTATCGCGCCTACCGCGATCTTGACGCGATGATGGTTGAAATCAATCCGCTGGTCGTTTGCGAGGACGGTTCATTGGTGGCCCTTGATGCCAAGATGTCCTTTGATACCAACGCGCTGTTTCGCAGGCCCACGGTCGCGGCCCTGCGCGATCCGGGCCAGGAAGACCCGCGCGAAAGCTTTGCCGCCGATCATGGTCTGGCCTACGTCGGGCTTGATGGCGATATCGGCTGCATCATCAATGGTGCCGGGCTTGCCATGGCCTCGATGGACATGATCCAGCTTGCCGGGGGCGAGCCTGCGAACTTCCTCGATATCGGCGGGGGTGCCAGCCCCGAACGGGTGTGCCAAGCCTTCCGTACGGTGCTGTCGGATCGCAATGTCAGCGTGATCCTTGTGAACATCTTTGCGGGCATCAATCGCTGCGACTGGATCGCGAACGGCGTCATTCAGGCCTACAAAGAGGTCGGGATCAAGATCCCCGTCGTCGTGCGCTTGTCCGGCACGAATGTCGAAGCGGGACGCAAGCTGATCAAGTAAAGCGGCTTGCCGATCATCAGCGCCGATACGCTTGCACAAGCGGCCGAGGCCGCCGTCGGCGCCCGTCCACCCGCCATCGCAGCAGAGTAGGAGGCAGATCATGGCCATTCTTATCACCGAAGAGACCCGCGTTGTCCTTCAGGGCCTGTCGGGCCGGATCGGACAGTTCCACGCACAGGAAATGATCGAATACGGCACCAAGGTTGTGGCCGGCGTCACGCCAGGGAAAGGCGGAAGCACCGTCCTCAACCGCCCTGTGTTCAACACCATGCGCGAAGCTGTCGCTGAAACCGGGGCTGAGGCAAGCCTGCTGTTTGTCCCACCCGCCGGGGCCGCTGACGCGATGATGGAGGCGGCAGAGGCCGGCATCCGCACTGCCGTCTGTGTCACCGACGGGATCCCCGCGCAGGACATGATGCGGGTCAAGCGTTTCCTGCGCCGGTTCCCGCGGGAGCGTAAGATGCGCCTGATCGGGCCGAACTGCGCGGGGATCATCAGCCCGGGCAAGGGCTTTATGGGTATCATGCCGCCGCATATCTACATCCCGGGGCGGGTTGGCATCGTCGGCCGCTCGGGCACGTTGGGGTACGAGGCCGCCTCGCAGATGCAGGCCCTTGGCATTGGTGTCTCATCGTCTATCGGGATTGGCGGCGATCCCATCAACGGTTCGTCCTTCCGCGATATTCTCGAGCTGTTCGAAGCGGATCCCGAAACCGATGCGGTCATGATGATCGGCGAGATCGGCGGACCGCAAGAGGCCGAAGCCGCCGTCTTTGCCCGCGATCACATGACCAAGCCAGTTGCGGCCTATATCGCCGGGCTTGCTGCCCCCAAAGGCCGCCAGATGGGCCATGCCGGGGCGATCATCTCGGCCTTTGGCGAAAGCGCGCAGGAAAAGGTGGCCTTGCTCAGCGCCTGCGGTATCGACGTGGCTCCGAACCCGTCTGCCATGGGTGACACCGTCGCGCGCATGCTCTCGCAAACGTCCAAAGCTGCGTGACGGGCCTATGGATGGCGATACTGGTACGGGCATTTCCATGACGTCAGGGTCTGGAGTGTCGGACGGCGCGGATCTGTCAGGCTGGATTGGGCGGACCGAAATCCAGCGCGGTTGCGTGGCGCTGACTGTTGCCCAAACCGTTCATGCAACACTTGCCCGACCTGGTCAGGCCTGCCCGCAGGAAGGCGAAGTCATGCCCGCGCTTTGGCATTGGTATGCTTTTCCGCCCGCGGTTGGCATGGACGCGCTGGCCCCAGACGGCCACCCGGCGCTGGGCGGTTTCCTTCCCCCTGTTCCCTATGAGCGGCGGATGTGGGCCGGTGGCCGTTTGACGTTCTTTGACGATCTGCGCGTCGACGAAGAGATCGAGAAACGCTCGACCATCACGGCGGTCGATGAAAAATGCGGCTCGACCGGAGGAATGGTCTTCGTGGTGGTAGAACATGCGCTGCACACAGCGAGAGGCTTGGCGATCAGAGAGACGCAATCCATCGTCTACCTGCCCATCGCGCCCCAGTTCACGCCCCCACCCAAGACAGCTGGCCCGATCAGTGGCCTGGCCTTTGATGTGGCGCAACCGGTCTCGACCGCGCTCTTGTTCCGGTATTCCGCGATCACGTTCAACGCGCATCGTATTCACTATGACCTGCCCTACGCGCAGGAAGTCGAACATTATCCGGGTCTCGTTGTGCACGGTCCGCTGCAAGCAAACCTGCTGATGGCCGAGGCCGCCGCCTGGAAAGGGCGCAGGCCTGATCGGTTCAGTTTTCGCGGGGTACATCCAATGTTTCATGACAACGACATGCACCTGCGCGCCACGACGACCGAAGCGGGCGGCCTCGAGATGTGCACTGTCGCCGCCGCCGGACACATGGGCATGAAGGCAACTGCGGATTGGGAGAGCTGATATGGCCGGAATACTGGATGGGCTTAGGGTCGTCGAAAATTCGGCCTTCGTGGCTGTGCCACTCGCGGGCATGACGCTGGCGCAAATGGGGGCGGATGTGATCCGCTTTGACCGTCTCGAAGGAGGGCTCGATGCCGGGCGCTGGCCTTTGGCCCCGTCCGGGCGCAGCCTGTTTTGGGCGGGCCTGAACAAGGGCAAGCGATCCATCGCCGTGGACATGACCCACCCCGAAGGACGTGATCTGGTGACCCGCACGATCACCGCGCCGGGCGAGGATGCAGGGGTCTTTCTGACCAACTTGGCAGTGCGTGGTTGGTTGGACTATGAAACGCTCGGCCAGCACCGCAATGATCTGATCATGGTGTCCTTGCTGGGGGACCGCCACGGCCGCCCGCAAGTCGACTATACGGTGAATCCGGCGCTTGGCATTCCTGACATCACCGGTCCTGAGGGCAATGATGGTCCAATCGCAAGTGCCTTGCCCGCCTGGGACCTGATCGCCGGGCACCTTTGTGTTTCGTCTGTTTTGGCCGCTGAACGGCACCGTCTGCGCAAGGGCACCGGGCAGGACGTCACGCTAAGCCTGAAGGACGTCGCGGCCGCGACCCTCGGCCACCTTGGCATGATCGGTGATGCGCTGCTGAACGAGACCCCGCGCGGGAAATCCGGCAACGCCCTTTATGGGGCCTACGGGCAGGATTTTCTCTGCGCCGATGGGCGCCGTGTCATGGTGATCGGGCTGACAAGCCGGCAGTGGTCCGGACTGGTAAAGACCACTGAAACCGGGGCAAAGATGGCCGCTTTGGAGCGCCGGACCGGACGCGATCTTTCTGACGAAGGCGTGCGGTGGGAACTGCGCAAGGAGATTACCGAGGTTCTCAAGCCTTGGTTCGCAGCCCGACCAGCAGGCGTTATTGGTCCCATGTTTGATGAAGCCAAGCTGACCTGGTCCGAATTCCGGACCATGAAAGAGGCGGTGACGCAGGACCTCGACCTCAGTCCTGCGAACCCGCTTTTTGCAGAGCTTGCTCAGAAGGACCTTGGCAGCTTTCCGGTTCCGGGCCATGCCGCCAGCTTTTCTGCCCTCGATCGAACGCCACCTCGCGAGGCCCCCATTCTGGGCGCCCACACCGAAGAAATCCTCAGCGAGGTTGCCGGTCTTGATGACACAGAAATCGCTAACTTGTTTGACAGGGGCATCGTCGCGAACAAAGCCCGCAAGGCCATAAAACCAGCGGCTTAGCGGCCCTGCGACGACCATTGCCAGCGCTTGAGACAAGATTGCCAGCGCTTATGACAAAGTCAGCAAATCCGATAGACGAAGCCTGGTCTTGTGCAGGTCAGATGGACCATCCTGACGAGGTCTGCGTCTATTTTGCCCTTGCGGAAGATGGGCGTTGCATAAGTTGCAAGCTGGCCAAATGCTTTGGTGCCAACCGGAAACCGGGGTTCCAGTAGCCACCTGCTGCCGGAACGCCGGTGAGGTCAGCCCCGTCCACACAGGTCACAGATACCTCATGAAATCCGCAGGCGCCGCAATCCTGGATCGGACAAGTGCTGCAACTGCATCAAGTGCCCCTTGATGGGGTGCACCGGTCGCTTCGCTTGCCGCAAGGGCCATGACCGCCTCGCCCAACGCCGTGTCACCTGCCGAACGGGCAACACCCCCGAGAAACTGTGCGAGGTAGTCGACGTCGGTTGGTCGACGACCGGGCTCCAAAAGATGCGCCGCGTGGTTCAGGTCGTCGCGATAGGCGACAAGGTCCGGTTCAATCCGCTCATCCGAGAGAGGGCGCGGGCCAAGAGGTTGCCGTTCCTTTGGCAGGTGCGCCAGAATCAGGGACTGGAAGGTGGAAAGCCGGGCCACGGGCTTGATCAGGAAACCGTCTGCGCCGGATGCAAGGGCAGGGTCCCGCGCCCCGGGGTCGCCACTTATGGCAAGTATCGCTTCGATACGGGGAAGGCTGCTGGCCAATTCCAAGATCAACCGCGATCCGCTGCCGTCCGGCAAAGTCATGTCAACAAGGACGATGGTGGGGCGGTAAACCCTAAGATGCTTGCGGGCACTTGCAAGGGAATCGGCCCGACGGATCCGGGCGCCTGATCGAACGCACATCAGGCGAAGGCCTTCGGCGGCAAAGCGACTGTCCTCGACCAAAAGTATCGTCACCCCAAGCAGGGGACGTCCGGCCGTCGGGGCCAGGCTCAACATCAGACCGTCTTGTGTATCCATCGCGGTATCCTCGGGTCATGGGAACTGACTTGCGCCACATTGCGGCCCGGATGGTAAAGCCTGCGTTAACGCGGCACATTGCATGGCGGTTCCGGGCGGGACATAAGGGCCACGACCGACGGAAGGAGACCACCATGATCGGACGTTTGAACCATGTGGCCATCGCCGTGCCCGATCTCGACGCGGCGGCGGAGCAGTACCGGGACACGCTCGGTGCAACGGTGGGCCCCCCCCAGGACGAACCGGATCACGGCGTTACGGTGATCTTCATCACCCTTCCCAATACCAAGATCGAACTGTTGCACCCGCTTGGGGAAGGCTCGCCCATCCAGGGATTTTTGGACAAGAACCCCTCGGGCGGCATCCACCATATCTGCTACGAGGTTGAGGACATCCTGGCAGCCCGGGACCAACTGCTCGCCAAGGGCGCGCGGGTTCTTGGCCCAGCGGACCCAAAGATCGGAGCCCATGGCAAGCCGGTTCTTTTTCTGCATCCCAAGGACTTCACCGGCACGCTGATCGAACTCGAACAGGTCTGATCGCTTTTTCTTGCCCCAAATATTCCCCCCGGAGGGTCCGCACTCTCCACAGACACCAAGGATCGTCACATGGGCATCACCTCTGCAATCGTCCTCTTTGCCGTCATCTGGTTCATGGTCTTTTTTGTCGTGCTGCCCTTGCGCATGACAACCCAGGGCGAAGCAGGCGAGGTCGTGCCCGGCACCCATGCCTCGGCCCCGTCGGACGCTCAGATCGGACGCAAGGCACGGATCACGACCTTCTGGGCGATCGGGCTGTGGATCGTGATCGCTGGCGTCATCATTTCGGGTGCAATCACCGTGCGCGATCTCGACTGGTTTCACAGAATGTCCACGCCCGAGGTCAGCCTGCCTGAATAATTCGGGACACTTCGGTGCCGCCTAGGCTGTCAGACGGTGATACAGATGCGTAAAGGTTGCGGCCCCCAACACCGGGATCAACAGGTTCAGAACCGGGATCGACAAGGGCAGGGCCATCAGGCAACCGGCCAGCCAGATCGCCCCGATATGCTGCTTGCGCAGGGCCTTGGCCCCCTCGCGGCCTTCGCGGCGCATGGCGGCGATCTGGAAATACTCGCGCCCCAGCAGGAACCCGTTCATGGCGTAGAACACGAAAGGGATGCCAAAGGGCAGCATGGCATAGACCGCAAAGGCCAGCAGATTGGCGAGGATCAGCACACCCAGAAAGTTGATCGTGTCGCGCAACCCGTCGAACAGGCTGACACGTGGCGGGACGGGCAGGCCGGGGTAGTGCACGTCCTCAACCGCCTGTGCCACGTCATCAAGAAACAACGACGTGATGGCCGAGGCGACAGGGATCATCAGGAACATCGACAGAAACAGCATCAGGAACAACGATCCCCAGCCCAGAAGGTCGCCCACCCAGGTCACCTGCCCGACGCCGGGAAGGGTGACCGAACCGGGATCAATCGCCTCGATCACCCAGAGGAGGCCAGCATAGCAGGCCACCAAAAGCGCGATGCTCAGCGCAACGCCAATCCAGAGCACGCGGCGAAACCGCGGATCAGCCAGCTGCGCAAGGGCCTTGAGAAAGTCTGTCAGGATCATCAGCGGTCCATCCAGGTGGTGATCTGATCCACATCCGGGCGCGGACGCTCGGGCGGGGCGCTGGTTTCGGTGCCGATGTGGATGAAGCCTGCGACACTTTCGTGTTCCGCCAACCCCAGCCCTTCGGCGATGAATGCCCGATCATGGCTTGGCCAGGCCGACAGCCAGTTTGCCCCCCAACCCGAGGCCAGGGCGGCATTCAAAAGCGCCAGGCAAACCGCCCCGGCCGAATAGACCTGCTCGATCTGCGGGATCTTGGGGCTGGCCTTGGGGGCCGAGATGACGGCGACTGCCAGATCGGCGTCGCGGAATTGCGCCACGGCCTTTTCGGTCCGGTCAGGGTCAATCCCAAGGGCAGCCGCCCGAACCGGGACAAGGGCGGCCAGCCGGGTCAGGGCGGCCTTTTCGAGGACGACAAAGCGCCAGGGTTCCAGCTTGCCGTGGTCCGGCGTGCGGGCCGCGGCGGTCAGCAGCACCTTCAACTCCTCCCGCGAGGGGACAGGACCGGTTAGCGTCTTGGCCGGGCGCGACCGTCGGGTCAGCATGAACTCCAGGGCGGCGGGATTGGGCGTGGGCATTGGGGCACTCCTGTCAGGTCTGCCCTACATAGGACGGCCCAAGCCCGGGTTCCATGCGCGAAACAACATCTTCCAGCCAGCCATCGACAAAGGCGTCAAAGGCCGGGCCGGGCTGGCGGGCGGCAAAGGTAGCAGCAAGGGGGTCGGGGGCCCGAATGGCGCTGCCCGACATTTCCTCAAGCACCGCATGCCCGCAGAACGGTACATAGGTTTCCGAATAGCCGCCTTCGTGCACCATCACGATGCGGCCATCGCAGACCTCGCGGGCCAGATCCATCGCCTGCGCGGTCATCGCCCGAAAGGTCTCGGCGGTGGCCAGCATCCTGCCCAAAGGATCATTGGCCCCGGCATCAAAGCCGCAGGCGACGACGATCACATCGGGCTTGTGGGCGCGTATGGCGGGCAGGGCGATCCGCTCCATCGCGGCCAGATAGCCATTGTGCCCAGTTCCGGGCGGCAAGGGAACGTTGATGTTGGCCCCAAGGCCTGGCCCTTTGCCCCGATCCTCTGGGTCGCCTGTGTCGAGGGGGTAGTTCCGCTCCTGATGCAGGGACAGCGTCAGGATATTGGGGTCCTCGTAGAACACCGCTTCGGTCCCGTTGCCGTGGTGGACATCCCAGTCAAGGACAGCGACGCGGGTCGTCAACCCTTCGGCCTGTGCCGCCCGGATCGCAATGCCAATGTTGGACAAGAGGCAAAAGCCATTGGGCCAGTCCGGCAGGCAGTGATGGCCGGGGGGGCGCGACAGCGCATAGGCATTCGACAACTGCCCCTTCAGGACGGACAGGAGGGCGGCCTTGGCCAGCCCGGCGGACATGGCCGCTATCTCAAACCCGCCGGGGCCGAAGGGGGTGCGCAGGCCCAGATCACCGCCCTGAGCGTCCGACAGAGCCTTGAATGCGTCAAGGTAGCTGGCTGGATGGACCCGCAAGAGGTCCTCCTGGCTGGCAGGATCGGCACCCGACATGGCAAGCTCTTTTGCCAGACCGCTGACCTCGATCAGGTTCTTCAGGCGGCGCTTTGTCTCGGGGCTTTCGGGAAGGCCTCCACCGGGCTGGACGAGCCCGCCCACCGGAAGCATCCCGGCAAAGTTCCCGCCGCCATGCCAAAAACAGCTTTCGTCCCAGAAAAATCCTGTGGTCATTCGGTGTGCCCCCAATTGTCGGGCCATCTTTGGCAATGTGGGGGTGGGCTGCAAGGGGGCTGTCTGCGTGATATGGAGCACAAATGGACCTGCCTGACCTGAGTGACCTTGCCCTTCCGGGCACGACGATTGCCATCCGGGCGACGCCAAAGGCGGCGCGCGAGCGGATCATACGCGAGGCTGACGGAACGATCCGGGTCTACGTCACCGCTGTCCCCGAAGGGGGCAAGGCGACCAAGGCGGTGCGGCAACTGATGGCCAAGGCAATTGGCGTGGCACCAACCCGACTGACCCTGATCCGGGGCGAAACAGCACGAGACAAGGTGTTTCGGCTGGACTAGGCCGCGTCCCCGCCGTCACCCGAAGGGCGCAGGCGGTACACGCCCTCGGGCAAATCCAATGCAGCGGCCAGATCGCGGACCTGGGCCAACGACAGGTTCAGCCGCAACATCTGATCGGTGCGTGGATCAAGCTGTTCGATCGTCACGCAATCCTCAAAGGTACAGACCACAACGTCCTCCTGCAGAGGCGCTTGCCCCTCGTCGACCAGGGTGATGACGGTGGCGTCGAAATCGTGTTCGATTGTAAACATGGGGCAAGACTAGGGTTTAGCGAACGCCAAAGGCAAGGGGCCATGGCGGGGATCGGCTGATCACGCGATCGACACTGGCAGGTCAGGGCCAGCCGTCGTAAATATGAGCTCTACCTGCATTTTCGACCGGAGCGCTTCGTGCCGTTTAACCCATTTGTGCCAATTATCTGTTGCGCTCTTGCGCTTGCCGGGTGTGCCGTCCTGCCACGCGAGACCTCGGGACGCGTCACCACCTTTCCGGAAGACCCAATCGGACCCCTTGTCGGTGGTCAGGACCTGCGGGCAAACGCCCGGAGTTTCGTTGCCGTGGTGCAAGCGGTAGAGCCAGTGGCCGAACAGGAATGCCGTGCCCGCAACCCGCGCGCGAATTGTGATTTCAATATCGTTGTGGATGATCGTTCCAACATGCCGCCAAACGCCTTTCAAACGATCGATGACGCGGGACGGCCGATCATAGCCTTTACCCTGTCCCTGATCGCAGACGTGCGAAACGGGGACGAGTTGGCCTTCATCATGGCCCACGAAGCCGCGCATCACATCGAGGGCCATCTGTCCCGCCAGCAGCGCAATGCCATGGTCGGGGCGGCCGTGTTTGGCCGCCTTGCAGGGGCTGTGGGCACCAACAGCCCTGAGGCAATCCGAACCGCACAAGAGTTGGGAGCCGCCGTGGGCGCGCGCACTTACAGTCAGGATTTTGAGCTTGAGGCAGACGCACTTGGCACCATCATCGCCGCCCGCGCCGGTTTCAATCCGCTCGTCGGGGCCGAGTTCTTCTTTCGCATCCCGGACCCGGGCGACCGGTTCCTGGGTACCCATCCGCCCAACGCGGCCCGGGTGGATGTCGTGCGGCGGACGGCCGCAAGCGTCGGCTATTTCTAGCGCGGCAGACTGGCAAGATCACGCCAGAAAGGTGCCCATCGCGATCGCGGCAAAGAAGCAGGCCGACGCGGCCAGCACGAAACCGTGCCATATGGCGTTGGAAAAGCGCAGGCTTTCCCAGACAAAGAAGATGACGCCAAGGCTGTAGAGGACCCCGCCCGCGACAACGAGGGCCGTTGCGCCAATCGGCAAGGTACGGGCAAGCGACCAGATCAGGGCAATGCTCAGCCAGCCCATGACAAGGTAAAGGGTCGTCGCCAGCCTTGCCGGGGACGACCAGAAGAACACCCGGGCAAACGCGCCGACAAGGGCCAGCGCCCAGACAATCCCCAGAATGACATAGCCGAACCCGGTCCCGATCAGGACGACGAGCGGTGTATAGGTACCAGCAATCTTGAGAAAGATCGCAGCATGATCGATGCGGTGCAGGATCGGTCGCACGCCCTCCCACGGGGTCATGTGATAGCAGGCCGAGGCGACGAAAGTGGCGATCAGGGCGGCGGCATAGACCGACACCCCTGCAACGGTGGACGCGCCAAGACCGGCTGAAAAGACGATCAACAACACCGCCCCCGTTACCGCCAGAATCACGCCGATCGAATGGATCGTGCCATCCGCGATACGTTCCGCGCGGGAATAGATGGGGTAGGTGGGCTCATGCAGTCTCATGTGTAAAGCGTAAGAACACAGGCTTCTTCGGTCTATACTGCCGTGGGGTCAGGCTGGTTCCCATGTTCGTGACTGGCCCGCAATTTGATCTGGCTCAAAGACGGGTCTGCTACGGGTCGGCAAATTCGGGCGACGGGATCAACAAGGAGGACGCCGAATGCAGACGTTGGGAGACCTGCGCAAACACTATTGGCTGACGCTCACCACGGCCAAGACCTGCGGCATCGATCTGGGAGAGGCGCTGCGTGAAGGGCTTCTGAGCCGTGACGAATACGCCGATGCCGTTGGCCGTTGCCGGTCCTGCCCCGAGCCTGAGGCCTGCCGGAGCTGGCTGACCTCGACCGAGACAGCCGAAGCTCCACCCGCCTATTGCCGCAACGCGGCCCTGTTTGCAGAGCTGCGCGCGCTTTAAGCCTGCGCCTTTGCCTGCCTGCGCAGGTGCCACCGGTAGATGATCGGGGCGAGAATGTGGTCGTAGACCGCTGAGGCCACTGGCCGGATCACTGGCAGGCTTGCGAGCCGGGCCAGCCCCTTTGTGTGCGGCATCTGCTGCCAGAGCACGATAAAGGCGTCGAGGCCCGACGTCAGCTTTCCCTCATGCAGAACATGCAGCCGACGCGCGGCTTGATCGGCCGAAATGTCCCAATCGCCAAGGGCGGCCGAATTCAGGTCATCAAACCGTAGCGGAAGACCGCGTTTGCCAGAATAGGCAGCGTAGCGGTCAATCTCGAAAGAGCAGACCGGGCATTCGGCGTTGTAAAGGATGCGGGTTTCTTTTGTCATGTGCAGGAAGTAGGCCAGTTCGATGGAGGGCAAATGCGGTGCCGTGTCGCAGACTTAGCGCTTGCGCCGCGCAGCGGCCCCGCCGCCTCCGGCCCAGCACGTCAGCCCGAGGAGGAACCCAAAGTCGTACCAGCCGCCTGAGTTTGGCACCCCGTAAATGCCGACCGTGTCCGAAAACCAAGACACGACAAAGGCAATGGGCGCGACAGCGCCGTCAAACAGGCCCTAGAAAAAGCCGCGTGATCCTTCGACCGCACCCGGAACCGTGGCGCAGGAGGCCAGCAATACAAGGGCAGCAAGGGGTATGAGGGACCTGAGTCGCATATCGCATCATCGGGCAGATCCCGCCCGCATGATAGCATCATTTTTGGACGGCTCTATGAGCCCGGGCCTGCCCCGGTCAGCTGGCCCCACAAATCATACTCGCCTGCCTCGTCAACCGTGACGGTGACGATATCGCCGGGCGACAGGTCATCTGCGCCTTCGTCAATAAACAGATTGCCGTCGATCTCGGGGGCATCGCCCTTGGTTCGGCAGGTGGCGATCCCGTCCTCGTCGATGTCGTCGACGATGACCTCCATCACTTTTCCAACCTTGGCGGCCAGTTTACCCTCGGAAATCGCCTGCGACTTTTCCATAAACCGATCCCAACGCTCTTGCTTGACCTCGGCGGGGACGTGGTCGGGCAGATCGTTGGATCGGGCACCCGCGACGTTCTCGTATTGAAAGCATCCGACCCGGTCGAGCTGGGCTTCGTCCAGCCAGTCCAAAAGGGTCTGGAACTCTGCCTCGGTCTCGCCGGGGTAGCCCACGATGAAGGTCGAGCGGAGCGTGATGTCCGGGCAGGCCTGCCGCCAGGCAGAGATTTCGTCGAGGGTTCGTGCAGCCGCGGCAGGGCGGGCCATGCGGCGCAGCGTTTCGGGGTGGGCATGCTGGAACGGAATGTCGAGGTAGGGCAGGATCAGCCCGTCAGCCATGAGCGGGATAAGATCGCGCACATGCGGGTAGGGATAGACATAATGCAGCCGGACCCAGGCCCCAAGGCCCCCAAGATCGCAGGCCAGATCGGTGATATGGGCCCGGTGGCCCCGATCCTCAGCATGCCGGATGTCGACGCCATAGGCCGAGGTGTCCTGAGAGATCACCAAAAGCTCTTTCACGCCTGCCTCAACCAGCCTTTCCGCCTCGCGCAGAACCGCATGGGCTGGCCGGGAGGCCAGCTTTCCACGCATGTCCGGGATAATACAGAACTTGCACTTGTGGTTGCAGCCCTCTGAAATCTTTAGATAACTGTAGTGGCGCGGTGTAAGGCTGACGCCCGTCGCGGGCAGCAGGTCGAAGAATGGATCGGGGCTGGGTGGCACGGCGCCGTGCACGGCATCCAACACCTGCTCGTACTGCTGCGGTCCGGTCACAGCGAGGATACGGGGGTGGTGATCGCGAATATAGTCAGGCTCTGCCCCAAGGCAGCCGGTGACGATGACCTTGCCATTTTCGCGCAGCGCCTCGCCGATCGCGTCAAGGCTTTCGGCCTTGGCGCTGTCAAGAAAGCCGCAGGTGTTCACGATGACCGCATCGGCACCCTGGTAGTCGGGCGAGATGGCATAACCTTCGGCACGAAGCCGGGTCAGGATGCGTTCGCTGTCCACAAGGGCCTTTGGACAACCCAACGAGACCATGCCGATGGTCGGCTGGCCGGGGCGCGGCGCCTCGGTGATACGGGCGCGGGCGAGGTCGGGGCGAAGGTCTGGCGGGTTCTGGGACATGCGCCCCTTTAGCCCGAGTTTCCGTCCCTTGGAAGGGGTGGGTCAAGACCCACCTTACCAGTCGGTCACGCCCAACAGCCGCTCGCCCAGACCAGTCAGTGTTGCGGGCCCCTGTCGCGCCTTTTCCCAGTCGCGAGGATCGCCGGGGAAATCGGGGCGTTTGGGTGGCTCGATCTCTTGCCAAAGGCGAAGACGCTCGGCCACTTCGGCGGTGTTCTCAGGCTCTGCCGGGTGCATCGAGATGTATTGCGCCAACCGGACCCGGTCCTTGGAGATGTTGGGCCGAACCCCGTGGGCGAGGAGCGAGTTAAAGATCATCAGGTCCCCTGTCTCCATAGTGATGTTCTCGCGCTCCAACCCGTTGGCGTCGGGCAAGATGGGATTGCGGTCTGACGGCTGGGTTCTGACCCATTCGTCGAAATGCTCAAACAGGTAGGGCACGCATTGAAAGCCGCCCGTTTCCCCGTCCTGAGGGGCGAGGGACAGCACCCCCTGCACCCCGATGGGAAGGGGGCGCAGGGCCGTGTTGACGTCCCAATGGATAAAGCCGTCCTTTGAGGTCGCGCCCGGCTTTGGCGGGTTGAGGTTGGCCCGGTCGATCGTCACCCAAAGGTCTGTCCTGTCCCAGATGTCGACAAAGGCATCATAGATACGTGGGGTCTGCCGGTTGTCCCAAAGGGTCTGGTGATGGTAAATCTCGATCATGCCTGCATTGTTCAACTCGGCCCGCACATGGGGGCGGCGCTGGGGGGCATACCAGGTCGTAGGATCGGCGGGGTCCTTTTCGTCAAACTCCCACAGCACCTCTGCCGTCCGTGCTGCCTGCTCTTTCGTTACAGCGCCCCTGACGATGACGTAGCCCTTGGTGATCCAGTGCTGCCAGTCCTCTTCGGACAGAACCCGAAGGGGCAGGGTCTTCTGGATGTCCTTGAGCTGTGTGGTCAGCTTGGCGCTGATCGGATGGCTGATCTCGTCGGCAGTGTTTTGCATGGTCCTCTCCCTGTTGAGCCCAAGGATAGCGGCTTGGGGCTGGTATTGTTGTCCCGAAGACGCAAGTTTTGATACTATTTTGGCGTAGTCTGCAAAGGAATGCACGATGAGGCCATTTTGGGAGGTGCTGCCCCGGCAGCCAGACTCATCTCTGGCCATGCTGAACCGCTTTCAGCTGTCAGTTCAAGGCGGTAAGGGGGATAACACCCCGCGCCTCCAAGGCGCATTTTCGTGGAATCTGGCAACGGATGGACCGTGGTTAAAACCGCCTTGCGTCCGGCCCTATGTCTGGGTCAAGTGACGCGCAACAACTGACGCGGACCAAGTGACTGGGGAGGAGACCCGAAATGCCTGATGACCGCCCCCTGATCCTGTCCTGCCCGCTGCCCCGCACGCTCGATCTGATTTTTGCCCCGGACCGCCTGGCAGACCTGCGCAGCCGCTACCAGATTATCGAGACGACCGACGAAGATCTGCCCGCGCTGCCAGACGACATCCTTGGCCGGGCCCGTTACATCATCGGGCAACCCCCGCTTGACCCGGCAACCCTTGTCCGGCTGTCGTCCCTGCGCTGCGTTTTCAATGTGGAAAGCAACCTGCTTGACAATATGCCATACAATGAGGTGTTCCGCCGGGGCATACACGTCGTGACGACGGGGGCCGTCTTTGCCCTGCCGGTGGCCGAGATGGGCCTCGGGATGGCGCTTTCCCTGCTTCGCGGCATTCACACCGCCGACGCCGATTTTCGGGCCGGGGCCGAGAAATGGGGCGGCGAAGGCAACACCAAGGCCCGCCAGCTTAGCGGCGCTACCGTCGGTATCATCGGTTTTGGCGATCTCGGTCGGGCGCTGGGCCGGGTTCTGTCCGGCTTTCAGACACGCCTGATGGTTCACGATCCCTGGCAGGCACCCAGCATCACGCGGGCTGGTGGGGCAGAGCCTTCGACGCTGCAACAGGTTCTGGGCGCCTGCGATGTGGTTTTTGTTACCGCCGCTGTCACTTCTGAGAATCAGGGGTTTCTCGGGGCAGAGGCTTTTGCCGCCATGAAGCCCGGCGCGGCCTTCATCCTGCTGTCGCGGGCCAATGTCGTGGACTTTGACGCGTTGATGGATGCGGTGCGGTCCGGCCATATCGTGGCCGCCTCTGACGTGTATCCGCAAGAGCCTTTGCCTCTTGATCATCCGGTCCGGAATTTGCCGGGGTTCCTGCATTCTGCCCATCGGGCCGGGGCGCTTGATACGGCTTTCCGGCAGATGGGCGAGATGGTCCTGGAGGATCTTGCCCTGCTGGACCAGAACCTGCCACCGCAAGTCTGCAAACGGGCCGAGCGTGAGACAGTCAGCCGAATGCGGTCCCGCCCGGTAAGCATGAACTAGCCCGCTGGCGGCGAAGGATGCCGCTGATCATCATTTGCTGCCCTTGTCGGCCCCGAGATTCATGTCGGGCAACATGGCATCGCTAAGTGCGATCCAATGCCGAATAGAGTTTCAAAGTGTTGAGAAAGCTACTGGGCGCCTCGGTTTTCGCGATTGCAACTGCAGGAGCGGCACCGGTCTTGGCCCAGACCGAGCCTCCGTTCCCGGTGCCCCCCTACGACCAGGCGGCGGGCGATCATATCAACTTTGAAACAGGTGAGCTGCTGGTGGAACGGACGTTCGAGTTTGAGGGCGGCTGTCAGTGCGGCAGATTGATCAAACGATCAAGCAAAAGTGGGATTGCCACATCCCGCCAGAACGGTGCAGAGACGAGGCCCCTTGACATGCCGCCATGGTCCAGCCGCGAAAGCTTGATCGTACCGGAGGACGATAGCGGAAGGCCCGCTAGGGCCTCCCACGCGGTTGTCAGCATGGCGAGGCCATCGTCCCGATTGTCCGGTACGGGCGCCTCACCCAAAGCGGCACGCATTTCGACCCAAAGGTGAGGGTCGCCCCTTAGCCCCCAACGCGGTGGCGGGTCACGAAAGAGATCGTCCCAACCGCTCATACCACCTTCGCCGACCTAGCGGCGGCGGTCGCGCCGGGCGCTCATGGGTTGGAAGGCGACGCCGACATGGGCCTCGCAGTAGGGTTTACCTTGCTGGACGGCCAGACCGCAGAACCAGAAGTTGTCCGTAGCCGGATCGCCAACGGGCCATTTGCAGGTCTTTTCCGTCAGTTCCATCAAAGTCAGCTTGCGGGCGGTCTTTTCGACCTCGTTGACCTTGGCCAGCGCCTCAGGGCTGATTTCATTCAACGACGGCTGGGGCGGCAGGGGTTGGCCCGCCGGAATGATGGCGCGGCGCGCTGCGCTCATCGGGGGGGGATCGCTGTCGTCGTCATCGTCATCCGAGGAGGCGGCCTTGGCAGTTGTCTCTGTCGCGGCTTCCGGGGCGGGACTACGGGGCGGCGAGGCAGGACGCGCGGGTTCGGTCATCGGTGCGGTGCCCTTGGCGGCTGCCGGTGTTGCGGCGGCGGGGGCCGCTGGCGTGGCACCCGATCCGGCCCGGTTGGACAGACCCAAACGGTGCACCTTGCCGATGACGGCATTGCGCGTCACCCCGCCAAGTTCCTTGGCGATCTGGCTTGCGGATTGGCCTTCGCCCCACATCTTCTTAAGCGTCTCGACGCGCTCGTCGGTCCAGGACATAGCATTTCCTTCGGATATGAAAGGCCGCTGACCCTGTCCGGGACAAGCTGGCCTTGAGAATTCTGTCGGTTTCCTATTCTAAGCAGCCAAGCGCCGGATACAAGCGGAGCGGTGGAAATGAAAAGGACGTGGCAGATGAGTGACGCACCGATACAAGCAGATGATCGGGGGCACAATCAGGGGCATGACCTGGGCGTCCGCCGTTTTGGGCGGATAAACTGGCTTGGGCTGTGGACTTTGGCCGAGCGTGAAGTGCGCCGTTTCATGAACGTGTGGAGCCAGACCCTCCTTGCCCCGCTGATCAACGCGGGCCTCTTTCTGATGATCTTTGTCATTGCGGTCGGCCCCGGTCGCGGCCCGGTCATGGGGGTCCCGTTTGTTGAGTTCATTGCCCCCGGCATTCTGACCATGACCGTGATTCAAAACGCTTTTGCAAACACTTCGTCCAGTCTGGCCGGGGCCAAGGTACAGGGCCACATCGTCGATACGCTGATGCCACCCCTGAACGCGGCCGAGCTTGTCGCCGGCTATCTGGCCGGTGCGGTGGCCCGTGGACTGATGGTTGCCATCGTGATTGCCGTGGGAGCCTGGCTGTTTCTGGGCGTCGGTATCGTCCATCCGCTTTGGGTGATCACCTTCACCGTTCTGGGCTCTGTCTTCATGGGAGGGTTGGGGCTGATTGCCGCGATTTATGCCAATAAATTTGATCAGCTTGCCGCGATCAGCAGCTTTATCGTCACGCCCCTGTCGTTTTTGTCCGGCACATTCTACTCGATTGAGGCGATGCCGCCGCTGCTACAGACCCTCAGTCACGCCAATCCGTTCTTCTACATCATCGATGGGGTGCGGTTCGGGATGCTTGGCGTGTCCGACAGTCCGCCATTGCGGGGCCTCATCTTTGTCACCCTGGCCGCAGGGCTGGTCGTGGGACTATGCTGGTACTGGTTCCGGACCGGCTACCGTCTCAAGCCCTGAGGCGGCCACCCGACACGCCTTAATCGCTCCAATTTGACGGGCCTGCCGGGGAGCGCCGGGTTGACACTTGGGGCTTGGGGCAACACAAGCAGACCTTTGCGGCACTGCAGCGAGGGCGGACATGCAACTATCGGAACGGACACGGGCCGAATGGATCGGCAACCCCAGGGTAGAGCTGCTTTCGGGTCTTGTCGTGGCCCTTGCCCTGATCCCCGAGGCCATCGCCTTTTCGCTGATCGCGGGTGTTGATCCGAAGGTCGGGCTTTACGCCTCCTTCTCGATCGCGGTTCTGACGGCCATCGTCGGAGGACGGCCCGGCATGATCTCGGCCGCGACCGCCGCGACGGCGGTCCTGATGGTGACCCTCGTCAAGGATCACGGGCTTGAGTATCTGCTGGCCGCCACCGTTCTGGCCGGGGTGATCCAGGTTGGTGTGGGCTTTGCCCGACTGTCCTTCGTGATGCGCTTTGTCTCACGCTCGGTCATGACGGGGTTCGTGAATGCGCTGGCCATCCTGATCTTTCTGGCGCAGTTGCCAGAGCTGATTGACGTGCCGATGCTGACCTATGTTCTTGTCGCGGCAGGGCTTGGCATCATTTACGGCCTTCCCTACCTGACCACCGCCGTCCCGTCACCACTTGTCACCATTATCGTGCTGACCGGTCTGGTCTGGCTGATGGGATGGGACGTCCGCACTGTGGGCGACATGGGCGAATTGCCCGATACCCTGCCGATGTTCCTTTTGCCCAATGTGCCCTTCAGCCTTGAGACGTTGCAGATCATCCTGCCCTATTCGCTGGCTGTGGCCGCCGTTGGCCTGCTGGAAAGCCTGATGACGGCGAACCTGGTGGACGAGCTGACCGATACCCAATCCAACCGGAACCGGGAATGCATCGGGCAAGGCACCGCCAATTTCGTCACCGGCTTTTTCGGTGGCATGGCTGGATGTGCGATGATCGGGCAGTCGATGATCAACGTGAAATCCGGCGGTCGGGCGCGTCTGTCGTCCTTTGCGGCGGGGGCGATCCTGCTGTTCCTCATCCTTGTCCTTGCCGACTTTGTCCGGATCATCCCGATGGGCGCGCTGGTGGCGGTCATGATCATGGTATCGATCGGGACGTTTTCGTGGTCGTCCTTCACCAGCCTGCGCAGCCATCCGACCAGTTCCTCGGTCGTCATGATCGCGACTGTCATCGTCACGGTCTGGACCCACAACCTTGCCTTTGGCGTGTTGACCGGCGTGCTGCTGTCGGGCCTCTTCTTTGCCTCCAAGATCGCCCAGATCTTTCGGGTCTCGTCCGAGGCTTCGGCAGATGGGCGCAGTCGGACCTACCGGGTCGAAGGCCAGCTGTTTTACGCCAGTGTCGAGGATTTCACCCGCGCATTCGACTTTCGCGAGGCGCTGGACGAGGTCACCATCGACGTCACTGATGCCCATATCTGGGACATCTCAAGCGTCGCTGCCGTCGACATGGTGGTCCTGAAATTCCGGCGCGAGGGGACAAAGGTGTCCCTTGTTGGTATGAACGAGGCGTCCGAGACCATCGTCGACAAGCTGGCCTTGCATGACAAGCCCGGTGCGATGGACCAGTTGAACGCACACTAATAGTGACCTGGCCAACCGGCCGGGGCAGGGGGAAAGACGAAATGGACCGGATCACAGCCTTTGTCGACGGGTCGGACTATGCGGCCTCTGTCTGCGACCACGCGGTCTGGGCGGCGGGTCAGCTGGCCATGCCGATCAGCCTTGTCCACGTCATAGGCCGCCGCAGCGACGCCCCCAGCGCCCCAGCCGACCTGAGCGGCAACCTTCGCCTCGGGGCGCGAACCGCCCTTCTGGACAAGCTGTCCAAGCTGGATGAAGAGCGGGCGGTGCTGGCCCGCGAACGGGGCAGGGCCATTCTGGACGACGGATCGGCCCGGATGCGGGCCATGGCCGATATCGATGTCGCCACCCGTCTGCGCAACGGCGATCTGATCGACGCCATCTCAGAGCTTGAGGCAGAGACCCGCTTTGTCATCCTTGGCAAGCGCGGCGAGGCGGCAGGTTTTGCACAAGAGCTTCTTGGGTCCAACCTTGACCGGGCCGTCCGGACCTCACACAGGCCGGTCCTTGTGGCCAACCGGGCCTACAAGACGCCCGAGCGGTTTTTGCTGGCCTATGACGGGTCACCCTCTACCGAACGCGCGGTTGAGCGGATGACGGCGGGCTCTGTCCTGACCGGAATGGCCTGCGACATCCTCAGCGTCGGGTCGGCCACCCCGCAACTGCGCGACCGGCTGTCCCACGCGGCTCAGGCCCTGCGGCAGGTGGGTTTCGACGTGACCGAGCATCTTGAGGCAGGCGACCCTGAGGCGGTGATCACCAAGGCGGTCACCGACCTCAAGGCTGATATGCTGGTCTTGGGTAAATCGGGGCATTCCCGCCTGCGCAGCCTTTTCATCGGCTCAACGACGATGGAGCTGATGCGGACCTGCAAGGTGCCGTTCCTGATCTTTCCCTGATCTTTCCGTGAGCTGGCCGCTGAACTGCCGTTAATCCGCCCTGTGCTGCGGCCTACTTGCGCCGGTAGAGCATCAGCGTGACGGGCGCCAAAAGCACCGTCAACAGAACCGGTGCGATCAATGCGACGGCCAGCATGCCCGCCGTCGCCGTGCCATCCATCAGCCCCCGCAAGGCCGTCGTCATCAGCGACACCGGATTGACCTCGACAAAGCCGCGCAACCAGTCGGGCATCGTGGCCGGATCAACCATGATGTTCGAGGCAAAGGTGACCGGAAACAGGATGGTAAACCCCAGGGTCATAACAGTCGTCGGCGTCCGGACCATCATGCCAAGCACCAGAAACACCCAGCCAAAGCCGAACCCCATCGCCAGCAGCATGGCAAAGGCCAAGACCACGCCCATCACCCCGGCCTCGGGGCGATAGCCGAGGATCAGTCCGATCCCCAGAATGATCCCGCCCGCAATCAGGTGGCGCATCAGATCGCCCACCATCAGGCCGGTAAAAGGGGCAAGCGACCAGATTGGCAGCGACCGGAACCTGTCGAACAGGCCCTTGCTGAAATCGGTGGACAGACCCATGCCCGAATAGACCGCGTTGAAGACGACGGTTTGCACAAGGATGCCGGGCAGAAAGAATTGCAGGTAGGATCCCGGGGTACCCGCCAATGCCCCCCCGAAGACAAAGGTGAACAGCAGGGTGAACATGATCGGGGTCATGACCAGATCAAACAACTGCTCAGGCACATGCTTGAACTTCAGGACCGCCCGCCAGCCAAAGACCATGGCGTTGGACAGGGCAGAGGGCTTGGCAGGTCGCTCCACCCGCTTGAGCAAGGCGTCGGTCATGCGGTTTCCTCCTCTGGCGGGGCGCCTGTCAGGGCAAAGAACACTTCTTCCAGCGATGGCTGCCCCATCGAGAAATCGGCAACCTCGACACCGGATGCGATCAAACGGGCCAGCAGATCATGGGCCGAAGCCGCATCCTGTACGGGCACCGACAGGGTCGCCCCTTCGGCGCTGCGTTGCACCGGGCCTGTGGTGGCCAGCATAGCCTCTGCTGCCTCCAGCTGGCCGGGGTCCGATGGGGTCACATGCAGCACGCCCGACCCGGTCTGGGCCTTCAACTGGCGGCTGGTGCCTTCGGCGATCTTGCGTCCCTTGTCGATGACCGCGATCCGGGCGGCGAGTTGATCGGCCTCCTCAAGGTACTGTGTCGTCAAAAGGATGGTGACACCCGAGGCGGCCAGTTGCCGGATCAGGCGCCACACGCTCTGGCGGGCGGTCGGATCAAGGCCGGTGGTCGGTTCATCCAGGAACAAAACCCCCGGCGTCACAATCAGCGAGGCCGCGATATCGAGCCTGCGCCGCATGCCGCCCGAATAGGTATTCACCTGACGATTGCCCGCATCGGCCAGGTCAAAGGCGGCAAGGAGGTCCGTCGCCCGATCACGGGCAGCGCGACCGGCAAAGCCCCAAAGCCGGGACAGCATCACAAGGTTCTCGCGGCCCGTCAGATCTTCGTCCAGCGATGCGAATTGGCCGGTCATCGCTATGACGCCCCGGACAGCATCAGGGTCGGCACGCAGGTCATGGCCCATGACACTGGCAGAGCCACCATCGGGGGGCAGCAGCGTCGCCAGCATACGCAAAAGGGTTGTCTTGCCCGCGCCGTTGGGGCCCAGAACGGCAAAGATCATGCCCTTTGGCACGTCCAGATCAATCCCGGCCACTGCCTTGACGGGGCCGAAACTGCGGGTCAGGCCACGGGTGGAAATGGCCAGATCTGGCGGCTGTGACATCGGGGGACCTTGGTCAGGTTGGTCGGGGCTCAGTTTGAACGGGGCTCAGTTTGAACGGGGCTCAGTTGGAACGGGGGCAGGGATCGGCCCGCAAAGCCTAGCGCAAGGGGGCAAAGGGGGAAAGCCCCGAAGGGCCGCGACAACGGGGTTTTCAGCAGAACCGACTTGGGCTAAAGACCGGTTCATGACGCAACAGATGCATCTTTCCCCGAACCGACGCCAACGCTGACCCCGCGTTGCCATCGGTGCGGCTGCACCTGTCTTTCGTCCCTTTCCCAAAATCGTTGACTTGGCCCCGCCCGTCCGGCACCAACGGGGCTTATCCTTGCAAGGACCTATCCGCCATGATCCCGTCGATCCTGCCCACCTACAACCGTGCGCCCCTGACCTTCGTCAAGGGCGAAGGCTCCTGGCTTGTGACCGATGACGGGCGACGGTTCCTTGATCTGGGGGCCGGGATCGCGGTCAACGCGCTCGGCCATGCCGCGCCGGAACTGGTAGAGACCCTGACTGAACAGGCTCAGGCACTCTGGCATGTATCGAACCTCTACCACATCCCGGCGCAAAAGAAGCTGGCCGATGCGCTGACAGAGGCGACCTTTGCAGACACCTGCTTCTTCACCAATTCCGGGACCGAGGCTTGCGAACTGGCCGTCAAGATGGCGCGCAAGTACTGGTATGACAAAGGGCAGCCCGACAGAACACGGATCCTGACCTTCAGCGGGGCCTTCCACGGTCGGTCCAGCGCAGGCATCGCCGCGGCGGGGTCCGAAAAGATGACCAAGGGCTTTGGGCCCTTGCTGCCCGGCTTCACCTCGCTGGCCTTCGGCGATCACGAGGCGCTCGCCGCCGCGATGAAAGAGGCAGACGTCGGCGCGGTACTGGTCGAGCCGGTGCAGGGCGAAGGGGGCATCCGGCCCCTGCCCGACGCCTGCCTGAAAGGGCTGCGGGACCTCTGCGACGAGACCGGGGTGCTGATGATCCTGGACGAGGTGCAATGCGGTATGGGACGGACTGGCAGGCTCTTTGCCCACGAATGGGCCGGGATCAGCCCGGACATCATGATGGTGGCCAAGGGGATCGGGGGTGGGTTTCCGCTGGGGGCAGTCCTTGCGACCGAAGACGCAGCCTCGGGCATGACGGCTGGCACCCACGGATCGACCTATGGGGGCAACCCGCTGGCCTGCGCTGTCGGGGCCCGGGTCACCGAAATCATCTCAAACCCGGCCTTTCTGGCCGAGGTAAACCGCAAGGCCGGGCTGCTGCGGCAAGGGCTCGAAGGTCTGGTGGGAAGCCACCCAGACATCTTCAGCGGGGTGCGGGGCACCGGGCTGATGCTTGGGCTGGCCTGCAAGGTCACCAACAGCGATGTCGTCAACGCCGGCTACGGGGCGGGCGTCCTGACCGTCGGGGCGGCCGACAACGTGGTGCGGCTCCTGCCGGCGCTGAACATCCCCGACGCTGACATCACCGAGGCGCTACAACGGCTCGACACCGCCGCAAGGTCCCTCGAGGCCGCCGCCTGAGCTTTTTCTTGCCCAAAATATTCCACGGGGGCGCGGGGGTGTGAAACCCCCGCACAAAAGCGCCCCGAACCCCAAGAGCGATGCCATGAAACACTTCCTCGACATAAACAAGACTGATGCCGCCGCCCTCAGAGGCATGATCGACGAAGGGATCAGCATGAAATCTGCCCGCAACGGGCGACCCAAGGGGGCGCCAGACGACGATCAACCCCTTGCCGGGCGGATGGTCGCGCTGATCTTCGAAAAACCATCAACGAGGACGCGGGTCTCGTTCGACGTAGGTGTTCGGCAGATGGGCGGGGAAACGATGATCCTGCGTGGCGATGAAATGCAACTCGGGCATGGCGAAACAATCGCCGACACCGCCCGGGTGCTGTCACGCTATGTCGATCTGATCATGATCCGCACCTTTGAAGAACAGACGCTTCTGGAAATGGCCGAATACGCAAGCGTTCCGGTGATCAACGGGCTAACCAACCGCAGCCACCCTTGCCAGATCATGACCGACATCATGACGTTCGAGGAACATCGCGGCCCGATCCGGGGGCGCAAGGTGGTCTGGTCCGGGGACGGGAACAACGTGTTCAACAGCTTTGCCCATGCCGCCGGACAATTCGGCTTTGACCTCACCTTTACCGGTCCGCCCCCGCTTGATCCCGAACAGGTCTTTCTCGACGAAGCGCGCAGCAAAGGGGTCAACATCACGATCGAGCGGGACCCGGCGGTGGCCGTACAAGGGGCCGATCTTGTGGTGACCGACACCTGGGTCAGCATGCACGACCCGGTTTCGGCCCGCGAACGGCGGCACAACCAGCTGCGCGGCTATCAGGTCAACGCGGCGCTCATGGCGCAGGCTAAACCGGACGCGCTGTTCATGCATTGCCTGCCCGCCCACCGGGATGATGAGGCGACAAGCGAGGTCATGGACGGGCCCCATTCGGTGATCTTCGACGAGGCCGAAAACCGGCTCCATGCCCAGAAGGCGATCATGCGGTGGTGCCTCGGGGTCTAGGGTCTCGGGGTCTCGGGTAAGGTGGGTCCAGACCCACCTTACGGCGATCCATCAGGCGCAGTACGCCAGCACACAACCAAACCGTAAGGTGGGTCAGGACCCACCTTACACAACCCGGGAAAACCCCAGCCATGTACACGGTTACCCTTCCGCCCCTGACACGCAGCCTGACCGCCCTGTCCGGGATCATGACCAAGGCCGAGGCGCATTGCGAGGCCAACAGCATTGATCCTGCTGTCCTGATCGGGGACCGGCTCTTTGCGGATATGTTTCCCCTGTCGCGTCAGGTTCAGCTGACCTGCGACTTCTCGGCCCGGTTGGTCGCCCGCCTCTGCGGTCAGGATCCGGCCAGCTTCGCCGATGTCGAGACGACCTTTCCCGAACTGCGCGACCGGATCGCAAAGGCCCGGGACTATATTGCAGGGTTCACGCCTGCCGATTTCGAAGGGTCAGAAGAACGCGAGATCGTGCTTAGCCTGCGCGGCGGCGAGCTTCGGATGTCAGGGCAGGACTACCACGGTCTTTTTGCCCTGCCGCAGGTCTATTTCCACATGACCAGCGCCTACAACATCCTGCGTCACAATGGGGTGCCACTGGGCAAGATGGACTTCATGGGCGCCCGCTGACCGGTATCGAGGCAGGGGCCCTCAGGGCGCCCGCGAAATGTCTCGTCAGAGCGCCCGGAGGATCGATCTGAGCCCGTCTTCAGTGACCATCTCCGCGGCCTCGGCGGGGCTTACCCAAAGGCGTTCGCGACGATCCGCTTCGGGATAGTTCGCCTCAGTCTTGAGGACCTTGACCGCGTAGACCTTTGTCAGGCAGGGCTCTTCATCACCTGAGCTGGTGATCTTTGTCCCCATGAAGCATCCCATCGACTTGCGGTCGACCTTGCCCTTCTTGACGCCCGCTTCTTCCCAGGCCTCGACCATCGCGGCCTCGGACGGTTTCATCCCGTCGATCGGCCAGCCCTTGGGCAGGATCCAGCGCCCGTTCGACGACGTCACCAACAGCACTTCGGGGCCGTTCTCCCCCTTGCGATGACAAAGGGCGGCCAATTGTGTGTGCGTTTGAACGCTATGCCTTTTGACGGCCCTGCCAGAGGCCCGACTTGCAAGGGGAGACATGCTCTTGCCTGACTGAATTAAACTGCTGTTATTGAAGCTAGGGTAACAAGATGAAGGCAAAGTTACAATGTCTACACAAGGGGGCCTGTTTCTCAGCTTTTCGGCTTGGCGCGAACCGTCGGTTCCGCCTGCGTCGGATCCTCTGGCCAGGGGTGCCGGGGATACCGCCCGCGCATGTCCTTGCGTACATCACCGTAAGACGTGGCCCAAAACCCCGGAATATCCGTTGTGACCTGAACCGGCCACCCCGCGGGGGACAGAAGGCTGATCCGTAGCGGTGTCTTGCCGATACAGGGATGGCGGGTCAGCCCGAACAGTTCTTGCAGCCGGACCGAGATGCTGGGCGTCTCTGCCCCGTAGTCAATCGGAACAGTCCGCCCCAAGGGGGTGACAAAGCCAGCCGGGGCCGCCGCATCCAGGGCCTGCATCTGGGCCCAATCCAGCATGGCGCGCAAGGCTGGTAGCAGATCCATCCGCCTAAACGCCTCCGCCGACCGGACGCCTTGCAGGAAGGGGGGCAGCCAGTCTTCCAGCCGCTCCATCAGACCCGCGTCGCTCATGTCGGGCAGGGTCACGCCGCCCGCCCGCACCAGTTCCACCCTGGCGCGAAACCGGCCCGCCGCTCCGTCCAGACGCAGCCCCAACTGGCGAACGCCCTCGCACATGGCCAGTGCTACCGCGTCGCCCGGTGCGTCCGACCAGGTCTGGTCCGACAGGGTCAGTGCGCCAAGGCGCTCTTGCCTGCGGGTCTCGACCCGGGCCTCCCGGCGGGACCAGAGGCAGGTCTCTTCCCAGCGGATCCGGTCCCCGAACAGCGCACGGATCTCGGCTTCTCCGATCCGGGCAGCAGCCCGGACCCGGGCATCCCTGCCTGCTCCATCCAGATCGGTGGCCACGATGAACGGGGCAGAGGCAAGGGCATCCTCGGACGGCAGCACCGCTCCCCGGCCACCACTCAGCAGGTAGCGGGCCTCATCGCCCGGACGGCGCTGTCCGATCCGGTCAGGGTAGGCCAGGGCCCCCATCTCTCCCGGCGACAACGCAGAGGCCTTGTCGGCCTGCCCGGGCAGGTGCCGCAAAAGGCGGCGGGCTTCGGCTTTGACAGAGGCCAGCGCAGCACGGGCGGCCTCCGGCACCGGGTGCCGGCCGGCCAGGGCGTCAAGACGGGGGGCCAGGTCCGCCCCGCCGCCGCGCAGCGGGTCCCGCGCGCTCATCAGGGCGGCCAAGGGGGCGGCTTGCGGACCTGCGACCATCAGCATATGCGCCAGACGCGGATGCAAAGGCAGCGCCGCCAGGGCCCTGCCATGGCCAGTGATGCGGCCCGTTGGATCAAGCGCGCCAAGGTCGGCCAAAAGCGTGCGCGCCTCGGCCAGGGCGGGGGGCGGCGGCGGGGTCAGAAAGTCCAACTCTGCCGTGCCCCAAAGGGCCAGTTCCAACGCCAGTCCCGCCAGATCAGCGGCTGCAATCTCGGGCGGGGGAAAGGCGGCCATCGCGCCTTCCTCGCCCTTGGTCCACAACCGGTAGCAACGGCCCGGGGCCACCCGGCCGGCGCGGCCCGCCCGTTGGATCGCTTCGGCCTTTGTTACCCGCTCTGTCATCAGGCGGGACATGCCGGTGCCGGGATCAAATCGGGCGCGGCGGGACTGGCCCGCATCAACCACAACCCGGATATCCTCGATCGTGAGCGAGGTTTCCGCGATGGAGGTCGCCAGAACGACTTTGCGGCGGGTGGGGTCGGTAAGGGGGGCGATCGCGGCGCGCTGGGCGGCAAAAGGCATCGCCCCATACAGCGGGCGAATATCGCAGTCTGCTGGCAAGCGACTGGCAAGAAGGCCCGCAACCGCCCGGATCTCGCCTTCACCGGGCAGAAACACCAGGACGCCACCCTCTGTCTCGGCGACGGCCCGAGCGACAAGGTCAGCCATCCCCGGGGCAAGGCGGGTGCCCTTGGGCAATGGGCGATCAAGCCAACAGGGGGTCACCTCAAAGCTGCGGCCTTCGGCGGTGATAATCGGGGCTTCACCCATCAAGGCGGCGACAGGGGCGGCATCCAGGGTCGCCGACATCGGCAGCAGGATCAGATCCGGGCGCAGGGTAGCGCGCACCTCAAGGGCCAGGGCCAGCCCCAGATCTGCGTTCAGGGACCTTTCGTGAAATTCATCGAACAAAAGGGCGCCAACCCCCGGCAATTCGGGGTCCGACTGGATCATCCGGGTCAGGATCCCCTCGGTCACAACCTCGATCCGGGTCCGGGGGCCCACCTTTGCTTCACCGCGGATGCGATACCCCACCGTCTCGCCGACAGCATCGCCCAAAGTGCTCGCCATACGCTCTGCCGCAGCACGGGCGGCCAGTCGGCGGGGTTCAAGCATGATGATGCGGCCCGCCACGGCATCGGCCTGCAACAGGGCAAGCGGCACCCGTGTCGTCTTGCCCGCGCCCGGCGGGGCCTGCAGGACGGCCTGGCCATGGCTGGCAATGGCGACCAGCAACTCGGGCAGCACGGTATCAATGGGCAAGGACTGGGTCATGATCCCTTATCCAACGGGACTGGAGCAGGGCAAAGCGGCAATGGGATTTTTCTTGCCCCAAATATTCCCGCCGGAGGCATCCGCACTCTGTGCCTCAAAAAACGGTCTGAAGAAAACGCCAAAGGCCCGGTCAAAAGACCGGGCCCGATGCATGCCCGTTTCCGGGCAATCAATCGAAAAGATCAGGCCTGAGCGGCCTTTGCGATCTCTTTCTTGACCTTGAGCGCGTTGTCCGACAGCTCTGCATCCTTGGCGCGGGCCAGGTATGCATCCAGACCACCACGGTGGTCGACCGAGCGCAGGGCATGGGCCGAGATGCGGAACTTGAACGACCGGCCGAGCGTATCGGACATCAGGGTCACATCGTTCAGGTTCGGCAAAAAGCGGCGACGGGTCTTGTTGTTGGCATGGCTGACATTGTTGCCAGACATCGGGCCTTTTCCGGTCAGTTCGCAGCGGCGCGACATATCATCAGTCCTTCGTGTCATCTCGGGACCGGTCAGTGACGACGCGGTCTCAAAGGAAAAGGACCCTGCCGTAGCAGGGCCTCGAATTCGGTTCCGGGCAATTACGGGGATTCCAGCCCTGCGTCAACCCGATATCACCGCTTTGACCCGTCCACTTCGCGATGGGCGGCCGCCGCCTTCAGTCCGGCGGCCTTCGCACGGGCGAAGTGCGCAATATCTGGCCTGCCGGGCATGGCATAGTCGGCCAGTTTGCGCCAGTAGCCTTCAGTTGCGCGCCGCCCTTGGCGGTGAGCGTGCAGCAAGGCGATCTGGCCCGCCCCGGGCTCCAATGCCGCCTTCTGCACGGTCCATGCCTTGCCCGAGGCCCGCAGGACGCGGGTGGCCGGGTGGCCCCCAAACCCCAGGCGGGCAAAGCGTATGCGTGGAAACAGTGCTGCAAGCCTCTTGGCATGTATCCCGTCGGGCCTGACGAAAGGATCATATATGACGAGGCCTTCAAGATCGTCGATGCCACGCGCTGAAAGGCTGCCGTCATTCAGACCGAACCCCCTGCTTTCAGCCCTGTAGCGGCGGTCGAACGGGACCTCGTCCGGGTGGATCGAGACTTGGGGGCTTACCGCAACGACGCTTTTGGCCCGCAGTGCACGCGCAAACCGAAAGGCGCCGTAGCCCCCCATCGAATACCCAAGGCAACGCACCTCTTCAAAGCTGGTCGCCAGTTCGGCCAAGGCCGAGTCGAGGCCGCGAGTGTCGGGATTGATGAACCAGTCATTGGCGCGGGTCTTGATCGACAATTGGGCGAACCCAGCTTTGGCAAAGCTGGCCGAGACATTGGCAGGTGCGAAGTCGATCTTGCCCACCTGCCGAAAATCGAATGTCACCATCAGCTTGCCAGTTGCACCATCCGGCGCGGCAGCAAGGCTGGCCCGAAGATGATCCCCGTCGAAGACCGTCCGAAGGGTCACGTCTGATCGGATCCCGGTTCCAGTGGGGCCAGCGCCTGCCGCGCCGCCGCTGCAGGGGTCATGCGGCCCGCCGCCACGTCGCCCTCAAGGCGTTCCAGCCGCGCCCGCAGTTCAGGGTCCCGGGTCAGCAGGGCCATCATCTCGGCCCGCAATTCGTCTCCGAACCAGCGCCGCGCCTGATCGGCGCGTGTCGCCTCGAATAGCCCGCGGTCCCGCCGCCAGCCGATCAGGCTCTGAACCGCTGCCCAGGCCTCTGGCAAGCCCGCGCCTTCGATGGCTGACAAGGTCATCGCCCTTGGGTAGCCCTCCGGGTCCTGCGGCCGTTTGCGCAGCAGCCGCAGGGCACCGGCATAGTCCGCACAGGTCCGCGTCGCCTGCGCCTTCAGGCTGCCATCCGCCTTGTTCACCAGCACAATATCGGCGATCTCCATGATCCCCCGCTTGACCCCCTGCAATTCATCCCCGCCCGCAGGGGCAAGCAGCAGCAGGAACACGTCGGACATGTCTGCGACCATGGTTTCGGACTGACCCACGCCGACCGTCTCGATCAGCACCACGTCAAAACCGGCAGCTTCACAAAGTGCAACAGCCTCGCGGGTGCGGCGGGCAACACCGCCAAGCTGGCTTTGGGCGGGCGAGGGCCGGATAAAGGCGAGGGGATCACGGCTAAGGTGCTCCATCCGGGTCTTGTCCCCCAGAATCGATCCGCCAGAGCGGGCGGACGAGGGGTCCACGGCCAGAACCGCCACCCTCAGCCCCTGTCCGGTCAGGAACAGGCCAAGCGCCTCGATGAATGTCGATTTGCCGACCCCCGGCGTCCCGGACAAGCCAACCCGAAGGGCCTGTCGCCCTGTCCCAAGCCGGGCGAGCAGGGCCTGGGCCTGGTCGCGATGATCGGCCCGGCCGCTTTCCACCAGTGTTATGGCGCGGGCCAGTGCCCGGCGGTCGCCCTCGGCCACGCCTTTGGCCAGGCTGGTCACGATGTCCGCGTCAAACAACGCCACGCCACCTTAGCCAGATGACCGCGAGGGCGCCGATCAAGAGCAGGTTGAAGGCGAGCCCACCAAGAATGCCCAGTATCCGGTCCTTGCGCCGCTCTTTCGGGTCGACGGTCATAAGATGGGCGGTCAGGCGGTCGCGGGCGCCAAGTGCCTTCTCGGCATCGACCATCCTTGCCAGTTTGGGATTGCGCATCAGCGTTTCTGCCTAGGCAAGGTACTGCGCCTCGCGGACCAGTGTCCGGGGCAAAAGGCGTTTGGCCCGCCTGACCTGATCCTCCAAGGTCGCACCGCGAAGCCGCAGCCGCTCGGCCATTAGCCCGCGAACCTCTTCGATCTGCTGTGTCAGCTCATCCTGATCCATGACGGCGATCCTATCCTTGGCAACTGGGGGCCTCAATGCCTCTGGAACGGCCCGGCCAAACAGCGGTAGGGTCGATGCATGCTGAACACGATTGTCACCGGCACAGCCGGCCCGAACCCTCCGCTTTTGATCGCCCACGGACTTTTTGGGTCTGGCCGAAACTGGGGCATCATTGCCAAACGCCTGTCAGAGCAGGGCCATCAGGTCATCGCTGTCGACATGCGCAATCATGCAGGCAGCCCTTGGGCTGACAGCCATAGCTACCCTGACCTTGCCGCCGATCTTGCCGAAGTGCTTGAGGGTCTTGATGGTCCCGCCGACGTTCTGGGGCATTCGATGGGGGGCAAGGCTGCGATGATGCTGGCGCTGTCCCGGCCCGAGTTGATTCGCAAACTGATCGTCGCCGACATCGCCCCGGTGAATTACGGCCATACCCAGGCCCACAACATCGCCGCCATGCGCCGAGTTGATCTGGTGGGAATCGTCAACCGGTCTGATGCTGCCGCCCAGTTGGGACTAGAGGATGCCACCACGGCGGCCTTCCTGTTGCAAAGCCTTGATATGCAGGCTCGCGCCTGGAAGCTGAACCTTGATGTCCTGGAGCAGGACATGCCCTTGATACTGAGTTTCCCTGACGTGGACAGTCAGTTCGATGGGCCAACATTGTTTCTTTCTGGAGGACAATCGGATTATGTCACCGATAGCCATCGGGATCGGATCAAGGCGCTTTTCCCTGCTGTCCGCTTTGCCCGGATACCAGGCGCAGGCCATTGGTTGCATGCCGAAAAGCCAAGGGAGTTCGAGGCCGCCGTCGCTGCGTTTCTTGCCGCCTAGGGGGCTACAAATTCCCCCAGAAGGGGGACCCGAACAATAAGGTGTCGGACGTGACGACCGTGGCAAGGCTAAGCCCGCCAAGGATGAAAATAGCGGCATAGGCCATAAGGCGCATTAGAGGTCTCCCTTGGTGTTCAGGGTGTTCTACGTTGCGTTTTTGGGTTTCCGTCGCTGTCCCTTGCGCTTGCCCCCATCTCGCTGACGGCCTACATCGGTCGGGCAACAAGGGAATGGGGCCTATGGCTGAACCACCAATGCAGTCAGAGCAGGAACGGGCCAAGTCCAAACGGATTGGTGCATTGCGCGAACTTTGGCCATTTATGCAGCCCTATCGGCTGATGCTGGCGGGCGCGCTTGCGGCTCTTGTAACAACTGCGATGGTGTCTCTTTTGCTGCCGCTCGCCGCCCGCCGCGTCGTCGACAATTTCGACGTTGCCGAGGGTGCGCTACTGGACAGGTATTTTGCCGGGGCCCTTTTGATTGCGGGCATGCTCGCCACTGGATCGGCGCTGCGCTACTACCTTGTCACCCGGTTGGGCGAGCGGGTTGTGGCCGATATCCGCAAGGCGGTGTTTGACCGGATGATCGGGATGAGCCCGTCGTTCTTTGAAAAGATCATGACCGGCGAGGTTTTGAGCCGGATCACGACCGACACCACCCTGATCCAGTCGGTCATCGGGTCCTCCGTCTCGATCGCGCTGCGTAATGCTCTGACGCTAATCGGCGGTCTTATTCTGCTGTTCTACACATCGGCCAAGCTGACGGGCCTTGTCCTGCTGATCGTTCCGGCCGTGATCGTCCCGATCGTTGTCCTCGGCCGCCGGCTGCGGTCGCTGAGCCGCGAGAATCAGGACTGGATCGCTTCTTCCTCTGGTTCGGCATCAGAGGCGTTGCTAAGCGCCCAGACCGTGCAGGCCTATACCCACGAAACCGCAAGCCGGGCTGCCTTTTCCGATGTGACCGAGAAAAGCTTTGATGCTGCGCGCAAGCGTATTGGCGTCCGGGCCGCCATGACGGCTATCGTCATCTTCCTGGTTTTTGCCGGGATCGTCGGGGTCCTCTGGATCGGGGCCACGGACGTCCGACAAGGTGCCATGACGGTGGGCGAACTTGTGCAGTTCGTCATCTATTCGGTCATCGTGGCAGGTGGCGTGGCCGCCCTGACCGATGTCTGGGGAGAGCTTCAGCGCGCCGCAGGTGCGACCGAACGATTGGTTGAACTGCTCAGCGCCGAAGATGCGGTCAACGACCCCGGCATCGCCAAAGCGCACGATGGGCGGCGACATGGGGCGATTTCGTTCCGGGACGTCGTCTTTCACTACCCCTCACGGCCCGGCGTTTCGGCGCTGGACCATGTCACACTCGACGTCGCGCCGGGGGAAACTGTCGCTCTTGTCGGTCCATCCGGGGCAGGCAAGACGACGATCATTCAGCTTATTCAGCGGTTCTATGATCCGCAGGAAGGCGTAATCCTGTTTGACGGCGTCGATCTGCGCGACATGACGCGAGAAGAATTCCGGGGCGATATCGCCCTTGTGCCGCAGGATCCGGTCATCTTTGCCACAACAGCCCGTGAGAACATCCGTTTCGGCCGTCCCGGCGCCACCGATGCCGAGGTTGAGGACGCAGCCAAGGCCGCGGCGGCCCATGATTTCCTGGTCGCCCTGCCGGACGGCTATGACAGCTACGTGGGCGAACGGGGCGTCATGCTGTCGGGCGGCCAAAAGCAGCGAATCGCCATTGCCCGGGCGATTCTGCGCGACGCCCCCGTTCTGTTGCTGGACGAGGCGACCAGTGCGCTGGATGCCGAAAGCGAACATCTGGTGCAAAAGGCGGTCGAAGGTCTGGCCGAGGGCCGGACAACGATCATCGTGGCGCACCGTCTGGCGACCGTCAAAAAGGCAGACCGGATCGTGGTATTCGAAGCGGGGCGCATCGTGGCGCAGGGCACCCATGACGCCCTTGTCGCCGAAGGTGGGCTTTATGCCCGGCTTGCCCGGCTTCAGTTCACCGAAGGACTGGCGGCGGAATAGGAACCGGCCAGCCCACCGTCACCCTGTGATGGCGGTCTGGCGGGTTTGATCGGTCCGGATCTTGTCTGAACCTGGGCCTTCGAGCCGATTCGTCCGGAATAGCCTCGTTTACTCCCCCGCCCGGGACAATTTCGCAGCGTCAGACTTGCGCCTTTGCCGCAGTCTTTCCATCTTGTTCCACAGGGAAGAGAAGCCGGACCGGTCATAACGGTCTTGCGACACATAGGGGAGGAGACGCCGATGACCTTTGCTTCGGTCAAGGATCGCGACGATATAGAAGCGGAAATGCCGTTCGCTGAACGCGATCTGCCAAAGACCACATGGGAGATGCTGGGCAGGACAGCCGCGGCACATGGCAGCCGCAAGGCGCTGACATTCCGGCTATTGTCCGATCCCGGAGCAAAGGAAGAGACGTTCACATGGGGCGAGTTGCAGGGCAAAGTCGCCCAGACCGCCAATATGTTGCGCAATCTTGGCGTGGGCGAGGACGACGTCGTGGCCTACCTGCTTCCCAACTGCAACGAGACCGTGCTGACCTATCTGGGTGGGCAGGTTGCCGGCATCGTGAACCCGATCAACCCCCTGATGGACGCGGAACAAATCGCGTCGATCCTGCGCGAGACGGGGGCCAAGGTCCTCGTGACCCTGCGCGCTTTTCCCAAGTCCGACGTCGCCCAGAAGGCGGCCGAGGCGGTCAAGCTCGCGCCCAACGTAAAGACGATCCTCGAGGTTGATCTGCTGCGCTACCTGACCGGTATCAAGAAGCTGATCGTGCCGCTGATCCGCCCCAAAAACCCGGCCAGCCACGGGGCGAAGGTTCTGAATTTCAACGCTGAAATGGACCGCCAGCCCAAGACCTTGACCTTCAAGGACTCCGGTAGTGACCGGGTCGCGGCCTTCTTCCACACCGGCGGCACGACAGGCATGCCCAAGATTGCCCAGCATCGTTTTTCGGGGATCATTTACAACTCCTGGCTTGGCGACAGGCTCTTGTTTACCGAACAGGACGTGCAGATCTGCCCTCTGCCGATGTTCCACGTCTTTGCGGCAATCGTGTCGCTGGGCGCGTCGTTGTCGTCTGGGGCGCAGATCGTGTTTCCAACGCCGCAGGGTTATCGGGGCGACGGCGTATTCGACAATTTCTGGAAGTTGATCGCCCGCCACAAGGTGACCTTTGTCATCACCGTACCCACAGCCATGTCGGCGCTGATGCAACGGCCCGTCAATGCCGATATCTCATCGCTCAAACTGGCGTTTTGCGGGTCTGCGCCCTTGCCGCTTGAGCTTTACAAACGGTTCGAGGCGGCAGCCGGGGTGACCATCTGCGAGGGCTACGGCCTGACCGAGGCGACTTGCCTTGTCTCTATCAACCCGCCCGAAGGCGAAAAGAAGGTGGGGTCGATCGGGGTTCCGTTCCCCCATACCCACATCCGGATCGTCAACGTTGCGACGGGTATGGACTGCCGCACCGACGAGATTGGCGAAATCTGCGTGTCCAGCCCCGGTGTCTACGGGGGCAAGACCTACACCGAGGCCGAAAAGAACGCCGACCTCTTCTATCACTGGCCCGAGAATGATGACTGGTACCTGCGCACCGGCGACCTCGGTCGGCTGGATAGCGACGGCTATCTCTGGATCACCGGCCGGGCCAAGGACCTGATCATTCGAGGTGGTCACAACATTGACCCCGCCGAGATCGAAGAGGCGTTGGCAGGGCATCCCGCCGTCGCCTTCGCCGGGGCCATTGGTCAACCAGACGCCCATGCGGGTGAGGTGCCTTGCGCCTTTGTCGAACTGGTCGACGGGGCCGAGGTCACGGTCGACGAATTGATGGACTATGCCACCAAGCATATTCACGAACGGGCGGCCCAACCCAAGCATCTGGAAATATTGGCGGAACTGCCGAAGACGGCCGTGGGTAAGGTGTTCAAACCCGATTTGCGCCGGCGGGCGATTTCCCGGGTCTACAATGCGGCCCTTGTCAATTCTGACGTCCCGGCCGAGGTGGCCGAGGTGATCGAGGACAAACGTCGCGGCCTTGTGGCCCAACTGGTCAAGACAGGTACTGTGACGGACGAGGATGTGGACCGGACCCTGGGTGCCTATACCCGGCCCTGGGAATGGCGGCCCTGAGCCGACGAAGGGCTCCGGCGTCCGGGGCCTGACCCACCGAACACAAGACGATGCGAACCGGCCTTCGGGCCGGTTCTTGCCCTGGTGCTCTTGGCAGTCCCAAAGACCTGTGCCAAACCTCTCCCCAGTATGTTGTTTCGGAGTGCTATGTGTTGCCAGGGGTGATCCGCAATTGGGACGTCATGTGCCTTGGGGAGCCGTTGGTGGAATTCTCCGAGGAAACGACGGGGCGTTATCTGAGGGGATTTGGAGGCGATGCCTCCAACGTCGCCATCGCTGTGGCCCGGTCTGGCGGACAGGCCGCAATTGCCTCGCGGATCGGAACCGATGCCTTTGGTGAGATGTTCACAGATCTCTGGACGGTCGAGGGCGTCGACCATTCGGCCGTTGCCCGCGATACCTCTGCCCCCACAGGTCACTACTTCCGCCATAATGGCGCCGGAGCAGCCCGGCTCACCTATTCCAGACGCGGCTCTGCAGCGAGCCTGATGCGGCCCGGTGATCTGGCTGCCGCGACCGTGGCCGCAGCCCGGGTCCTGCATCTGTCCGGCACGACCTGCGCCATCTCGGACAGCGCCTCGGCCCTGGCGCTGGAGGCCGTCGCAATGGCGCGGTCGGCCGGAACGCGAATCTCCTTTGATCTTCATGTCCCGGTGGGGCAAGGACCGGTTGACAGGTCCAGATCAGCAGCCCTTTCGATCTTGGGGCAATGCGATATCGCCTTGCCGAACCTAGCGGATGCGGAACGCCTCTTGGGGGTGTCGGACCCCGAGGCGATCGTTGATCGTGTTTTGGGCTACGGGCCACAGGTCGTGGCCCTGACCATGGGACCAGAGGGCGTCTATGTAGCGACCACCGAGGCTCGCCGCCGCATCGCCCCCCTGCGGGTGGACGTGGTGGACGTCAGCGGGGCTGGGGACACATTCGACGGCTATTTTCTGTCGGGACTGACAGCGGGCGATGACCTTGCTGAGGCCGCGATCCGGGCCAATGCCGCGGCGGCTCTGTCGACAACACGGCGCGGGGCCGTCACCGGCATCCCCTCGGCGGCGGAAGTAGGGGCCAGTCTGGGGTAGGTTCCCGGTAAGGTGGGTCATGACCCACCTTACGCCTCAGCTTTGGCCGAAACGCTGCACCGCCTCGCGCGCGGCCTGAAACCGGGGCTTCCAGTCCGCCGGCTGGTTCTGAGGTGTCAGCAGCGCACCGTCCCCCTTCAAGGGCATGGGAAGGCCGGCCCCAACCGCCGCCAGCGCCCCGGTGCCGGCGGCTGTCAGCTCTGCCTCGTCCGACACCCGAACCTCGCGACCAAGGCAATCGGTCAGGAACTGGCAAAAGTACCCATTCGCCGTCATGCCCCCGTCAATGGACACCGGGCCATCGAGCGGGCGGATCTGTTCCATTGCCGCCAGCACCTCTGCTGCGCGGTAGGCGATCCCTTCGAGCAGGGCCTGCATCATGTCGATCTTGCCGTGGTCAAGGCCAAGGCCCATCCATGCCCCTCGTGCCCCCCGGTCCCAATGAGGACAGGCGAGCCCCGCCAGCGCCGGAACGAAGGCGAGCCCCCGTGAAATCGCCGGGGTGCCGACAAACTGGCTGATCTCCGCATGGTCGCTGAACAGACCCAGCCCCCGTGCCCAGTTGACCGCGGCCGCGGCGGCATAGACCCCCCCGTCAAGGGCATAGACAGGCGCCTCTCCTCCCAATTGCCAGGCGACGGTGGGCAACACCCCTTTGGCCGACACCAACGGGCCGGTGACGGCGAGGGCGAAGGCGCCGGTGCCGAAGGTGATCTTCGCCTGTCCGGGCGCGTGGGTGGTGTGGCCGAAAAGGGCGGCCTGCTGGTCGGTGACGCTCGCCGTCAGGGCCAGCCCTTCGACATGGCCCAGATCACCCGTTGTGGGGGTAATCGCGGGAAGGCAGTCGATTGGCACGCCGAACAGGGCGCAAAGCTCTGGATCCCAGGCGCATTTGGCCAGGTTCATGAGGGAGGTGCGTGAGGCCGTGGTGACGTCGGTGGCAAAATGCCCGGTCAGCCGGTCCCGGAAATAGGCGTCCGTGGTGCCCAGCCGCAGGTGCCCGTGGGCTGCCAGCTCGCGGGCCTGAGGGACTTCGCGCAGGATCCAGCCCAGTTTGCTGGCCGAGAAGTAGGGATCAAGTGGCAGGCCCGCCCGTTCCAGCACCATCGCCCCGGCCCCTTCCGCCGCAAGCCGGGCCGTCTGGTCCTGGGTCCGGGCATCCTGCCAGACGATCACTGGCCCAACCGGCTTGCCGGTCCGGGCGTCCCATCCAAGGCAGCTTTCCCCCTGGTTCGCTAATCCCAAGACTTGCACCGGACCCGAGGCGCGGCCGGCCTCGATGCAGGCGCTGACATGGGCGAGGAGTTCCTCTGCGTCGTGTTCGACCCAGCCATTGCGGGGATAGGACTGGTGATGGGTCAGGCTCAGGATGGGGGTGATGCTGCCATTGGCATGAATGCGCAGCGCCCGCGTGCTGGTAGTGCCCTGGTCGATAGCAAGGATGGTCATGGCCCCTCCTGCTGATCCTGCGCCAGTCGGACTTCGATCTGCAAAGCGTCTGGCCGGGGAAGTGGCAGAACGATGCGCCGTTCGGGCAAAGCACGCAAGTCCCGTCCCGCCACCTCGCTGCCGTCCACTTGCAGCGACAAGCGCCCCCGTGAAGGAACTGCCACCCGTATCTGAAGCCGGTCAAGGGCGGGGTCCGTGCCGGGTGCAATCCGCTGAGGTACCATGGCCGACACCCCGCTTGACCCGATCCGCAGGCCCGGATCGGGGGCCAATGTGCCCTTGAGGGTGCGCAGCATGGCTTCACCGACCGACCGCCCTTCGGCCCAGCACCAACCCGCCGTCTCGACCGGGCGCAAAAGGTTGCCAGAGGCAAAGTAACAAGGGTCCGAGCAGCGGCCGAACTGGTCAACCTCTGGTCCCCCGGTGCCGGGATCACGGACAAGGTGGCTTTGGGGCAAAAGTGCCGCCTCGGGCCGGAACCGGCCTGTCACGATCAGCCCGTCAGCCCCAAGCCGGTCCGCATGTGCGCCCGCCATCCTGATGCCCGTCACCCGGTCGCGGCCTTCAACCTCGGCCACCGATGTCCCGGTCAGAAGCGGGATCCCAAGGGCAAAGGGAAGGAGGCCAGATGGCTTGCGAGCGGTGGTGCGCCCCGTCTCTTCGATCATGGCCATCGGCCTGATACCGGCCAACCGGCAGGTCAGGAGGGCCGAAAAGGACACCAGTTCCGTCCCCAGAATCACGGGGCGGCGGAACGGGATCAAGCCATCTTCATGGATCAGCGCCTGCAACGCCCCGGTGGATAAAACACCTGCGGGCTTGGTCCCGCCGATCATCCGTTGGGCACGGGTGCTTTCCCGTGCGCCTGTCGCCAGCATCACAAGTCGTGCGGCAATCCGGGCGGGGCCTACGTCTGACGTCACCGCGACCTCGGGGCCGGGCAAAAGCTGGGTGACATTCACTCCGGAATGGATGGTAACACCGGCGGCCTTTGCGCGGGCGACGAGGGCGCGTGCGTAGGCCGGGCCGGTCATCAGGCGGCGAAACTCGCGCAGGCCGTAGGGGGAATGGGCGCAATGGCGGGGGACGCCGCCCGGGGTGGCCGCCCGTTCCAGCACGATAACGGGACCTACCCCTGCCTCGGCCAGCAGGGTGGCGGCGGCAAGGCCTGCAGGCCCGCTGCCCACGATCACCACCGCCGGGTTTTGGGGCAGGTCAGCCATCTTCGGGCACCATCGGCTGGCTGAATACACCATCGGTCACTTGTCCCAAACGGGCGGCGCAGTGATAGCCTTGGCAACGTCCCATCGTGACCCGTGTCCGCCGCTTTAGCCCTGCCAGCGATCTGGCGGCCAGAGGGCCGGTCAGGGCCGCTGCCACCTCGCGCTCGGTCACCATTTCGCAATGACACAAGATGCCGCCATGGCCCGGTGATTGCCAGTCGCGGGGACCGGCTTCGGAGATGTTAGGGACCTTTGGCCAGACAGTGGCAGGGGCCGTCCAACCAGTCCCTTGGCCATCCCCCTGGCCAAACCCTTGGGGCCAGCCGTCAAGGATGTGGCGGGCAAGCCCAAGGGCGGCGGACAGCCCGGTTGAGCGGATGCCACCCACCGTCACCATGTTCTCGGGATGGCGGGTCACGCGGTACTCTTTCTCTTCGGTGGCGGGGCGCAACCCGGCGTAAAGGGCGGTGATGTCGTGCTGTGCGAGGGCGGGCAGGATCTCTTCCCCGCGCCTGCGCAGGGCGTCTAGGGTTGCGGGCACCAGCACGGCCGTTTCGCGATCCTCCTGCTCTTCCGCCGTAGGACCGACCAAGAGGTTGCCCCAGATCGTCCGGCAGACGACGATGCCCTTGGTCGTTTTCGAAGGCACCGGCAACAGGATATGCGTGGCAAGGTCGAAGGCAGGTTTATCATAGACCACGAACTGGCCTTTGCGGGGGCGTATGGTGAAATTGGACCGACCCAAAAGCATCTGGTCCACCCGGTCGCCATATAGGCCCGCCGCGTTGATCACCGCCTTGGTCCGAACCGTTCCCTGCGGGGTCGTCAGCCGCCAACCGGTACCGTCAAAGGCACCATCGGTGACGGGGCAGTTGCGGCGCAGGGCCGCCCCATGCGCCATTGCCTGCGTCAGATAGGCGAGGGGGGCGGCCCAAGGGTCGATCAGGTATTCGCGGGGCACCCGAAAGGCGGCGCGGGCGGCGGCGCCAAGCCCCGGTTCAGCCTCGCGCAAGGCTGTCCGATCCAAAAAGTGCACGTCGTTCACGCCGTTCTGGCGGGCCTGTTCCATCAGGGCGGGCAAGGCAGCCTCTTCGTCCTCGGTCCAGGCGATAACAAGGGCACCGGTTTTCATAACCGGCAGGCCAAGGCGGTCGTGGATGTCGAGGTATTCGGCATGACCCGCCGCCACGCAGGCCGCCTCAAGCGATCCGACGGGGGCGTCAAATCCAGTGTGCAGGATGGCCGAATTGCCCTTTGAGGCACCGTCGAGGATGTCGTGGGCCTTTTCAAGCAGGATCACCCGCGCCCCGGCCATGGCAAAAGCCCGGGTCAGGGCACAGCCGACGACTCCCGCGCCGATAACGGCAATGTCGAACAGGTCATCCGGCAAAGGGGAATGCTCAGTCATCACAGCGCCCTCAGGTTGCAACCGCAGAAGCGGGGCCTGAACTTTGCTTGTCAGAAAATGCCCGTTTGGTCAATGATCCGGGCGCAAAACTGACTGAATGGGCGGCCGCTCTGACCATTGCGGTTGACACCATCTCACCTCCCGCGCTTGACTGATGCATGGAAGGAGCCTCACGTGAAACCAAAGGACCGTCAAAATAGCATCGTGGACCTTGTGGATCAGCAAGGCGAGGTGACCGTTGAAGAGTTGGCCGCGCGTTTCAATGTGTCGGCCGAAACCATACGGCGCGATCTGGCGCAGCTGGCCGCCTCGGGCGCGCTCCTTAAGGCGCATGGGCTGGCCCGTCGTATGCGTCACGTCGTCGAAGGCAGCTTTGACGAACGCTTGGGCGAGCATGCAGAGGCCAAGGCCATCATCGCCCAGAAGGTCGGCGCAGAGGTTCGGCCGGGCGAGGCGCTATTTATCGACACCGGGACCACGACGCTGGCCTGTGCCGCGGTTCTGGCGCGGCTGCCAAATCTGACGGTGGTCACCAATTCCGTCGCCATCGCCCGGCTCATGGCGGCAGGCGATGGGCAGGCCGCGGTCCATCTGCTGGGCGGCCGATACGCCCCGGGCAATGCCCAAACGATCGGGGTGTCTGCTGTCGCCGGTCTTGAGAAGTTTCGGGCCGACGTGGCCGTCCTGACCGTCACCGCGCTCGACGCTGAGGGCGGGGCGATGGATGCCAATCTCGAAGAGGCTCATATTGCGCGCGCCATGCACGCAAATGCCCGCCGTTCCATCATTTTGGCACATAGTGCCAAATTGGGTCGGACCGCGCCGCATCGGGTCTGTCGACTCGATCAGATCGATATGCTTGTCTGCGACAGACAGCCCGACGCGCCACTTGCCTTGGCATTGGCGGCGGCAGGGGTAGAGCTGCGTTAGACAGCAAGAACAAGGGACGGGGGTTCGGGGTGCAAGCGATAAAGACCTATGTGAGGGTTGTCGACAAGATGGCCGATTGGGTTGGCCATGTTGCCATGTATCTGATTTTCCTCATGATCGCGATCCTGCTTCTGGATGCAGTGACCCGCAATGTCATCGACATTCCGCTGCATTGGTGCATCGAGGCGGCGCAGTTCACCCTTGCGGCCTACTACTTTATGGGCGGGGCGATGACGCTCAAGAACAATGACCATGTGCGCATGGATCTGTTCTACGACAGCCTGTCGGTCCGGGGCAAAGCCCGGCTGGACCTGATCACGATGATATGCCTGCTCTTTTACCTCTGTGTGATGCTCTATGGCTCTATCTCGTCGCTTGGCTACGCAATCGAGACGGGCGAACGGCGGTTTTCCATGTGGAACCCTTCGATGATCCCGATCAAGTCGCTGATGGTGGGCTGCCTGATCCTGATGGTTCTGCAAACCCTGTCGCTGGCCGCCAAATACTGGATGACCCTGCGCGATGAGGCCGTGGCATGAGCTACGAATTCATCGCCATCCTGATGTTCTCGTCCATGATGGTCCTGTTGCTGACCGGCCAGCGCGTGTTTGCGGCCATTGGCTTTGTCGCCGCAGGGGCGGTCCTTTTGCTCTACGGGCAGGGCGGGGTCGAGATCCCGTTCAGCCAGGCGTTCAAGCTGTTCAACTGGTTCCCCATGCTGACGCTGCCCCTGTTCATCTACATGGGCTATGTCCTGAGTGAGAGCGGAATTGCCGAAGACCTTTACCGCATGTTGCACGTCTGGTTCGGCAGGGTGCGGGGCGGTCTTGCGATTGGGACCATTGTTCTGATGGTCATCATCAGCGCGATGAACGGGCTAAGTGTTGCGGGCATGGCCATTGGTGCGACCATTGCCCTGCCCGAGATGCTGCGGCGTGGCTATGACAAGGTCCTGATTTCGGGCGTGGTGCAGGGCGGGTCTTCCCTCGGTATTCTGGTCCCGCCATCGGTTGTGATGGTGCTTTACGGGATGATCGCCCGTCAGCCCGTCAGCCAGCTTTGGCTGGCCGGGGTCATTCCAGGGCTTTTGATGGCCACGATGTTCATCATCTACATCTGGGCACGCTGCAAGGTGAACCCGGCGCTTGCACCGATCGTGGACGATGCAGAGCTTAATATGCCGATGTCGGAAAAGCTCGCTCTCTTGCGGGCGGGGATCATTCCTTTCCTGATCTTTTTCACCATGACGGGCCTGTTCGTCATGGGCTTTACCTCGCTTGTCGAAAGCTCGGCCGTGGGTGCCACCTCTGCCACCCTTGCCGCCGCATGGAAGCGGCGGTTGTCCTTCCGGATGATTCACGAGACAGCCCGCAAGACCTTGGCGATTTCGTGCATGTTCCTGTGGCTGATCCTTGCGGCACTGGCCTTTGGGGCGGTGTTTGACGGGATCGGAGCGGTCCGGGCGATCGAGTCGCTGTTCATCACCCGGTGGGAACTGACGCCTTGGCAGGTCATCATCATGATGCAGCTTAGCTTCATCGTCATGGGTATGTTCCTGGACGACACCGCCATGCTGGTGATCGTCGCACCGCTCTATGTGCCGCTGGTCAAGCTGCTTGATCTGGGCTTTGACAACCAGCTGATCTGGTTCGGGGTGCTTTACACCATGACCTGTCAGATCGCCTATATCACGCCGCCCTTCGGCTATAACCTGTTCCTGATGCGGGCGCTTGCGCCCAAGGAAATCGGCCTTTTGGACATCTATCGCTCAATCTGGCCTTTTGTCATCATGATGGCAGCGACCATCGCCCTCGTGATGATCTTTCCACAGATCGCCCTGTGGCTGCCCGAATACGTCAGGGGGCGCTAGCGATCCTTTTCCAAGGCCCGGCAAGAGGCCCAACCCAAGCAAGGAGACGACGAATGACCGACACCACACCGCAAAGCCCGTCCGAAAAGATCCTGGCGAGCCGGCGCAAGTTCCTGACCGCCTCTGCCTTTGGCGGGGCCGCTGCCCTCGCAGCTCCCTACGTCAACGCCCAAAGCGCGCCGATCAAGTGGCGCTTGCAAACCTACTCGGGTGCCCCCCTTGGCGCCCATGTGATCAAGCCGCAGATCGACGCCTTCAACGCCGCTGCAAACGGTGAGATGGAGATTGAACTGTACTACGCCGACCAGCTTGTGCCCACGGGCGAGCTGTTCCGCGCCATGCAGAACGGCACCATCGACGCGGTGCAGTCGGATGACGCCACGATGGCCTCCCCGGTCGATATCTCGGTGTTCGGGGGGTATTTCCCCTTTGCAACGCGCTACTCGCTCGATGTGCCGGCGCTGTTCAACTATTACGGCCTGAACGAGATCTGGGCCGAAGCCTACGGCGAGGTCGAGAACGTGACCTGGCTGTCCTCGGGCGCCTGGGACCCGCTGCACATCTTTACCAAGGATCCGATCCGCAGCCTGGCCGACATGCGCGGCAAGCGGGTGTTCGGCGTGCCGACCGCCGGCCGGTTCCTGTCGCAATACGGTCTGATCCCGGTCACCGTGCCGTGGGACGACGTCGAAGTCGCCCTGCAAACCGGCGAACTCGACGGTGTGGCATGGTGCGGCTTTACCGAGGCCTATGAGGTCGGTTGGGCCGACATCTGCAACTACGCCCTGACCAACTCGGTCACCGGTGCCTGGTTCGGCAGCTATTTCGCCAATACCGAAAGCTGGAACAAGGTGCCGCCGCACCTTCAGGCGCTGTACCGGTCCACCATCGACCAGTCGCACTACTACCGTGCCCTTTGGTACTGGGGTGGTGAAGCCAAGCTGCGCGTCGAAGGCGAAAAGATGGAGCTGACCTCCATCCCCGCCGACGAATGGGCACAGGTCGTGTCCGACGCCGACGCCTTCTGGGACGAGATCGCGGCAGCATCGCCGCGCTCGGCCAAGGTTGTGCAAGCGTTCAAGGACTACAAGGCCAACATGGAAGCGGCAGGCTACCCCTACCGCTAAGCCGCGTTCACACTGTATGACAGGGCGCGCCGTGGTGCGCCCTGTCTGCCATTCCCGCAAGAAAGCCCCCGACCATGCCCGCCAACCTTACCTTCGAACAGCTTTCCGCCGCCGTTGAGGCAGGCAAGATCGACACCGTTCTGACCTGCGTCATCGACATGCAGGGCCGGCTTATGGGCAAGCGCTTTCACGCGGCTCATTTCGTCAATGGCGGCTATGAGGAAACCCACGGCTGCAATTACCTGCTGGCCACCGATATCGAGATGGGAACCGTTCAGGGCTACAAGTCCACCTCATGGGAGGCCGGTTATGGCGACTACGTTCACAAACCTGACCTGAGCACCCTGCGGCTGGTCCCATGGCTGCCTGCGACAGCAATGGTGATGTGCGATTTTCTGGATCACCACACCCATGAAGAGGTGCCGCACGCCCCCCGGTCCATTCTCAAACGCCAGGTCGCCCGGGCCCGCGCCATGGGATTTGAACCGATGATGGCGACCGAGCTTGAATTTTACCTGTTCCAGCAATCCTTTGATGCCCTCAACGATGGTGGCTACCGCGATCTGCAAACTCTGGGCCGGTACAACATCGACTATTCGATCTTTGGCACCACCAAGGAAGAGAGCGTGATGCGCGACCTGCGCAACGGCCTTTACGGTGCTGGCATCCCCGTCGAAAATTCGAAAGGCGAGGCTGAGACTGGCCAGGAAGAGATCAATATCCGCTACTCTGATGCCCTCGACACCGCCGACATGCATACGATCACCAAGAACGCGACCAAGGAGATCGCCTTTGCCCACGGCCGGGCGGCGACCTTCATGGCGAAATACGCGACCGACCGGGCAGGCTCATCCAGCCATATCCACCAGTCCCTCTGGACGGCGGACGGCAAACCGGCGTTCTTTGACCCGTCCGCACCGCATGGGATGTCCGACCTTATGAGGTCTTATGTGGCGGGTCTTCTCGCTCATGCCACCGACGTCACCTATTTTCTGGCGCCCTATGTGAACAGCTACAAGCGGTTCACCATCGGCATGTTCGCCCCGACACGGGCGGTCTGGTCCACGGACAACCGGACGGCGGGCTACCGGGTCTGCGGGGCAGGGACCAAGGGCGTTCGGATCGAATGCCGGGTCGGCGGGGCCGATCTGAACCCCTACCTCGCCCTTGCCAGTCAGCTGGCCGCCGGGCTTGACGGGATCGACCGCGGGCTCGAGCTTGAGGCCGAGGCCTCGGGCGATGTCTATCAGTCCGGCCAGGCCCGCGAGATCCCGACGAACCTGCGTGACGCAGTTCAGGCGCTGCGCCAATCCACAATGCTGCGCGAGGCGCTTGGCGACGATGTCGTCGACCACTATACACGCGCAGCCGAGTGGGAGATCTCGGAATCTGACCGGGTGGTGACGGATTGGGACGTCAGACGCGGATTTGAACGGGCCTGACCGCCCTGGAGTTGAATAAATGACAAAGACAATTGAATGCGTTTCGCCCGTAGACGGCAGCGTCTACGCCACGCGTGCCGTCCTTTCCGAAGCCGAGGCAGACGCTTGTGTGGCAAAGGCAAAGTCAGCGCAGCCCGCATGGGCGGATCTGCCTCTGGCCACCCGCATTGAAAAAGTGAAAGCAAGCATTGCGGCATTGAACGCCATGTCAGACCGGGTTGTTGAAGAACTGGCCTGGCAAATGGGCCGGCCGACCCGGTTCGGCGGCGAATTCGGCGGGGTCAACGAACGGGCCGACTACATGATGTCCATCGCCGAAAAGGCGCTGGCCCCCGATATCGCAGAAAGCTCGGACGGGTTCGAAAGACGGATCGAACGGGCGCCACAGGGCGTTGTCTTCGTCATCGCCCCCTGGAACTACCCCTATCTGACAGCCCTCAACACGATCGTCCCGGCGCTGGTGGCAGGCAACGCCGTCGTCCTCAAACACGCCAGCCAGACCATCCTTGTGGGCGAGGTCCTGGCCGAAGCGTTTCAGGCCGGCGGGGTGCCCGATGGGATCTTCCAGAACATCGTTCTGGACCACGCCGGAACCGAACGGCTGATCGCGTCACGGGCCTTTGGCTTTGTCAACTTTACCGGATCGGTTGGCGGCGGGCAGGCCATTGAACGGGCCGCTGCCGGAACCTTCACCAACCTCGGGCTGGAACTTGGGGGCAAGGACCCCGGCTATGTCATGGCCGACGCCGACCTTGATTGGGCGGTCGATGTGCTGATGGACGGGGCCATGTTCAACTCGGGCCAGTGCTGCTGCGGGATCGAACGGGTCTATGTGCACCACAGCCTCTTTGACGCCTTCGTCGAAAAGGCAGTCGCCTGGGTCAGCGCCCTGAAGCTGGGCAACCCCTTCGACCCGGAAACGACGCTGGGTCCGATGGCCAATGTGCGCTTTGCCCGCACCGTGCGCGACCAGGTGGCCGAAGCGGTGGCACAGGGGGCGAAACCGTTGATCGACCCCGCCCTCTTTCCCGCCGACGATGGCGGGGCCTATCTCGCCCCACAGATACTTGTCGATGTGACCCACGACATGCGGGTGATGCGCGAAGAAAGCTTTGGGCCGGTGGTCGGCATCATGCCGGTCAAGGACGACGAAGAAGCACTCGCCCTCATGAACGACTCGCCCTACGGCCTCACGGCAAGTCTCTGGACCAGCGACCCGGACAAGGCGATGGCGCTGGGACGGCGGATCGAGACCGGGACGGTGTTTCTGAACCGGGCCGACTACGTCGATCCCGCCGTCTGCTGGACCGGTTGCAAGGATACAGGCCGGGGCGGGGCAATGTCCGCCATCGGCTACCAGGCGGTGACACGGCCGCGCTCTTACCACTTCAGAAAGATGAAATCATGACCCTGACGGCGAATTGGTCCTACCCCACGGCAATCCGGTTCGGGGCGGGACGGATCAAGGAACTGCCCGAAGCCTGCGCCCAGGCCGGGATCACCCGTCCGCTTCTGGTCACCGACCGGGGGCTGGCAAACATGGCGATCACCCAGAACGCCCTCGACATCCTCGAAGCGGCGGGGCTTGGGCGGGCACTCTTTTCCGAGGTGGACGCAAACCCGAACGAGATGAACCTGGCGGTGGGTCTGGCGGCCTACAGGGCAGGGGGGCACGACGGGGTTGTAGCCTTTGGCGGCGGTTCCGGGCTCGACCTTGGCAAGATGGTCGCCTTCATGTCGGGGCAGACCCGGCCCCTGTGGGATTTCGAGGATGTCGGCGACTGGTGGACACGGGCCAACGCCGGGGGCATCGCGCCCATCGTGGCGGTGCCCACAACGGCCGGCACCGGGTCCGAGGTAGGGCGGGCCAGCGTCATTACCAACAGCGTGACCCATGTGAAGAAGATCATCTTCCACCCCAAGGTCCTGCCCAGCGTGGTCATCTGCGACCCGGAATTGACCGTCGGCATGCCCAAGGCGATCACAGCGGGCACTGGCATGGACGCCTTCGCCCACTGCCTCGAGGCCTATTGCTCGCCTTTTTATCACCCGATGAGCCAGGGGATCGCGCTCGAAGGGCTGCGGCTTGTCAATGAAAACCTGCCAAAGGCCTATGCCGACGGAACAGACCTCGAGGCGCGCGGCCATATGATGAGTGCGGCTGCCATGGGCGCGGTCGCCTTCCAGAAGGGGCTCGGGGCGATCCACGCGCTCAGCCACCCGGTGGGGGCGGTCTACAACACACATCACGGCACCACCAATGCCGTGGTAATGCCCGCCTGCCTCGACTTCAATCGACCCGCCATCGAGGGGCGCCTGTCACAGGCGGCGGCCTACCTGGGGATCGAGGGTGGCTTTGACGGGTTTCGCGCCCGGGTAATGGAATTGCGGACGATGCTGTCCATTCCGGCGGGTCTTGCGGATCTGGGGGTCGAGGAATCGCAGCTTGACGGGCTCGCGGCCATGGCGATGGACGATCCCAGCGTCGGGGGCAATCCGGTCAAGATGACGATCGAGAACACGAGGCTCCTGTTCTCGGCAGCTCTTTGATCCGGTGTCATCCCAAGTGCTTGGGTCGAAGCCTCCGGCGGGGATATTTTTGATCCGAAGATAACAGGACCAGCTCTCTGCTTCTTCGGATTGAAAGTATCCCGGGGGCGCACCAAAGGTGCCGGGGGCAGCGCCCCCGAAAGGCCGCAGGCCTTAGTCTTTTGATCGCTCGACGTAGGAATTGTCCTCGGTATTGATGACGATCCGGGTTCCGGCGCCAATGTGCGGCGGCACCATCACCCGCAAGCCGTTGGAGCACATTGCAGGCTTGTAAGAGGACGACGCGGTCTGGCCTTTGACGACCGGTTCCGTCTCGGTGATCTCGACGGTGACCTTGCCAGGCACTTCCATCGCAATGGCGACGCCTTCGTGGGTTTTGAGCGAGACGCGCATGCCGTCGGTCAGATAGACCTTCAGGTCACCTACGACATCGGGGTGCACTGTGACCTGATCATAGGTATTGGGCTCCATGAAATGGAAGCCTTCGCCGTCCTCGTAGAGAAAGTCGTAGTCGCTGTCGTCGACATGTGCCCGCTCGACCTGTTCGGTGGTCCGCCAGCGTTCTGCGATCTTCACCCCGTCGGAAATGCGCCGCATGTCGACCTGGGTCACGGGAGTGCCTTTGCCGGGATGGAAGTTCTCGGCTTTCAGGACGACATAAAGCTTGCCGTCGATGTCGATCACGTTGCCTTTTCGAACGCTTGAAGCGATGACTTTCACGAAGGTATCCTTGTGCTGGCCGAGGGTCCGGTGCAGTCACCGGTCCGAAGGGTCTTGTATCAGCCGATGCCCCTAACCCATCTTGGCCGAAATCTCCAGACGAAAGAACGCGCCGCATGACCTCAACGACGCCCTGGTGGGACAAGAACCGCCATGCCGACCGCCGTCCCCTATTGCTGGCCCGAAACCGCATTCAGGCGCAGGTCCGGGCCTGGCTTATGGCCGAAGGGTTTGTGGAGGTTGACCCGGTGGCGCTGCAGGTCTCGCCAGGGAACGAGGCGCATCTGCATGCCTTTGCCACCCAGGCCCTGTCCGAGGATGGCCAGCCGCACCCGATGTATCTGCACACCTCGCCCGAATTTGCGATGAAAAAGCTTTTGGCCGCAGGTGAAACCCGGATTGCCGCCTTTGCCCATGTCTGGCGCAACCGCGAGCGGGGGGGCCTGCACAGCCCCGAGTTTACCATGCTCGAATGGTATCGCACCGCCACCGACTACACTGTTCTGATGGAGGATTGCGCCGCCCTTGTGGCCCTGTCGGCCCGTGCGGCCGGATCCCCGCTGCTACGCTATCGCGACCGGACCTGCGATCCTTTTACCCCGCCCGAACGTCTGAGCGTGGTCGAGGCCTTTGCCCGCTATGCCGGTATCGACCTCCTTGCGACCATGGATGCCGCAGGCCGCCCGAATGCCGCTGCCCTGCGCGGCCAGATGCAGGCCCTTGGTCTGCGCGTCGCATCCGATGACACCTGGTCAGACATGATGTCAGCCGTCCTTGTCACACTGGTCGAGCCGCATCTGGGCCAGGGCCGCATGACCATCCTTGACCGCTATCCGGTGGCCGAGGCCGCCCTCGCCCGCCCGTCCGCTGACGACCTCCGGGTGGCTGAGCGGTTTGAGCTGTACGCCTGCGGCGTTGAACTGGCGAACGGGTTTGGCGAGTTGACCAACTCCGCCGAACAGCGCCGCCGCTTTACCGCCGAGATGGACGAGATGGAGCGGGTCTATGGCCAGCGCTATCCGCTGGACGAGGACTTTTTGGCGGCCCTGTCCCAAATGCCTCCAGCCTCTGGTATTGCCCTGGGCTTTGACCGGTTGGTGATGCTGGCCACCGGCGCCCCCCGGATTGATGACGTGATCTGGACGCCCGTCGCGATGCCCTGATCGGCCGTCTTGCCGGTCAGCCCATTTGCCCGGACAGAAACGCCAGTGCCTGCCGCCAGTCCAGCGGCAAGAGGTCATGCCCGCCGGGGCGCAGGTGGTACCCAAGCGCACCCTTCGCCACAGGCCGCTTCCCGGTCCACATCGCGTCGGCATCGGGCCAGGAATCCTTGACCCCCCAAACTGTTGAGGCGCTGCAAAGCGCCTTATAGCTGCCCACGGGGTCGGCCCACAGGTCGTCTTCGGCGCAGGTAAGGTAGACTGCTCTGGGCGCGATGCTGGCCAGCAGCATGTGCTGGTCGAAGGGCAGATCCTCCGCCGCTGCCTGGCCGTTGCCGGGCAGCGTCCAGTGCGGATAGCCAGCCTCCATCTGCGCAAGTGTTTCACCGACCCGGTGCCGGGCCGGGGCAGCCCCGCCGCACCCGGACTGGTTGGCAAAGACCGCCCGGATCCGTGGATCGTTCGCCGCTGCCCAAAGTGCAGCTTTGCCCAGCCGGGAATGGCCCGCCACCGCCATCCGCGACCCGTCCACCTCGGGTAGGGTCATGGCCGCATCCAGAAGCCGCAGGTAGGCCCAGGTCCACAAGGACAAGGCCCTTGCCTTGTCGTTGGTTCCCATCAGGGGCGACACCCCGTGGTCCTGCCACCGTTCCGCGCTGTCCGGCACCCATGATCCGTAGGAGCTGAGCAGCACGGCATAACCCGCCTCGTTCAGCAGGGGGATCGGCCAGCGGTAGACCGAGGTGCCGCGCAACGTTTCGGTCATTGTCCCGTCGGCCCCGAATTCGGGCCGGGTGTAGATCGTAGCCGCAGGATCAAGCGGGAAGGCGTCTGACAGGAGCACCCCTGCCGGGCCGACGAAATCCAGTCCGCAGATCAGGGGCAGGGGGCCGCTAAGGCCTTGGGGCAGCCAAAGCGCGGCATCGACGCTGAACTGGCGGTCGTCTTGTTGCAGGGTCAGGCGCAGGTGTTCGGCCCCGCTGTCGGGCAGGGGCAGCCTCTCGACCGTCAACCCTTGCGGCGGTGGCGGGATGTCTCCGTAGAGGTGCTCTGCCAGGGTTGAGCGCCATTGGCCCTGCAGCTGGTTGCGCAGTTCTGCTGTCAGGCTCTTGCCCGGTGGGATGAGGGGGCGCAGGGCAAACCCCTCGGCCATAGCATCGGCCGGGGGGGTCATGACAAGCGTCCGGGCCCTGCCTGCAGGGAGGTCATGGCATCCAGCCGCCATACATCGGATGATCGGCCGTCAGGGGCAACGCCACCGTCTGTCCCGCGCGGGCAGAGGCATAGACGGCTGTCACGAACTCCAACGACCGCCGTCCATCCTCTAGGGTGACATAGGCGCTGTCCGCACCCGTCAGCGCCTCGGCAATTGCGGTGAACATGCCGGCGTAGCCGATGGGCGGGTTCTCGACCGTCGCCAGAACCGCATCGATCTGGCCTTGTGTCGTGGGCGCCCGGGCGACAAAGCGCCAGCCCTTTTCGGCCAGCGAATAGGGGGCGTGATCGGATTCTACGGTGAACCCCTCGAACATCAGGCGCATCCGGCTGATGTTCTCGGCGCAGCCCAGCGTCACGGAGGAGGTGACGAGCGCGCCGCTTTCCATCCGAATGCTGAGAGCCGCGCAATCCTCCACCTCGATCTCATTCACCCGTGTGGCGACATCGGCATAGACCGACGCGACCGGCCCAAGGACGGCGGGCAAGAGGTCGTGGATATGGATCGCATGGCCCAGAAGGGCACCGCCCTGTTCGCCGGCCCAGGTGCCACGCCATGGGATGTCATAGTAGCTTGCCGGCCGATCCCAATGGGTCTCAAGCGTGCCGACGTAAGGCCGACCGGCCAGACCGGCGGCCATCAGGGCCTGAAGCTGCGACATGCCCAGCCCGAACCGGTATTGAAAGACGGGCGACAGAAACCCGCATGTCTCGGCAAGCTTGGCGGCAAGCTGGTCAGCCTCGGCCAGCGACCCGACAAGGGGCTTTTCGCAGATGACCTTCTTGCCCGCCTCGAGCGCCTGCATGCAGACCTTGAAATGCAGGTGCGGCGGCAGGCAGATGTCGACGAATTCGATCTCGGGGTTTGCCAGAACCCCAGCCAGATCGGTGGTAAAGCCGACCCCTGGCTGGGTGGCAGCCAGCGCCTTGCCCCGCGCCTCGTCCAGATCGCAGATCGAATGGACGGTGAAGAGGTCCGGCAACTGGGCAAAGCCCGCCAGATGGGCAGCCCCGATGCCTGCCCCCACGATGCAAACGCTATGTGTCATTTCCCGTCGGCTTTCATCTGTGCCTGAATGGCAAGTTCGGTGGTGGTGAATGTATGGGTCTGGCCAACAGCGGTTTCTGTCCTGTCTTCGACATCGGCAGCCAGTCGGGGGAAGTAGGGCAGGCCTGCATCCTCGCAGGGGATCAGTTCATTCTTGTCCCCGTTCACAAGGAACAGGTTGTTGGTGACATGGGCGCGCCCGATGTCGGTGTACTTGCGCAGCTCGATCTGGCCTTGGGTGCCTTGGATGAACAACCGACCGTCGCCCCAGGTGGGCAGGCCATTCGGGGTGAACCAGTCGACCCGCACGTAGCCGTGGCCCTTGTCCGAGCGCAGGACAATCTCGCCAAAGTCCTGAAAGCCGGGATGATCGGGCATCGTCGTATTCTCGACCAGCGCATGGGCAACCGTTGCCGAAGTCGAGCCTGTGAAATGCAGGAACTGGTCGATCTGATGTGATCCGATATCGCACAGGATGCCGCCAAAGCGGGCGGGGTCAAAGAACCAGTCGGGCCGGGTCTTGAGGTTCTGTTTGTGTGGGCCAAGTCCAACAGTCTGGATCACGCGACCGATGGCGCCGCCAAAGACCAGCTCTTCGGCCTTGGTGACGGCAGGCACCTCGAACCGTTCGGAAAAGTTGACGGTCCAGATGCGCCCGGTGCGGGCCTGCACCTCGCGGATGGCGGCAAGCTGTTCCAGCGTCGTGCAGCCGGGCTTGTCGACCATGACGTCCTTGCCCGCCTCCATCGCCTCAATGGCGAAATTGGCGCGGTCCGCCGGGACGGCCGAGATCAGGACCATCTTGATCGCCGGGTCATCCAGAATGCGCCTGCGGTCGTCGGCCTTGGTCAGATGGGGAAAGACCTCGCGAAACTTGGTTTCGGTCACGGCGGGGCCGTCCGTCCAATAGGCGTCGCAGGTGCAGCCCTGAGCGACCATATTTCCAAGCATGCCAAAGATATGGCCGTGGTCGATCCCGATGACCCCAAGTTTGAATGTCACGTCAAAGCTCCTTTAGCGACACGCGCTGACCGGTGGTTCCGGCCTGTTCGATTGCGGCAATCAGTTTGTGAACCCCCAGCGCGGTCCGGCCGGGCACAAGGGGCGGTCGTCCGTCTGTCAGGGCGCTCGCGAAATCCTCGATGACAGAGCGGTGCCAGTCGCTGGTAAACGCCATCGGATCAGCCCCCGCGCCCGAGCTTGCCGCCTGTCCCAATGTCTCGGACGTGCCATCCTGCCGGTCGATCCGCAAGACACCGGCGGCCAGTCGGGCCGATCCGTTTTGGCAGTGCAGGGTGATCGTCTCGCCCTCGCCGGGGAAATTGGCGGTTGTGGCGAACAATTGACCCACGGCGCCATTGGCAAAGGTCATGCCCGCCACGACGTAATCCTCGGCCTCCATCTTGTGGAAACCTGTGGTGGCGCACATCGCGGTGACGTCTGCCACCGGGCCGGTCAGGGACAGCATCAGGTCCATCGTATGGATCGCCTGGCTGATCAGCACCCCGCCGCCATCACGGGCGTAGGTGCCGCGCCCGGGTTCGTCGTAGTAGGACTGAGGCCGCCACCACGGCACATTGACCTCGGCCGCCACCAAGGGACCAAGTCCTGCAAGCCGGTCCCGAAGGTCGGCCACGATAGGGCGGGCGCGGTGCTGTAGCACGATGCCAAGGGGAACCTTCGCCGCCTCGCACAGGCTGACAAGTTCGGTCGCGCCCTCCAGCGTCCGTTCCACTGGCTTTTCCATCAGGATCGGTTTGCCCGCCTCTGCCAGCGCGGCCACGATGTCACGTCGGGCGTTGGGCGGCGTGGTCAGGACGACAAAGTCGATGTCCGGATCGCTGGCGATCTCTGCGACGCTGGTAGCCGCGCGTGCGCCAAGTGTTGGATGGGCCGCCAGAAAGGCCGCCCGCCCCTCGGCGCTGCGGGAATAGACGCGTGTCAGGCTGACCTGACCCGAGTTTGCAAAGGCATCGGCATAGGTCCGCGACACCATGCCCAGTCCGATCATGGCGGCGCGCATCAGACGTCCAGAGGGATGGCCTTGTCCCCCTCGCCCCCAAAGATATGGAAGGACCCGGTTTCGAATGTCACGCCGATGGTCTGGCCACGCTTTAGCGGGATCTGCCGGGCGATCTGGACCGTCAGCGTCTCTCCATTGGGGAAAGCGCAGTAGATGTAGGTGACCGAGCCCAGCTGCTCAAAGTTCTGGACCTCGACGGTCATGTCGCCTTCGCCGTCCAATGACACGCCGATCGTCTCGGGGCGGATACCCATGGTGACAGGCATCGTGGCGGCCTCTCTGACCGGCACCTCGCGGGTCAGCCCGCAATCAAGGGTCAGGGTCTTGCCCTCCAGCCTGCCCGCCAGAAAGTTCATCTGCGGCGCGCCGATAAAGCCTGCGACGAACTTGTTGGCAGGGGTGTTGTACAGATCCAGAGGTTTGCCAACCTGCTCGATCCGCCCGCCACGCAGCACGACAATACGGTCGGCCATCGTCATCGCCTCGATCTGGTCGTGGGTGACGTAGATCATGGTGTTGCCAAGCTCTGCGTGCAGGTTCGAAATCTCGACCCGCATTTGCAGGCGCAATTCGGCATCGAGGTTGGACAGCGGTTCGTCGAACAGAAAGATCACCGGCTCGCGCACGATAGCCCGCCCGATGGCCACGCGCTGGCGTTGGCCGCCCGACAGCTGGCCCGGACGACGGTCCAGCAACTGTTCGATCTGCAGCAGTTTGGCCGCGTCATTCACCCGGCGATTGATCTCGGCCAGCGGCATGCGGAAGTTTTCCAGCCCGAACGACAGGTTCGAGCGGACGGACATATGCGGATACAGGGCGTAGGACTGGAACACCATCGACAGCCCCCGTTCAGAGGCAGGCACCGAATTGACGCGCCGGTCCTTGAGCATGATGTCCCCCGACGTGGGATCATCCAGACCTGCGATCAGGCGCAAAAGGGTGGATTTGCCGCATCCGGAAGGCCCGACAAAAACGACGAACTCCCCCTCCTCGATTTCCAGATCAATGCCGTGGATGACATCGACAGGGCCAAAGGATTTGCGGATCTGCTTGAGCTGTAGGGCGTGTTCGGCTGTCATTTGAGGCCAGTAGTCGCAATGCCGGTGGTGATGAAGCGTTGCAGCCACACGAACACCAGGGTGATGGGAATAAGCGAGACGACAGTCATCGCCAGGATGTAATGGAAGTCGCTGTCAAACTCACCCGCGTATTGGGTCAGGCCCAGCTGGATGGTGTGCTTGGCAGGGTCAGAGATCAGGACGATCAGGGGCCAGAGGAAATCGTTCCACCGCCAGATGACGCTAAGGATGGCCAAAACGCTGAGGGCGGGCAGGGACAGCGGAATGATGATCCGCCAGAAGATCCGCCATTCGCTGGCTGCATCCATGCGGGCGGCCTCCAGCAGTTCGTCGGGGATCGTCAGCATGTATTGGCGCAGCAGAAACACCCCCGTCGGTGTTGCGGCTGCCGGAATGATGACCCCCCAAAGCGATCCGAAGATGCCAAAGGACCAGACGACAAAGAACAATGAGACAAGGATGATCGACGACGGTATCAGCAGCGTCGCCACGATCAGAAGGGTAAAGGTCAGCCGCCCCCGGAACTGGTATTTCGACAGCGCAAAGGCGGCCATGGCGTTAATGAGAAGGGTCATCAAGGTCGCCGCGACTGTCACGAAGACCGAGTTGAACAGGTAGGTTCCGAATGTAAAGTTATCCTGCCCGTTCCGTTTCAGGATCGGGTCAAGGTAGTTTTCGGTTGCTACCCGGATGTCTTCGGCTGGTAGCAGGTCGTCCCTTGGGACCTGGAACACGGTTTCGGTGTCTTCGACCCTTGCCACATCGGTCATTGCGCGGGTTGGACCCATCTTGATGACCTGGCTGATGGTCCCGTCTTCGTTTTCCAATTCCCAAATCGGTTTGAGCCCTTCGTCACCTACGACTTCTTCGATCTGGGCAATCGGCAAGAGGCGGGTGTCGAACCCATCGATCGCCCTTTCAGGCTTCAGCGAACTGAGGAAGGTCCAGGTGACCGGGATCAGGATGATCAGGACGCCCAGCACCAGATAGCCGTAGGCCAGGAAATCGGTGATCCCAAAGCGTTGGGCGGTGTCCGGATTGCCGCGGGTGCGGGTGAGGAATGTGACAAGCCTGCTCATATCCTAAAGCTCCGATTGCCGACGGGTCAGCCAAAGCTGAAGAAAGGTAAATACCGCGATCACAATGGCCATCAGGACAGAGCCTGTCGCAGCTTCACCGTAGTTGGGATTGTTGTTGGTGAATCCTACCTCGTAGATGTTCTGCACGATCATAAAGGTCTCGCGGCCCGGACCGCCGCCGGTCAGCAGATAAACCTCGTCAAAGATCTGGAAGCTTCGGATCAGGCTCAGGACGATGACCACCGTCAGGGTCGGCATGACCAGCGGCAGGGTGATCCGCCAGAACGCCCGGATCGGTCGTGTCGCATCCATCTTGGCGGCCTCGTACAGGTCGCGGGGGATCGCCTGAAGTCCGGCCAGCAGGATCAACATGTAAAAGCCCATATGCGACCAGGTGAACACGAAGATCAGCCAGAAGAAGGGCCAGTTGGTATTGGGCGTCACCAGCCAGTTGTTGGGCCGGTAATTGGGCAAATCAAAGACGCTGTCGAACTGGATCGACAACAGCAGGATCACTGCGAGGATGCCAAAGCCGATGACAGCCGCGCGGGCGAATGTCTGTCCGCTGGCAACGATCCAGCACAACAGCCCCCCCAGCGCCGCGCCAACCCAGAAGCTGCCCGAGGGCAGACCGACGAGGCTAAGCGGATTGGACCAGCCACACAGGACGGCAAAGATCAGCGCAAAGACCGCCGTCCACCCCAACGAAGGCTCAGCCGAGGCGCGCAAGGCCCGTTCGCTGACCACCATCAGAAGGACAGCGACCAGAACGGTGACGACCATGTCAAAGCCGGTCATCCCCGCCAGCCCGGACAAGGTCTCGTTGGTGCCGCCGATCACCTCGTTAAGCATGCCTTTGCGGTGCAGGACCCAGTTCCAGATATTGGCGATGACGACAGGCGACAGCATGACGGGATAGAAGAACATCGCCCGCCAAAATCCGCGTCCCTTGAGGTTCTGGTTGACCACCAGCGCCGTAATCAGGGCGACGACGCAAAGGATCGGAACCTGGAAAAACACGAACCAGAGCGTGTTGAACATGCCGGTCCAGAAATTGTAGCCCGCGTTGGAACAGGTGCGGGGGCTAAAGATCGTTTCGCAATTGAACAGCTCGGTGTAATTCGCAAAGCCGACCCAAGGGCGGTCAAACAGCGCGATCGAAGAGCCTGAGGTCATCGAGACATAGAAATTCAGGATCATCGGCATAAAGGTGAACAGGCCAAAGATCAGCATATTGGGAAGGAGCAGGGCGTAGGGAACGCCACCGCGGCCCCAAAGGCTTTGGGATAGTTCGACCGGAAACCCGATCAGGTCCATGAAGAACTGAGGGATCTGGGTCAGACGGTAGCGGCGACGCCGCAACAACCAGACCGTGCCACCAACGCCCCAAAGAATGAGGATGGCGTACATCAGGATGCCGGCTGGTGACATTCTCTACAGATCCCTTCGGTGTCGAGGATGCCGCCCTTGCGGCAGAAGGGCCCAGGGCGCTGTTGCGCCCCGGGCCAGTGCTCAGGCCGTCAGGATCAGTTGTTGACCGCTGCCAGCTCTTCGTCGATTTTTTCGATCGCCTCGTCCAACGTCAGTTCGCCGTTCATGGCGGCGGACAGGTACTGCACGGTCGCATTGAATACGACAAAGTTGTTGGGGTTGCCCTGCAGCGCATAGGCCTGAGGCGTCGTCTGGGCAGCAGCCGCGGCCATCGCGGTAAAGGCGTTCAGACCGGCGGCGACAGCCTCGGATGCACCGGCGCTGGCGTAGTCCAGACCTTCGGCCTGAAGGGTCGCGTTGGCTGGGATTGCGAAGGTCTTGGTGTACCATTCGCGGGCCTGCTCTTCTTCGCCCATCCATGCCACGAACTTTGCGGCTTCTGCATCGTTGTCACCCATGAAGGCCACCAGACCGGCACCGCCCGGCATCACGCCGCAGCCAGCCGGACCACAGGGCACAGGCACAACGGCCCAGTCGAAGGCGTCGCCGACGTTGTTCTGGACGTTGCCGGTATTCCACGACCCGGACATGTAGAAGGGCACATCCTCGCTGAAGAACATTTCGTTGCCGTTGGCATACTTGCTGCCCGAAACGGCGGGCCAGATATCGGCGGGCATCAGGCCAGAGGTGTGCCAGTCAACCATCTTCTGGGCAAAGTCACGGAAGCCGTCGTCGATGATGAAGTTGCCCGCATCGTCGAAATACGCCGCACCGTAGGACATCGCCGGACCAGCCATCCGGTGGCCAGAGCGGTCCATGATCATGCCTGCATAGCTGCCGGTGGCGTCCATGACGGCCTGGGTCGCTTCGGCCCAGTCATCCCAGGTTGCGCCAGGGGCCGGTACTTCTACGCCCGCCTCTTCGAACATGGTCAGGTTCACGTAAGGACCCGTCACTGTCATCTCGGTGTGGAACCCGTAGATGCCGCCCGGATTGCCTGCGCGATACCAAGGCAGGACCGCGCCGTAGTCGGCCTCCCAGGCTTCGGCGTCGACGTAGGGCGTCAGGTCAACGTAGTAGGGGTTCAGGCCACCAAGGTTGGTGACAAACGCCAGATCCGGGCCGGTGCCAGCCTCAAGCTGGATCGGCAGCTGTTCGCGGATGACGTCGTAGCCCACGAGGTTGAGGTTAATCGTCACGTCGGGGTTTTCGGCGGTGTAACGCTCCGCCATTTCGGCCACGAGGCCTGCCTTGGCGTCGACGTCGCTGATCATCAGATCAAGCTCGACCGCGCTGGCGGTGGTCGCGGCCAGCGCCAGAATCGAAACACATCCGGCAAGCGCGGCGCGCGTTTTGAATACACGTACAAATGTCATGTTTGGTCTCCTCCCAAATGGACAATCCCGCCTTGGTGGCAGGTATTGAGGGTGATAGTGGGCATGGTTTTTGTTAGCGTCAACATTTAACGCCCGACATTTTTTGCCAAGTTGGCCCCCTTCTCTGCGATCCCGAAGTTGGGAGTGGATTCTTTGCCGTGGCGAAGGGCACAGTGAAACGGCGCATCAACGAGCGACACAAAGAAGGCTGGCATGACGTCAACAGTAATTGATCCGGTTGAACTTGTCCCTGGCACGTCCTTGACCTGCTGGGCAATGGCCTTGCCCGACGGGCGGCTTTACCCCGGCACAGCCCGCCCTATGCCGGACAAGGTCGACTACCGGTTTCGCAATGGCTGGGTCGATACCGGGGATCTGCCCTGCCGGGAGGCGCTGAAGGCCGAACTTCCGGTGCGGACTGTTGCACGGCCTGAGGGGCCTTTTGAGGATGTTTTTGCCGGTCTGGACGGGCCTGATTGTGATTTTTCACAATTCTGCTTTCGCCCGACCCTGATCGCCCGCGCTTTTCAGACACGCCTGATCGTAGATCGCGCCGGACCGGCCCGATTGCGCATCGCGACCTGCGGTGGCGTGCGCCTTTGGCTGGACGAGGCCCCGCTGGCCGTCTTTGAACCGTTTGAGCGTAACAGCCCGCGCAGTATTGATATCACCGTCGACTTGCCCGCAGGCGAGGGGCTTTTGACCCTCCGGCTTGAGGATCTGCACGAACGGGACACGACCTGCTTTTTCGCCCTGTCCTATCTTGACGGCCCGCCCGCCCGAACGCGATTGCCGCTTGCGGTGGATGCCGGGGGGCTCGCCCGCGCCGCGCATGTTCTGGCTGGGCTGAGGACCGCGCATGTCTTTCACGAGGCGGGACAAGCCCGGCTTGTCGCCGACCCCGCGCCGGACCAGCCTATCACCCTGACCGTAGAAGGGCTTGGCCCGTTTCTGCGCGGCGGCTTGTCGGTCGCCCCGGACGCGGCGCAGCGGCTGGAGGTTACTCTTGGCCCCGACGTCCCCTCGGCTCCTATCTTCGATGTGGCCAACACCCCCCATGGCTGCCTGTCCATCGCGGTGACGGCCCATGTGGGTGCGGCCTGTCTGACCCGGCGACTTGGCACGACCAATCTGCCACCTGGCACGGAATTGCGCGGCGATCTGGCCGAGCGCAAGGCACAGGCCGCCGCGCTGATGATGTCCGGCCCCGGCTTTGAACCGACCCTTGCCCTGACGCTGGCCATCGCAGGCAAACGGCCGGATCGCCTGCGCGAGATCGTCGAGGCTGCCCTGATCACCATCGAAGAGCGGCATGACTGTTCGGACTTTACCATTCTGCCGCTTCTCAGGCTTTGGCGCGACGCGCGATCTGCCCTGTCGCAACCGATGCAAGACAGGCTGCGGACCGCGATTCTGACCTATCGCTACTGGCTGACCGAATCGGGCGATGATGTGATGTGGTTCTGGTCGGAAAACCATGTTCTGTGCTTTCACGTCGCGCAACTGGTCGCGGGAGAGCTGTTCTCCGACGAGGTTTTTGCCAACAGCGGCAGGACCGGGGGGATGCTGGCGGATGAGGCCCTGTCGCGGTTGGAGCGGTGGTTTGCCTCCATCGAAGAGGACGGGCTTTGCGAATGGAACTCTGCCGCCTACTACCCCATCGACCTGCTGGGCCTGTTCACGCTGTACGACATGGCGCCTGCGCTGGCGGGCAAGGCGGCGGCCCTGATGGACCAGCTATTCGTGATGACCGGCCTGCATACCAGCGCCGGCGTGCCTGCGGGCACCCAAGGCCGCTGCTACGAGAAAGAGCTTTTGGCCGGACCTTCGACAGAATTGGGGTCGGTGGCGGCTATTGCCTTTGGCGGGACCTTCCGGCCCGGCTATGACCGCGCCGCGGGGCTGTTTTGCCTGTCGGACTATGCCCCGCCGCCGCAGGCAAGCTGGTTGTGCTCGCTGGAGGAGGGCAATTGGATTGAGGCCCGCTACAGTCAGGGACTGGGGGCGGCGGGCAAGCTGTCGCTTTGGAAATCCGCCACTGGGCAGTTGTCGACCGTCACCGATCTGGGGACCGGCGGGCAGGGCCATCAGGCGCAGGTGGTCGATGTCCAGATGGCAGGGCACCCTATGGCCCGGCTTTGGATCAACCATCCCGGTGAGTTGAAGGTCTGGGGCGAGCGGCGTCCCTCGCTGTTGGCAGGGAACCACATCATGCCAAGGGTGGCGCAATACGGATCTATCGCCCTGCTTGTCTATGATTTGGACCGGGAGTGGAGCGATATTGGATTTACCCAGCTATTCGCCGCGCCTGAGGCCTTTGATGGACAATGGGAGCACGCAGGCTGGCAGATCGTTTCATCGGGCAAAGGGCATGCCGGCGTCTGGTGCTCGCGCCCGCTTGCAGGGGTCGATGGCCTTTACCGTGATGCCTTGTTCCGGGCGCATGGGATGCGGACGGGCTGGATCGTCGCCATGTCCTTACCGGGTGAGGACAGGGCGGCGTTCGGCCAAAGGCTGTCCGGGGCCGCGCCCGAATTCGACGAGGCTGGGCGCCGGGTCAGCGTCACCGCACCGGACGGCCGTCGATTGTCCCTGCCATTTGACGCCCCGCTTGCGGTCGGTGGGCAGGACGCCCCTTTTGACGCCTTGCAGACAACCCCCTACGTCGGCCTGAAACTAAGCGACCTAAAGGACTGGAGGACCCTTGATGTCTGACCTTGATACCGCCCTGTCCAACCTGTCGGCCGGGTTCCGGCGGCTCAAGGGGATCGGTTCCGTCGATCAGGCGGACCCCTCCGACATCCTGTTCGACGAATGGGATTGGGAGGTTGGGGTGGGCCTTTATGGCCTGTTCCGCGATGCCGAACATCGAGGGGACGAGGCGGCGATTGCAGCGCTGGCCCGCTGGTATGACTGGCAGATCGGGCGGGGGCTTCCGCCAAGACAGGTAAACTCGACCGCCCCCATGCTGGCGCTTGCCTGCCTTGCGGAACGCAGCGGGCGGGATGACTGGATGGCCCTGTGTCGCGACTGGGCGGACTGGCTGGTGACAACCCTGCCCAAGACGCCCGAAGGCGGCTTTGAACATGTGGTCAAAGAGGGGCGGCGGCCCGGCCAGCTTTGGGACGATACCCTGTTCATGGCGGTTCTGTTCCTTGCTCAGACCGGTCGCATGACCGGGCGCACCGATTGGGTCGCCGAGGCGCACTACCAATACCTCGTACACATCCGTTTCCTCGCAGATCCCGAAACGGCGCTGTTCTTCCACGGATGGACCTTTGAGGGCCGACACAACTACGCCCGTGCGCGCTGGGCGCGGGGGAATGCCTGGGTGACCATCGCTATCCCCGAGCTTTTCGTCATCGCCCCTCCGGCCGATCCGGTTCTTGGGCGCTATCTGACGACGGTTCTGGCCAGCCAGGTGGACGCCCTGGCCCGTTGTCAGAACGAGGGGGGGATGTTTCACACCCTGCTCGACGACCCGACGTCGCCGGTCGAAGCCTCGGCGACGGCAGGGATCGGCTACGGCATTCTTGCCGGGATCAGGCTGGGCCTGCTGGCACCGGACACTGCGCGGATTGCCGGTGCGGCACAAACGGCAGTCCTGTCGCGGATCGGGCCGGATGGCATACTGGCCGATGTGTCCGACGGGACAGCGATGGGGAGCGATCTCGAGTTCTACCGCCAGATCCCGAATGTCGCGGCACCCTACGGGCAGGCCCTCGCCAGCCTGTTCCTGATGGAGGCCCGGCGTCAGCAGGGCTAGTTCGTCAATCGGGCGTCCGTCGCTGCAGGCTGGTGCGGGGCCGCCATTATTTTGCCAGATTCGGTGGACCAAGGTCGTAGGACCAGCGAGGGGTGGATGGGGTCGCCTGCAACCCAAGATTGCGGCCTCTAGGTCTCCTGCCAGAACCAGTTAAATCATTGATAGATATCAAAGATATCGCATCCTGTCTATTTGCCATAGCGTGCGTTCACGGGGGCATACGCGTGGTTGATTGCGTCCAAAAGATGGCAAGAATCAGACTTTGGTCCTACTCGATTTCGAGCAGAAGGTCGCATCTTTAGCCCTACTGAGGGCCGTTCCGCGACGCAGCATGACGGGGCTATCACAGGGTCAATTGGGGGTACGCGTTTACAGCTCCCGGCCAATTCGTCCTTGAGACGCCAGACCGTTGCTGAATTCGCCTGCCATTACTTTTGATAATTTGCCCGCGCTACTGCCATGGCGGGCCGACTGGAGGCAAATCATGGATCCCGAACTCATTGGGCCGATCTTGAACGACAACGTCGCAAACGGGAACTTTACCCTTACCGCCGCGGACCTTGAGGGGCTGATGAACCTCGTGCGCGGTCTGCCGGCGGTTCCCGGCACCGACGACACACTCGGCTCTACAGGGATCCGCACCCTGAGCGGCTTTGGAAACAACATCGACAATCCGGGCTACGGCGCAGCCGACCAGCCGTTCATTCGGCTCACCGAGGCGCGCCATGGTGACTACAGCGCCGGGATCGGCAATTTCGACGTCAACCCGATCTTTGACGGTCTTGACCCGCGGGCCATCTCGAACACGCTTGGCGATCAAGAGGCCAATCTTGGAACCAATTCCAAGAACGCCAACTCGCTTTTCACCGGCTTCGGCCAGTACTTTGACCACGGCCTTACGTTTATCCCCAAGAACCCTGAAAACGGCACCATCGCGATCGGTGGCCCGGGGATGGAGCGTGGTCCGTTTTCCGACAATCCCGCCGACTTGACGCGTGGCGAAATCGCGGCAATTGGCAGCGACGGGCTGCCTGTCCATATCAACAAGACGTCGCCTTTCGCGGACCAGAACCAGGCCTACGGCTCGCATGAGTTGGTCGGCCAGTTCCTGCGTGACAGCGACGGGGCGCAAGGTTTCGGGATGTTGCTTCTGGATGGTGAGCCCGATCCGTCCGACCCGACCTTCAACCTGCTGCCGACCCTGCGAGACCTGATCGAGCACCACTGGGAGGCTAACACCATCTTCCGCGACCCATCGCTTCCGGGTGGGGCGCAGGCCTTCCGGGAAGCTTTCCCGGGCCTTGTTGACGCCGGGACCGGTGCGATCAACGGCGCACAGGTCGCCGCAATGGCCAACAACTTCATGGGGTCCGGGCATGCGTTGCTGCTCGACACCAACCCCTTTATGAACCTGCTTGACCATCGGATCGCAGGCGATGGCCGTGCCAATGAAAACATCGGCCTGACCGCGATTCACACAATCTGGGCCCGTAACCACAACTTCCATGTCGAAAACCTTGTCGCACAGGGTTTTGACGGCACAGCAGACGAGGTGTTTCAGGCGGCCAAGCTGCTCAACATCAGCGACTACCAGCGGGCCATTTTTACCGACTTTGCCGACATGTTGCTGGGCGGCATGCGGGGTGCGGGTGACCACGGTTGGAACGGCTACAACGATCAGGCCGATGCCAGCATCAGCCATGAATTCGCGGCCGCGGCCTACCGGTTCGGCCATTCGCTGATCGGCGAGACGCTACAGATCATCGGTCCTGATGGCCAGCCGTTTGAAGTGTCGCTCTTTGATGCCTTCCTCAACCCGACGAACGCACCTGAGGCTTTCACGGCTCCCTTGCCCCCGGGCTACGTGCCGCAGCCCGGCTATACCGAACATGGCACCGCGGCGATCATCGCCGGTAACGCCTCTCAGGTGGCGGAAGAGGTTGACTTCAACATCGTCGACGCTGTCCGTAACGACCTTGTGCGGATCAACGCAGACCTCTTTGCCTTTAACGTGGCACGCGGATGGGACGTCGGATTGGGCACGCTGAACCAGATCCGTGCTGATCTGGCCGCATCGACCAATCCCTACATCTCGGAAGCCGTCGGTTTCGCTGGAGACCTGTCACCCTACACTGACTGGGCCGACTTCCAGGCGCGCAACGGCCTGAGCGATACGGTGATTGCGCAGTTCCAGGCGGCCTATCCCGACCTGGTTTTGTCCACACAAGAGGACATCGACGCTTTCGTGGCGGTCAACCCGGATATTGCACTGACAGATGGACCAAGCGGCAGCAAGATCGTGAGCGGTATCGACCGTGTCGATATGTGGGTTGGCGGCCTCGCCGAGAGCCACGTCCTTGGCGGTATGGTCGGTCAGACCTTCTGGGTCGTCATTCACGAGCAACTCGACCGCCTGCAAGAGGGCGACCGGTTCTACTATCTGGAGCAGTTCGACAACTTCGACTTCTACCAGGCGTTTGGCGAAAAAGCCAATTTCGCCAACATCGTGGCCCGCAACTCAAGCCTCAACGGCTTTGACAGCACGATCTTTGACGTCACGAACATCAACCTTCAGATGGCCGCCTCGGACATTGCATGGGGCGCGGTCGAGCCTGACCAGTGGGGTCTGCCCGGCATCGGTGACGTCATTGCCCAACTGTCCCATACCGGCGGGCTGGAAGGGTCGACCTTCAAGTTGATTTCCGGCACCTCGGCAGGCTTTTCGCTTAGCTCAACTGGCGAACTGACGAAGTCGGGCAACGATTTCACGCCGAACTCGACTTATACAATCGTGGTGAAAGTCACCGGTCCGGATGGCGGTGCCTATGAAAAGTCGTTCAACGTCGTAACCGGTGACAGGGGCGGTCAGGACTTCACGGTTCAGGCGACGAGCGGTGACGATGTGTTCTACGGCCACAGAGGTGCCGATACCCTTATGCAGGGCGGTGCGGGCGA
>JAQWWH010000033.1 GCA_029255105.1 Flavimaricola sp. | reverse complement strand
CGCCGAATTCCCAATCGGCGAGAGCGGTCAGACGTTTTTTTCCGCATCCAGAATGAGCGCGCCAGCGATGTATTTGGTCTGGAAAGCCTCGAAGATCGGCCAGAGTTCCAGCAGGGCATCGATACCGCTAGGGGTCAGTGGCAGCGGCTTGCTGTCTTCGTCGCCGACGCCCTCCCAGTCTTTCACCACGATACGGGCGACCGCCTTTGCCACGATACGGGCGAGGTCGTCGTTGGACGCGCTGCTGTCGGCATCTGCTGCTGCGGCGAGGATTGCCGGGTCGCTGCGGGCGGCCAGCATGACGGCGGTTGTGAGCGGTTCGACAAGCAGGCGGACCCCGTGGCCAAGATCAAGCCATTGCGGCTCATTGGATAGGTTCAAGCGCAACATGGTCAGTAAACCTCGCGGTTATTGGTGAGCGTGACGGTGCACATTCGGCCAACCACCGGATCGCTGGCCGCTTGCCAGTCGAAAGTGGCCTGCACGCCCTGCGGGCCGGAGATTTCGATCCGGGGGCGCGGCAGATAAACGGCGTGCGCCGTCAGGGTCAGGGTTTCGCCGGTGGCGAGCGCGTAGGAGAAGTCCAATGCGCAGGCCTCGCCGTTGATCGCCTGTTGCACCAGGGTCTGATCGGCAAAGCGCACAACGACATTGCCGTTCAGCGCGGCAATGGACGGATCCGCCCCGTCGATCTTGCCATCGGCCCGGATCGTCTCAATGCGATCAAGCGTGTTGGCATAGGTGAGATCGGCCGAGACCACGTTCCCGATGTTGGACCCATCCCGCGTGATCGCCCCGTTGAAGTGGCCAAAACGCTTCAGCGCGATATTGGCCAGCGTGCCGGCTGCCGTTGTCGTGCCTATGGCCTCTCCCTGCGCCACAATACTGGCCGTGGCCGTCAAAAGCCCCGAGCGGGCCATCTGCCAGCTGAGACTGTCGACCATGCAGCCCGAATACATCGCGAACCGCGGCACCTCCGGCATCCCGGTCTCGACCGAGAAGCTGGGCAGCGCCCAGTTTCCAGAGCGGAACTCATGGGTGTAGGGGGCCTCGGCTCCCGTGGTGACTGGCGCCCCAAAGGCCGCCTTGAGCCAAAACCCAAAGGCCTCGGCGTCCATCGGGATCACCACGTCGCCATCGGCCGTCACCGCATCCTTGATCGGCGCCTGCGGATCCCGGCCGTAGCCCAAAAGCTCCGACGTTTGCAGCGGTTGCTCCGCGCCAAGTGTCGTGCTGGCAAAGGGCATCTTAGTAAAGCCACTCACCGGCGGCGCGCCATAACTTGTTTCGAACGCAAGCGCCATCTGCGCCCGCGCCCCTTGGGCTCGTGCCATGGTATTCTCCTCGGATTGTCGGGATCAGGCCAGCGGGTCGGCCGTTGAATAGTGCAGGACGACCGGGAGTGAGGCGGATCAGACGACAGTCCAGTGGACTGTCGTCCCGCCGAACGCGGCCTTCAGGCTGGCCGTAGCGTCATCCGAGCGGATCGGCCGTTGAATAATGCAGCACCACCTCGACCACCGCCGCCTTTAGGCTCGCCGCGCCCTCGACCAGCAGATCAACGGGCTGCGGTGCTTCAGCCTCAACCCAGTCGCAGAGGCCGCCTAACGTTCGGTCGGCGGCGAGTGCCGTGCCGATGCTGGCGCAAAGGGTGTCGAAGGCCGCGTCGCGGTTAGGGCCCTGGACAACGACCTCGATTTCGGAGCGGTGCTGGTAGTGGTAGCGCAGAGGCGACAGCGTGACTTCGGGGTCGCCTGGTTCGCCGTCGCGCAGGATCAACAGCCCCTCGGCCGGAACGCGTTCAGGCAGCACCTCGCCACGCAAGGCAGTGGCGGGCAGTGTTGAGAGCCGCGCATGCAGCGCGGTCAGAATGGTTTCGCGGGGAGAAATCATGGGTTACCATTCATCAAAGGTTGCAAGGAATTGCCCATCATGTCGAAAATCAAATTATCCACGCCACTGCCCGCCAAGCTTACTGACTGGCTCCAGGACGTTTATCCTGCCTGGCTCCAGTTGCCGGAAAGCACGTTCTACGAAATGGTGCCTTTCAACTCACCGCAGTCCCCCTTGCAGCTCAACTATTCGGACTGCTCGGCAGACCTCGCAGCCTCCTCCATATTTTTGAATTTGGATATATTCTTCAGCCTTATCAGCGAGGGTCGCATCCCCCTTTTGGAAAATGGAAGTATCTCGTCCGACGGTCTCGACCTTCTTCTTGAGACGACGACTTGGCCGAACTGCGATATGGATATGACCCGGATGATGCGGCGGCCACTTGATCAGGAAAACATCGGTCCGCTTGATTTTTTGATGGCATTGGCGGGCGCCGCCAAGTTGACCAAAATAGTTGATGGGCGGTTGATGGTTACGGTCGCGGGGCGGCGTGTCTGTGAAAAGCTCGTTGACCAGTCGATCGTGCGTGCCGTGTTCGAAGCAACGTTCAGTAAGGTAAACCCAAGGACGCTGACAAAACTGGCCCATCCTTGGGTGCGGGAACAAGCCGGGATCATCTTCTGGGGTTTGTCGATAACGGCCGATGCGCCGCGCACTGTGTCAGAACTGACGCGCTACTGCTTCGTTCCGCCAGAGAAATTCCTCGACAACACATTCGGCATGCTCGAAGTGTACATGCGCGCCGTCTATCTGACCCCTCTTTCATGGTTCGGATTGATGGCGACATCGTCACCCTGTGATGGTGAAACGCATGTTTATGATCGACTGTACCAGAAGACGGCGCTGTTCGACTGCTTCATGGAGTTTGATTTCGAGCCAGCGCAGCCAGCCGAGCGCCCGAATTGACGGTGAACAGGTGAGACGTTGACGGGGCTCAGGATAAGATACGCGCCTCCACCCAATTCGCCACGATCAGCCCGGGCACGCGCTCCACTGCCCGCGCTGCATCCCGCGCCAGATCCAAGCGTTTCGTGAGCTTGACTTGCCGCACCAGAAGGAAGATCGGAACTGTGGCCACGCCGCGCCCGGTCTTTGAGCGCGACGCCACACCCAGGCCTCGGCTGTTCAGCCGCCCCTCCGCCACCAGCAAGCTGGGACCCCGCTTGCGATAGACGAACTGCAGGCGAAGCCCCCGGCGGCGTTCCCATTCGCCCGGGGTCATGCGCCCGCCACGCGTGCCCTTGCCAGCCGCCGCCGTTGGGATCGCCAGCCAAAGCCCGGATTTCGAGCGGATCAGCGGGCCTGTGTCATGCGCACTGACAATCACCGGAGCTTGGGACCAGACCAGGGCCGCGGCGTTCAGACTGTCACCCGCCTTGGGATAGGTCTGGCTCCGAATTGAGTTTGCCAGACGTCGCCCCAACCCTGCGCCGGTGATCTGCCCGCGCCATGATGTTTTCAGATCAGTGCCAGCGACGCGCATCGCGGTACTGACGGCCTTTTCGCCAGCCTTGATTTCGGCCGCCATGGCCGCCACCAGATCGGGCGCAAGGTCGAGTTTGATCTTCATGCGGGATGCAACTCCAGCGTCCACACCAGCCGCTCGCGATCACGGCGCGGCTCGCCTTGGATCAGGAAGGTCTGCTCGCCAATCAGGATCTGCTCCTGCGGGCGCGGGTCAGGGAGGTCGGCCACCCGGACGTCGATCCGGGTGGTTTCTGAGAGAAGCCGTGCCGACCCGAACTCAATAATCTCGTCAGGCCGCCGCAAAATGCCACGGGCGCGGGTGAATTGCCCCTCACTGTCCCGATGCCAAATTTCGATCGAGATGTTAGCATCCAAGAACAAGACCCCAAGCGCATCCGCAAAGGCGGTCATCAGGTCCGCCTGCCTGCACGCAGGACCTGCGGCCGGGTGCAGATCGGCAGCGGGTTGCTCTCGATCTCAAGCCGGACCCATTCGTCCCGGTCGCGATCCGGGATCATCCGCGCGTAAAGCGGCAGGCCCAGCGTGTTCACGGTCTCGAAGGTGTCGGCGGGGGCATAGTAAATCTCAAAGAGCCCCTCGACCCCCTCGGGATAGAAATACGCCTTGTCACTCGGCACGCCAAAGCCGAGACCACCGCGATAGCGCCGGAAGCTGATGCCGCCGAAGCTGACCTCTTCACCGACCCGGCCACGCAGATCGGCAGCAGCGGCGGTGTTGAGATAGGTCTCGCGCACCTCTTTATGGGCCACCAGATCGGCAAAAAAGGCAGAGCCGCATTCCGCACGCAGCTGTATCTGGCCTGCGGCCAGACCACCCAACGTATCTTCGACACTTTCGATCAGCGCTTGGCAACGTTTCCTGAGCGCGCCCGAGGCTGGGCTCGCATTGTCGAGATCAAAATCCACCTCCGTGGCCGGTGTGATGCCAAACTCGGTGTAGTAGTTGATGACCGTGGCCCCGTCCTTGGGATCCTTCACCACGCCCTGAATGCCATTAAAGAGGTGGAACTCGAAGGTGGCCTCGGCATCATTGCGCAGCCGTCCCATCTTGCGGGCGACCTCTGTTTGCACCTGCTGGGTAGCAGTTTCGGAGCCGAAGTCACGGATGGCTTGGATTTCAGAGGCCCAGAGCACGTCCTGCTTTTTGAACTGACGGCAGACAAAGGCCCGCATCTCACGCCGTTCGGGGATCTGTTGCTCATAGGCCGAGCCCCGTTCCGAGAACGGGATCAGCGACAGGGTGCCGTCGCGGCTCTCGATCATTACAGTGCGCGCGCGCACACCGCGCGAGCCGAACAAGCCTGCGCCCGAGAGGATCGCAGGCTTAAATGGGATATTTTCGAGAGCCCGGGTCAACTCGATAATGCTGAAGGCATCGCCTTCAAAGATATCCATGGTGGCCACAGCGTGCCTCCTTCTATTTTAGGGATCTTGGTGAAGCTGTTCTCAGGCTCAGCGCAGGATGATGCCAAGCGCGGCAAGGGCCGTGGTGGCGGCAGTGATCTGGGCTTCCAGCGCGCCATCGGGCCAGACGACCTCGTGGCGATTCACGATTGCAGGGCCGCGCAGGATCACAACGCCCGGTGCATCGGCGGCTGACGCGTCAACGCCCGCCCAGAGGATGCCGGCGGCATTCTGGCTGCCATTGGTGGCGGCGGGCGCAAGGGTGGTGAATTTTCCGCCCGTGGTGATCTTGCCCAGCACGGTGCCGGGCTCGAGTTTGCCCGCACCGGAGGCGATGGTAACGGTTTCGCGGGTGTAATCGCGCAGCACTTCCCAGACAAGGAAGCCGCCCGCGTGTTTGCCTTCAGTGAGCGTGGTCATGATGGGTTAGCCTTTCGTCTTGAAGGTGCGGGCGATCACATCACCCCAGGGATTGGTGTTTGCAGCGCGCCCCGGTTGGGCATGTGCATTGCTGGTGAGGTCAGGGGTTGCCTCCGCCTTGGCTGCCAAGAGACGATTGCGGACCTCATCGAGACCGACATCCTCCTCCAAGAAGCGTCCAGCCATTTGCGGCTGGCCCGCGAGACGGCAGAGATCGATCACGCCACGCGCGTGCGCCATGACCTCAGCGCGAATGGCGCGGGCACCTGCCTCAGTGTTGACCGGGGCAACAATAGTCGGATCGCTTTTGTTGAAAGGGATGCTGTCGCCTGCAACATCCCTCTGCAGCGTCGCGGGATCATCAACAGGGGCCAACGGGTCACCGTTCTCGCCGGGAACGTTGGTCGTGGGAACTGGTGTGGGTGCCGGATCACCACGCTCCGCAACATCGTTTTCGTCTTCCACGGTGTCAGCTTTGGACGTCGCGCTTTCAGTGTCGTTCGCTTCAGCCAGTTCAGGCGGCGCATTGCGAAACCGACCAATATCAAAGCTTGCAGCGATGTGCACAGGCTCTACCAAGCGCGTGGCAAGGCCAGCCGCGAGCGCGTCTTTTGCATCGAACCAAGTCTCCGCCGCAAGCAGCGTCGCAATTTCCGCCTCTGGCTTTCCAGATTTGGCAGCATAGCCGCGCGTCATGCTGGCCGCGATCTTATCCAGAGTCCCAGCCATGTCGCGCATATCGGCCGCCGTGCCCATGACAATACCACTCGGATCATGGATCATCAGAAAGGCATTTTCTGGCATCACGATTTCATCGCCTGCCATCGCGATGTAGCTCGCGGCCGAGGCCGCAATCCCGTCGATCCAGACCGTGATGTTTCCCTTATGCCTCTGCAATGCATTGTAGATCGCCACGGCATCAAAGACCGACCCGCCCGGGCTGTTCAGCCGCAGATCGATGGGAGCGTCTTCCGGCAGCGCGCCTAGCTCGGCGAGGAAACCCTTTGCGCTGACGCCGTAAGCGCCGATTTCGTCATAGATCAGCACTTCCGTGCCCGTTGCCCGGGCGCGGATCGTGTACCAACTGTTCATGGTGTTACTCCTGTTCGGATTGCGCGGCGGACCCGTCGCCTTTATCTGTTTCCGGCGTCTGCGTTGGTGTCGCCCGCGCGCCCTGCGTCTCGCCGGGGCTGGTTCTGTAGCTGAGCCCGAGATCTTTTGTCCGTGCCGCATCGGCCGCGTTTTCGCGGTCCACTTCCTCCACATCGTAGCCGGTGGCTTCGACCACCTTGCGCCGCGATGTAATGCCTGCCTCCATCGCCAGGACCTGCGCCTGGATGTCTTTCAGCGGATCGACCCAATCCCAGCGGGGCGGGATCCATTGCACTGGTCGCGCGACGGCGGGATCGCCGATATCCAGCGCCCCCGAGAGCACAGCCGTCTCCAGCCAGCGCCGCCAGATCGGACGGCACAGCTGATGCGCCATGACACCATGTTGCAGCTGGCCAATGCGGCGGCGGAACTCGACCAGTTCCGCCCGCAGGCTCGAATAATTCGCCTGCCGCACATCACCGGTGACCAGATGGTACGGGAGCCCAAGCGAGGCCGAGACCGCCAGCAGCGTCCTATACTGAAACGCCTCATAGCCACCGCCCACATCGGCCGGGCTCGAGAACTTCACATCCTCGCCTGGCAACAGCACCTGCATAGTGCCGGGCTCAAGGCTCGCCAAGGCTGCCCCGTCGAGATCAGCAGCCCCTTCGCCGATCATCGGGTCTTCCGGCGCCGTCTTGGTGATGAACCCCGCGAACATCGCGGCCGTCTTTTTGCGGTCCAGTTCGGCATCGTCGTACTGGTCCAGCAGAAACAGCCGCACCATGGCCGGGGCCACATGCGGCAACCCGCGGATTTGCCCTGCATCAATAGGCCGATAGATATGGAGCACATCCTCCGCCGGCACGCGCACGGTCTCGGGGATCGCCACCCGCTGATCCGTGCTGTCGCCCGGGTGGCGCCGCCGAAAGTGATAGGCCACCCGTCGCCCGATCAGATCGAATTCAATTCCGCAGCGAATAGGGTTTCCGTTGGCGGCGGTTTCGGTTTTCTCGAAGGGCAGCATCTCAGACTGGAGAAGCTGCAGTTGCAGCGGCACCATCAGGCCATCCTCTGCCCGACGCGGACGGAAGCGGACAAAACATTCGCCCGCGACAAACATCTCGCGCGCAACCATGGCCTGCAGGCCGTAGAAATCGGTCAGACTATCGGCATCGGCTTCGTCCGTCCAGGCAAGCCAGAGTTTCTGGACCTGGTCGCGCAGATCGGCGTCACCAATGAGTGACGACGGTTTGATCCCGTCCCCCACAAGGTTGGCAGCAAAGGCCTCGCAGGCGTTGGCCGCATAACCGTTCGTGACAACCAGTTCGCGCGACCTGGCCAAAAGCCTTGGGCCGCCAGAGGCCACCAGCGCGTTGATGTTTTCCAGAGGCGGGTTCCAGCCGCGCAGCCTCCGCTTGGCCATGGCACCTTCGAGCCGCGCGCGCACAGTCTCAGGGCCGCCAGAGGATGGGCGACGGAAACGATCAAACAGGCCCATCGATCAAAGACCCTTCGTCGTCGTGACACGCACCTGCCGAACGATCCGTCGTCCCTCGGAGGCCGCAATATCGCGATCCAACGCTTCAATGGCCCGGTCAATCTCCGCCACGCTGCGGTAGTCGACGGTCTTGCCGTCATAGCTGACACGGGCCACGCCCGATGCGCGTTGTGCTTCTAGCGCTTCGCGGCGGGAACGCAGATCTGTGATTGTCGGCATGTGAGTTGACCTGCATAGAAAAAATCGGTCTTTCAAGGGAAAGACCGACACAAAGAGCGAATCCATGACACCAGATGAGATCATGCGCGACCTTGAGCGCCATGACATTTTCCCGAAGGCAGCAATGGCCGCAGCCGGCCAAGACCGCGAGACGATGGTCCCGGTTTTTCTCGAGCTTGTAGATCGGCTCGGATCTCAAAAACGCCCGGAGATGCAGGAAGAGGCAATTACCGCGCTGATACCGATATTCCACATGCTTGGGGAGTTTCGGGAACCACGCGCCTATCGTCCCTTGTTAAAGCTGATGCGCCAGCCCACCACGACGTTGGACTACCTTTTGGGAGACGCGATCACCGAAACAGGCTTTCGCGTGATCGCCGGAACGTTCGACGGTGACCTCAAGCCTCTGTTTGAGTTCATTGAAGATGAGAGCGCCGATGCCTATGCGCGCAGTTCAATGTTGGATGCGCTCGTTTTGATTGCCCAGGTGCATCCGGAACAGCGCACCGACGTTTTGGATTACTTCCGCAGTTTTCGTGACCGATGCCCGGAGGAGAATAGTGACCTGCTCATCGGCTGGGTCGACGGGCTTGTTGATTTGGGCCTCTCCGATATGGAGCCAGAAATTCGCGCGACCTTTGATGCCGGATTGATCCCAAAGGAATATTGCAGCTTCGATGAAATTCAACGGGATTTGGCACTTTCCGCCGAAACTGGGCGCGTGCCGGGCAATGAGCGCTACCAGCGCGGTCTGATAATGGATGCCATCGCAGAATTGTCGTCATGGCATGGCTATTCCGACGCTTATCTTGCCCGGCAGAAGAGCAATGGTGCACGTAACGCAGCGCGTGCCATGCCATGGGCTGAGACTTTCATGTATGAGACAACCCCAGTGGGGCGCAACGATCCCTGTCCTTGTGGCAGCGGCAAGAAGTTCAAGAAGTGCTGTCTACAATGAAGCTAAGCGTTCACCCCATGTAACTTGAGCGTACGGTTCGCCGCTGCGGTCCAGCGCGGCGAGAAGCGGGCGTGATGTTTCCCGCCCCGCCATCAGCCAAGTCTTGTGCTGTCACCCCGAGTTGGGTTTCCAAATCGCCCCACCGCGCCTCAGACCAGCGGTCAGCCCCGAGGATCCAAGCCGCTGCCCGGGCATAGACACGGCAGTCCAGCGCCTCGTTGCGTTCCCGCAGCTTTTGCCATTCCAGCTTGGCAAAGCCGCGCTTGTTCTTGACTGTGACCAATTGTTCTGCGGTCAGCTGTTTTAGCCATTCAGCATCGACCCAGCCCGGCAGATGAAGAAAGCCGGGAGGAAACCTCTCCCAATCCACCGGGCTGACCATTTCCGGCGGGTCAAGCCGCAGGAAGCGATAGGTCTCGGCCTTGAACGTTGATGTGGCCACCGACCACAATCGTGCGCCACGGCGCAGCCGCTTGCCCCCGATGGTCGCATCGACAAAGGTTGGACCCGTCACAGGGCTGGCGCGATTAAACCCCTCAAGGCCTTTGACAGGGGCCACCTGGCCAAACCCGACCTGCCGCGCCCAAGCGTAAACAGCGGCCGTTTCATAGCCGGTGTCGATCGCAAGCTTTGCGATGGGCATCGGCGTGCCGGTCGCGTGCAGCCATGTCCGCCCAAGCAGATCCGACAGTTTCTGCCAGCAGGCCTCCTCGCCCGGACCGCCGTCGATGACAATGTGATCGATCAGCCAGCTTTGCAGACCCTTGCCCCAAGCCCAGACATCGACCTCAATCCTGTCCTTCTGCACATCCGCCCCAGCCGTGAGGAACAGACCGCCGGCCGGCACGGTGCCCGCGCGCCAGTCCTCCTTCAGACCCTGCAGGCGTTGCCAATCGGGAGCCTCACCGCTTTCCATCCAGGTCTCGCCCAAGGAGGTGTTGATGAAGGTCTTCATCATTTCATCCCCACCGGCGCGCGCGGACAGGAAGGTTTTGGCCATTGCTGCCAACCTGACCCAGGGCGAATAGATCTCGTTGAGGTGGAACCCTGCTGTGCCCGCAAAGGGCTGGTCTGCAATCCAGCGGCCCTTTGAGATGGCAGCCCAGCGGGTTTCGTCCCGCCAGGCCGCGTCACACGCGATGCAGTGATACCGCGCCGTGTCGGGCTGGTGGTGGCCGTCCTCTGCCTTGTCCCAGCGGACTTGGCTCCAGGTCAGCAGCTGCTCTGATCCGCAGTCGGGGCAGGGGACCCAGAACCGCCGCTGGTCGCTTTCCTCAAAGGCCGCCTCAATCCGGCTGGCACCTTTGTTTGTCGGTGTCGAAACCAACACGATCTTGCGGTTCCAGAAGGTGACTGTCCGTTTTTTCGCAAGGTTGACCGGGTCCCCCTCGGCGCCGGCGCTGAACGGGTACCGGTCCACCTCATCGCAGAGCAAGAGCCTGATCGGGCGGCTCGCCAGACCCGAGGGCGCGTTGGCACCAACAATCGTCAGATGCCCGCCCGGAAACCGCTTGTGCAGGATCTTGTTGTTGCCGTCCCGCGAGCGCGGATCGGCGATCTTACCCTGCAAGCATGGCGTGTCCCGCGCCATCGGCGAGAAGCGGTCCTTCGACCAGGTTTCCGCGTCGCGCTCGGTTGGCATCACCACCATGATTGGGGCTGGGTCTTGGTCGATGTGGTAGCCGACCGCGTTGTTCAGCATCTCCGTGTTATGCGTCGGGATCATGGTCTGACCCGCCAGATAGAGCCGATTTGGGCTATCCACCTGAATGCAGCGCACAGGCACACTCTCGACCGGCTCGACGGCGACAATGCGGCGCCGCTCGGTTTCTGTCGTCCGCCGCCCCACGCGCGAGACCTGACGCGCGCGCTTCCTTGCCAGTCGGAACACCGGCGTGTCGTCATAGATCATGAAGGAGAACCGCGTCGCGGGGTTTCCAAGACGCCGTTCGCCGTCGATCACTACAGTCGGCTGCTTATCCACGGCAGTAAACTTTATGCCCAGAGAAGCCAGAAGTTCGCCAAAGCCATCGGCCAGCCGGGGGTAGATCGTTATGAATTCACAGCGGCCATTGGTGCCAACATAGCCGTCGGTATCCATCAGGCCTTGCAACAGGGCCAGGCGCTGGTCTTTCGAGGCGCGCAGGTAGGCTGATGGAATATGTTTCCCGGTTCCCGGCGTATTCCGCCCCTTGACTAGCCCCATGTCTCGCAGGCGCAGACTGAACGGTTTGCCCTGTTCCAAAACCGGATCGACCGCTGAGCCGTGCTTCCACTGCATCGCGAACTGCCGCCCACATTCTGCGCATTTCCCATTCCCATGGCGGCCCAGCACATCCATGTCATGGCCACGGCGACAAATACTGTCGGGCCAAAGCAGCCTCGGCTTCAGTGTCAGGATGTGCGGAACCCGCTTATCCTTCGACTTCACCTCAACCTCCATGCCGCAGGCGCGTAAGTGATCGGCGATTTCCAGATCATCCTGATGGCAAGTGATCTGTGAGCCATAGCTGTGGCCGTCCCCAAGCCAGACGCCGAGTGCATAAGGCGGAACTGGCAATGTCCGCCGGGGCAGTTGCAGCGCGCCAGCTACCGGGATGGCGTATCTGTTCCTTTTCTTCGCACCAAAGTAATGCGCTGTCTCAGCAATCTCCTTCGTCGTCAGGACCGCTTGGTGGATCGTCATGGAACAGGTCCCTCATCGCGTCCTGCGCGCGCACTTGCGTATCGCTATCGACTGCCCAAAGGTGGTCAGCATCGGCGATGATTGAGCTTCCGTCCGAAAACTGCACCCGGTAGCAGCGTCGGTTGCGCATCACATCAGTGGCACCCGTGACGCGGCAGGGCGCGCCGGTTTCGTCAAAAAGAATGTCGCCGACCCGCACATCGCCCATCGTGGTCCACCCGGTGGGCGTCGCCAGCGGCGTGTCCAGCGCCAACGCCTTGCCCACCTGTGAACTCGACATGATCACAACGGTTTCGGTGGCGGCATCCGACACCGCCTCCATGATGCCGCGCTGATATTCCGCACGGCTCGTGCGCCATTGGCCGGGCTCGGCGCTGGCCTCAGAACTCAGCCTCCGGTTCTGATCCGCCCAATCGCTGATCGTCAGGTCCGGTGGCGGTTTGAGAACTGCCAGCGCGGTCGCCACCGTCCGTTTCAGGATCGGTGATCCCCTCAAGGTCAATGTCAGTCTCGAGTTCAATGTCTGGCTGCGCGAGATCATCAAGCACCTCGCGGATGGCGGCACGGATCAGGTTCCGGGTATCTCCGACGGTGGGTTGGTCAAAAGCCTGTGGTGCCAGCCGGTCGGGCAGCGCCAGCAGGCGAGTTCTCAAAAGCGCAAGCACCGCGATCCAGGCAGCCTCAATCTGATCAGCCGCAATCAACGAACGGCGCTTTTCCTGCGCTTCCATTTCAGCAAGATCAGCCCGCGCCCGG
>JAQWWH010000032.1 GCA_029255105.1 Flavimaricola sp. | reverse complement strand
GGCGCGGGTATGAAGAATGGTGGCGGGCGTTGGGTTGGGTGCAGGATATTCTGGTGAGTGGCACCTTGCTGCGAGACCTGGAAATTTCGTCAGCAATGCCAAGGAACCAGCCCTGGGCCCACCGCAATCACTGAGTGGCACAAGGTAGCACGCGGGATGTTGGCGGGAATTTCTGGCTGTCGGCAAAGGTGTCTTGAGCCTGAGACGATCAGTCAGCTTTCAAAGTGTCAGCGCTTGCTCGATGCCTACATCTTGACTGATGTGGCAAAATGTAAGATTCGTGAAATCACGACATTGACACAGCGCAATGCCTTCATTAAATGTGCATCAACAGATCACATATCACGAGGATTGCCACATGCGTAAGATCGTCCGAGAGTATCAGCAGCTTTGCCACTCCGAAGGTGTGCCCTTGCTCGACATCAAACAGCGCGGCCATCACTACACCCTTCACTTCGAAAAAGGGTTCCTCGTCGCGGCTTCCACGCCCTCCGATCATCGCGCGCATCATAATCTCCGCGCTGCGATTCGCCGCATGCACGCCTGAAGGAAAAGACAATGAACATGCCCGCCCTTACCCCTGAAACGATGACAACTGAGGAGCGCCGTGAGGCCTGGTTCGATCGCGAGCTGATCGGCTATGCGCAGGCCGCTAACAGCGACTACACAGCGAACTGGGACTATGGACACGAACTCCTTGAACTTCTCGCATCCCGTTTCCGTGTGATCGAAATGATCCTCGGCGCAGAGGAAATTTCACCACATCTGTTTGGGATGCTGCACGGCCCCGATGTCGAGGGCAAGACCTGGCGGGAAGCCTTCGAAACCTATGATCCGGTTCTGACGCCTCACTGGACTGGCACCAGGCTGATCGACAACGCCGGCATCTATGGTCTCTACGGTGTCACTCCCGCCGATATTCCGCTCAACGCGCGCAAGGCTTGGATTGATGCGCTGGCACAGCAGCTGGATCAATTCCAGCAGGTGATACAGCCCGAGCGACAGGGTGTTATCGCGAGGATCATCAATCTCGCGCTTGCGCGCCATGCCATGGACACTGGAGAAGGCGATGTCGATTTGCAGTCACTTGCCCTGTTCGGCGGCGTCACCGAAGGCCGGATCCGGAACATCTTGTCCGGCAGTGAAGGCGGTCTTGAGAAAGTCGGCCAGCGTGTGACGGCCGTCAGCGCGGCCGCGTGGCTGAATGGTCGGAAGGAGTTCTTCACCTCGATTTGGCAGCATGCTGATGAAGCGCTGCCCGAGGCAACAAGCCCGGACTTCTCGGACGATGTGGTATTCGTCCCAGTCGCGGCGGACGGCAGCTACTTTCATCCCGGCCTCATGCGTAGCGGCAAGTTCAGGATCGGCGCGAAGGAAGAAGAGGTTCCGTATGACACGTTCGACGAGGCATTGTCTGCCTTGCAGAGGATGGCAACCCCACGCTGGCGCCGCCCGAATGACGCGGGCAACTGGGGTATTGTTTCGGGGCGCGACTGGAAGCGCATCGAACGCCGCCAGCTGACGTCGCTGTGATCAGGAGCTTTATGATGATGCGTTTTACTGCCGAAGATCTGCTTTCCGCCCTTCTCGAAGCAGAACCCCGCCCGACAGTTCAGGCGCCGCGCGATGCGCGCGGCATTTACGGCCTCGTCGATCACGACGGTGATCTTCGGTACATCGGATCAACCAGTTCGACCGACCAGACCTTCTACGAGCGGATCCACCGGCGTCATCGCACCGGCTCGGAAGGCATGAGCCACTACTTCTCGCAGATGTACAACACCGGCCGGATGTGGCGCGACCGCATGGACCCGACGACAAAAGCAGATGGCGACCTCGCCAAGTCGCTGCGCAACAGTTTTGTCGTCGACCACTGCCGCGCAGTCTGGCTGCCCCTACCCGACACATTGGACATCGCGCGTCTGGAGGCAGAGGTCCTTTCCTTGGCCCCCGACCACGCCATCGCGTGGAACCGGCGCAAGATGCAGTCCTATGACGAACCGGTCGACCTGGTCGAAGCCACGTTGCGCCGCCTTGGATGGGGCGCGCGGGAGTTGGCAGCAATCGAACGTCAGCGCCTGCGTTTCCTTTCCGCCATGATTGGTCCAACGGGCGGCCCCATTACCCGCCCCGTCGAAGCACCTGCACCAATGCCCACAGCAATCCGGCAGGCACGTGTCACGCCCTTCCCGAAGGGCCCTTTCCGCTTCTTCGCGCTGGATGTCGAGACGGCAAACAATGACCGTGGCAGCATTTGCCAGATCGGTGTTGCCTGTGTCCGTCCTGACAACTCCATCGAAACTTGGATGACCTATATCGATCCGCAGGTTGACCACTGGGTGTTTACCTATCTGCATGGGATCAGTGCCCGCACGGTCCAAGGTGCGCCCACCTTTGCCGAGGTTCTGCCCATCCTGCACGAAGGATTGCAAGACGGGACCGTCTATCAGCACTCGGGCTTTGACCGGAGCGCGATTACCGCTGCCTGTGGGCATGGTGGCATGCCGGTCCCTAAGTGGGTATGGCGCGACAGCGTTCATGTCGCCCGTGCCGCCTGGCCCGAATTGCGGGGCAACGGCGGCCATGGTCTTGCAAGCCTCAAGCAGCACCTCGGCCTCGTGTTTGAGCATCATGACGCCGGCGAAGATGCCCGTGCCGCAGCAGAGGTGGTCTTGCGGGCTGAAGGCGTTCAGCCTGTAGCAGCGCAGGGGATGATGCAGGTTAGTGGCCATCCAAATTCGGACGCCGAGGGTTTCGACTTGATCGAAGATTTCGAAGTCATCGCGCCTGCAGTGCACGAAGTTGCCGCGGAACCGATGCCTTCAATACAGACCCCGCTGCAGGATGTCTCGCGCCACATCGGAATCGTCGAAATCACACAGGGCAACATCGACAACAACCACATCTACCTCAGGAGCTTCTTTGAAAAGTTCCCGGCCGACGCGATCGGCGGATCGAACCGTGCCTCCGCCGCCCAGCGCGAGATTGCCGTCGATTGGGGCGGTGACACCGTCGTCATGACCGATCTGGACGGCGCAAAGCGGTTCTTCCGCAAGCGCAGCTGGATCCGCGAGTTCTTCGAGCGGAACGGCGCTAAGGCAGGTGAATCCTTGACGGTCGAGCAGACTGGTCCGTACAGCTATCGGGTGTCAATGAGCCGGGGTGCACAGTGAGATTCTTGCAAGTACGTGGCGCTGGGCGGAATACTGCCGTTCGCTACGCATCAGCTAAACGACCACTCTGTGCCATTTAGAGACGCCGTCACAGCGCCAACGGCATGGTAGCACCCGTTGCATGCGGTGGGCCTGCGGCCCATGTGAGCGGGAGCCCGGTGGCGTGCGGCCGTTAGCGAGTTTCGCCAACAGTTTCCCATTTTGGCGGCTGATGCCAACGAATGCGTGGACGGGTATCCAATCCGCATTCTGCTCCTGATTTCATTGGAGTTTTTTGCATGCCCAGTGCATTCTACATCACGCTATTTAAATGGTTTAGCGGATGCGCTGTAGATCGGTTTGTGGGGTTTACTTCGATTGATCGCTTGCGTTCTGCTCAGGGACGTATTCTCTGGGAACATGACAAAGCTGGTGCTGCTCCACAAGGCGGACTCTATTTACGACGACGAACCTGACGTCGTTTATGACTTTCCGCGTACCTACCTCAAGGCTGTCAAAGAGGCCGTTGGGGACTGGGTTGTTTACTATGAGCCGGTGAAGGCTGGGCCGCGTGGGTATTTCGCGGTTGCGAAGATTGAGAGGGTGATTCAAAAACCCGGAGTCGAGGGGCGTTATCTCGCCATGATCGAACCGGGCAGCTTCCTGCCGCTCGATACTGAGGTTCCGCGGCTAATCAACGGCAGCCCATTGGAACAGGCACTCACAGAGCCAGATGGAACCCCGAAGAAGGGTGGGGCCGTGCAGCTCGCGGTACGGCGTCTCCCAGATGAGGATTTCGTTCGGATCGTCCGGCTGGGGCTTCCTGAAGACCTCGAGAGGCAAGAGGCCACTCGATATGATCCGAAGGGTTCGGAGATTGCCGAGGAGGCGACGATCTTCGAACGTCCGGTTCTGGAACGCCTTACGCGGCGGCCATACCGAGATGTTGCGTTCCGCCGGAAGGTGCGTGAGGCTTACGACTACCGCTGCGCCATGTCCGGGCTGAAGCTCAGAAATGGCGGAGGGCGCCCAGAGGTGCAAGCTGCCCATATCCGCCCTGTCGAACATAATGGCAGCGACTCCGTGAGGAACGGGCTGGCGCTGTCAGGAACACTACATTGGATGTTCGATCGTGGGCTAATCTCGGTCGCGGGTGACAATAAGACGATCCTCGTGTCGCGCAACAAGGTTCCGGCTGATGTAACCGATCGGCTGTTACGTCCAGATGGGGAGATTTGGATGCCCGAAGACAAGAGAAATTGGCCGCACCCTGCAAATCTGGCATGGCATCGGGAAAACATTTTTGGTCAATTGGTTGCCGAAGGTCCCGCTCCGTGGGAATAAGGACTAACATGCCAGTATGAAAAACATAATTTCCCGCGGCATATCGAAAGCCTTTGGCCGTAGCCGACCACAGCAGCATGAAAAGCCAAAGGCTGATCCGCCGGAAAAAAGCGGCATTCAAATGCCGCGGGACCAATCCATAATCCTGTCGCGCTGCCTGTCGATTGATCTGGAGGTCGATCCCAAGGAAGCCCGGATATTCGCCTTTGCAGCCGTGCCGGAAGGTGGGGGAGAAGGGATTGTTCATCGGAAAGGTGACACGAGGGCCGCGCTTGAAAAACTGGACCTGTTCTGCGCTGGCTTCGCACATGTCATTGGGCACAATATCTTGCGCCACGACTTGCCGCATTTGACGGCGGTGTCGCCGCGCTTTGCAAAGCTTACGGACGGACCGATCGACACACTGTGGCTCAACCCTTTGGCTTTTCCGCGAAATCCGTATCACCATCTAATAAAACACTACCACGATGGGAGGCTTCAAAGTGGTCACGTTAACGATCCTGAACTCGACGCGCGTCTTGTGTTCGAGGTCCTTCGCAACCAGATCGACGCCTTCGTATCGCTGAATACGTCGTCCCCGGAGACGATGATGGCCTATCACTGGCTGTGCTGCCGCGGACCGGGTAGCGACGGGTTTGATCGGCTGTTCAGCGACGTGCGCGGGGCGTCCATCCCGACTGAAACGGACTCGCAAGGAGCTATTCGAGCGCTGCTTAAGGAGGCGGCCTGCGGCGCGCAGGTGGACGCTGTACTCGAACGGCTCCCGGACGCTGGGCTGGGCTGGCCGATGGCATACGCCCTTGCTTGGATTTCGGTCGCTGGTGGAGATTCTGTCATGCCGCCCTGGGTGCGCTTGCAGTTTCGTGATGCAGCACGGCTCGTAAAAGACCTGAGGGATACGAACTGTCGGGATCCGCAGTGCGCCTATTGCGCAGAGCACAACAATCCTGCCCGTGCGCTGGAACGTTGGTTCGGCTTCCCCAGTTTTCGCCCGGAACCGGTCGACGAAGACGGTCGTCCCCTGCAAGAGAAAATCGTAGCGACGGCTATGGACGGCGACCACCTGCTGGGCATCCTGCCGACGGGCACCGGCAAATCCATCTGCTACCAGATCCCCGCCCTGTCGCGGTATGACAAGACCGGGGCTTTGACGGTCGTTATTTCGCCGCTTGTCGCGCTGATGGCGGATCAGGTTCAGGGCTTGGTGCGGTCCGGAATTTCGTCGGCTGTCACAGTCAACGGGCTGTTATCATTACCCGAACGTCAGGACGCGCTTGATAAGGTGCGGCTTGGGGATGCAGCGATCCTGCTGATCTCGCCGGAACAATTGCGCAGTACGACGGTCCGGTCCGTTCTGGCGCAGCGCGAGGTGGGGTTATGGGTGCTGGACGAGGCGCACTGCGTGTCCAAATGGGGCCACGATTTTCGGCCAGACTATCGCTACGTATCGCGGTTTATCAAGGAAAGCTCGGGGGACGAACCGGCTCCGGTACTTTGCTTGACCGCAACGGCAAAGCCGGATGTTGTGCAGGACATCCGCAGTCATTTTAAAGACCGGTTGGGCGCTGAGCTAACGCTGATAGACGGCGGTGCATCGCGATCGAACCTGAGCTTTCAGGTGTTGCCAACGCAGCGGGCAACCAAGATGGCGGATATCCTTGCCACGATCGAGTCCCACCTCCCACGCGAGGGCGTGTCCGGGGCGGTCGTCTATTGTGCGACCCGAAGCGCAACCGAACGTGTGGCGGAGTTCCTGAAACAACAGGGCATCGCCGCAGAGCGGTATCACGCTGGCCTTAGCGCCGATGACAAACGTGAGATCCAGGAGGATTTTCGCGTGGGAAATCTGCGCGTCATCGCGGCGACCAATGCCTTTGGAATGGGTGTCGACAAGCCAGACGTCCGTCTGGTGATCCACGGGGATGTGCCGGGATCGCTGGAAAACTACCTGCAAGAGGCGGGGCGCGCCGGACGGGATCGCGACCCTGCAAACTGCGTTCTTCTGTTCAATACAGAAGACGTCGATCGCCAGTTCAACCTCAGCGCGCGGTCTCGGCTTGCGCAGCATGAAATCGGCGCGATCTTAAAGGCGCTTCGGCGGCTCAACGACCGGACCGGAAAGGACGGCGAAATCGTCGTCACCTCCGGTGAGATCGTGCATGAGGAGAAAGACCGCGATTTCCAGCGCGACAGCAATACCGACGATACGCGGGTCAAGACGGCCGTTGCCTGGCTGGAGGAGGCGCACCTTCTGAACCGCGAGGAAAACCGGGTGCAGGTTTTTCCAGCGTCCTTGCGGATAAAGAGCATGAAGGAGGTCCGCGAGACCCTTGCATCCGCTGACATCACCGAACGCCGGCGCAAGGACCTGGCCACCATCGTGCAGCATATTATCAACGCGCCGCAAGAAGAGGGAATTACGACCGACGAGCTTTGCGGGGTCAGTGGCCTGACGGTGTCGGTGCTGCGCAAGGCCTTGGCAGATCTCGAAGCCTTAGGGATTGCTAAGGATGATACAAACATCACCATCTTCGTGCATGTGCGCATTGAGAATGCCTCGCCGAAACGGTTTGAAGCAGCGTCCCGGTTGGAAGCAGACTTGATTTCGACCCTGCGAGAACAGGCACCCGATGTGGAGATTGGCGAGGCTTGGCCCTGCCATTTGGCCTCGGTGGCGCAGGCCCTGCGAGAACTGGGACACGCCTCGGTGCGGCCAGATATTGTCGAGGGGTTGCTCCGCGGGATTGCACAAGATGGCCGCGACATGGACGGAGGCAAAGGCAATATCGGCCTGCGCAAAGTGTCAAAAGGCAGTCTCGTGGTCCGGATGCAGCGATCGTTGACGGTCATCGAGCAGACCGCTCAGCTTCGCAGGCAGGCCGCAGAGCAGTTGATGTCGCATCTGGTCGACAAGGTTCAGGCGGGCTTGAAGGGGAAGGATATCCCCGTCGAGACCACGCTTGGCGACCTTCTTGGTACGATCAACAGCGACGCGCTGCTTAAGGCGTCAGTCAATGATCCTTCAAAACTGATGGACCGGGCGCTTTTGTGGTTGCACGAACAGCAGGTGGTGACTTTGGGCAAGGGATTGTCGGTGTTCCGCTCGGCCATGACGCTGCACATCAATTCCAAGGGTGGCGGCTTCACCACCCAGCATTTCGCCCCGCTCGAAGATCATTACAGCGAACAGACCGTCCAGACCCATGTGATGGCGGCCTATGCGACCAAGGGCATTGACAATATCGGCCAGTCCCAGCGGCTTGCCCATGACTATTTCACGATGGAGCAATCCGACTTTATGAAAGCTTGGATGCCCGGGCGCATGTCGGAATTCAGACGGCAGGCGACGCCGCAATCCTATGCCGAAATCATCGACAATCTGGGCAATGCGATACAGGCGCAGATTGTGCGTGATGATCGCGAACGAACCAATGTGCTTGTTCTTGCGGGGCCGGGCTCGGGCAAGACGCGCGTTTTGGTCCATCGTGTGGCCTATCTGGTTCGGATTAAGCGCGAAGATCCAAACGGTGTTCTTGTGCTGGCCTACAATCGTCACGCCGCCGCCGAGATCAGGGAACGCTTGCGTCGTCTGATCGGCGAAGATGCGCGCTTCGTGACAGTTTTGACCATCCATGCCTTGGCCATGCGGTTGTTTGGCGCGAGTTTCTCAGGATGGTCAGGGGCCGATGAGCCCGACTTCAAGACGCTTCTGACGGATGCGGCACGTATCTTGCGCGGCGACGGGCTGGACAAAGTCGAGGCCGAAGCCTTGCGAGAGACATTGATACAGGGGTTTCGCTGGATACTCGTGGACGAATATCAGGACGTAGGGCCGGAGGAATACGCCCTGATCGCTGCGGTAGCCGGTCGCAGCATTGACGATCCCGATCAACGGATCAGCCTGTTTGCGGTCGGCGACGACGACCAGAATATCTATGCGTTTGCCGGGGCATCAGTGCGCCACATTCGGCAATTCGAACAGGATTATTCAGCCAAGCCAGTCTTTCTGACCGACAATTACCGCTCGTCGAAGAATATCATCAACGCAGCAAACGCCGTGATCGAAGGATCTCGGGAACGTATGAAAACAAGGCATAGAATTACCGTCGACCAGTCGCGGCAAAAGGACCCGGTCGGGGGTATCATGGAAAGCCTCGACCCGGTTGCTCAGGGGCGGGTCCAAATCCTTAGCTGCCCGCCTGGGAATGACGCTCAGGCCCTTGCGGCAGTCAACGAGATGATCCGCCTGTCAAAACTGATCCCGGATTGGAGCTGGAGGGGGGCGGCAATCATTTCTCGTGATTGGCGCAAGCTTTTGCCGGTCCGCGACTTCGCCGAAGCCCAGGGAATTCCCGTCGAAATTGCAAACGAGAACCTACCAAGTTTATGGCGCACCCGCGAGATGCAGGGGTTTATCGGCAGCCTGCGCGCGAGGAATGGGGCCATGGTCAGCGTGGGCAACCTAACCGAAACCCTGAACGCGATACCCGCAAGCCGTTGGACCAACCGGATCGGCGAGGGACTTGGCCAGCTTGCACGCGAAGTTGACGACAAAGCGCTCCCGCCCCCTGACGTGATCGAATGGTTTGCTGAATGGTCGAAGGATTCATGGGGCGAGCAGCGCGGCCTGAAACTGTTGACCGCGCACCGCGCAAAGGGCCTCGAATTCGACGATGTCGTGATCATGGACGGCGGTTGGGAACGACCCTCGAAAAACGAAGATCCGGATGCGCCAAGGCGATTGTTTTATGTCGCCATGACACGTGCGCGGCGCAACTTGATCGTTATGAGCAACGACAATCACGAATACCTCCCCACCGTGTCGCCTTCCGTGGTCACGCGGCACGTAGTGCCCGACCTAGCGACAATCCCCGGCCCACGCCGGTTCTTTCAATCGCCCGAGATGAAGATGGTCGATCTGTCGTTCGCAGGACGCCAGGGTGATCAGCACGCTGTTCATAGCGCGGTCGCCGAAGCACAGGTCGGCGCGCCAGTCAGGCTCTCCAGTGACGGGGATCGCTGGCAGATCGAGGATTTTCGAGGACGGACCCTCGGGAGGATGTCACACGCATTCGCGCCACCTATTGGAACGAAATTTGTCTCCGGCGAGATCGCGGCCATCATACAATGGCGTAAAGAGGATGCCGATGAGCGTTTTCATCACTTGCTGAAACGCGCCAATTGGGAAGTCGTTATGCCTGAACTGGTCTTCGAAGAGGTCAGGGAGACTGAAAGACTGTTCAGAAAGGAAGAAAGCGGCAAGTAGAGCGGTCAAGAGGTCGTTCGCTACACTCGCCATACAGGACAGCTAGGGCCGCAACCGGGCCCTCCCAATGGTTCCTCCCCGGCCCCGTTTGTATACGGGGGGGCGCAGCGCGGCATTTCGCTAGCGCGTGGCTTTTTCACCGGGGAAGCCACTTGGAAGCCACCCCCACGGACCGCCTCGGCATTATGACTCAATATCAGTAACTTACCCGG
>JAQWWH010000031.1 GCA_029255105.1 Flavimaricola sp. | reverse complement strand
CAGGCACGGGTGCGCGGCCGCAGTTCAGGCTTTGGCAGCGGACAAGATGCTCAGGCCCGACCTAAATGAGGACGTTGCAACCGATCTACTGTGGACGCTCTTGTCGGTTGAAAATTGGGAGCAGCTGGTCCGCGACTGTGGCTGGTCCCAAAAGGATTATGAGAGCCAGATCGGAAGACTTGCTGAGGCGGCGTTATTGGCGCCGGTTTGAAGAAACATCGATATCGTCAAGTCAAAGGCACCCAAAGAGAACGCAGGCATACCAAAGCGATGGCCGCTCAGGGCTCTCTGCCGCTATTAGTTGGATCACAGCATATTCGTCATACCCATCGCACGCCCCAAGCATGGACAGCCCAGAACTTACCCAAGTGTTCTACCGGGCTAACGGCAGCGTGGGATCCAATTCAACCAATCTTGCGATAGGCATGATCGGCTGGTTTGTAGAAAGCCCAGCACCTTTTGAGCAGGACAAAACCTTCTGATTTCGGCGACGCGATGACCCTGGCAAAACAAGCCAGGGTCTGAACCTTTTGGTGCGCTCGACTAAAGCACTTTCAAAAAAGGCCTGAATCCCTTTACGCAGTCCGAAATTGAATATTTCAATGTGTTGAGTGATGCTGGATGGCTCAGGTTTTCCGAGAAGTGTTGTTTTGCATCTGGGGGCAGATATCGGTCCACCTCGGAATTCTTGATCCCTCACCCAGCCGCCTTCAAATCAACCTCATCCCCGGTATCCAAAGCCATCTCCGACCACGCCAGATTCCCCGCATAGCGCGCGGCCATATGACCATTCTCATCCAGCGCGAACAGATGCAGCCAGTGATTGTCGAACAGTGCACGCACGCCGTCGTGCCGCCGCAGGATGTCCGTCATCGCCTCGCGCGGGGCCTCAATGCAGACGGAAAGACGCAGCGGGTCGTGGGCGTAGCTTTCGCCCTCGTGCACAGACTGCCATGGCAATCCCGCGCGCACGGTGCCGCCATTGCCTTCGACCACGCCGATGCCACCTGTAACGTTGTGCAAGAGCTTGTTGCCGGAGCCAAAAACGTCCGGTGCGACGGTAGAGCCGTAGTATTGCAGGCTGATCCAGCTGGCCACGACAACGGGGGCGGTCATGATCAGTTCCAGCACGCCGAAATCAGTGTCCTGTGTCCAGACATACTCATGCAGGAACGCGCGCCCGGCGAGGCTCTTGCCGGCTGTCCGCTGGCGTGGGGCGGCGATGAAGGCCTTGCACCCGGCGAGCGCCCATTCGGGGCGAGTTTCGGCCCAGTCGCGGCTGCGCAGTTCGATTGTGGCGTCGCCGTCCGCACGTGGCAGGCGCAGAGCCCGTTCTGAGCGGGTGACAATGCCGGCCTGGGCGAACCAGTCCTTGGCTTGGCGGATGTCGGATTGATGCGCGGCAGCGGGATGGTCGGCATCAAAAAGCGTGACCGCATCGGTCGTAGTGTCGTGCAGCGCGCCCATAAACAATGTGTCGGCTGGGATTTTGATCCCCCGATCCGCCAGGCCCGTCCGGACATCTTGCGCGTTTAGCAACCCGGCCAGAAGCCTGGCGTTAACGTCGCCCGCGTAGCCACCACAAGCCCCGCAATTCAGACCGCTGGCGAAGGGGTTGTTCACCACGTTGGCCCCGTGCCCGGCCAACACCACAAGGCGCGCAAAATCGGTCGTCAGCGACATGGCGCGCAGGATCGTCTCGGCCGCGTCGATCTGGGCGTCAAGTGGCAAAGGGGGATCAAGGCGCGGTGCCGGGCCATTGCCTGCGGCCTTGGGCGCGATGTTCAGCGCATCCTTGACCAGCTTGCCCGCATAAATTGGCCCTGTCGCCTCGATAAAGGCGAATGACGACACCGCGGCCAGTTTGAACCGGCCCCAGGCACGCTTGGCGCGGGCTTTGAAGCGGGCGGTCTGTTCGGCGCTCAGGTTCTCCCCTTCGGAGGTGGAGGTGACGCCGTGGTTCAAAAGCACCGGAAGGCGCAGCTCATCCACGTCCGACGCAAAACCTTTGTGCGAGGCGGTCAGGCCAAAGAAGCCCGCAAAGCCCAAGGTACGAATGCCGGGCTTCACGGCCTCAAGCGCGCGGCGGAACACCTCGGAGCGCACGTCGATGCAAAAGGCGGCTTGAAGAACTGGCCGGCCTTCGGTCTGCACGGGCGGAGCGGCGGCGAGGATTGCGGCCAAATCGCGCTGAACGGCACGCTCCCATGCCTCTTGCAGGATGGCGTTGATCGTCAGGTCCCGGTCGGGCGTGACGGCAGCGGCGTGGGTCGCCTTGGTCTGGTCCCATTTGTCGCCGATCTGATCCTTGTATTGGGCAAGAAGCGCCTCTTCCCACAACAGCCGGATCGTCAGGACATCGGTGATCGTCTGATCTGTGCCGTCGGCAAGTTCGGCCTGCCAAAGCTGGTAGCGGGCAACCTGCGCCCATCCGCCCAGCGAAAACAGCAGTTGGTGCAGATAGGTCTCAAGCATGTCCCCGGTTAGGCCCAAATTATTGGCCGCGCGCAGAAGCGCATCTTCGGCCCGGTCGGGGGTTTCACTGACAAATTGCGCAAAGCCCGCAAGACCCGCAATTTCAGGGGTCAGATCATGGGTGGCGTTCTGCCGCCAGGCGTCATACGCGCCGCGCCGCCGCGGGGCGGCCCAAAGCGCCTGCCCCTGATCGAAATAGCCTGCCGCCCAGTGTCCGAACCGGTCGGCCAGGATGCCGGGCCAGTCAATGCCAGAGGCTTTGGCGGCGAGGTCTGCGATGGTGGGCTGTGGCGCAGGGGGGCTGGCCGGGACAGCGGCGCTGCGCTTGACCTCGGCCAGACTGGGGGCGTCGCCTGCGTTCTGCGCATCAAGGGCTTCGATGATGTCGGCATCGGTGATGGTGCCATCGGCGATGAGCGCATTGTAGTGCGCGCGCGGCATCGTCACCGGCACGCCGCCGACCCGGGCCAGACGTGCGCCCACCTGTGCCAGGCTTTCGCCGGTTTGGCCCAGATAAGGGTTCACCGCAACCGACGAGGCCAGCGGCCAGACCGGGGGAATGGCGCGGGCGGCGGTGTCGCTGGCCGAGGTGACAACAGCGGCTGAGAGCGGGGATGCGGTGTTCATCAGATCAATCCTTTCGCTGGATCAGGACGTGTGTTTGCGCGACCAGCCGCCGAGCAGCCTGTCAAAAACAGCATTGGCATAAAGCCCGTTGGACAGGTGCACGCGCAGCCCGGCTGTGGCGGGATGATAGGCCCAGAGCGGGAACATGGCCTGCGCCACGGCCACGAGGCCAAAGCTGAAGAGGGCGAGCACGAGTAGCGCCCATTCCAGTGGGCCCGGTGCTGGTGAGGCCGGCAGGGTGCCTGCCGTCAGCCACTCTGCGCAAGTTTGCAAACCAAAGTACCCAACAGTCGCCGCGACCGAATAGACGGCGGTGCGCTGTGTCAACACACGCGGGGCGGCGTCGGCCAGACCTTGTGCCAGAAGATAAGCCACGCCGAAGATCAGGATGGCACCCAAAGCGATGGCCTGAGGCGACTTGCCCGCAAGGCCGAAGACAAAGCCCACGGCGCCGTAAATCACGAGCGCGATCAGAAACGCGCGACCCACAGCAACCCCGTTGGGAATTGCCACAGGGCCAGGCCGCCGGATCGCCGCCACTCCGTCTACCGCGCCGCCCGACGCCAGGAAAGCATGGGCCTTGTAAAGCGAGTGCGCCACGATGTGCAGGAGGGCCAGCGGAAAGAGTGCCAGGCCACATTGGAAGATCATGAAGCCCATCTGCGCGACCGTGGACCATGCCAGTGAGGTCTTCACCGCCGATTGGGTCAGCATCACCAGACCGCCAAAGAGCGCGGTGAACCCACCGATCATCACCAGCACCGCCAGCACGGCGGGCGACAGCAACATGACGTCGGCAAAGCGGATCAAAAGGAAGCCGCCAGCGTTAATGACCCCCGCGTGCAGCAGGGCTGAGACCGGCGTTGGCGTTTCCATCACTTCGGTCAGCCAACCGTGCATAGGAAATTGCGCGGATTTCAGGATGGCCGCAACGGTGAGGCAGGCTGCGATCCATGTGGAATAATCGGCGTCTTGCCCGCTGCGTGCGGCGTCCAGAATTGTGGCCAGATCGCCCGTTCCATATGTCGCAAAGAGAAGACCCATGGCGACCAGCATCGCCGCGTCTCCCAGCCGGGCCGTGACCCATTTCTTGCGTGCTGCGCGCTGTGCGGCAACGCGGTTGGGGTAGTGCAACAGCAGCTTGTGCAGCGACAGGCTGGTCGCGATCCAGGCGAGGGCGAATTGCAGGATGTTGCCGGACACGACCAGAAGCATCACCGCAGTCAGTGTCAGGCAAAGCCAGCCGGTGAATGGCCCTTGGCGATCTTCGCCGTCCATGTAGGTGGCCGCATAGCGTAGAACGACCCAGCCCACGAAAGCCACAAGCAGCAGCATCACCGCGCTGACCGCATCGAGCCGGACCGACAGGCCAAGGCCGCCTGCGCCGATGAGTGGGCTGGTTGCCGAACCGGCCAGAATGAGGATGAGGGCTGAGACTGCGGCGACGGCCAAGGCGGCGAGCGCGCCGATCTTTACCTGTTGTAGCACCTCGAACGGCCGCATCTTGGGTCCACGAAAGGCGAGATACGTCAGGCCAATACAAATGGCCGGGGCGATGAGGGGCAAAAACGCGACAAACAAGGCCTGATTTCCTTCTGACTGGACGGCGGAACACGGGCTGAGTAGCAGCGCCGAAAAGGGAAGAAAAATTCATTGTTTATTTAAAAACGTTCTTATTTATATATCGTATGGCAGAACTCAATTATCATCACCTTCGGTATTTCTGGGCCGTGGCGCATGACGGAAACCTCACCCGCACCGCAGAGCGGCTCAATCTGTCGCAATCTGCCGTTTCAGTTCAGATCAAGCAGTTGGAGGCGTCGCTGGGCCATGCCTTGTTTGAACGGCGGGGGCGGCAATTGATCCTGACGGAAGCAGGCCGTATCGCGCTGGATCATGCGGACGCCATTTTTTCCTCGGGGCGTGAGTTGATCGGCACGTTGCAAGAAAAAGGCCGCAGCCGTCAGGCCGTACGGATTGGGGCCTTGGCCACCTTGTCGCGCAACTTTCATATGGAGTTCCTGCGACCGATCTTGGGACGGCAGGATGTCGAGATCATCCTGCGGTCCGGCACAAGTGCGCAGTTGTTGCAGGCGCTGGAGGCGCTCAATCTTGATGTCGTGCTGATCAACCGCGCCCCTTTGCGCGATGCTTCCACGCCCTTTGTTTCGCACCGGCTGTCAGAACAACCTGTCAGCCTTGTGGGCACGCCGGAATTGTTGGGCGGCATTTCCGGATTGAATGACCTTTTGGCCGGTTTGCCGATCATCCTCCCAACATCTGACACTGGTGTGCGGATTGGGTTCGACGCTCTGACCGAGCGGCTTGGGATCCGACCTCAAATCGCGGCGGAAGTCGAAGATATGGCAATGATGCGTCTTCTTGCGCGCGAAGGCGTGGGGTTGGCGGTCCTGCCGCCCATCGTCGTTCAGGATGAACTCACCAACGGCAGATTGATCGAAGCAGACCGTCTGCCGGGCATCGGCGAGACGTTTTTCGCCGTCACCCTGTCCCGCCGCTTCCCGAACCCGGTGCTTGCGGATCTGCTGGAGGACCGGACGCTCTAGTCTTGCTGAAGCAGGCTTTCGGCGCGAAACCTGCCATTGGTGCAACTGCGATGAAAGGTGGTTTTGTTCGCACGGCGGACCCCGGTGCAAACCGCAGCGAAGGTCCGGTTTCCGAACGTAGTGCTGCGTCTGGTACTCCGAGATATCTCGGAACGTGATACCTGGCGGGAGGTCTGTCGCGGGGTCAACAATCTGCCTTAGAAATCACAACTGCTGTTCCGACAACAAGAGCGGGAAGTACTCCGCTTCGGCATTGCCAGAACAAATCTGCTTGAGGCGAGCGGGGCGGTTTCGTAGCGTCCATCAATGACAAGAAGCGACCCCCTCAAAATGTCGAACCCCATTTCTCATCAAGCCCTGACAGGCTTTGCATCCTCCTGCTATCAGGCCATGGGGGTGAACCGTGACGCGGCTGACCTTGTGGCAGACACGCTGGTTCAGGCAGACCTTTGGGGGCATCAGTCCCATGGGATCATGCGCTTGTTTTGGTATGCCGCACGACTTCGCAGCGGTGCGATGAATGGCAATGCAGTCCCGCAGGAAGACGGCGGCTTCGGAGCGATTGCAACAATGGATGGTCAGGGCGGCATGGGTCAGGTCGTGGCAAAGGCCGCAATGACCCGGGCAATCGACCTGTCCAAAACCCATGGATTGGGCGCGGTCGCGGTGCGCAACTCAGGGCATTTTGGCACGGCCATGTACTTTAGCAAGATGGCGACCCAAGCCGGATGCATTGGGTTCGTTTCCACCAATGCCAGCCCTGCCATGGCGCCCTGGGGTGGGATGGAAAAGCGCGTTGGCAACAATCCGTGGTCCTGGGCGGCACCCGCCGGGCGCTATCCACCGATGATTTTGGACATAGCCAATACCGCTGTAGCGCGCGGAAAGCTCTACCTAGCAAGGCAACGCCACGAGGCTATCCCCGACACTTGGGCAATTGATGCTGACGGCAACGCCACCGTTGATCCCGCCGCCGGCATAGCTGGCACGATCCTGCCGATGGCCGGTCACAAGGGCTATGCGATTTCAACGATCATGGACATGCTGTCCGGTGTACTTAGCGGAAGCCAATTCGGAACCTCGGTCATTGGCCCCTATATGCCCGACGGAATGAGCGGGGTTGGCCATTTTGTGATGGCGATCAGGATCGACGCTTGTCGCCCGTTGATTGAATTTGAAGCCGACATGGAGCGGATGATTGACCAGCTCAAGGCGACCAAGCCTCAGCCAAAGGTCGAGCAAATCTACTATCCTGGTGAGTTGGAAGCCCTGTCAGACACCAAACTGCGCAAGGACGGGATCAGCTTGCCAGGCGACACAGCCGATGAATTGCGCCGTGAAGCGGCAAAACTTGGCATTGAGGCCCCTTTCTGAGGACAAAGCGTTGCTACTGAATCCCTAGGTCGTCACGGATAGCACCGGTCTCCTTTCATGGGTACGAATGGCGGTATCCGAGGCCCCTTAATCTGAGCTTCAGCGAATGGGCCACAGTCTTCGGCGATCCTGCGATGACGATCGCGCTCCTCGACCACCTGACTGAACACGAGCGCCTCGCAGCATCCTACATGACGCGTGATCTGCAGCTGTGTCAAAGCTCTCCCAAAGTGCGTAGAATTCATCCAGCGTGATGCGGCTGCCGTCACCGTGCAACAGCCCACTCGGCAGGCCCGCACGGCGCAAGACTGCCACGGCGCTGAGTCCAAGATCGGCCAACATCAACCGCCAGACTTTGCCCACATGGACTGTTGGAAGATAGGATGATCGCTGCATTGGGCCTCCTAAATCCAGTGTATAGGAAGGAAATTGCACAGCCAAATGCCCTTCGCGCCAATCCACTTGCTGGATGTGCCACCGATTTGTTTATCGCTTGGCCTCCATCACCAGCATCTGGCCGAATGATCGAATGAATGTCGGCTTCCAATAACGACAAGCGATAGTTTTGTGCGAGCAGCGAAGGTCCGCTCTACCGCCCTTGGGGTCAGTCGTTGGATACAAGGTGCAATCGGCCTTTTCTACTTTGCGGTCTGCTTGCTGCGCTGGGCCTCATCAAAGCGGCTGTGCCACCGCGACGAGACGGTCGCGAAGTAGATGATCTCCATTTTAACTGGCAATCTCGAGACGGCCAATACGCACCAAGTCTGATGGCCGACTTCTTGATTAGGCGAGCCGAAGGGCACACTAGTCCGCTATCAGCCCTCCAATGTTCAAAACGCCCCCGTACTCAGAGGGATCGTATCTGAAGGCCACTACCTTGGGGACGTTGTCATATTGGCAAACGCCCAAAGCCAAACCACTGCCGGTTGCGCCGGTGGTCTTTGCTTGCGTTCAACTGTTCCCCCGGGAGGGGCACCGGTCTCGAACTCCGCGAGGCCGTTCTGGGGCGGTGCAAGGCTACTAGACGGATCGATGCGATCGCTGCAGCTTGATCGAGGCGCGGGTGTCGAACGGCGTCGGGAATGGCCGTTATCCCCCGCCGCATGTGGTTGATCTCACCCATTGCCGGAGCATGCTGCGATAAAGAGGATGGCAAAAGCCGGAACAAACATTCGGCGCATCAACATTGGAAAACCTTGCAACAGGTTAGCTCATGATGCGCTATTCAGGACTTTCCGCTGCGGTATCAAGTGCCGAAGTGCCATTGAATGGCCGGGGGTCAGTTGGACCTTGGGATTGGGGCCGATTGAATTCGGCCATACAACGAAATTCACCGTTTGAGACGAAACTTGGGCGTGTCCAATCGTTTCGCACGACTGTCCGCGGCCATGAGAGAGCTTTGGCCCTTTGGTCACCTTTCCCATGGCAGGCGCCCGCGCTGCAGGCGCGTAATCTTTCGGACTGATCCGGCGCCTCCGTCTGTTCCCGCCTAGTGGGGGGCGGTGACCGGGATTGGCTCTTGCGCGAACAGGTGCGCCTGCATTGGATCAAATCGAAAGCCGACTTCCGTACCGCGGTCCAGAACCCGGTCCTCACCAATGGCGGCGATGATCTTGGTGCCATCGCGCAGGGCCACGTCGACGACCGTTTCGGCGCCAAGCCGTTCGGTTAGGATAACCGATCCGTGCAGCATTCCGTCTTCTTGCGACACGGGTTGCAGATATTGGGGCCGGACGCCGAGGATGGCCTTCTCTCCGACCTTGATGTCACGCGCCTTGTGGGGCACCGAAATCGGTTCCAGAGATGCATTGCGGACCACCGCCATGTCCCCCTGAATCTCTGTGACGTCAACCGTGATAAAGTTCATCGAAGGGGCCCCCAGGAACCCGGCGACAAAAAGGTTGGCCGGTTCGTGATACAGTTCCATCGGGGATCCGATCTGCATGACAAGGCCGTCCTTCAGGACAACGATCTTGTCCGCCAATGTCATCGCCTCGACCTGATCGTGGGTCACGTAGATCATTGAGGCGGCAAGGGACTGGTGGAGGCGGCCGATCTCCATCCGCATATCCATGCGCAGGGCGGCGTCGAGGTTCGACAAGGGTTCGTCGAACAGAAACACCTTGGGGTCGCGGACGATGGCCCGGCCAATGGCGACACGCTGGCGCTGACCGCCGGACAACTGCGATGGGCGGCGGTCCAGCAGATGCTCCATCTGAAGGACACGGGCCGCTTCGGCAACCTTGGCGTCCTTTTCCGCCTTCGGGACGTTGTTGATGGTCAGGCCAAAGGCCACGTTTTCGCGGACGGTCATATGGGGAAAGATGGCATAGGTCTGGAACACCATGGCGATGCCCCTGTCCTTGGGCTGCCGGTCGTTCATGACCTCTCCGTCAATCTCGAGGGTGCCAGAGGTGATATCTTCCAGCCCTGCGATCATGCGCAGCAACGTGGACTTGCCGCAGCCCGATGGGCCGACAAAGACCACGAACTCGCCATCCTCGATGGTGATATCCACGCCCTTGATGACATCCACGGACCCAAAGGATTTGCGGATGTTCTTTAGTTTGACCTGGGCCATTGCGTCTACTCCGCTGCTTGCGACATGCGCCGCACTGTCAAGAGGCCGCCTACGCCGACCTCGACGGGTTCGGGGTTCATGACGTGCCCGATGAAGGTGTCTGGACCACTATCGGCAAAGCCCATGATGACCCAACCATTCTTCGTCTCGACCAGACGAGAGGCATAGCGACGACAGGGCAGGTCCCCGTCCAGAAACGGCCCGTCGGGCAAACGCCATGGCCCGCGCGGGCTGTCGCCCATCAGGTAGTGAGTGCCGGTCACCGGCGTCATCTTGGCGGCCACTTCCTTGGAAAAGTGGACCGAGGCGGTACAGAACAGGCAATACCACTGACCGTCGATTTCAAAGACCTGCGGCACCTCAAGCTGACCGAAGGATCCGGTGTAGACAGGCGGTTCAAGCGTCCAGTTGTAGAGGTCGGGCGAAGTGGCAAAGCCGATGGCCCCGCCGGCGTTCGGTTCTTCGATACCCGGCGCGCGGGCGGTGAAATACATCAGCCAGCCGTCGCCATCGGGGTCCTTCATCACCCAAGGATCCCGCATTGCCCGGTCATGCCAGTGACCGACCGCATGGTCCTTTTCATAAAGGTCCGCCACCGGGCCCGTCATGTCGAGGCACAGGCCATCGCCGACGCGTTGCCAGTTGTGCATGTCGGTTGAGGTGGCATGCCCGATCCGCTGGTACAGGCCCTTTTCGGCCGATCCGCCACCGGTATAGAACAGGTGCCAAAGGCCCTCGTCGTCTTGCAACACCGACCCCGTCCAAGTGGTTGTGTCGTCAAAGGCGGGCCCGTCCGAAGGGGCGAGGCAGGTGCCAAGATGCTCCCAGTTGATGAGGTCATCACTGACGGCATGTCCCTGGCTCACGTTGAAGTGGCGCAATTCGGGATCGCCAAGCGACTTGTCAGCCTTGAGGAAGTAGCCGTGCCAGCGGGTCCCGTCGTGGGCATACCAGCTGTCCCAGATCCATTGGTCTTTGAGGGCAAGAACCATAGTTTAAGCTCCGAATTGTTGGGGGCTAGCCCTTGACGCCGGTCGATGCGATCGAGGCGATGAAGGCGCGTTGCAAGACAAGATAGAAGGTGAGCACGGGGATGGTGATCAGGCTCAGGTAGGCCATCACCTCGCCCCACGCGATGTTAAGCTGGAAGAAGTATTGCAGACCGACCATCACCGGGCGGTAGCTTTCCTGCTGCACCACGATAAGCGGCCAAAGGTATTGGTTGTACATCACCAGAAACTTCAGGATTGCGGCCGTGGCCAGCACCGGGCCGGACAGCGGCATCACAACCCGGCGGTAGATCTGTAGCCAGGTGGCCCCCTCAACTCGGCTGGCTTCGATCAGCTCTCCTGGCAGGTCTTTCAAGTACTGCACAAACAGATAGATCGTCAGACCATCTGCGATAAAGGGCACGATCTGGACGCGGTAGGAATTGAGCCAGCCGAATGTCAGCCCATCAAACCCGATCCACGGCAACTTGGACGCGATCAGCAACAGGGGGATGGCGATGGTTTCGAACGGCACGATCAGGGTCGCAAGGATAATCGACAGGACGATGCCCTTGCCGGTCCAGTTCAGGAACACAAAGGAAAACGCGGCCAGCGAACAGATCAGCAAGGACAGGACAACCGTCACGCCGGTCACGAGCATGGAGTTGAACACGAACAGGCCTACCGGCGCCCGCTTGAAGGCGTCGCGGTAGTTGTCAAAGCTCAGATCGCCTACCGGCAGGAACGCCCGCAAAGAGCCGGTATCGGCAAGCAATTGCTGATCGGGCTTCAGCGACGACATCACCATGAAAACCAGTGGAAAGATAAAGATGATCGCGATCAGCGTCAGCACGGCATAGCGCACGGCCAGACGCAGGCGGTGGTTGTCTCCGGTTACAGTTGCCATCAGTTCTTCTCCCGGGTGAGGTAGCGCTGGATCAGGCTGATGGTCAGCACGATCACGAAGAGGATCACGGATATGGCCGAGCCGCCCGAAATATCCTGCTTGCCATAGCCGCGTTCGACGGCCTGAAATACGATGGTCTGGGTGCTGTCCAATGGGCCGCCATTGGTCATTACGTCGATCTGCGCAAACAGGGCAAAGGCCTGCATGGTGATCACGATCAGGATCAGAACAGCCGTATTGCGCAGACCCGGCCAGGTGACATAGCGAAAGGTCTGCAATTTGCCGGCACCTTCGATATCGGCGGCCTCGTATAGCGTCGGCGAAATGGTTTGCAGGCCCGAAAGCCAGATCACCATGTGAAACCCGACCGCCTGCCAGATCGACATCACCATGATCGACCCGAGCGCAGTCGAGGGGCTTCCAAGCCAGTCTCGGCCCTCAAAGGCCCCAAAGGTCAGTCCGCTGAGCAGGTTGTTCAATAGCCCGTCATTGCCATCATAGATAAACCGCCAGAGCAGGGAAACGACCACGATCGAGACCACAACAGGCATGAAATAGATGGCGCGATAGACGTTGATGCCGCGGAGGCGCTGGTTGATCAACAGCGCCAGACATAAGGCCAGCCCCGCCTGAACCGGGGCCACGACCAGAACGAACAGCACTGTGTTCACAATGGCTTTCATGAACACGACGTCACGGGCCAGCACATAAGTGCGGCTTTCTTCATTGCCCCAGGAGAACCATTCACGCATGCCGTCGATGCGGGGATAATCGGGGTTGTTGCGGGTATATCCGCGCAGCCGGGGAAACTGCGCCTCGCCGTCTTCATCGTAGACGATCGCGCCGTTCTCGTCCCGCTCGCTCTCCAGCGTGATCGTGCCAAGGCCCAGAAGCTGCTGGTAGTTGGCAAGGCCCACGAACTTGGTTGGGTTGGGCGAAATCAGGCGCTGATTGGTGAACGAAAGCGCAATCGCAAAGACAAAGGGCAGGATGATGAAAACCACCATCAGGCCAAAGCCGGGCAGGGCAAATGCCCATCCTGCGCGGTTCGACTGGGTGAGCTTGGTGCCCTTTGTCATTGCGGATGCTCCTGAGAGAGAAGAGTGGGGGCCCGGCATCGCTGCCGGACCCCCAAGGGAGGATTACATGTGGCCGTAGCCGCCATTGGCCTCGATATCGTTGTCGATTTCGTCGACAGCGGCGTCGAGGGTGTCGGCCACGTCGGCACCGTTCGCGATGTCGGCCAGGGCCTTCTCAAACACCTTGGCGGCAACGACATAGCCGGGGGTGACCGGACGGACGAGGGCCTGAGCTTCGGTCAGATCAAAGAACACAGCCATCGGGCCACCGTCGGCGTAGTTCTCGGTCATCTGTGCTGCGGCTGCGGTGGCCGGGATCAGGCCAATGCCGTTCGAGAAGTCAGCAAGGTATTGGTCTTGCAGAGCGAACTCGATGAATGCGGCTGCACCCTCTGGATACTCGGATGTGCCCGAGACGCCGAACTGCCAGCTTGCTGCACCGATCTTGGGTCCGTTGCCAAAGTCAGGTGCGGGCAGGAACAGGGTGTCGTCATGGGCATTCAGCGCGCCCAGAGCGGCCCAGTTGCCGTTCCAGCTAAAGGCATACTTGCCTTCGACAAAGCCGTTGTCGCGGTCGGCGGGGTCTTGGCTGGTGCCGGGGGAGTAACCATCGGCAAACAGGCTCTGCCACCACTCGCCAAATGCCATGGCCGCATCGCCGTTCAGCGCGCCTTCGGCGGTCATGTAGGTCGAACGGTCAACGATGTCGCCGCCAAAGGACTGCAGGAACGGGCTGAAGGCATAGGGGTACCACTCGCCGGTCCAGGCCATGCCGGGATCGAAGGCAAATTCAAAATCGCCCGAGGCCTTGGCAGCGTCGAGTGCGGCCATGAATTCGTCGCCGGTCCAGGGATTGTCGAGGCTCGGGGTGCGCAGACCCAGGGCATCAAGGGTCGACTGGCGGGTCACAAGGGCAACAGCGGCGTCCCAGAGGCCGATGGAATAAAGCTCGCCATCCCAATAGCCTTTCGGGCCGGGGAGGAAGTCGGCGATCAAGCTCTCATCGATGGGAAGCGGCTGCATGTAGCCGGCCCATGCCCAGTTCGGCATGACGGGACCGTCGACGTCAAGGATGTCGGGCAGGTTGCCGGCCAGCGCGGCTGCAACGACGCTGTCGTTGTAGGCACCCTGGGGGAAAGACTCGAGCGATACGGACCAGTCGGACTGGCTGGCGTTAAAGTCGGCGACGATCTGGTTGATGATGTTGCTCTCAACTTCGTTGCCAGCGCCATGATACCACATGGTCAGTTCAGTCTGCGCCAGCGCGGGGCCAGCCAGAATAGTGCCAAGCGCCAAGGCGCCGGCGGTCAGTTTCAGGTGTTTCATTGGGTCGTCCTCCCTTTGGATTTCAGGTAGTGCAAAGTTGACTGTTCGGTCACAGAGGACCGCCAGGAGATAGGCCCCGACACCAGCGTTGGGTCAGAGCTTTGGGGTGTTTCGCCTTCTATCAGCGAAAGCAGTCTTTCTGCCGCCCGGACGCCCATGGCTGCATAGGGCAGCCCGACTGTCGAAAGCGGCGGGAACAGGGTCTCGGCGATCGAGACATGGTTGTCGTAGCCTGCGATGGACATCTCTTCGGGGACCCGGATGCCCCGTGTCCTCAGGATTCCATAGACCCGCATCGCCATTTCATCGTTACCGCAGCACAGAACGGTCGGTGGCACGTCAAGGGACAAGAGCCGGTCGATGGCGTCCCACAAAAGCTGGCTGTTCTGGCCCTGACTTTCGGCATAGGCGGGCAGGACAAGGCTGGGATCAAAGGCAATCCCCGCAGACGCAAGCGCGGTCTTGTAGCCCTCGGTCCGCAGCTTGGTCGCACACATGTTGCGGGGCAGGGTCAGGTAGCCGATGCGCTGATGGCCCGCCTTGATGATCCGTTCGACCAGCATTTGCTGACCCTTGCGGTCATCGGGCAGCACGGCGGGGGTGCCGATCCGGTCAAAGCAGTTGGCCAGAACCAATGGGCTGTCCTTGGGCATCGCCGGAAGGACCACTTCCTGATGGTAGTCGGCAACGTAGATCAGACCTTCGACCCGATGTTGCAGGAAAGTCTGAAGCAACGGGGCGACCCGGTCGAACCGGCCGCCAGTATCGGCGATCATCAGCGTCTTGCCAGATTGCGCGATGGTGCTTTGGACGCCCTGAACGATGTAAAGGTCAGGCAGGCCTTTGGGTTCGTCGATATGCGGCGACTGCGAAATCGCTCCGGTGATGAGGCCGATCAGGCCTGACCGGTTTGATCGCATCATGCGGGCGGCGTTGGACGGGACATAGCCCAGATCTGCGATGGCCTGCTCAACCGCGGTGCGCGTTTCGCGCCCGACCGGGGCGTCGCCGTTCAGCACGCGGCTGACCGTCTTGGGTGAAACGCCCGCACGTTTTGCAACGTCATAGATGGTGGCCATTGATCCCTCCTCCCGCGACCTCCCTCCAGAGGTCCATCATGTCCGAAGCTTTGTGACATCGGTGTCATGACATCGGTGTCATATGGCCGCTGCGGATTCGAGTCAAGCGCGTTGGCTTGGACGCCAGGTGGTTCGTGAACTGGGATCAAGGCACCTTTGCGCCCAGGCCCCCTGCGGGGCCAACGGGTCCGAACTTGCAAAGGTGGTTTCGATCCATGGACTGCTGGTCACCTGAACTTGCGCGGGCTGACACGGCGACGCGGAACCATAAAGTCGGGACGTCGCCGAAAGCGCGTCATCTGGTCGCCACGGCTCTCGCGACCAGTAATGTGTAAAATTGCGTTTTGGCACATCAAATGGTAGTATTAGTGTGTGGACTGGCTGGGGGAGCACGGTCATGAGCCTGCGTCTACGCATGGGTCGATTGGTGGGACGGTCGTTCGAGCCGAGGCTTTGGATCGCACAGTCGGTCCAGTTCGGCGGTGCGGCGATGGCTATTTGGGCCTTCTTTTCGAGACCAGTGGGAGGGCTCTGGCTGTTTGCCCTCGTCGTCTATTTCGCGACCTCCTGCCTTGGCATGGCCGTGACCGTCCACCGCAGCATCTGCCACCGGGCCTTCAAACTTCACCCGATGATCGAGCGCGCCTTTTCGGTCTTTGCCGCTATCGGGATGACTGGAAGCCCTTTGGGTTGGGTCGGGACCCACCGCACACACCACGCGCATTCGGACGCTGAAGGGGATCCTCATGGCCCTGAGCAACATGGGTGGAGCCTTCTTTGGAAAGGGCCGGACCCCTTTGTCGAGGGTTGGCGGGTAAAGGATGTCCTGCGAGACCCCTTCCAGCGAGAACTGCACCGCTACTACCTACTTGTCGTGGGGGGATGGGTAGCACTTCTAGTCCTGATTGATCCGGTACTGGTCGTCTTTGGTTTCTTGATCCCAGCCAGCCTTCAAATTACGACAACAAACCTTTCAACGATAATCGCGCACGGACACGGCTATCGAAACTACGAGACGAAGGACAATTCCTCGAACAACATACTGATCGCGGTGCTGACCTGGGGCGAAGGCTGGCACAACAACCACCATGCTCGGCCCAGAAACTGGTCCGTCTCAAAACGCTGGTGGGAATTGGACATTGCCGGCTGGTGCGTCAGGGGGCTGGCCGCAGTGGGCCTGATTGATCGGGACAGCTTCTTTGAACCCCTCTAGCGCCATTTGGACGTCGTGCGGGCAAACCTTTTCAGGGTGGCGGGTGCGTGCTGCCACGGTGTCGCCCTCGATACCAGTTTTCGGCGGAGCGCGGGTGCCCGACGGTTCCTTCGCAGGTGTGATGCTTCAAAACACCCGATTTCGAATGTGCGCGCGGACCGCCGGAGGCAAGGCCTGATGGAACATAAGATGCAAAGTCAATGAAACGTCGCAATATCCCCTTGGACTGGATCTCCTTTTGGGCGGCGCGGGGATTTATCGCGGCAGCGATGGCAATGCCCTATCCGCAACGGGTGCGGTTCTTTGGCCAGGTAATGGCCCGGCTGGTTGGGCCGATATCCTCGTACAACAATAGGGTCCGGGAAAACCTTGGCCTCGTCTGGCCAGACATGTCCGAACCGGACGTGCGTCTGCTTTGCCAGTCGGTCACCGACAACATGGGGCGGACCACGATCGAGAACTACTCTCTTGCAGAGTTCTCGGCCCATTGCGCGCGACTGCCACTTGGTGGTCCGGGTTGGGAAGCGTTCCTCGAGGCGTACGAGGCCGGGCGACCGACTGTCTTCTTCTCGGGCCACTTTGGTAATTATGCAGCACCCCGGATGGCGCTGCGGGCAAAGGGCTACTCGGTCGGTGTTTTGTACCGTCCCTTCAACAACCCGTTCTTCGAGCGTTACCATCGCAACGCGTTGGAAGAGATTGGCCCCACATTTGCCCGTGGCGCCACAGGCACGTCGGACATGGTGCGCCATCTCAAGGGCGGAAACAGCATTGCAATCATGGCGGATCAGCATGTTCACAACGGCGCGCCGCTGACATTTTTTGGTCTGCCGGCGGCCACGTCAACCTCGGCCGCACGGCTGGCCATCAGGTACAACGCCGTCCTCATCCCTGTTTATGGTGTCCGGCAGCCTGACGGTCTGACCTTTGATCTGGTCTTTGAGCCACCGGTCCCTGTCGATGATCCCGATGTCATGACGCAGGCGTTGAACGATAGCCTTGAGGCGATGGTCCGCAAACATCCGGGACAATGGATGTGGACGCATCGCCGGTGGAAGCTCGCGGCGCAGCGCAGTTGAAACGGGGCTCAGGAGGCGAGGAGCGAGGGCTAGATGGGTCTCAATACTTGCCGTAGGACTTCTCTTCGATGATCTCTGACCCCAGGGCGAGGTTGATCTGCCGCTTGATGTCGGCCCGACGGTCGTTCTGAATATACACCTGCCGGGCCAATTCGATGAAGTCGGCGTCAAAGGCTTTCCGACGCTCTGCATCGCGCTTGCCGTCCTCAATATCCCAGAGGCGTCGATTTATCTTGTAAAGGGTCTCGACCAGGTCAGAAACGTCGGGCGCATCAGGGACACATTCCTTGGCCGCGCTCGAAAGAGCGGCCAGTTCCGTGTTTATGTTCCGAAGCTTTTCGGGGTCGTGGATCAGCTCTGACTTGATCCTGAGGATGGTGATCTTATCAAAAAGTTCACCGAACGAGACCGGAACGCTTACCTTTGTTGTCATTCTTCAAACCAACTCTTCACTCATGTCGCGCCTTGTCCGTTCCGGTGTTGGGCGGGGTCGAACATCTTTATGAACCTTCCAACGACGCGCCAACTTCGCGATGCGCGAAATTCCAACCCTTGCAGAACAGGCAGTCGAAGCAACGATGATCGACGCCAGCCCGGACATTTCACCGCCGATTACGCCACAGGACCGAGGCGCGCTCCGGCACCCGTGAATTCAAACGGTAGCGAACAGCCGGGAAGGAGGCAAGTTGCGGCGCCTGCGGCCGACTGAAGGCCGGCAGGGTAAGGCGCCCGCACCACTCGACCGCGCTTCACCGCCAATCCGCTCGTCTGGAAACGTGGCATTCTGACGGTATCGTCTATCGGCGGCGATCCGGGGCCATTGGGATGGCACCGGGTTTTCGGCTGCCTTTAACAACCTGGGCGTGTTGGTGTCGGGATTGTGTCGTTGATCTGGCAGGCTGGAAAGTGCCACCTTTGCGGCGCCTAATTTTTGGGCAATCGGCGGAATTCATCCGACGCTCTCCCGCGGCTCAGAATAGTCCTAAGCCGCGGGAACCGCCCCATTTGGATAGGTCGTCAGGAGGATTGTAGCGATACGTTCATCAGGGCGGCCTGGCTTTTTTCGTTGTCGAAATCCATAAACCGGCCCACCGGCAACGCGCTTAGGAGACCCAACCGCGTCATCCACCGGCTGAACACTGCCGGCACGATCCCGATGACATGGCTCGCGCCAAGATCTCGGGCCGTCGATGACATCTGTTGCATCAGAAGCGTCTGGATTGCGATCCGCCGATTTGAAGGAACAGACGGCACGACAAAGAGGCGCGTCGCCTCCCAGATGTAGGGTTTTGTCGGCGCGTCCATATACAAAAGGTCACTTGGAATGTTGGGCAGAAGACCCAGCTGCGCATCCCGTATCATGTAGCTGTGAAGGCCGCAGGTACGATCTGTGGGGATCAACCGCACTCCGGCCATCACTTCTCCATACTCATGAAGAACGATCCAGCGCGCGTAAGGTGTGTCGTATTGATCGAATTCCATACCGTCCACCTGGGGCAGGTCCCATCCCTTGGTGTCGATGAATGTTTCCCGACGCGCACGCAGGTAGTCAATCATCAACTCGCCATGATGATGGAGGTTGCTGAACGACAAGGTACTTGCGCGCAAACGCGCGTGATTGGGCGAAATATCGTGATTGACCACAACCGGCTTTGACCGCTTGAGCCGACGCAATGGTTGTCGAGAGTCCGTCCACAGACTGTCTTGCGGAACCAACTCTGGAAATACTGCGAGTGCCCTGGCTGTCGCCTGCGCCTCTACGGGTATGCCCATCAAAATGCCTCAAACTTATTATTGATCCCAAAAAAACGGAAGTTACATGTTTTGGCCACACTAGCGCCCACAACTACCTGCAATATCTGATTATCGTGTTGAGAAACCCACAGTATGAGACCGCTAATTTGATCATTGCGCCGTAGCCGAACCGCAACCCATAGTTGCACAACGCAAATCGGACGAATAGCATTTTGAACGGAAATGGCTCTTGGTTGAGCGATTATCCGCACATTGAACGGATAGAACATGACATCGCCTACCCAGGCCAACGCTGGTTCATCATCTGAAGAGACGCAAAAGCTGATCCGTCAGATGCGGCACTATTCGGCTGTCGGTCTGAGGCTGTTTGCGCAGCGGCAAATGATTTTTGCCGCTGCGATCGGCCTTGCGGCGTTCTATTACGAGGCGTGGATTGCGATCACGACGCTGGTGCTGATCGTTTTGTCCGAGGCCTACGACTACTGGATCTTCCTTCAGATCCGCCGTTGGCGCGGCCAGGATAGTCGAACCGCCAAGCGCTTTCTTTACAAGATATACTTTGGCACCATCCTTAGTGCGAGCGTGATCAGCTTCTTCTCGCTCGGCATCGCGATGGGCCAGGGACCTACGACCCATTTCATGCCCTTGTTCTTACTGTTTGCGGCCGCACTGTTTGCTGCAATGAACAACCACCACCTGGTGTCCGTACTTGTGCTGCGACTCATCATCTATGGGCTAGTCTTTCTGTTTATCCCGATCCGCGACATCTGGATGACCAGTGCGCCACTGCAATCGGAACTCTGGACGCAGTTCTTCACGAGCATCTTTGTCCTATACTTCATCGTGGACTGTTCGCGCATCTACCTGAATTTCTATCGTGCCAATGTTCAAGCGTTGGACGCCCTCAAGGTCGAGCATGAAAAGACAAAGATGGCCTATCGTGCCAAGTCCGAGTTCCTGTCCACGGTCAGCCATGAGTTGCGGACTCCCTTGGCATCCATCAAAGGCTCGCTCGACATCGCCAACTCTGGCGCGCTGGGCGAAATTCCTGACAAGGTCAGCAGCGTCCTGACGATTGCACAGCGCAACAGTGTGCGCCTAAATTTGCTGATCGAGGAAATCCTCGACCTGCAAAGCATCGAGTCTGGCAAGATGGCCTTCAAGTTTAAGCCGGTCAACCTGGCCCAGCTCCTTACAAATGCCGTCAACGCGAACACCCCCTTCGCGCATACTTGCAAGGTCTCCGTAGAATTGGAGCCCCCCCCGAACGATGTTTTCATCCGTGCCGATCAAACAAGGGTCGAGCAGGTCTTGGCCAATATGCTGTCCAATGCGGCCAAGTTTTCATATCCCGAAGGAAAGATCATTGTCCGGGCAACGGTCGAAAACCAGATTGTACGCATCGAGATTGTCGACGAGGGGATCGGACTCTCCGAGGACGATCACGACAGGGTCTTCGACCAGTTCAGCCAAGTCGACTCTTCCGACAATCGGCATTTCGGCGGGACCGGGCTTGGGATGAACATTTCCAAGCGCATCATGGAAGCGCACGATGGCTTGATCGACTACATCAAGAACAAGGGTCCTGGTACGACATTCCTCCTCGAAGTCGCTCGTTGCGAGGCCTCTGACAAGACAGAAGATGGTACGACAAGCGCCTCCAAGCGCGGCATCTTCACGCTGCACGACGGTGGCCTGGACGAGAAGAAGATCGACAGAAAGGCCTCCTGATCTTTTGATCCGACGCCCTCATGCCAGTTGATGCTTATTTCATGACTTGACCAACTGTCAGATCTTCAAGGTAGCTCTATTGGAAACTGTCCGTTCCTGCGGTGTCCCGAAGCTCGCAGTCTTGCCAATATCTCGTCCTGCCCAAGCCATCTTGTTCCGCCATACAGAAACTCGACCCGGTGACGCCGCAGTGGCGGTCGTATCTTTAGTCACTTCTTTTGGTCATCGTTTTTGCAGTGAAGGAGCATTTATCCATGGGTGGCATCGAGAAAAGCATGATGAGCGAGGCAGAAGTTCTTGCACGCGTTCTGGCTCAAGCGCCGGCTCCGGTTCAAACTGTTGCCAAGCAAAGACCTGCTCCACAAAAGCGACCATGGGACCTGCCTGGTTTTCAGGGCAAGGCCCGTGTGTTGACTGACATCGGACTGATGCCGCTCGAGGCGCTGCGTCGTCGCGACAAGGTCCGGCTTGCATCGGGTGCTTATGTCCCGGTGATGATGGTAGACCGAATTGACCTTGATGAGGACTTTCTCAACCGTCATCCCAATGCTCAACCTGTCCTTATCACAGCGGGATCGCTTGCACGTGGACGGCCCGAGGTCGATGTGGTGGTATCGCCAGCCCAAATGGTAAACGCCGCACCCTTACCGCAGGATAGCGGATTTCTGTCCGCGGCAGAGTTGGCGGTCCGGCCCGGCGTCATGGTCCGGCCAAGTGCAACCGCCACATACTTTGTGTTTCACGTCGGGCAGAAGTCCGATGTGCTGATCGAAGGCCTTTGGTGTCGCACGACGCCCTGACACCAATCGCCTAAAGCGGCGGCATCTTCAGGCAGAGAGCGCCTGAGCAGGGGGCATTTTAGCCCCAGCCGCACAAAATACAGGCAATGCTTTGCATGGCTGGTGACATGGCCCAGCCTTTCCTTTGCGAATCTGTCCGTCACAAGACCAATTGAACCTGCAGGGTGTCTAGGGTTCCGCCGCATTTTCCGCGGGTCAGGACCGAGAGACGCCGCCCGGCGGGCCAAATCGCGCTGGGTACACGGCGGGGCAAAAACCCGGGAGAGCACTGCAAAGGTTGGCCTGTCTCTCGTCCCGTTCTGCCTATGGCCGCCTTCTGACGTCACCTTGGTGGAACGTACGGATCAGGAGATTGCCATGACATTTAGAACGCTACTATTGACCGCCGCCGCATCGTCCATTTTGACGGCCCCTGCTGCCATCGCACAGGAAAAGACCGAATTCCGTATTGCCTGGTCGATCTATGTCGGCTGGATGCCCTGGGGCTACATGGAAGACAGCGGCATCATGGATCGCTGGGCCGACAAATACGGCATCGATGTCGAGATTGTGCAGATCAACGACTATATCGAGTCGATCAACCAATACACAGCTGGCGCGTTTGACGGCGTGTCCGCGACGAACATGGACACCCTGTCCATTCCTTCCGGCGGCGGTGTCGACACCACGGCCCTGATCGTGGGCGACTATTCCAACGGCAACGACGCCGTCATCCTCAAGGGCGAAGGCGACCTGACCTCGCTCGCCGGCCTGCCGGTGAACCTGGTGGAGTTGTCCGTCTCGCACTACCTGCTGGCGCGGGGCCTGGACAGCGTAGGCCTGTCCGAACGGGACCTCGACGGGGTCATCAACACCTCTGACGCCGACATGATCGCCGCCTTTGCCGCCGATGAGGTTCAGGCCGTCGTCACCTGGAACCCCCTCGTCAGTGCCATCATGGAAGAGCCGGGGGCAAACATGCTTTTCGACAGCTCTGACATCCCCGGCGAGATCATCGACCTGATGGTCGTCAACACCGAGGTGCTTGAGGCAAACCCCGACTTTGGCAAGGCCCTTGTGGGTGCCTGGTACGAAACCATGGCCCTCATGGTGGCCGGCGACGAAGAGGCGCTGACAGCAATGGCCGAAGCCTCGGGTACCGATCTGGCGGGCTACAACGCCCAGCTCGCCTCGACCGAAATGTTCTACGACCCCGTCGCCGCTGTCGCCTTTACCCAAAGTGCAGAGTTGCCCGCCACCATGGTCAGCGTGGCAGAGTTCCTGTTCGACAAGGGCATCCTTGGCGAAGGTGCGCCTTCGGCGGACTTTGTCGGCGTGGCCTACCCGGACGGTACGGTCACAGGGGATGCCAACAACGTGCAGTTCCGCTTTGACACGACCTACATGCAGATGGCGGCTGACGGCGGACTGTAAGGGCAAAAGGCCAGGGGCCCTGACATGCGCTGGATAAATCGACATCCAGGACGGGCCTTCGCAGCCTTTCTGATGATCCTGCCATTTGTGGCAGTCGTCCTGGCCTATGCCATTGGCTCTGATATCCGCCGGGCGGAAAACCCGGCGGACAAACTCTTGCCCGCCCCTTCCCAGATCGTCGCCACGGCCGAGCGTCTGGTGACGGAAGGGGACCGGCGGTCGGGGCGCATCCTGTTTTGGGATGACACGGCGGCCAGCCTTAAGCGGCTTGCCATCGGCGTCGGCATTGCGGCCAGCATAGGCCTGATCTCTGGCCTCGCCATTGGCCTGATCCCTCTGATCCGGGCGGGGCTTGCAGGGTTTACCGCTGTCGTCTCCATGGTGCCTCCTCTCGCTCTGTTACCAATACTCTTTATAACCTTCGGTCTGGGTGAACTGTCGAAGGTCGCCCTGATCGTCATCGGAATAACCCCCTTCCTGATCCGCGACCTGTCGCAACGGGTGATCGAGATCCCGTCCGAACAGCTGATCAAGGCACAAACCCTTGGCGCCTCAAGCGCGGTCATCGCTCTCAGGGTTGCCTTGCCGCAGATCATGCCGCGCCTGATACAGGCCGTGCGCCTGTCGCTTGGTCCTGCTTGGCTTTTCCTTATCGCAGCCGAGGCGATTGCCGCCGAAAACGGGCTTGGCTACCGCATCTTCCTTGTCCGGCGCTATTTGGCGATGGACATCATCCTGACCTATGTCGCCTGGATCACCTTGCTGGCCTTCCTGATGGACTGGGCCCTGCGCTGGCTGTCAAACCGGCTTTACCCCTGGGTCGGGGAGGGCGGATTATGAGCTTTGTCTCGGTCCGCGATCTGTTCCAGTTTTACGGCCACCGCCCGATCCTCGAACGGGTCAACATCGATGTGGCCGAAGGGGAATTCATCTCGATCGTCGGGGCATCGGGCTGTGGCAAGTCCACCTTCCTGCGCCTGCTTCTGGCGCAAGAGCAGCCAACCCGGGGCGAAATCAGCATTGCGGGGGCCGCACCGGCCCGGGAACCCGGTCCGGACCGGGGGGTGGTGTTCCAGCGCTACTCTGTCTTTCCGCATATGACCGTTCGCGACAATCTGGTCGCGGCAGAGGCGTTTCGCACGACGCGGCTTGGCAGTCTGTGGGGCAGGGCCAAAGCGGCGGCACGCGAACGCGCGGACGAGACGCTGGCCCGGATCGGCCTGTCGCATGTGGCGGATCAATATCCGTCGGCCCTGTCAGGCGGGATGCAGCAACGGCTTGCCATTGGTCAGGCCCTCGCCAGCCGTCCGCGTATCCTGTTGCTGGACGAGCCCTTCGGCGCGCTTGATCCGGGCACCCGGCTGGCGATGCATGACTTTCTGCAGGCCCTGCGGGCCGAGACAAAGATGACCGTCTTTATGGTCACCCACGACCTGTCCGAAGGGTTCAAGCTGGGCGACCGGGTCCTTGTCTTCGACAAACCGCGCTGGGACCCGCAAGCGCCCGAGGCCTACGGCGCCACCATCACCTACGATTTCGATGCCAGAAACAACGGCATCCCGTTTCAAACCATCCAGGAGGAAACCAATGTTCTTCGGCCCCAGTGACCGCAGCCGATCGCACCACCCCGCCGACCGCAAGGTCCGCGACCGGCAGTTCCACCACCCGGACCTCAGCCAATTGCTGGGTTGGAAGGCCATGCAGAAAGAGGCCGATATTCCCGAAGGCGAATGGGAAAAAGAGCGGCAATGGGCCCTCCGCATGGGGCTGACCGCCGCCGACAGCATCGAGGATCGCAATATCCCCACCTTTGCCAGGGGAGAATTGCCGCACTATGCAGGCATCAACACCTTCCTCAAGGCCCCCTACGCCGAGGATGTGACTGAAGTGGGTGAGTATGACGCAACCGTCCTCGGCGCGCCCTTTGACGGTGGGACCACCTACCGCCCCGGCACCCGGTTCGGACCACAGGGCGTGCGCAAGATCAGCGCCCTTTACACGCCCTACAACTACGAGATCGGCGTCGACCTGCGTGAGGAAATGAGCCTGTGTGACGCAGGTGACATCTTCACGATCCCCGGCAATATCGAAAAGACCTTTGACCAGATCAGCCGGGCGGTCAGCCATGTGTTTTCCTCAGGCTCCATGCCGATCATCATCGGGGGTGACCACTCTATCGGCTTTCCTTGTGTGCGGGGCATTGCGGAATGCACCTCCAAGAAGATCGGGATCGTCCATTTCGACCGTCACGCCGACATTCAGGAAAAGGACCTGGACGAGAGGATGCACACCACACCCTGGTTCCATTCGACCAACCTGCCCAACGTTCCGGCCAAGAACCTTGTCCAGGTCGGCATTGGCGGCTGGCAGGTCCCGCGCGAGGCGGTGAAGGTCGCGCGTGAGCGTCATACAAACATCATCACCATGTCGGACATGGAAAAGATGGGCATCGACAAGACCGCCGAAATGGCGCTCGAAATGGCGTGGGACGGGGTGGACATGGTCTATATGTCCTTCGACATCGACAGCATCGACTGTGGTTTCGTTCCGGGCACAGGCTGGCCAGAGCCTGGCGGCTTCCTCCCGCGTGAGGCGCTGGCGTTGGCCTCCAAGGTTGCCGCCGAAGGTATCTGCGGGATGGAACTTGTCGAAGTTTCGCCCCCCTACGACCAGTCCGAGATTACGGCCCTAATGGGCACCCGCGTCATCGTGGATGTTCTGGGGGCCATGGTGTCCAACGGGACCTTGGGCAAGCATCGCCGGCACATCGACAAGCCTGTGAGCCTGCCGATGGGTGACTATTCCGAGGCCACCCACGGCAAACGCTGGACCACCCGCGCAAAGATGAGGGACTGATGCCCCACGACCATCATCACCACGACCATGAGAGTGGGCACAGCCATGCCCACGATCATCCACATGCCCACGATCACAACCATCCACAGGACCACCTGCACAGCCATATGCATCAGGCCGATGTCGCCGCCGAGCTTCAGGTCCTGACGGCACAGTTCATCGATGGGTTTATCCAGGCCAAGGACAAGATGTCCTACCTGCGGCTGGCCGGCGTCCCGCTCGAAAAGCCGGGCGTCGACGGGGGGCTGTCCCTCAAGCTGGTGGACGTAAAGCTGACCACCGAATGGCAGGTCGGAACCGCCTCGCCCTCCTTCGGATCGCGCGAGCTGAGCTATCTGCCGTACCCCGGCCCCATGGTCACAGAGCGTACCAATATGGGGCTGGTCTATGTATCGCTGGACAGCAAGGAGGTTATGGACCTTCGTACGTTCCTTTATGCCAAAATGGAGGACGTCTAGTTGGCCTGACAATCTTGCAGGGCCGCTCAGGCGACCCTGCGTTTCTGTTGTGATGCCTCAGGCGCGTCGTTGATCGCTGCTCGACGGCGCAACCCGACGACAACGTTTGGCACGGCGATGAACAGGACGACAAGGGCGAGGGCGGCAAGGGTCTTGATCATCAGGTCGGCCCAGCTGAAAACGACTTGGTAGATGACCAGAACGTAGACATGGAATACGAACATCTGGATCGAGTACTTGCCCACGTTTCGTAGAACGCTGAGGTTAAAGTACCAATGACCCAGTCGGTGAAGCGGGCGCAGCCAGACGTCTTCGCGGATCAGGATGATCGAGACGAAGGCAACGATCAGCGCGATCCTGAGCAGGTATAGGGGGTGCAACCCGAATCGAGCCGTGCTTCCCACAAGCTGATGGCCCGGGTCCATGGGATCGGGGAAAAAGGGCGTGATCCGCAGGTATCCAAAGGTCACCGTGATGACGGCCAAAAGCGCGACGATCACCTTGGCGTCCAGGCCACGCACATAGCTGGGGATCTGAAGCGCGTGGCGGCCGACGAGAAGCGAAGAGATGAACAGGAATTGCCACGCCGCAATATCAAAGGCGACGAACGCCCCCGAAAACCCGAAAAAGCCCTGCAACGCCGTCAACTGTGACGCGGCATAGATGCCAAAGGACGCCGCAAACAGGATCGAGGGACGGTTCAGCGCCTCGACCAGGACAAAGGGGCCCAGGATGAGAAAGCAGATGAAGTAGATCGGCAATACATCCGAGTAAGCTCCACCGCTTTGCATGGTTAGAATGTTGATGACTGTCATGGAGAACGTATTCCCCGCAAGCAGGCTAAGCACAAAGATTGGGAAGGCGGATAGCAGGTAATACCGATAGATCGTCGAAAGCCGGTTCGACAGAAACGCCTTCTTTTCCGCCTGCGACGTATACTTCTGATACCACAGATAGCCGACGAGGAGGCCCGAGATGAACACGAAGAACTCCGCGTCCCGCAGAAAGAGCAGTTTGGAATGCGACAGGTACAGCAGCCAGTCGATGTCAGGGTCCACGCTCAGGTGAACCAGGACCATGCCAATCAGAAGATGGCCACGCAGGCCGTCAAAGATGCTCAGTCTGGGTTGTGATGCCATTCATTGTCCAATTCTCTTTGATCGAGGATTGACCGCCAGTGCGGCAGATCGCGGCAAATTTGGCGAGGTTTATTGTCTAGGCTGATCGTGGTCCTGCAAAGGGACAGAGTTGTGGCGCGACTGGGGCGCAGGCGCGTCACTTTCTACATTGGTGCGCCATCCGCCAGATGCGCGGACAGGCATCGGGCAGAACCGTGTTTCTAGAACCTGCGGACGGGTACGAAGGCGTGCATGTCGTCAAAAGTGCAGAAGGTGACTTCTTTTAGCGTCATCGTCGGGAGGGTATCGATCAGAGCCTTTGCGACCTCGTCGGACAGGTCCAGGACAAGCTCGGCCTCGTCTGGGTCCAGCCAGCGAAGAAGGTAGCCCAATGTGATGTGGAACCCGTAGGTGTCGAAATCTGGTTTGTGTATGCCAGTGGCTTCACGCAGGCTGGCGCGCGCCACCCGTAGGCGATGCTCTTCTTCGTCGGTTGCCCCCGACACGCCGACGGAGAACCCGCCAAAGATGTTGTCCAGCTTGATTGAGATATCGCGGGGAAGGGCAAGTCCCTCGGTTGCGACCATAAAATCATCGGTCACGGCGCTGACAGGGGCCTCGCTTGGCAACCTGCGCGGCCATTCCGGCGCCGAGCGGGCGAGGTTGGTCACGCCTTCAAAGACCGTCATGTGAAAGCTCGACGGTGGCAGGAATGAAAACGCCCGGTGCAACCGGCCATCCCTGAGCCGCTGTTGCGCCGCTGACAGGGCCGCGTGGGCAACGGATGCCTCGTCGATATGACAAATGAAGGTGTTGCCGGGAAATGGCATGACGACGCCGTCCACCTGAAACTTTTCGCCCACAGCCGAGGGTCGTTCGCCGCCTGTCAGTTCGCCCGTCAGGTACCTTTTCGCGGTGGTGCGATCGCGGCTCATGCCAAGGTAACCTCAGCCGCCTTGCCTTTCGCGGTTTGGGCCAGTTTGCGGCCTGTATCGGCGTCGAACAAATGCACGGCAGAGGCTGGTATCTGCAGGATCACGTCCTCGCCGGGGGTATAATGGCGATATTCGGTCGACAGGACGGACAGGGTCAAATCTTCGTAGGTCAGGTGATACAATCGGGCGGCCCCCAACTCTTCGACGAACTCGAACCGCGTGACAAGACCAGGTGCTCCAGGAGCGGCGATGGCAATCTCTTCGGGCCTGAGACCGATCTGGACGAGCTTGCCATCCCGCCCCGCAACGGCCGGTGCGTCGACAGCTATCGTCTGGCCACCTCCAAGCGTCACCCCCTGCCGGGATGCCGAGATTTGTGCAGGAAGAAAGTTCATGGCCGGGCTGCCGACGAAACCTGCCACATAGGTGGAGGCCGGGTTGTGGTAAATCTCGGACGGGGTGCCGACCTGCTCGATCGTTCCCCTGTTCATGATCACGATACGATCCGCCAGGGTCATCCCTTCGTGCTGATCGTGGGTCACAAAAACGCTGGTCGCACCGATCCGATTGTGAATACGACGGATCTCGTGGCGCATCTGGACACGTAGCTTTGCATCAAGGTTGGATAGCGGCTCATCAAACAGAAACACCTTGGGTTCGCGGATGATGGCGCGGGCCATTGCCACCCGTTGCCGCTGCCCACCGGACAACTGGCCGGGCCTGCGATCCAGGAACTCCATCAGGCCGACAGAGGCGGCGACCTCTTCCACCTTCTTGCGACGCTCGGCCTTTGGCATGCCGGCGACACGCAGGGCATATCCGATGTTCTCGGCCACGGTCATATGGGGGTAAAGCGCATAGTTCTGGAACACCATCGCGCAGCCACGCTCGCGGGGTTCAAGGGCGTTCACAACCTGATCGGCAATCGCGATCTCGCCTCCGCTGATGTCCTCGAGGCCTGCGATCATGCGCAGAAGGGTCGACTTTCCGCAGCCTGAAGGGCCAAGAATGACAACAAATTCGCCGTTGCGGATGTCAAGGTCGACGCCGTGGACGACTTCGTCCTTGCCGTAGGATTTGCGGACCTTGCGGATGGAGATATCGGCCATCGGAGGCTCCTTACTTGTCAGTGTTAATAAGGCCGCGCACGAACCAGCGCTGCATGAAAATGACGACGAGGATTGGCGGGATCATGACCATGAGGGTGGCAGCCATCGCGATATGCCAGTTGGGGACGCCCCCCCCGGTGGTCATGGCATCAGGCACCAGATTGCCAAGTTCCACGACGACAAGACCATAGTTGGCCCGGTCCGTGATGATCAGTAGGGGCCAGAGATACTGGTTCCAGGAGTATACGAACATGATGGTCGCGAGTGCCGCGATATTGGTTCGCGACAGGGGGATCAGCACTTGCCAAAGGAAGCGCAAGGGTCCGGCCCCGTCCATCTTGGCTGCCTCTACCAGTTCATCGGGGATCGTGAGAAAGAATTGGCGATACAGGAATGTCCCGGTTGCGGTAGCGATCAAGGGCAGGATCAGCCCGGTGTAGGAATTAAGCATGTTCCATTGAAGATCGACCCGGACCCCCGATGCCTGCTCGATCAGCCATGTCATGCCAGTCCAGTCCAGAATTGTCTGAAAGGGCATCAAGGCGTTGGCGGCGACCGCGTAGGTCGGCACGATGCGCACCTCGAGAGGGAGCATCAGGGTGATGAAGATCAGCCAGAAGATCGCCATCCGCAGCCGGTGATTGAAGAAGACGATCCCAAAGGCGGTGATGGCGGCAATAGTGATCTTGCCGACCACAACGCCCACCGAAACTATGAAAGTATTGATGAACTTTGGCCCAAAATCGGCCTGGGTCCAGGCAGCCTGGACATTGATCCAAAGCTGGTCACCCGGCCACATCTCGACCGGGGCCGAATTGACCGTCTGAAGGTCATGTGTCGCCGCCACATAGGCGATCCAGACCGGCAAGAGTAGCAGCGCCAGCCCTGTGATCAGGATCAGGTGGGTGGCGACATTCAGGATGGGGGTGCGTTCGATCATGGCGCCGTCCTCTCAGGTGTAGTGCACGCGTCGCTCGATGTAGCGGAACTGGACAAAGGTCAGGGCGATGACGAGGACCATCAGGATGATCGACTGGGTGGCGGCACCTGAATAGTCAAAGCCGCGAAAGCCATCCGAATAGATCTTGTAGACCATCAGGTCGGTCGCCCGGGCAGGGCCACCCCCCGTGAGGGTGTCGATGATGCCAAAGCTGTCGGTGAAACTGTCCGTGATGTTGATGACGAGGATGAAGAAGAACGTTGGTGCCAGCAGGGGCAACTGGATGTCGCGCATCCGGCGCAGCACGCCCGCGCCATCCATTGCTCCGGCCTCGACCAGGCTGCGGGGGATCGACTGCAGGGCTGCAAGAAAGAAGATGAAGTTGTAGGAAATCAGCTTCCACGATCCGGCGACGATGACCATGATCAGCGCTTGGTTTCCGTTCAGGGTCGGGTCCCATAGACCTGGCATGGCTTTGTTTACAAATGACAAAAGGCCAGCGTTGGGGTTGAAGACAAACCTGAAGGCCAGCCCGACAGCAGGGGCGGCGATTGCATAGGGCCAGATCAGCCCGATGCGAAAGATCTTGTAGCCTTTCAACTGCCGGTCGGCGAACAAGGCCAGAATGAGGGCCATCCCCATGGCCAGCACCGTTGAGGACAGGGCAAAAATGATCGAGGCAGTCACGGATTGCCAGTAGACAGGGTCACCTAGCACTTGGCGGAAGTTGTCCAGCCCGACCCAGGTGTTGCCGCCGCCCCAAGGTTGCTCAAGGGTAAAGGCCCAATACACCGCCTGGCTGGCGGGCCAGTAAAAGAACACAAAGATGATCAGGAGTTGCGGAGCCACGACCAGGGCGGCAATCCAGTTGTTCTTGAAGTAGGCGCGACGCATCGGGGGCTCCTGACGGGATGGTTGCGGGTCCGGAAGGCGAAGGGCGGCCCCGAACCGGGCCGCCCTTCCATTCGGTCTGTGACGCGATCAGGGGAAAGTTTTCCCAGCGTAGGTGCGGGCAAAACGATCCAGGATGACGTTGCCGCGCTCGACAGCGGTATCGAGGGCTTCCTGCATAGTCTTTTGACCGGCAAGGGCGGCACCCACTTCGTTGGTCCATTCAGAACGGATCTGAATGAAGCCACCCAGACGAATGCCCCGCGTTAGGTTGTTGGGGGCTGTGTAGGTCAGCGACTGGATGGCGATCTCGCGACCCGCATAGGGGGCCGCGTCGTAAAAGCCCTTTTCGATCAGCGCGTCATAGCCTGTCTGGGTCACCGGGATGTAGCCGGTGTTGGTTGCCCAGAACTCTTCGCTCTCGGGTGTGGCCAAGAAGGACAGGTAGGCGGCCGCACCGCGATACTCTTCCTCGGTCTTGCCCGAAAGAACCCAAAGAGAGGCGCCGCCGACAACGGTGTTGTGCCGCTCGAACCCTTCGTAGACGGGGATCATCTGAACTTCCCAGTTCAGGCCTTCGGGCGCGATCTTGCCCACGGTGTTGTGGTCGGCGATCGACGAAAAGAAGATCGCGCATTCGCCCTGGACAAAGCTTTCCCGGGCCGACAGGCCGGACTGGGCAGTGCGGATCTGGGCGTAGCCGTCGTTGATCCAGCTTTGGATGTTTTCCATGTGCTGAACATGCTGGGTCGTGTTGAACAGCAGTTCGGAGTCAAGGCCGGAGTAGCCGTTGTCGTTGGACGCCACGGGAATGTTGTGGGCCATTGAAAACTGCTCGAGGTCGATCCAGGTCGACGGCGCATAGGCATAGGGGCACTCAACACCCGAATCCTTGATGGCGACAAGCGCCTCAGCAAAGCCTTCCCAGGTCAACGGGGCTTCTTCGATGCCTGCGGCAGCGAACATGTCCTCGTTATAGTAGTAGACTGGGGTGGACGAGTTGAAGGGCATGGAAAACAGTTCGCCGGTAGAGGCGGCGTAGTAGTTCGAGATGCCGGGGAAGTAGTTGGACCAGTCGATCGCAATGTCGTAGTCCGCCATCATCTGCTGGACGGGGTAGAATTCGCCCGACAGCATCAGGTCGGCCGTGCCTGCATCAAAGGACTGCACGATGGTCGGGTGCTGGCCCGCCCGAAAGGCTGCGATCGTGTTCTGCACGGCGGCTTCGTAGCCGTCCTGGCCGACACAGACGATTTCATACTCGGATTGGCTGGCGTTAAAGCGGTTGCATGTTTCCTGCACCACATTGCCCAGATCGCCGGACAGGCCGTACCAATATTCAAAGGATGTTTGGGCCGCAGCCGCGCCGGCCATGCCGGTGGTCGCGAGCAGCGCAAGTGTCGTGATTTTGATGTTCATGGATCAGCTCCCAGATCATGAGGTGTTCTTCCAACAAGGCTGGGATATGGGCGCTGGGTGACAGTCGTTTATGGATTGGTTGACAGTTTTGAATCGGCAATGTTTCAACCGGACGACGGCGCCGGCCGTTCGCCCGGTTCTTTGCGCGGATCAGGCGGAAATGCCGTCAACCAGATCAAGATCGCGATGATCATCGATAAAGTTGTCAAAGTGGACCAATGTCTGGTCCGCGTCCGACAGTACAATCGCCATCTGGCCTGGGCCTGACAGCCGGGCAATCCTAGCTTTAGGAGCGTCGAGGGGGATCGTGACGTTGTAATGCCCGCCCGCCAGCGTGGTGAAGGGCAACCCGTGCCAGATCGCGGTCGAGGTATAGTGGACATGCCCCGCGATGACCTGCCGGATGTCGGGATGCCGCTTCAGGACGCTCGCGAACTCTGCCCCGTTGGAAAGAATGATCCGGTCCACATTCGTGTGAAGCGGATTGGCATGGTGGTGCAGAACCACGACAACGGGGCGATCTTTCGCCTCTTTCAGCCTGTCGCCTAGCCACTCCAGTTGTTCGGGGGAAAGCGCTCCTTCATGCACACCAAAGGCGATGGCACTATCGAGGAGGATGACGCGCTGCCCAGCCATGTCGATGACCTTGTCCACAAACCCGGTCTCGGCGGCTTCGGACTGGCCAAAGACGCTCAGAAACGTTTCGCGATCGTCATGGTTACCGATGGTGATCGCAACCGGGATGACAAGATCCTGCAGTATTTCTTTCAACAGATCGTATGCTGCCCGCTCTCCCAGATCGGCCAGGTCGCCGGCGATAACGCACAGGTCTGCATCAGTGTGCCGGTCGTTGATGGCGGCCACACAGGTCCGCAACCGATCGGCGGTATCGAGCCCCATTGAGGTCTTGCCCTCCGCGAGAAGATGCAGGTCGCTGATCACGATCAGCTTCAGAGTGTCGATGGTCATTGTCCCAAACCCTCCCGTTCCAGCAGCGCCATCGAGGCGGGGATGCCGCTCTTGTCCCGCAGCTCCAAAATCAGGCGCGGTTTGATTGTCAGTCGACCGATGGCCCGAAAGACTGCGGCCCACCGGACCGTACCGTCGCCAAGGGCCCAATGCCGATCGGCATAGCCTTCTCAATCTTGCAGATGAATGTGATGCAGCATCTCACCGGCGGCGGTGACAAAGTAATCCACCGGCGGGGCGCCGGTCGAGATATGTGCATAGTGCGCGTGGCCGGTATCAATCGAAAGGCGGACTGCCTTGGAACCAAAGCTCTCGGCGAGGGCCTTGCGCGCCATCGGATCGATATCCTCAATGTTCTCGATCACCAGCGTCACGCCCTGGTCCTCGGCCCGCTTGACGGCTGCGCCAAGAGTGTCGTGGACATTTTCTATTACTCGGTCCCGCGCACCGGGATTATTGTCCAGGTTGTTGTAGTCCCAGGTCGAATAGGGCGAGTGCACCACCATCTGGGTTGCGCCCACAGCGGCGCAGACGTCAAGACCCTGGTCCATTCGGCGGGCGACCACCGCCCGGACATCAGGGTCAAGACTGTGGATCGTGAAACCCCAGAAGGGACCATGGATGCCAAGGCGGCCGGTGTATCCGTCAAGTTGCTTGCGGGCTTCCTCGGCCAAGGGGCGCCAGTCGCTGTTCAGCACCTCTGCTGAATGAAATGTCTGCAACTCAAGGTCGCGCTGCTTGTCCAGTAGCCAGGATCTATAGGTCTCAAGTTCGGTCACGGTCAGCGCCGCGCCGATCACCGGCAGGTCAGTTCCAGTCATTGCCATTCTCCGTCAGAGATTCGGGGAGGGATGGCTTCGGGATAGGTCCGGCCGGTGACCGTTTCGTGACGAATTGGTCGGTCCGGGCCGTTCAGAGCCAGACTGGGTTTGACCAGGCCCGCTTGCCCGACTTGTCCATGACGGTGATGCGGATCCAGGGCGAATTGGCAAAGCGGGATAGCGGCACCTCCGTCACGGTCATGCTTTGGCCATGGCGGGCGGTCGCGGCGCTGCCATGTCCTTGAACGATGACAGCGGATACCGCGCTGGAGGTGACAATCACCTTGCCGTCCGCGATGGTGATCCCACGCAGTTCCGGCCCCTGGCTGGAATAGAACATCCCCTCTTTCAGGGCCTGCAAAAGGGCCTCGGGGTCGTTCCGTTCCGCCTTGACCATGACCCATCCACCAAAGTGGTCAGGTTCGGAAAAATGGGCGTCGTCTGTGGCCACAAGGGTCAGCTTGCGCCCTTCTGACAAAAGCAGATCGGCGGTGTGGAAACCGTCCGGGCGGTCGCACCCCATAGCGCATCCGTGGTTGTAGATTTCAACCGCATGTGCGGCCTCGATGCTGCGGGCATCGTCGAGGGTCATGCCGGACCATTGCGGGTGGGCCACTGCGACGAAAGCACCGGCAGCCCGGGCGCGAGCGGCAAGCTCGGGGCCGGTCTCCTGGTCCGGATGTGCCGCAAAGTCCGGCGAAGTCGAGGGGGCGAAGTCAGCGGGCAGGCCAACGGCAAGGATATGCCACAACTCTCCGTTCTGCATGGCACCGCTATGGATCTCGGCCCCGAGGATGGTGGTAAAGCTGTCGTCCCGGAACGGCAGGGTATCTGCAATGGGGTAGTTGAAAAGACCGATGAAATGGTCGGTCAGCGCCAGAAAGTCATAGCCTTCGGCCTTGTACCGACGGCAGACCTCTTCGGGGGCCAGAACCCCATCTGAAAGGGTAGAGTGGGTGTGCAGATTGCCCCGCCAGAATGTGCCGGGAGCCGAAAAGATGTCAGTCATGGGTGCGCTCCGAAATTTGTCCTGCTCCAATCGCAGCAAAACTTAACGGTTGAGTGACACCCGGGGCGACCCGAAAGCACAGCCCGCAGTTTCAGATCGCATTTCGGGCGGCCATGTCGGCAGCAGATCGTCAGGCGTTGCCCGAAAAACCGATTTTGGCAAGGGCGGCCAGGGCTGTCGTGCGTCTGGATGGGTCACTCGACAGGACATCAGAGTTCAGTACCCGGACCACGCTGTGCAGCCTGCGTTCGGCCAATTCGGTACGCAGGAAGACCTGCGCCTCTTCGGTGGAAAGTGCGGCGACCTTATGGGCAAGGCCTGTGTCATGTGTCGTCGTTGTCAGCATCAGAACTGCCCCCCAGGCGTGATGACCGATTCGACGCTCAGTCTAGGACCGTACCGGGGCCCGAGTCCTATTCCAAAACCTACTGCAAAGGGTGCGGTGTCATTAAAAATTCACTCAGCTGATACATTTCAGTTTCCAGTCCCGCCTATCCCCCCTGCAACCAAGTGGGGATGACTTGATGCTGAAAGTGACAGAGCTGACCAAGGTATTTGGCAGCAAGACAGCCGTTGATCGCGTCGGGTTCGAGGTCAGCAAACCAGCCATGATCGGTGTGATCGGTCGCTCTGGGGCCGGTAAATCCACCATGCTTCGGATGCTTAATCGGCTGGCCGATGCGACATCGGGCACAGTCGAGTTCGAGGGGCGCGACATCACGTCCCTGCGTGGGGCGGACAAGCGTCATTGGCAGTCTGAATGCGCCATGATTTTTCAGCAGTTCAACCTTGTGCCCCGAATGGATGTCGTCTCGAACGTCCTGCATGGCACGTTGAACCGCCGCTCTACCCTTGCGACAATGTTCAACCTCTATCCCCAGTCCGACATTGACCGGGCCATCGACATTCTCGACCGCCTTGGCATTGCCGAGCAGGCAGAAAAGCGGGCGGAGGCCCTGTCGGGCGGGCAACAGCAGCGGGTCGCCATCGCGCGGGCCCTCATGCAGGACCCCAAGATTATCCTCGCCGATGAACCCATCGCCAGCCTTGACCCAATGAACGCCCAGATCGTCATGGATGCCTTGCGCCGCATTCACGAAGAAGACGGGCGCACGGTGATTGCCAACCTGCACACCCTCGATACGGCCCGCCGGTATTGCGACCGGGTCATCGGGATGCGCGGCGGGCGGATGGTGTTTGACGGCACGCCCGCCCAACTCACCACCGGCGTTGCCCGCGATATCTACGGTGCGGGTGCCGACTTCTCGGAAGAGGCCACCTCGACCCAGATCGACGCAATCGAACGCCCCCGCGTCGCTGCGAACTGACCCCGTTTCCCTTTCACGACCCCGCCTGGACATCCAGGCGGACCCACCCAACCGGAGAAAGACTATGAAAAAGATCATCGCCCTCGCGCTGGCCACCACGGCCCTCGCCTCTGTCGCCTCGGCCGAAGGCCATGCGATCACCGAATTCCGCATCGGCCTTCTAGGTGGCGAAAACGCCCAGGACCGTCTGAACAGCAACGAGTGCCTGCGCGTCTACGCTGAAGAAGCGCTTGGCGTTCCCGTCAAGCTGTTCGCCCCCGCCGACTACAACGGTGTTCTTCAGGGGCTTCTTGGCGGAACCATCGACATGGCATGGCTCGGTGCCTCCGGCTACGCCGCCGTCTACCTCGAAGATCCGGAGGCGGTCAGCCCCGTACTGGTCAAGGCGAACCTCGATGGTTCTTACACCTACCATTCCATCGGCATCGCGCGCGCCGACAGCGCTATCACTTCGCTCGCCGATCTGGCTGGTAAGGAGTTTGGCTTTGGCGACCCCAACTCCACCTCCGGTTACCTGATCCCGTCGGTCGAGATTCCTGCCGAGGGGTACTCGATGGCGTCGGGCGAGTACTTTGGTGAGGTTCTCTTCACCGGTGGCCACGAGCAGACGATCGTTGCGGTCAACAACGGCGACATCGACGCCGGCGTGACCTGGGCCGACGCTCAGGGCGATTGGGAAGACGGCTACAACTCGGGCGCCCTGCGTCGCGCTGTGGATGCCGGCCTTGTCGACATGAACGACCTTGTCCAGATCTGGATCTCCAAGCCGATCCCCGAAGGCCCCGTTGTTCTGCGCAACAGCCTGCCCGAGGACGTTCGCGCCACCATGACCCAGCTGGTCGCAGACCTGCACGCAAACGACCCCAATTGCGCCTACGGCGTGGCCTCGGGCGAGACCTCCGGCTTCGTTCCGATCGACCACTCCTACTACGAAAGCATCATCGCTGTTCGTCAGGCTCAGTCCAACTAAGCCAACACCATAAGTTCGCGGGTCCCGGCCAGGCCGGGGCCCGCGTTTTCGTATCGGGGACCATAGCATGACCGACCAGACCCTTTCCGGGGGCATCAGCCTGAATGACACGCGCCGCTCCTATGCAGCGCTCGTGCAGCGCCGCAGGCTGTATGGCGGCATCACGGTTCTCATCTTCATCCTGCTGATGGTCGGCGGTTTCAACATCGCGGACGAACGGAACGCGGGTGGGTTCTGGAATGGACTTGGCCAGCTTGGCGATTTTCCTGAAGGCGTGATTTCCGAGGCTTGGGAAAAGCGGGGCCAGTTGTCCGGCCATATGGTCACCTACTTTGGTGCGCTGCTTGAGACGATCAATATCGCAGCCGTATCGACACTGGTCGGGGCGGTGGCCGGTATCATCCTGTCACTCCTGTCGACCCGCGGGTTGGCCTATTGGCCCCGCCTGACCCCTCTCTTCCGCCGCATCATGGATGTGATGCGGGCAGTGCCCGAGATTGTCATTGCGCTTGTCCTGATTTTTATTCTGGGCGGTGGCCCGGTCCCTGCGATGATTGCCATCGCGTTCCATACCGCCGGTGCGCTGGGCAAGCTTTTTTCCGAAGTGGCCGAAAACGCCGACCTCAAGCCTGTCGAAGGCCTCGAATCCGTCGGGGTCAACTGGGCCCAACGCATGCTCTTGGGGGTGATGCCGCAGGTTGCACCGAACTACCTCAGCTATGCCCTCCTTCGGTTCGAGATCAACATTCGTGCCTCGGCGATCCTTGGCTTTGTGGGGGCGGGTGGCATCGGCTACGAGCTGAAGAACGCCATGACCTGGGGCCAGGGCCGGTTTGACGAGGCCGCCGCCATCTTTCTGATGCTGTTCGGGACGATCGTCCTCTTTGACCAGATTTCCAGCCACTATCGCAACAGACTGACAAAAGGGGATCAGGCATGACCACCACCGACCTCGGGCCCCTGCGCGAAAGCGCCTTCCGGTTTTTGCGGCGCAAGCGGCTGGTCAGCCTTGCGGTGCCTGCGACCATCCTCATCTATTTTACCTACATCTTCTTTTCCTTCGACATTCTTGGGCTGGCCGAACGGGCGCGGATGGACAACGCCGTCACGCTTGCCTCTGACAGTTGGAGCTACAAGACACACGTCACCCGCGACAACCGGTCGGGTGAACTGGCCTACGCCATCGAGGGAGAGCGCAAGGGCACTTACCCCGATGGCACGCGGCCTGAATGGGTGTCCGACGCTGGCGAAGCGCTGGTGATCGACCTTGAAGACGGGCACATCATCACCTTTCTGCCCGACAACGGCGTCAGCTATGTCATCCCCGGATACGGCACGTTCGAGGCACGACTGGTCGATGGCCGGATCCAAAGCAATCTGGGCGACACCCCGCCCGAATGGATCAATGCCTCTGGCACCCGTGTGGCGATCACGACGGACGCGGGTCGCCTGACCATGACCCGATCCAAGACCGAAGTGTTTCGCTATTTCCCGGGGTGGGAGCTGTTCTGGTTCACCCTGGACAGCCCGTACCACGATCATGGCTTTGTCAGCCTTCTGACCGGCCCGCAGCTTGACCCCGAGCGGTCGAACCTGAGCGGGATGTGGGAGGATTTCTGGCGCAATTCAATGTGGCGCCATGCCGATGTGGCCTGGGCGATCAGCGAGACGATCCTGATGGCCTTTCTGGGCACCTTTGGCGGTGCGATCATCGCGCTGCCCCTGGCGTTTCTGGCGGCGCGCAACTTTGCCCCCCTTGTCGCCGTGCGCTTTGCTGTGCGCCGGGTGTTCGACTTTGTCCGCGGCGTCGATGCGCTGATCTGGACCATTGTGCTCAGCCGGGCCTTTGGTCCGGGCCCGCTGACCGGTGCGCTGGCCATTCTGGTCACCGACACGGGCAGCTTTGGCAAGATCTTCTCTGAGGCCCTCGAAAACGTTGACGACAAGCAGATCGAAGGGATTCAGTCGACCGGGGCCTCTGTCCTGCAGCGCTACCGCTTCGGGGTCATCCCGCAGGTGACGCCGGTCCTGCTAAGTCAGATCCTCTACTTCTTTGAATCCAACACCCGTAGCGCCACGATTATCGGGGCGATCACGGGCGGTGGCATTGGCCTGCTTTTGACACAGGCCATGCAGACCCAGAAGGACTGGGAAGAGGTTGCCTACTACATCACTCTTGTGGTTCTCATGGTGATGCTGATGGACACCCTGTCGGGATGGCTGCGCAGCCGGTTGATCAAGGGCAAGGGGAACTGAATTGGCGCGACTTTCGCCTGACGAGCCGGTCGTTCACCCCGATTGCGACCTGACCGAGGTCACTTTTGGCCGCTACGTCGAAATCGGGCGGGGAAGCCGGATCGCCTATTCGACCTTTGACGACTACGCCTATTGCGACCGGCAGACCGATATCGCGAATGCGAGCATCGGAAAGTTTGCCAATATCGCCTCCTGCGTCCGGATCGGAGCGACGGACCATCCGCTTGAGACCGTTGCGCTGCACCACTTTCTGTATCGGTCGGCCGACTATTGGGATGACGCCGAGAACGACCCGGCCTTCTTTGCTCATCGCAAGGCGCGCCGCGCCCGGATCGGGCATGATACCTGGATCGGCCACGGCGCCCAGATCAAGCCAGAGGTGACAATCGGGGACGGGGCGGTCGTCGCATCGGGCGCCATCGTGACCCGGGATGTGGCCCCCTATACAATCGTGGCAGGCATTCCGGCGGTAAAGCTGCGGGACCGGCAGCCCGCCGATGTGGCCGACCGGATCATCGCGCTGGGCTGGTGGGATTGGGACCACGACAGGCTGCGCGAAACACTTGCCGATTTCCGGACCCTGCCAGCGCTTGCATTCCTGGAAAAGTACGAGGGTTAAGTTGGGTTGGCTGCGGCCGGTTACTCGGCCGCGACCTGCTCTGCCATCCGCTCTGCCACCGCGGACCGGCCCATGAAACGGGCCGCTGCCGCGCCGCCAAGACAGGTCAGGCGGCCATTGCTGATCGTGCCTTCGACAACCTTGGTCTGCTGGTTGACGATGGTAAGATCAGCGCGCCTGTTCAACTCGATCACGCCGCGGTCCGGCAACCCCATGATCCGCGCCGGATTGCGCGAGATCAGCGCCCATGCGGCGGGCAGGTCCAGAACGCCGTCGTCCACGAGGCGGAAGGCGGCCTGTGACAGGGCAGGATAAAAGTAGTCCGACACAAGCGCATCACAAAGACCGCGCCGGATCAGGCCGATGGCTGCGATATTGCCAGACTGACTGCCACCCCGGACCACATTCGGCGCACCCATCAGGACCGGATCGCCGACGGCGCGGGCCACCGCTGCGGCCTCTTGGGTCAAGGGGAATTCGCAGATCTTGGCCCCGATCATGGAGTAGAACTCGCGGGTTTCAGCCTCTGGATCGTCGTGGGATCCATAGCGAACGCCCAGCACGTCAAAGGCATCCGCCAAACCGGCGAGCCTGCGCGGTACCTCTTTCGAAAGCTGTTTGGCCTTTGTCACCACCTCCAGCAATTCGGCCGAGGTGCGACCGCTCTTGCTTGCCCAATCCGACAGGTTTGCAGGGTTAAGCGTGGCCATCTTGACCGCCTCGTCGAGGTGGTTGTTGAAGATGACATAGTCGATGGCATGGCGTCGAACAGCTGCCAGCAGACGGTCGGCGCTGCCATGTTCGTGGGTTTCATAGCGGATCTGAATACGCAGGTCCGTCATCGCCTCGGACCGGTAGTCGTCAAGGGTCTTCATCAGTACTTCGGCAAACTCGGGGCTTCGCATGCCGCCTTCCCATGACCAGCTTTGGGCCAGCCAGGCGGTGGTCACGCCATTGGCAGCGGCATCGCGGTCAGCGCCACGCAAACCGGTCAACGCGGGAAAGGGGGCCGTCGGGCGGGGGGCGATGTGCCGTTCGAAGGCGTCGCCATGCAGGTCGATGATCCCAGGCAGTACATAGTAGCCCGTCAGGTCAATCGCGGGAAACGGACCCGCCGCTATGCGCCCGTTGGCGATCGCCACGGTGCGCTGTTGCATGACCCCGTCGCGCAGGGTCATTGCGCCTGTCAGGCGAAGAGGGGGAAGCCTGTCCTGCATACCGATCTACCTCAAGAAGCACGAGCGTTTGCCGCGCCTAGCCTGTGGATATCTCGGTTATGTGACAAAGCGGCAAAGGCCTAAAAATCTTTTTCCGAAAGTGTCAGCGCGACTTTTTCGCCCGCAAACCAGGTCAATCCGAACTCGACGGGGCGTCCATCGGGGTCGATGTTCAGGCTGCTCGACATCAGGATGGGCGCACCTTCGCGAATGCGCAGGTTCAGGGCCTGGGTCGCACTGGCCAGTCGTGCGGTCAGCCGGGTTGACCGGCGGGTGTAATCAGGGACGCCGCACAGGGCCAGCGACCGCGTCACGCTGCGCTCCTTGCGCAGAATATCAAGAAGGCCGGGAAACCGGGCCGCCGGAAAGACCGACCGGAACAGGGCGACGGGTTGCCCATCCGCAAGCGAAAGCCCGTCATAGCAATAGACCTTTCCGCCCGGCGCCAGTTCAAGCATCCGTGCCTCTGTCTCATCAGCGCTACGCCCCTCCAGTCCGGTCACCTGTCTGTCTGGCGTTTGTCCCGCTGCAACGAGATTCTGGTGAAAACGGACCCGGCGTCCAAGCGGGTAGTCCACGGGACGTGTCGTGACAAAGGCCCCGGCCCCGCGACGGGTATGGACCAACCCTTCATCGACAAGGGCGGCAAGCGCGTGGCGGACGGTGTGCCGGTTGACCCCGAACCGGCTGGCCAATGCGGCCTCGGTCGGCAGCTTGTCGCCCGGCTTGTAGCGGCCTGCTGCGATATCACCGCGCACCTCGTCGCCGATGGCCTGCCAAAGCGGGGTCCTGGGGGTGTCGTCATAAAAACTTTGCAATTCTCTTGTTCCCCCGGGGGCGGCTTTCCGTTAGGATTAGTCTAGTTGTATACTAATGGGCGGAGTTGTCTAGTATGACGGCGACAGCGGAAAACACCGAGCGCAAGGCCTGGATGGGAACCCTGGCCTCAGCGCCTGCGGGGCGGGTCAGTGCTTTGCTGGCGGCCCTGGGAGAGCGCCCGGATCACGTCGTGCTGCGCCCTGCCGAGGTGGGCAGCGTGATGGTCCGGGGTCGGGCCGGGGCCACGGGCGCGCCGTTCAACCTTGGCGAGGTGACGGTCAGCCGTTGTTCGATCCGTCTGGCAGGTGGCGAGGTCGGGCACGGCTATGTCCAGGGGCGCAGTCTTGTCGATGCAGAGGCCGCCGCCCTTGTCGATGCCCTTATGCAGACCGCCCGAGCTGGCGAGGTGCGCGCGACTGTCCTTGATCCCATCGCGGCAGACCGCATGGCCAAGCGTAAAGCGCGGGCAGAAAAGGCGGCCGCCACGAAGGTGGAATTCTTTACGATGGTGCGAGGAGAGGATTGATGCAGGCAACAGCCCTTCAAGGCGGACTGAACGACCCGCCGCGCCAATCTGCAATGGCCTTTCGGGCGATAATGGATGCCATGGCCCGCCCCGGCCGGATCGAGGATCTGACCGGTGCCGAACCGCCCGCCCCTCTGTCGGTCGCGGCGGGGACTGTCATCCTCACGCTCTGCGATCCCGAAACCCCGCTGTTCCTGGCGGGCGCTGCCGATTGTCAGGATGTGCGCGACTGGGTGACCTTTCACACCGGTGCGCCGCTGGTGGGCGCTGGAGAGTGCATGTTTGCCGTGGGAACATGGGGGGAACTGCCGTCGCTGGATGCCTTTCCCTTCGGGACGTCCGAGTATCCCGACCGGTCCGCAACCCTGATCGTCGAGATGGCGGGCCTTGCCGCCGCGGGCGCACGGTTGACCGGGCCGGGGATCGCATCAGAGGCTGGGCTGAACCTGCCCGACATTGCGCCGTTTCAGGCCAATGCCCGGATGTTCCCACTTGGGCTTGATTTCCTGTTCACCCATGGATCGCAGGTGGCCGCATTGCCACGCTCGACCCGGGTCACTGTGGCGGAGGCTGTCTGATGTATGTGGCTGTAAAGGGTGGCGAGCGGGCGATCGACAACGCCCATGCCTGGCTGGCCGAAGAGCGGCGCGGTGATACCGGCGTGGCCGAATTGACCGTGCCTCAGATCCGCGAGCAGCTTGGCCTCGCGGTGAACCGGGTGATGGCTGAAGGGTCGCTTTTTGACCCGGATCTGGCTGCTTTGGCGATCAAACAGGCGCGCGGCGATCTGATCGAGGCGATCTTTCTGATCCGGGCCTATCGCACGACCCTTCCCCGGTTCGGGTCGAGCTTGCCCATCGAGACGGCGCATATGGCCTGCGACCGCCGTATCTCGGCGACCTTCAAGGATCTGCCGGGCGGGCAGGTGCTTGGGCCGACCTTCGACTACACGCACCGCTTGCTGGACTTCAAGCTGGCGGCAGAAGGGCAGGTGCCCCCAGCCCCCGTTGCCGAGGCACCGGCGGGCGACGTGCCGCATGTGACAAGCTTTCTGAACCGCGAAGGTCTGATCGAAGAGGCCGTGCCCGAGGATCGCATCCCGCCCGATCTGACGCGCGAGCCGATGGAACTGCCCGCCGACCGGGCCCTGCGCCTGCAATCCCTGACGCGCGGTGACGAAGGCTTTGTCCTTGGCATGGCCTATTCGACCCAGCGCGGCTACGCCCGCAACCACGCCTTCGTGGGTGAGTTGCGGATCGGCGCAGTTGCGGTCGAGATGGAGATACCCGAGTTGGGCTTTGCCATCGAGATCGGCGAAGTGATCGTCACCGAATGCGAGACCGTCAACCAGTTCAAGGGATCCAAGACCGAGCCGCCCCAGTTCACCCGGGGCTACGGTCTGGTGTTTGGCCAAACCGAGCGCAAGGCGATTTCAATGGCGCTGGTCGACCGGGCGCTGCGCTGGAAGGAACTGGGCGAGGACGACGAGGGCGCGCCCGCACAGGACGAGGCCTTTGTGCTGTATCACTGCGACAACATCCAGGCGACGGGATTTCTGGAGCATATCAAGCTGCCCCATTACGTCGACTTTCAGTCCGAGCTGGAACTGGTTCGCAAACTGCGCCGCGAGGCGGGTGCGGCTTTTGCTGCGATGCAGGAGGCGGCGGAATGACCCCTGGTTGGTGTGCCCTGCATGGCGGTGGATGCCTCCGGCGGGAGTATTTGGAACAAAGCGAAGGGCAGGGCCATGCAAGAGTATAACTTTGCCTATCTCGATGAGCAGACCAAAAGGATGATCCGCCGGGCCATCCTCAAGGGTCTGGCGATCCCGGGCTACCAGGTTCCCTTTGCCAGCCGCGAGATGCCGATGCCCTATGGTTGGGGGACCGGTGGGGTTCAGGTGTCGGCGGCGGTGCTGACGCCCGACGATACGATGAAGGTGATCGATCAGGGGGCCGATGACACGACCAACGCCGTGTCGATCCGCAAGTTTTTTGAGCGCACGGCAGGGGTGGCCACGACGACGGTGACGGGCGAGGCCACGGTCATCCAGACCCGCCACCGCATCCCCGAGGAGCCGCTGAAAGAGGGGCAGATCCTAGTCTATCAGGTGCCGATCCCGGAACCGATGCGCTTTCTTGAGCCGCGCGAGACCGAGACCCGCAAGATGCATGCGCTGGAGGAATACGGGCTCATGCATGTGAAGCTGTACGAGGATATCAGCCGCCATGGCCATATCGCCACGGCCTATGCCTATCCGGTGAAGGTCGAGGGTCGCTATGTGATGGACCCGTCGCCGATCCCCAAGTTCGACAACCCCAAGCTTGAGATGGCGGCGATTCAGTTGTTTGGCGCGGGCCGCGAGCAGCGCATCTATGCCTTGCCCCCCCATACGAAGGCGGTGAGCCTGGATTTCGAGGATCATCCTTTCGAGGCCTCTAAGGCGGATCACCCTTGCGGGCTGTGTGGTGCCCAGGACAGCTATCTGGACGAGGTGATCGTGGACGATGAAGGCGGCCGCCTGTTTGTCTGCTCGGACACTGATTACTGCACGCATCGTCAGGAGGCTGCCCGATGACCCCATTGCTGTCGGTTCGCGCCCTGACCAAGCGCTATGGCCCCCATATCGGATGTGCCGACGTGTCCTTTGACCTCTGGCCGGGTGAGGTCATGGGGATTGTGGGGGAAAGCGGGTCGGGCAAGTCCACCCTTCTTAACTGCATGGCGGGCCATCTGGTTTGCGACAGTGGTCAGGTGATCTTTGACACCCGCGCCGATGGTCCGACAGATACGCTGACTATGTCCGAGCCGGCCCGCCGGATGCTGTCGCGCACCGATTGGGCCTTTGTCCATCAACATGCCCGGGACGGGCTGCGCATGGGCGTCAGCGCGGGTGGCAACGTGGGCGAACGGTTGATGGCTGTGGGTGCCCGCAACTACGGCGACATCCGCGACACTGCCATCGACTGGCTGGGCCGGGTCGAGATCAGCGAAACCCGGATCGACGACCGCCCCACGACCTTTTCGGGCGGCATGCAGCAGCGTCTGCAGATTGCCCGCAATCTTGTGACCGGCCCCCGGCTGGTGTTCATGGACGAACCAACCGGCGGCCTTGATGTCAGCGTTCAGGCCCGCCTCCTTGACCTTTTGCGTGGCCTTGTCCGCGACATGGGTCTGAGCGCGATCATCGTCACCCATGACCTGGCCGTTGTCCGCCTGCTGGCCGATCGCCTGATGGTGATGAAAGACGGCCATGTGGTTGAGGCCGGCCTGACCGATCAGGTCCTTGACGATCCGCAGCATGCCTATACCCAGCTTCTTGTCTCGTCCGTGTTGCAGGTCTGACATGTTGGTGTGCTTGACCCTATCCATGACTGAACGGAGGTCCCTGCTGTGACCGGAGTGGAACCCATGATCGCCCTGAGCGATGTGTCAAAGACCTTTACCCTGCACAATCAGGGTGGGGCGGTGATCGAGGTTATGCGCAACGCATCCCTGTCGGTGGCAAAGGGCGAATGCGTGGCCCTCGTTGGTGCCTCGGGCGCTGGCAAGTCGACCCTGATGCGGATGGTCTATGGCAACTACCTTGCCGCAAAGGGCAAGGTTGTGGTGGCGGGCCTTGATGTGGCGCAGGCCGCCCCGCGCGAGATCCTCGCCCTGCGCCGCGAGGTCATGGGCTATGTCAGCCAGTTCCTGCGCGTTGTCCCGCGTGTTCCGACCCTTGAGGTGGTGGCAGAGCCTTTGCTGGCTGTGGGCGAGGATCGTGAGGCCGCTCTGGCCCGCGCCCGTGACCTGTTGACCCGGTTGAACATTCCCCAGACCCTCTGGTCCCTGTCGCCGACAACCTTTTCGGGGGGCGAGCAGCAGCGGGTCAACATTGCCCGCGGCTTTGCCCACCCCTATCCCGTCCTGCTGCTGGATGAGCCGACGGCCAGTCTGGACGCCGCAAACCGTGAGGTCGTGCTGACCCTGATCGAAGAGGCCAAGGATCGTGGGGCGGCGATCATGGGCATTTTCCATGACGAAGCGGCCCGTGACAGGGTCTGCGACCGTGTCGTAGATGTAACTGGCTTCGCCCCCCTACAGGCCGCCTGATGGCGGGCCGGATGATCGCGGTCGTCGGCCCGTCGGGCGTTGGCAAGGACAGCCTGATGACGGCGCTTGCCGGGCAGCGGCCCGACCTGGCTGTTGTCCGCCGGGTGATCACCCGCGACCCGGAGCGGGGTGGCGAGGACTTTGAGCCGGTGTCGGAACAGACGTTTCAAAGTCTGGCCGAGGCGGGCGGGTTTTGCCTGCAATGGCAAGCACATGGCCTGTTCTACGGAATACCCGAGGCCGCCCGGCTGTCGGTTCGGTCTGGTCGCGACGGGCTGGTCAATCTGTCCCGGGGGGTGCTGCAAGAGGCACAGGCTGTCTTTGGCGAGCTTACCGTCCTGAACGTGACGGCCAGTCCCGAGGTTCTGGCCCAGCGGCTGGCAGGGCGAGGCCGCGAAACGGCGGCCGAGATTGCCGCCCGGCTGAAGCAGGCGGACAAGCCGCTCGCGCAAGGCGTCCCGTCTTACAACATCCAAAATGACGGAACGCTGGAAGAGGCGGTCGCTCAGGCCCTTCGGGTTCTTTATCCGGTGAGTGCGTAGCGATGGATAAGCTGGAACCGACCATCGCTGCGTTCGCCTGCAAGGGCAATCTGGTCGATGATGTAGGGGCTGGGCAAGTCGGGCAGCGCCAAGGCAAGTGCAGCTTCGACCTCGTCCATTTCGTCGGGCTGCAGGCGTCCGGTGAGGGTAAGGTGAAAGCCGAATTCTTCCAGAACATAGGGATAGCCCCAGTGGCGCAACATGTCCTCCTGCCGTGCGCTCAACCCGGCTGCTCGGCGTCTGGCCAGTTCGGCCTCGGACGCAGGGGCGCGGAACCGGTCGGGTTCGGTCACGCAGCGGGCTGCAAGCTGGCCAAGGGCGGTCGTGTCGCCGTCAGGTACCAGCGCCAGAAAATGCCCAAGGCGGGCAAGGCGCAACCGATCCAGCGTGACCGGCGCAAGGCTGGCCGCCAAAGTCCGGACTGCGGCATGAAGCTGCGAGCCGTCCGTCCCCTCGGCCAGCCGGAAAGGGGGCTTGAGGGTGCCGTGAAAGCCATATTTGCGGGGCGTCCGGGTCACTTCTTCGACGCGGGCCTCTCTCAGCGTGTTTGTCGGATGGGCCACGGATTGCCCGACGCCAACATCCCACCCCAACCATCTTGCCCCGAATTCGGCCAAAGGGCCGTCGGGTGGCAGGTAGTAGATTGCAAAACGGACGAACTGTGACATGGACACCTCCGCGATATCTGCCCGGATGACTGAAATGGATGACACCGTCATGACATCCCAGACGTGTCTGGCCAACGCCAGACTTGTCCTGCCCGACCGGGTCATGACGGGTTGGGTCCTGCTTGCCGATGGCAAGATTGCCGGGATCGGCGAAGGGTCACATGTGCCGCGGGGTGCGATCGACCTTAGTGGCGATTACCTCCTGCCCGGTCTGGTCGAGTTGCACACCGACAACCTTGAACGTCACATCCAGCCGCGCCCCCGGGTCAACTGGCCCCATGACGCGGCGATCCTGGCCCATGACGGTGAGCTGGCGATGTGCGGGATCACCACCGTGTTCGATGCAATGCGCGTGGGGTCGGTCGTGTCTTCGAGCAAGGCGAACTATGGCAAGTATGCCCGGACCCTCGCCTCTGAAATGCGCGGTCTGCGCGAAGCAGGGGCGTTGCGGATCAACCACCTGATCCACCTGCGGGCCGAGGTCTGTTCGGAAACCCTGATCGAGGAACTGGCAGAGTTCGGGACCGATGACGCGGTGGGCGTCATAAGCCTGATGGACCATACTCCGGGCCAGCGCCAGTTTCGCGATATCACGAAGTACAAGGACTATGTCTGCGGCAAGCACGGGCTGTCAGATGCCGACTTTGACGACCACGTCGATCGGCAGAAAGAGTTGCAGGCACGCCTTGGCGCGGCGCATGAGGCAGCATCTGTCGCCGCCGCCGCCCGGCTCGGGGCCGTTCTCGCCAGCCACGATGACACCACGGCCGAGCAGGTCCTTGTCTCTGCTGGCCATGGAATCCGGCTGGCAGAGTTTCCGACAACAGTCGAGGCGGCCGAGGCCTGCCGCGAACAGGGGATCGCCGTCATGATGGGCGCCCCCAACCTCATTCGCGGCGGCTCGCATTCGGGCAATGTCTCGGCTGCCGATCTGGCGGAACGGGGGCTGCTGGATATCCTGTCATCGGACTACGTTCCGGCTGGATTGCTCAATGCCGCCTTCCGTCTGGCCGAGATCTGGGGGGACCTGCCGCGCGCTGTTGCGACGGTCAGCCGGGCACCGGCTTTGGCGGCTAATCTGGCTGACCGGGGGCAGATCGTGGTTGCGCAGGCCGCTGACCTTATTCAGGTTTCAACCCACGGAAGAACACCCTTGGTGAGGACGACTTGGTGCGGGGGGCGGCGGGTCGGCTAGACAGCGCGCCGCCTCAATTCGCCATTCAAGCTCCGTTGTTGGGTCATGGACCTGCCCCATTTGTGGGGTACTTCTTTCTCCATCAGTCTTGGAGAGTGCGATGAAAACCGGTCCGTCTTTCTTGAGAAAGGTCTTTGCTCTTGGACCCTGGCCCTACCTTTGCCTGGCGGTCGCAATCCTGGGCGTGGGCGCGGTTCTCCAAATCTGGAGCGGTACGGTGAACAATCTTGGCGAAGGCCAGACTATCTTTGGCGTGTTTTCCAAGATCGGTGGTGCCGTTGGCCTCTTTGGTCTAGTGCCGCTAGCGGTTCGGCTTAGCACCAACGAAAAGCAGGTCGACCCCAGTCGCTTCGTCGCGTCGAGCCGCCTTCCCAAAATACCGACCGAGGTGCGGCCCAATGCCACAGCGGCCGCACCAAAGGGGGTAAAGGTATCGAAACCTCAGGTCGCCCTGTCGCCAGGAATGGCGGTCAAGTTGGTGCGGATGGCTTTGCGCCAAGGGCGTCGCGCACTTTGATCTTGGCGGGCCGGCCGTGATGCGGCCTCAAAAGTCGACAGAGACGCCGGGCAGGTTCAACGCCTTGATCATGTCGCGCATTTCCTGTCGGGCCGCGACGTTCGAGATATTAAGCCGCTCTACTCCAATGTCGCGCAGGTCCAGCAAGGTTAGCCCTCGGGGAAACAGCTCGCGAAAGATCACTCGTTCGTTGAAGCCCGGCGCAGTCCGAAAACCGATCCGGCGCGATAGCTTGGCCACGGCCGCTTCCATCTTTTGCTTGTTCACCATGTTCTGCGCACCCAGGCGGTTGCGAATGACCACCCAGTCAATGGGGGCAAGCCCGGCCTGGGCCCGTAGCTGGCGGGCATTCCAAACCATTTCCGAATAGATCGACGGCCCTGTGATGGTTTCGCCGTCCGTCCCGATATGGGCCAACAGGTCAAAATCTATGAAGCTGTCGTTCAGCGGCGTGATCAGGGTGTCGGCCAGGCTGTGGGCCACCTGGCTGAGCCGAGTGTGAGACCCGGGGCAATCGATCAGGATGAAATCGCTTTCCGGTTCCAGCCCGGCCACTGCGGCCGAAAGGCGGTGGTCAAAGACGTTTTCACCTGGGCCAATCTCCTCTTTGGAGATCTCGGGCAGATCGACATAGGACGGGGTCGGCAGGTCGAGCCCCTGGTCAGCCATAAAGGCACGCCGGTTGGTAAAATAGCGGGCCAGCGATTTCTGGCGAAGATCGAGGTCGAGGCACCCGATCTTGTGGCCCATTCTGGCAAGGGCGGTCGCCACATGCATGGCAACGGTTGATTTACCCGCGCCGCCCTTTTCATTGCCTACAACGATGATATGCGCCACTGCCCCAGCCCTTCACTTTTACCTTTGCCGTCTTTGTCGCGGCACAGATTGCGTCAGTCTATGTCTGGGTGGCCACTAGGGGAAGGCAGAGGATGCCACAAGGGCTGCTTTGACGTCACGACCATTGACTTTGTGTCGCACAAGGGCCATGTGCCACCTAACCATTGACCCAGCTGCCGCGTGAGCAGCGCGCTGTCGCGTTACCGCGATGTGAGTGCAGGGCGATGTGTCGACTGAGGTTCCCATCTTCACGCAAGGGGCCGCGCCAGGACGGTTTCGGGACAATCCGGTCTTGAGATCAGGTTCACGGCGCAACCCTTTTGCCGTCCGCATCCTGCAATGGGATCTGCGGGCACGACCCTTATTGCGGGCCTGCTCAAAGGCCCCCCGATTTATGAACAGGATATCCGAATGGATTTCGACATGCTGGGCCTTGCGCCCCGACTGATTGCTGCCCTTGCCGAACAAGGGATTACCGAACCGACCCCGATCCAAAGTCAGGCCATCCCGCACGCCATGAATGGCCGTGATGTCATGGGCCTTGCCCAGACAGGATCCGGCAAAACGGCGGCCTTTGGCCTGCCGATGATCGACGCCCTCATCAAAGACGGTGGTCGTCCGGTGCCAAAAGGCGCCAAGGCCCTGGTCCTTGCCCCCACACGCGAATTGGCCAAGCAGATATCAGACAATCTGACCGCCTATACCCAAGGCACCCACCTGAAGGTCGCCCTGGTCGTCGGCGGGGCCGGCATCACCGGTCAGATCCGTCGGATGGAACGGGGGGTCAGCCTTCTGGTCGCCACGCCGGGCCGGTTGATCGACCTTCTTGACCGCCGTGCCGTTACCCTTTCCGAGACACGGTTCCTTGTACTGGACGAGGCGGACCAGATGCTGGACATGGGCTTTATCCACGCCCTGCGCCGCATCGCACCGCTGCTGCCTGCGGACAAGCAGACCATGCTGTTCTCGGCCACCATGCCCAAACAAATGGAAGAGCTGGCAGCCGCCTTCCTGCGCGAACCTGTACGGGTGCAGGTCAATCCACCAGGCCAGGCCGTGGCCAAGATCAGCCAGTCGGTGCACTTCGTTGCACAGAAGGCCAAGGTCGATCTGTTGATTGAACTGCTTGATGCGCACCGGGATGAGCGGGCCCTGGTTTTCGGCCGGACCAAGCACGGAATGGAAAAGCTGTCGAAATTGCTTGAGAGCAAGGGCTTTGCCGTTGCCTCCATCCACGGCAACAAGAGCCAGGGACAAAGGGACCGGGCGATCCGGGACTTCAAGGAAGGCAAGGTTCGCGTGTTGGTGGCGACAGATGTCGCGGCCCGTGGCCTCGACATCCCTGAGGTGCGCCACGTCTACAATTACGAACTGCCGAATGTGGCTGAAAACTACGTTCACCGGATTGGCCGGACGGCCCGCGCCGGTGCGGATGGGGCCGCCATCGCCTTTTGCTCGCCCGAGGAAATGGGCGAGCTGAAGGACATCCAAAAGGCAATGAAGGCCGATATCCCCGTCGCCTCTGGCAGGCCCTGGGAAGTCATCGGTGCGCCCAAGAAGCGCAGTGGCGGCGGTGGCGGCCAGGGACGGCGCTTTGGTGGCGGTGGCGGTAAGGGCGCTGCCAATGCGGGCGGCCGGCCGGCGGCGGGCGGCGGACGTCGGCGTGCACCAGGCAAGGGCCGGGCGCATCAGGCCGCGTGAGGAGGTAAGGTGGGTCTTGACCCACCTTACGCAAAGGCACGGTTTGTTTGAGTAAGGTGGGTTTGAACCCACCTTACCCCCACCCCCCGAACGACAAACGCCGCCCCGAAGGGCGGCGTTTTTTGGTTCGTATCGTTCTGCTGGCGAAAGCTTAGAAGCCCAGGCCTGCGTACTTGTTCTTGAACTTCGATACCCGGCCGCCGCTGTCAAGCAGGCGTGTGCCGCCACCGGTCCAGGCCGGGTGGGACAGGGGATCAATCTCAAGCGACATCTGATCGCCTTCTTTGCCCCAGGTGGACTTCATCTGGATCACAGTGCCATCGGTCATCTTGACGTCGATGAGGTGGTACTCGGGGTGAATGCCGTCTTTCATCTCATCTCTCCTCAGGCTTCGGCGTTTGCCGCAGGTTTGTAGTTCGTCATCTCCTTGATCCGGGCAGACTTGCCCCGACGATCGCGCAGATAGTACAGCTTGGCACGACGGACGCGACCGCGGCGAACCACGGTGATGCTGTCGATGTTGGTGGAGTGCAGGGGGAAAACCCGCTCAACGCCTTCGCCAAAGGAAATCTTGCGGACGGTGAACGATCCGGCAATGCCCGAGCCATTCTTGCGGCTGATGCAAACGCCCTCGTAGTTCTGAACCCGGGTACGGGTGCCTTCTGTCACGCGGAAACCGACGCGAATGGTGTCGCCGGCCTTGAAGTCGGGAATGTCTTTCCCGAGGGAGGCGATTTGCTCGGCCTCCAGTTGTGCGATCAGGTCCATCTGATCTGCTCCTTTTGATGCGCGTGGTTTGCCCACGGATGTTGTCGCGTCCTCAGAGCTCTTGGTCTTCATCCGGGTTCAAGCCGTGCTGCGCACAGTATGCCCGCCAGAGATCAGGTCGTCGTTCTTTCGTAAGCCTTTCGGCCATCGCCTTCCGCCAGGCAGTTATCTTCGCGTGATGTCCCGACAGAAGCACTTCGGGTATCGCGCGACCTTCCCAGACGGCCGGTTTTGTATACTGGGGATGTTCCAAAAGCCCATGAGAAAAGGATTCCTCTTCAGTGGACGCCTGATTCCCAAGCACGCGGGGTATAAGCCGGACGGTCGCGTCAATCAAGGCCTGTGCGGCGATCTCGCCACCCGTCAGGATAAAGTCGCCCAATGAGACCTCGGTGACCCCGAAATGTTCGAGCGCACGCTCGTCCACACCCTCGAACCGCCCACAGAGCAGGATGACCCCGTCCGCGCGGGCAAGGCTTCTTGCCATGGCCTGGTCGAAGGGCCGTCCCCTGGGTGAGAGGTAGATCAAAGGGGTGATCCCCCGCGCCTGTGATTTGGCCTCAAGGATAGCTTTGCCCACGATATCGGCCCGCAGCACCATCCCGGCCCCGCCGCCTGCAGGAGTGTCATCGACGTTGTGATGCCTGCCCTCCCCGAAGGTGCGCAGATCATGGGTGCGCAGCTGCCACAGCCCGTCCTGCAGGGCCTTCCCCGTCAGGCTTTCGCCAAGCACACCAGGGAACGCCTGAGGGACCAGCGTGATCACCTGTGCCATCCAGCTGCCGGCCAGATCGGGGTCGTCGGTCATCAGCTCGCGCGGGCGCAAGGTCGGACGGATGGATTTGCGGCCCATGGCCCGCGGGGCGGAAGTGGATTTGGCATCGTCAGTCATTGCGCCCACATACGCCAAGTAGGGGCCGATGGGAACGTCCCCATTATGCCGGTCAGGCCGTCAGGGTAGGAGGTCGTTGCTCAAGGTTTTGTTTGTTCCACAAGGCCAGCTTTCGAGCCATCAGCAAGTCGTCATCAAGACCGCTACGGTTCATTGCCAACATCTGGTCCACGATCTCTTTTGTTGGGCTTGCATTCCGGGGCCCGGCCGCTGTCATCGCCTTTCTTGTCGCTCTGGGCAGGCCCAGCAAGTCGACGATTGGCGTTGCTGGACCCAGCGGCAGGGGGCTTGTGTCCTCCAGCCAGGTTGTAACGACGCGATGAGGGGCCACGGCCTTGGCGATTTCTGCTGCGGAATGTTGCAGGTCAACCTTTGGTCGAAGAATATCTACGTAGCTTTCCATGTCCATTGTCAGACGGGACCGCCGGAGGTTCTGAAAGTAGGTGCTGCGCAGCCACGCTTCGGACCGCCGAAGCGACAGGTAAAACGTGATGTCAAATTCGGGACCGCAGACTTCTTCGAGGACACGGGCGGTCGTCGCCATCAATTCTGGCGCGGCCGTATAGCCATCTTGACCGTTGCGGCCCGGGATCAAACCGCAGAGATCCTCTGCGCTTATACAAAGCCTGCGCTTTCGGCCAAGAACCAGCGTTCCAAGAAACGTCTGCAGCCTAAAGGCGTATTCGGACAGGGAGAACGGGTCGCCTATGCGCGATTGAAAGGTGGCCGCTTTCAGAACGTCAGGAATGCGGCCGGGCAGGACGAGCGCGTAGTGCGGCCAGATCAGCGGACCGTTCTGATTAAGTGCCGCCTGGATCGAGGATGTGCCTGTCTTGTGAAAGCCGCCATGGACGATGATCCGTCGGCGACTTTGGGGTTGGGGCATCTGCCGCTAGCCTGCTGTCGGGTCGGCGGGCGGAGCCCAACCACCGACCTTGTATTCTTCTAACAGGGCGGCCTTGCGGGTCCTGACGTCGGCATCTGTCAGCGCCGATCGGTTCAGGGCAAGATACTCGGATATCAGGTCTGGGGGCGGACCTGTGTTGCCCTGACCAACCGGGGTCAATTGGTCGCGCACTTCAGCAGGCAGGTCGATCAATTCCAGCAAGGCGCCGCCTGGTCCCTTCGGGTGGGTTCTGCTTTCCTCCAGCGGCAGGGTAAAGACCTGATGGGGCGCAATGGCGCCGGCGACGTCTGACACGACACTTTGCAGGTCAGATGCAGGCCGATAGATCGGGGCCCATTCCTCAAACCCGGCACGCAACCTCTGGCCAAGCAAATGATGCCCCCATGCACTGTGGAGCCATGGTTCCGGCTCTCTGGTTGAGTAGACTACGACGATTTCAGCGCCCGGGAACCGTTCGGCAAAATATCCTGCCACGACAGAGACGGTATAGGGTGCCGTCCCATAGTCCATCACGCCCGGCCAGCTGGGGCAATGACCGGACAATGCCTCGCAGCTGACTACTATGTCGCGGGGGTCATTTGCCTCTGGCGACAGGTCTTCTAGCGATAGGGCCTCATCCAGCACTTCGACGAGATCGGACAACAGCAACGGATTGCGGCTGCGTGCGAAACGCATGCAAAGCTGGGCAACAGGTTTGAGGTGGCGCAATTGGAGGGTCGCCAAATGGTCCCGCAGATTGCGTCTGTTCACCCAGAGAAAATGCTGGATCGAACTTGTCCCGGTCTTGTGAAAGCCCGGATGGATCAGAATACGTCGGGGACGGTGTGGGGACATCGAAACCTACAGACAAGACCGTCTTTAGAGTGGGGCGCGTCGGTCCACGATGCAAGTCTGGGGTTCAGAAAAGCCCCTCTGGTGGGTCCGCCACGATACGCCCTGCTGCAAGATCGACCGTTGGGACAGCGCGTTGGGTAAACGGGAGAAGGACCGTGGCCTTCAAGTCAGGCCCCTGAACCTCAAGGATGTCTGACGCACCGTGGTTCAGCACATCTTTGACATGGCCCAAAAGGGTGCCGCCGGTGTCATGGACTGCCAATCCGATCAGATCGGCATGGTAGAATTCATCATCGGAAAGGGACGGCAGCTTGTCGCGCCCGGCCATCAGGGTCACGCCCTTGAGGGCATCGGCGGCTTCCTTGCTGCTCACGCCTTCGATCCGGGCGACCAGTGCATTGGTCGTCTGGCCGACGATGACAAGCTTGGGAAAGACCTTGCCGTCCTCGGTGGTCAGCGGGGCGTAGTCAGCGATGGCCTCCGGATCGGCGCAAAAGGATTTCAGGCGCACATCTCCATGAACGCCAAAAGCGCCCGATATGGCCCCGACGACGATCTTGTCCTGGCTCATTGTGTGCCTGTCATGTGAATGAGTGGTCCGGGGGCCCGGCTATGGGCCCCCGGATGGAACTGTTTACTCGGCAGCGGCTTCTTCTGCGGCTGCTTCGGCCGGGGCTTCCTCGGCGGGGGCTGCGTCGCGAGCGGCCTTCTTCTCGGCGCGATCTTTGGCGGCCTTGCCGGGCTCACCCTTCTTGAGGTTTGCACGCTCTTTCTTGGGCAGAACGCCAGCGGCCTCAAGCATGCGGGCGACGCGGTCGGTGGGCTGGGCGCCTTTGGCGATCCAGGCCTGGACCTTTTCGACGTCCATCTTTACGCGCTCTTCGCTGTCTTTGGGCAGAAGCGGGTTGTAAGTGCCCAGCTTCTCGATGAAGCGGCCGTCGCGCGGCATGCGGCTGTCGGCTGCAACGATTGCGTAGTGAGGGCGCTTTTTCGAGCCGCCACGGGCGAGCCGGATTTTCATGGCCATGGTAATGTCTCCTTAGATGGCAATGGGTGGTGTAGGGGTAGCGGGGGTCTCCCCCTACGCCTGGTGGGTTTCGTGGTGTTTGATGACTTCCTGGATCACGAAGGCCAGAAACTTCTTGGCGAATTCAGGGTCGAGGTCGGCCTGCTTCGCAAGATCGGTGAGCCGGGCAATCTGCGCCTCTTCCCGGACAGGGTCCGACGGCGGCAGGTCGTGTTCGGCCTTAAGCCGCCCGACGGATTGGGTGTGTTTGAACCGCTCGGCCAGCGTAAAGACAAGGATCGCGTCAAGGCGGTCAATGCTTTCGCGGTGTCCCTTCAGAAGGTCGGCTGCGAGGGCGACAGGGTCAGTCATGAATGTCTCCGGAATGGCGATTAAGAGGCATGGTTTTGCACCAGACCGGGTCCCATGGGCCTATGGTCAAACGGCGCGTCATAGTTCTGGCTCCGGCCGGGGGTAGCGGTAGCAGGCGGCGCCTTCAAAGTCGCCCGACGGATCGCGCAGGGCGCCCAACCGCTCGGCCAACTTTACCGACCGGGTATTTTCTGGGTCGATGTAGCTGACCAGCGTGTCCCAGCCCAAAGCGTAGTAGGCATTGTTTCGGGCAGAGCGGGCCGCCTCAAAGGCATAACCGTGCCCTTCGGCCTCTGGAGTGAAGATAAAGCCAAGCTCTGGTTCCGGGTCGCCCCGCTCGTGGTTGAGGACGACAAAGCCCAGCACCGACCGGTCCCGTTGCAGTTCGACCGTCCAGAGGCCCGCACCGCGAAGCAGCCAACTGGCTGTCATTTGAAGAAAGTCATCCCAGGCCTCGTCCCGCGTCATCGGGCCACCGACAAAGCGACCACGCTCGGAACAGACGATATCTGCATAGATATCGAAATCTTCCATATAAGGGCCGCGCAGCGAGGTGCGGTCGGTGGCGATGCGGGGCAGGGACTGCCCGATCCGCTCAACCGCGACGGCGGCCTGACCTTCGGGCCGGGCTTCCCAGGGTGCAAGTGTCATGACGGGCGCTCCTCTTTGGGGTGGCGCCAGATGTGCAGCGTCCCATGGTCGGGATGGTCGTAGGTTCCTTCGGGCGTGCAGCCCATCCGCCGGGCCAGGGCGACCGAGCGGGCGTTGGTCGGGTCGACCAGGCTGGCGAGCGGCGGCATTTGCAGCGCGTCATAGGCATGGGCGCGGGCGGCCAATGCGGCCTCGTAGGCAACGCCCTTGCCTTCTGCCCCGTCAAAGACGGACCAGGCCAGTTCCGGTTCCGGCCAGCCTTCGGGATGATAAAGACCGACAATGCCCATCGGTACGTCGGTGTTCCGGTCGGCGATCATCCAGCGACCAAAGCCGCGCAGATGCCAATGGCCCAGGATGGCGCAGAGCTGTTGGAACGCCTGACGTTCGTTGAACGGCCCGCCGACGGTGACGGTGCGGGGCGAGGCGCGGAACCCGGCATAGGCGGCAAAGTCCTCCACTCGCGGGGCGCGCAGGGTCAGCCGGTCGGTGGTCAGGACGGGGATCATGCCTCTGCCTCCGGCTTTGTATGACGGTAAACGAGGGTGTGTTCGTCCGGTTTTGGTTGCGGTGCATCGGGGTCGAGCACGGCACCCAGCTTTTCCGCAAGCCGGATCGATCGGGTGTTCCCCGGGGCGATATAGTTGACGATCGTGTCCCATTTCAGGACATCCCAGGCGTGGGTGATGGCTGCCTTTGCTGCCTCGGTCGCGATGCCGGTGCCTTCAAGATCGTCGGCCAGGATCATCCAGCCAATCTCGGTCTCGGGCCAGTCGGGCGGGGTCCAGGGACCAACAAGGCCGATGGCCGTATCTTCGCCGCGCAGGGTGACGGCCCACATGCCATAGCCAAAAATCTCCCAATGCCCAAGTTCAGAGGCGAAGGTCCGCCATGACTTGCCAAGGGTATGCGGGCCGCCAAGGCCTGCCGACCGCTCTGACATCGAGAATGCGCGGGCGGCCTCCCAATCCTGGGGGGCGGGGCGGCGCAGGATCAGCCTGCGGGTGTGGATCATTTCGCTCATGCGGCCCCCATCGGGTGTCGCCAGACATCAACTGTCGTGCCGCTTGGATAAGTGTGGGTGCCTTCCTTGGTGCAGCCCAGCCGCCGGGCCAGACCGATGGACCGATCGTTGTCGGCGGCGATGTAGGAGGCGAGCGTGGGAAGGCCCTGTGCGGCGGCCCAGTCGCGCACGGCCGTTGCGCCCTCGGACGCCAGCCCCTGACCTTCGAAACCGTCGAACATCACCCAGCTCAGTTCCGGCTCGTCCAGCGTGATCGGGTGCCAGATAGAGAAACGCCCGGCCGGTTTGCCTGTTGCCGTCTCGGTCGCGAAGAAGGCGCCATACCCGCGCGCGACCCAATGACCAAGGTGGATCATGCAGCTGTCCCAAGCCTCGCGCTTGTCCGTGCTGGGTCCGCCAAGGAAGTGTGATCTCGGCGAGGCTGCAAAGGCTGCGAAGGCCTCGTAATGGGCCATCTCAAATGTGCCAAGCGTCAGGCGGGGGGTTATGAGCGTCGGGATCATTTGTGCCCCCGCAGGTGCCGGTAAACCAGATCTTCCGGATCCTGCCGTTCTGCCGTCGGGTCGAGTTGGCCGCCAAGGCGTTCGGCAACCTTGCGCGACGCAAGATTGCCCGCATCGACATAGCTGACGAGGGAGGCCAGCTGCGTTGTAGCAAAGGCCCAGTCGCGCAGCGCGCCTGCAGCCTCGGTCGCGTAGCCTTTGCCTTCCTGCCCGTCGTAGAGCATCCAGCCCAGCTCTGGCTCGGGGAAGAACGGGCCGTGGTTGATGCCGACCTGACCCAGGATCGTGCCGGACGCCCGGTCGACAACCATCAGTGACCCCATCCCGAAAAGGGACCATCCAGCCGTGTCATGGCAGAACATCCCCCAGGCGGTCTTCCGGTCAAAGGGGCCGCCCATGAAACGGGCCCGTTCGCTGGCCATCATCGGAGCGTAGGCCTCGAAATCCGCCGCAAGGGGTGGCCGGAGGACAAGGCGCGCGGTGGTGAGTGTGGGGATGGCCGTCATGTGATGTCGGCCTTTAAAAGGCCGCGCTGCCGCGCGACACCGGTTTCTGCCAGCGGTGCGTGATCGCCCTGCCCAAGCCGCAGGACGGCTATGGCGGAGCACAGCCTCCGGCGGGAGTATTTGGGACAAAGCGAAGGGCATGTCATTTCTTCTTGCCAAAGCCCGAGAGGCCTGAGGGAAGCTGCATGCCCCCCTTTTGACCAAGACCGGCGAGACCGCCGGGCAGTTTTCCGGCCTGACCCAGCTGGGCCTGAGCGGCGGCAATCTCGTCGGCGCCGGGGGTTTTGCCGAACATGCCGCCCATGGCCTTTTTGAGCATGCCGCCTTTGCCCATCTTGCCCATCTTCTTCATCATGTCCGCCATCTGGCGGTGCTGTTTGATCAGCTTGTTCAGCTCGGACACTTCGAGGCCTGCGCCCTTGGCGATCCGCTTTTTGCGCGAGGCGGCGAGGATGTCAGGCTGGGCCCTTTCCCGCTTGGTCATTGAGTTGATCAGGGCGATCTGGCGGCGCAGGATGGAATCGTCAAAGCCCGCCGCGTCCATCTGGCTTTTCATCTTCTGGGCGCCGGGCATCATGCCCATCATCCCTTCCATGCCGCCCATCTTGAGCATCTGTTCAAGCTGCATCCTGAGGTCGTTCATGTTGAACTGACCCTTCTGGAAGCGCCGCATCATCCGTTCGGCCTGTTCGGCCTCGATGGTTTCCTGCGCCTTTTCAACAAGGGCCACGATATCGCCCATGCCAAGGATTCGGCCGGCGATGCGCGAGGGTTCAAAGGTTTCCAGCGCGTCGAGTTTTTCGCCGACACCGACGAAGCGGATCGGCTTGCCGGTGATCGCCCGCATTGAGAGCGCCGCGCCGCCGCGACCGTCGCCGTCCATCCGGGTGAGCACGACCCCCGAGACGCCGATCTTGGCGTCGAATTCCTGCGCCACTTCGACAGCCACTTGGCCGGTCAGGCCATCAACCACCAGAAGCGTCTCGCGCGGGGAGACGGCATCGCGGACCTGCTGGACCTCGGCCATCAGCGCCTCGTCGATCTGGAGCCGACCGGCGGTGTCCAGAAGGTAGACGTCGTAGCCGCCCATGGCGGCTTGCGTCCGCGCCCGTTTGGCGATCTGGAGGGCTGTTTCCCCTTTGACGATGGGCAGGGTGTCGACCCCGATCTGGGCGCCCAGGATCTGCAGCTGTTCCATGGCGGCCGGGCGATAAATGTCGAGCGAGGCCATGAGCACCCGCTTGCCTTCGCGTTCCTTGAGCCGCTTGGCCAGTTTGCCGGTGAATGTCGTCTTGCCCGAACCTTGCAGGCCGACCATCAGGATCGGAGCAGGCGGGGTGTCGATCTTGAGGTCGCCGGGATCGCTGTCGCCGGTCAGCGTATCGACGAGCGCATCGTGGACGATCTTGACGACTTGCTGGCCGGGGGTGATCGACTTGGTCACGGCCTGTCCGGTTGCCTTGGCCTGTACCGCGGCCACGAAATCGCGCGCGACAGGCAGCGACACGTCGGCCTCGAGCAGGGCCACCCGTACCTCGCGCAGGGCCGTCTTGACGTCGTCTTCGGACAGGGCGCCTTGCTTGGTCAGGCGGTCGAATACGCCGGAAAGGCGTTCGGACAGATTTTCAAACATCTCCAAGGCTCCTTCGTGCCATTGCCGTTCTGACCCAGATAAGCAAGGCCTGCCCAAAATGCCAATCGCCCCCGTGGGCGCAACAGCGCTGACGGGGGGCGATCCCCTGACCTGGCAGGGGACCGGATAGCTCGCGCAATCCGGAAGTTGGGGGCAATTACCCCCGGGTGACCCCGGGAGTCAAGCCTGCAAGGCCTAGCGGGCCAGTTGGGCGCGGTTCTGGTAGAGGATCGCGCCGGCCAGAACGCCCAGGACGATCGCGGGAACTGCAGAGGGTCCGAGGATCAGGATGTGGGACAAGACCGCTCCGATCATCGTGCAGACCAGAAGACCCGCGCCGATGGCCTGAAATCCGGGCACCCAGAGGAGGACGACGCTGCCAACCTCGATCAGGCCGGTGAGGTACCGAAACCACTGCCCGATGCCGATGCCGTCGAAGGTTTGGACCATCATCTCGACCCCAGCAAGCTTGGATAGACCTGCCCCAAGGAAGGCGAGGCTAAGCAGGACCTTGATCCCGAGAAATACATACCGCGTGGCACTGTTCATGTGAATTCCTTTCAACGTAAGTTACCGCGAATTGGGGCTGGTCATGACCGACCGGCTTCCGCTGAAAGAGAAATTGACTTTCCGCCTTAGCGAACGCAACTATCGAAAATAGACCTACTTATGTTGAAAAATGCACCAAGACCCGAGGGCGCTCATGGATAGCTGGGACGAAATCAGGACGGCCTATCAGGTGGCCCGGATGGGGACCGTCAGCGGTGCGGCCGAGGTGCTGGGCGTTCATCATGCAACCGTCATCCGACATATTGATGCCTTGGAGGCCCAACTCGGTGTCAAGCTGTTCCAGCGTCATGCCCGTGGCTATACCGCGACCGAAGCGGGGGCGGATCTGTTGCTGGTGGCGCAGGCGACGGACGACCAGTTCACCCAGCTTGCCGGGCGCATCCGCGGGCAGGGCGAAGGCATCTCGGGCGAGTTGCTGGTGACGTCTCTCGTGGGCTTTTCGCCATTGCTGACGCCGGTGATGGCCCGGTTCCAGCAGGATCATCCGGGCCTCGTGGTGCGCTTTTTGACCGGGGACCGCTTGTTTCGCCTTGAATATGGCGAGGCCCATGTTGCTATTCGCGCAGGTGCTGCCCCCGATCAGCCGGACAACGTGGTCCAGCCGTTTTTCGTGCAGAACATGACATTGGCGGCGTCGCGCGGCTATGTCGAACGCCACGGGCTGCCAAAGGACGTCGATGACTTTGCGAACCACTCCTTCGTAGGCCATGAAAACGACAACAGCCGGGCCCCGTTCAACCGCTGGCTGGTGGCACACGCGCCTGCCGCAAGGATCACCTATCGGACGATGGACAACCAAAGCATGCGTGACGCGATCCTGTATGGGGCGGGCATCGGTTTCGTCCCGGTCTGGGAGGCATCGTTGATTGACGATCTGGTCGAGGTGCTTCCGGCCCAGCCGGAGTGGTCAGTCCCGCTTTGGCTGGTGACTCATGTCGACCTGCATCGGACCCCAAAGGTTCAGGCGTTTCTGACCTATCTGAAGGACGCGGCGAAGGGGTGGACCTGTTGAGGGGCCTGAATTGAACCGAACCCAAGCCATCGGACACCTGGCCATGCTGGCCTTTTCGGTCTGCGTTGCAGGCTCGTTTTCCCTTGGTGCGCTGGCCGCCAATGAAATTGCTCCGGTGGCAATGAATGCAGCGCGGTTCTGGCTGGCGGCGGCAATGATCGGTGGGGCGGGCCTGATCATGGGCGGTGTCTCGGCGTCAAGCTTCCGCGCGCCCTGGCGATACGTTCTGCTGGGCGGGTTCTTCGGCTGCTACTTTGTCACCATGTTCGAGGCGCTCAAGACGGCCTCTCCGATCAATACATCGGCGCTCTTTACCCTTGTACCGGTCATGTCTGCCGGCTTTGGTTGGCTGTTGCTGCGCCAGCGGTTGACCCGGCGCATGACACTGGCCTTGGCGATCGGGGCCCTTGGGGCCGTTTGGGTGATCTTTCGGGCCGACCTTGGAGCTGTTGTCCGGCTTGAGATTGGCCGCGGCGAGCAGATCTTTTTCCTCGGATCGATCAGCTACGCCCTTTACGCGCCGTTAAGTCGCCGATTGCACCGGGGAGAAGCGACGTTGGCCTATACGTTCTGGACCATGCTTTTTGCCGCAGCCCTCGTGACGCTCTGGGGGTGGGAGGCGGTGCTGGCGACGGACTGGATGCATCTTCCGCCGATTGTCTGGATCACCCTGACCTATATTGTCGTCTTTGCCTCTGCTGCGACGCTGGTGCTGATAAATATAGCCATTCAGCGGCTGCCGACGGCCAAGGTCATGGCCTATACCTACCTGATCCCAAGCTGGGTGATCCTGTGGGAGCTCGCGCTCGGCGCACAGGCCCCGCCGCTGCTGGTGAGTGCGGGGTTCGGGCTGACTCTTGTGGCGCTGGGCCTGCTGTTGCGGGACGATGCGCCGGCGCCCCCACCTGTGCCCGCGGGGTAGGGACCACGGCGCAGATCCTACCCTCCCGGTATCTCGGCTTCTGCCTCCAGACCGATTTCAACGGCGAGAAAGCGTTCAAAGGCATCCAGATCCAGGCTGTCCATCTGACCGAAGCCCTGCATCCAGACAGAGGCCTCGCGCAGGGCATCAGGCTCCAGCTTGCACCATTTGACGCGGCCGCGCTTTTCCTGACTGATCAGGCCGGCTTCTGCCAGTACCTGAAGATGTTTGGAAATCGCCGCCAGGGACATGGCAAACGGATGAGCGACATCCGTCACGGCCATATCGTCCTCAAGCAGCATCGCTAGGATGGCGCGGCGCGTCGGGTCGGCAAGGGCGGCAAATACCGTGTCGAGGGTTTGGGACATTGGCCCAGATGATCCCCGTAGCGTGGAAACGTCAACCAGATGGTTGAATATGGAAACAGGAGCGATTAGCGGTTTGGACGGGTCTAGAGACGGTGGGCGACCGGGCCTATGCGAATTTAAACAAATGATATCAATTCGATAAGGCTAGGTGCGCTGCGACGCGGTGCCGCTTGACTCAGCGCAGTCCCCCGCATAGCACCATGTCCAACTGACGAAGGGATGAGGCCAAGATGTCCGACCCTGACGACACCGCCGATGCTGCCGCCCGACTGCGGGCGCTGGAACAGCGGATCGCCAAGGCAAAAGGGGCACCGACGGCCAAGAACCATTCGGAAGAACACTACTCTCAGGCACAACTTGCCTGGCGGATGGTGATTGAATTGGTAGCCGGTCTTGGGATCGGTTTCGGCATTGGATACGGTCTGGATACCCTCTTGGGGACGATGCCGATCTTTCTGGTGCTGTTCATATTTCTGGGCCTTGCGGCAGGCGTGAAGACGATGCTGCGCTCGGCCCAGGAAGTGCAGAAGAAGCAGCTGGCCAATGAGGCCAGCCGACGAGGAGATGACAGACGTGGCTGAAGAGGCACATGGCGCAGACGGCGGTCTGGTTTTCCACCCGCTAGACCAGTTCATCGTAAAACCCCTGATCGGGGATGGTCCGGTCCATTGGTACACGGTGACCAACGCCACCCTTTGGATGGCGATCGCCGTTGTCTGTATCGTTCTGTTGTTGGTCACCGGCACACGCGGCCGGGCTGTCGTCCCAAACCGGACCCAGTCAATCGCAGAGCTGATATACGGCTTCGTCTACAAGATGGTCGAGGATGTGACCGGTAAGGAAGGCTTGCGGTACTTCCCCTACATCATGACGCTGTTCCTGTTCATCCTGTTTGCCAACTACCTGGCGCTTCTGCCGATGTCGTTCTCGACGACCAGCCATGTGGCTGTGACAGCGGTTCTGGGTTTTGGGGTATTCCTGACGGTCACGGCGCTTGGATTTATCCTTAATGGTCCCTCTTTCCTTGGCATGTTCTGGATGAAAGACGCGCCGCTTGTCCTGCGCCCGATCATCGCGGTGATCGAGATCATTTCCTACTTTGTCCGTCCGGTCAGCCACTCCATTCGTCTTGCTGGCAACATCATGGCAGGCCATGCCGTGATCAAGGTGTTCGCAGGCTTTGCCGCCATCGCGGCCATCAGCCCTGTATCGGTCCTAGCAATCACCGCAATCTACGGGCTTGAGGTTCTGGTTGCCGGTATCCAGGCCTACGTCTTTACGATTTTGACCTGCGTCTACCTCAAGGACGCACTTCACCCGCATCACTAATCAACGGTTGGGGCAACGCCCCGTCCAAACCAGCATTCCAACTCAAGGAGAAAAGACATGGAAGGCGATATCGCAAACATGGGTCAGTTCATCGGTGCCGGCCTGGCCGCCATCGGTTCGGGTGCAGCAGCTATCGGTGTTGGCACCGTGGCCGGCAACTACCTGGCTGGCGCTCTGCGCAACCCCTCGGCTGCTGCTTCGCAGACCGCGACTCTCTTCATCGGTCTGGCCTTTGCAGAAGCGCTCGGCATTTTTGCATTCCTCGTCGCTCTCTTGCTGATGTTCGCCGTCTAAGACGGACAGACCATCCCTTGAGGCTGAAGGGCGGTTTCCGCCCTTCGGTATGACATCAGGACTGTGAGGGCCGTCATGGCGACCGAAACACACGAAGGCGCAATTGGTGCATGTGTCGACGCTGGTGGCAGCGCGATTGGCATGCCTCAGCTTTGTGCCGACTGGATCCCGAACCAGATCTTCTGGCTCGTGGTCACGTTGATCGTGATCTACTTTGTGCTGAGCCGGGTGGCTCTGCCCCGGATCGGGGCGGTGCTTTCCGAACGGGCCGGTACGATCACCAACGATCTGGGCGCAGCAGAAGAGCTCAAGCAGCGGGCAAAGGCAGCGGAAGAGGCCTATGAAAAGGCGCTCGCCGATGCACGGACCGAAGCGAACCGGATCGTGGCCGAGACCAAGGCAGGCATTCAAGCTGAGCTTGATGTCGAGCTGAAGAAAGCCGACGCCGAGATCGCTGCCCGGACTGCGGAGAGCGAAAAGGCGATCGCCGAAATTCGCGACTCTGCTATGGCCAGCGTGATGGCCGTTGCAAAGGACACTGCAGGAGAGATTGTACGGGCCATGGGTGGAACGGACGATCAAAAGGCGATTGATGCTGCCGTCGACGCGCGGATTGGAGGACGGGCATGACCAAACACGCTCTTCCCTTCGGCTTGGTGCTGACGGTTTTGGCTGGACCTGCGCTTGCAGCGAGTGGGCCGTTCGTATCCTTGCACAACACGAACTTCATCGTGCTGGTGGCCTTCCTCGTGTTCGTTGGCATCCTGCTTTACTACAAGGTGCCTGGCACAGTGGCAGGCATGTTGGACAAGCGGTCGGCCGGGATCCAGTCCGAGCTTGATGAAGCCCGTTCCTTGCGCGAAGAAGCGCAGGCTCTGCTTGCGTCCTACGACCGCAAACAAAAAGACGTCCAGGTCCAGGCGGACCGCATCGTCTCTGCGGCGCGCGACGAAGCCGCCCGTGCCGCCGAGCAGGCAAAAGCCGACATCGCAGCGTCTGTTGCGCGGCGAATGGCTGCCGCCGAAGAACAGCTGGCCAGTGCTCAGGCCTCTGCGATTAAGGCGGTACGTGACCAGGCTGTGACGGCCGCTGTTGGCGCTGCACAAGATGTGATTGCGGCACAGATGACGGCGGATCGTGGTAACAAGCTGATCGACGACGCAATCGCAACGGTCGAGGCGAAACTGCACTGATAGGGATCTCGTCAGATCGATACAACGACTAGATAATCGGGCCCCGCTTGAAAAAGTGGGGCCCTTTTTCCGTTTGGGTCGGCGGTTTGGAACCGAGGTAAGGTGGGTCCGGACCCACCTTACTTTTCGGCTTCGTGTTCATACCTTTTCTTGGCGAGGATTTCGTTCCGGTCTGCCCTTTGCTGATTGGTCAGGGCAAGCTCGACAAAATCAAGATGGGCCGCCACCGCTGCCTTGGCCTCAACCGGGTCGCGGTTTTGTAGCCCCAGGTTGATGGCTCTGTGCTGATCCAGTAGCATGTCTCTGGTCATGCGCTGTTTGAACATGACCTGTCGATTGTAGAACACACCTTCCTGCAAGAGATCGTACATCGACCGCATCATGTGCAGCATGATGACGTTGTGGCTCGCTTCGATGATCGCAAGGTGAAACTCGGCATCCAGCTCTGCCTCGTCAGACGGGTTCTTCTTGAGATGCGCGGCCTCCATCTTGCGAAAGATGGAATCGATCAGCTTTAGGTCCATGTCGGACCCGAACTGTGCAGCCCGTTCTGCTGCGATCCCCTCCATGTCCCTGCGAAACGAGATGTAGTCAAATACGGCTTCGTCATGGCTGGCAAACAACCTGACCAGGGCCGGCGAAAAAGCGGAGCCAAGGACGTCGGCGACGAAAACGCCTGCGCCGGCCCGACTGGTCAAAAGGCCACTGACCTGAAGGTCGGCCAATGCTTCGCGCAAGGACGGTCTCGAAACGCCCAGCCTCTCGGAAAGCTCGCGTTCGGCTGGCAATCTTTCGCCGGGACGCAGGATGCCGCGCAGGATCAGTTCTTCGACCTGCCGCACGACACCTTGTGAAAGCTTTTCCGGTTGGACCTTTTCGAATGGCATGACCATATCTCATTGCTGGATTTCGGTATGTTTATCTGACCAGCGAAAGATGTCCAACGGGAAGTCGGAAAACCCGTTTTTGATGTCGGCTGCCCAAAGCAAAGGGCCGCCCCTTTCGGGACGGCCCTTGCAACCAGCTTACCGCTGGCTCAATTCGGGGTGATGATGATCTCGACCCGACGGTTCAGGGCCTTGCCCGCTGGCGTCAGGTTGGAGGCGATCGGTTGATCTTCGCCCCGGCCCAACGACCGGATGCGGGCGGGTGAGACACCAGCGTTGATCAGAACCGAGGACACGGCCTGCGCACGGCGCTGGCTGAGATCAAGGTTGTACTGGGCCGAACCGTCCGAGTCGGTGTGACCAATGACATTCACCGTCGTGTCAGGATAGCGGTTGATGCTGCCCGCGACAGTGATCAGGTCTTGCCGCAGCCCGCCCGTCAGACTGGCGCTGTCCACGGCAAAGAGAATGTCGTTGGGCAGATTGACGACGAGATTGGTGCCGTTGTTGACGATGCCAACGTCGGAGCCAAGCTGCTGACGCAGCTCTGCTTCCTGCCGGTCAAGGACGCTGCCTCCCAGAGCGCCGGCGCCACCAAGGACGGCCGCACCGATGGCGGCGTTGCGGATACGATCTCGATTGTTGTCACCCGAAAGCGCACCGACCGCGGCACCCAGACCCGCCCCGACGAGGGCGCCGGTCCGGGTGTTGTTGGTCGCTTGACCGGGAAGAGGGGCCTCGCAGGCAGTAAGAGCAAGGACCGAGGCCGCCGCGAGGGCCAGGGGAAGTTTGGTAAAGGACATTGGCGTAGCTTTCAGCTGTTGGATCACGGAACAATCCGTATTTGATGTCTCATTATCACCACCTTGACGCTGATATCCAATAACACACAATAGTGCCGGCTGGATTTCGCTGGCCTATGCTTCGGCCCGCGCCGATTCCCATGCAAGAAGGGCGCGTTTGACCGGCAGACCCCAGTGGTAGCCGCCCAACCCGCCCGACTTTCGCAAGGCCCGGTGGCAGGGGATCAGCCAGCTGACCGGGTTTCGCCCGACCGCTGTGCCGACGGCGCGAACGGCCTTCGGGTGGCCGATGACCGAAGCAATTTCCGAATAGGTCGTGACCTGGCCGCTGGGGATGGTCAGCAAAGCCTCCCAGACCTTCAACTGGAAGGGCGCCCCGATGAGGTAGAGTGGGGCAGGCTCTGCCGCGCCGCCCGCTGCGCCGAACGCCCTGAGCACCCAGGCGCGCAGTCGATCAGGATCCTCCTTGAAATCGGCCTTGGGCCATCGGAGCCGTAGGTCGGCCATCGTCTCGTCCGCGCCGGCTTCAGCAGCAAATCCGAGGCCGCAGATGCCCCGGTCAGTTCCCATCACCAGGGCTGGACCAAAGGGACTTTCAAACCAGCCCCAGAAGATCGCCAGCCCTTCCCCTGCGCGGGCAAACTCGCCCGGGCTCATCGCCTCCCATTTCAGGAACAGGTCGTGCAATCGTCCCCCACCGGACAGTCCCACAGCATCAGCGGTCTCAAGCGTGGTAAAGCGCTGGCGCAACAGGTCCCTTGCATGGCCCAGCGCCAGATATTGCTGGTAGCGTTTGGGAGAAACCCCGACCCATTGCGAGAAGATCCGCTGAAAATGCGCAGGTGAGAGGTTCATGGCGCTGGCCAGTTCCTCAAGCGAAACCGGCCGGTCCGGCTCGGCATCGATCCTGTCGATGGCCCGTCGGATGAGCTGGTAGTGATATGGGTCATGCTGTGTCATACCCTTACTTTAGGCACGGCAGGTTCCAGGGGCGACCCGGATTTTGCTCAACTGTCGGGCTCAGAGCCGATTCGTGTTGAGATGTCTTTTGAGTATTTAGGACGAAGCGAAGTGCCGCTTCATGGATGCTAATGCTTGCTCCCGGAGGGTTGCATGGGCATACCGTCCGTCATGAAAAAGCAGCTATCCTATCCGGCGATGCGAGAGATCTTCAGTCGCTTTCAGCAGGCCGAGGCCGAGCCGAAAGGCGAACTGGAGCACGTCAACGCCTTTACCCTTGTGGTGGCCGTGGCGCTGAGCGCCCAGGCCACGGATGCGGGGGTGAACAAGGCGACACGGGGCCTGTTCGCCCTGGCCGATACACCCCAAAAGATGCTGGCCCTTGGCGAGGAGGGCGTCATCGAGCACATCAAGACGATCGGCCTGTTTCGCAACAAGGCGAAGAACGTCATCAAGCTGAGCCAGATCCTGGTCGATGACTATGGTGGCGAGGTGCCCAATTCACGCGCTGCCCTGCAAAGCCTGCCGGGTGTTGGGCGCAAGACCGCCAATGTGGTGCTGAACATGTGGTGGCACTATCCGGCGCAGGCAGTCGACACCCATATCTTTCGGGTGGGGAACCGCAGCGGGATTGCCCCGGGTAAGGATGTCGATGCGGTCGAGCGTGCCATCGAAGACAATGTTCCTGTCGATTTTCAGCAACACGCCCATCATTGGCTGATCCTGCACGGGCGCTACATTTGCGTCGCCCGCAAGCCGAAGTGCGGTGCCTGCATCATCCGCGACCTATGTCAATTTGAGGATAAGACCGAATGAAGAGTTTCCAGATCGTTGGCATCGGTAATGCGATGGTTGACGTGCTGTCCCGTGCCGAAGATGCCTTCCTGACCGAGGCCGGGATTGAAAAAGGGGTCATGCAGCTGATCGACATGGAGCGGGCGGTGGACCTTTACGGCCGGATCGGGCCGGCGAAAGAGATCTCTGGTGGCTCTGCCGCCAATACGATTGCAGGCATTGCCCACCTGGGCGGTCGGACCGCCTATGTTGGCAAGGTGAAGGACGACCAGCTTGGGGCCATTTTTGTCCATGATCTGCGCGCGATTGGGGCAAGCTATGAGACAACGCTGGCGCCCAAGGTTTCGGATGCGGAAACCGGTCGATGCATCGTGGTGGTGACACCCGACGGTGAGCGGTCGATGAACACCTATCTGGGCTGGTCAGAGCATCTTGGACCTGACGACATCGACCCGGACCTGATGGCGGATGCAGAGTGGATTTATCTGGAAGGCTACCGCTTTGATGGTCCTGCCAGTCACGCGGCCTTCGCCAAGGCGATCAATGCCAGCAAGGGCGCTGGCGGTCGGGTGTCCGTCACCCTGTCAGACCCCTTTTGTGTTGAGCGTCATCGCGACGCCTTTCGCGTGATGATCCGTGAGGATGTCGATCTGCTGTTCTGCAACCGCGCCGAGTTGATGTCGATGTACCAGACCGGTGATTTTGACAGCGCGCTTGCGGCCGCTGCGAACGATGTGGCTATCGTGGCCTGTACTGACAGCGAGAATGGCGCCCACATTCTGTCTGAGGGGCAGCGCTGGCACGCCCCTGCTGTCCCGACGGATATCGTCGATGCGACCGGGGCGGGCGATCTGTTTGCGGGCGCCTTTCTCTGGGGCCTCGCCGAGGGGCGGGACCTTGAGACCTGTGGCCGGATGGGCTGTGTCGCGGCCTCAGAGGTGATCAGCCATATAGGGGCCCGCCCCGAGGCGGACCTAAAGGCCCTTTTCAAATCACATGGTCTGATCTGACGAGTTCGGGAAGAGTGGCCAGCCAGAGGGCGTCGATGCGATCTATGGCATCGGCGTCAAAGCGGTCTGCCTCGTCCCAATACCGGCCCGAGGGCACCATGTAGCCCATTTGTGCCTCTGCCACCAGCGCGGTGTCTACTGCTGCGGTTGAGATCCGGCCCGGCACGGCATTGCTCAGATCCTTGCGGGTCGACCTTGGATAGCTCAGCCTGCTTTCATCGTTAGAAAGGTTGACCATCGCGCAGCCTTGCCGCGCCGCGAGGGCGAGGATGCGCGCTGACTTGGCCTCTAGCGACCTGAGTGTGATATCCTCTCTCAGCGGGTCCGCCGTGCCCTTTCCGTAGAAATGGGTTTGGGTGGTCTTGGGGTATACCATGTCGCAGCCCAGGCAGGCGATCACCTTGGGTCTTAGGGCATGCAGGGCCCAGTAGGCAGCGGTGAAGGCCATAGTGCCGCCGCCATAGACAAAGCCGCCGTAGGCATTTTGCGCGGGGACGAAGTCCTCGGCGGTTATGGTGGACTGTCCCGGTGTAACCTTCGTGGGCCGCCGGTCAGCGGGGAAATCCTCAGGATAGACAAGATGGTCCCAGTCAGGCCGGACCTGCCATGCGTTGTTGATGACAACGATCTTGTCGAAGGGGGCGCGCGGCCAATCCCGACAGCGGACCACATTCGGCCCGCTGCCAAGGAGAAGGACAATCGACATTGGTTTTTCCGTTCCTCTGGCTTTTGTTCGGAGCAGTTAGCGCATCGAATTCAATTTGCCAAAAGATTCAGCCGCTTTTCTGTACTCAGCGCTCTTTTCCTATCACCAGTTCATGGCCGGAGCAGGTGGCATCGACTGCGTAGACTTTGACTTCGACCAAACCGATTGGCAGGCAAGGCGTGCGGATTGTATATTTGTTTATGTCAGGTTGGGATTTCGGGCCCTCTTGGGCCCGGACACCCAGATCATGCCATCGCGCGCGATAAGGGGCAGGGCCACAGATATCCGTTTGGAGAGCTTGCGGGCCGCGGTCGCGAAAAGGCGCAGGAATTCTGTCCCCACTCGGAGATGACCCCATGAAGTAGCGCGCCCTCTGCCAAGAAGTTCCGCATAGCCTGCGGTCGCGTCGATTTTTGCCGTCCGCAACCCCTATTTCAGCCCAAGCTTCTTGCACAGGGGCATTGCGGAGTATTCTGATGTCACTGGGACAGTTTCGCGTGGACCTCATCCAGATCGATCGGGCCCGTTGGCATCTTGTTCGCTGGGTTTTCAAAGTCGTATTTGAAAAGAACGAAGTCCCGTTTGTACATCTCATAGACCAGATGCATGGACAGGTCGTCAAAGTAGTCCTCGACCGGGTGGGCCCGCTTGGGGCCGTGCCCTTCGCTTTCGTTGAAGCGGGGGATGTCTTTGAGAATGACCGGGTGCGGTACCTCGATTTGATCCAGGACGGTTTGCATCCCGTCGTTGAATTGTTCGGTCCAGAAGATCTGGTCGTATCGGCCGCCGTTGGCGATGAACGTCGAGATATGTCCCGACATGGCCGACCAGTGAATGTCCGGGTCCATCGGTTTGCGAAAGCGGATGGTGTCGCGGGCAAACAGGAGGAATCGGCGAAAGCTCTTGATCTGGTCAAAGGCGAAATCGTCTTCGGGGCTGCCGACTTCGATCCCGTATTTCTGGATCAGCAAGGGCACCAGGTTGCCCCGGTACCGGTTTCCGTTGCGCTGAATGCCGCAGATCTTGTCAAAAAAGGACGACAGAATGCGGGTGTAGGGATTGCGCACGCAGGTGAAGGCGTAGGTTTGTTGGGCGGTCACCCTTTCAGTGATCTTGGCCTGGCTCCCTTCCATGGCCCACTTATGCAGGCCTTCCTGCGCATCATGGATGTCGCCGTCAAAGAACTTGCCATGGTCCGAGTAATACATGATCTGCCCGATGGTCGAGCAGGCGCACTTGGGTACCACGCGGTACACCATGCTTTCGCTTTCGGTCATCCAAGTGCCTGGAAAACCCATAACTTGCCGCCTCCATATCACTCGCCTGCTTTGGCCTCTTGCCCTGTCATGGACCATATGAGACCCTGACCCTCAAGCAAACCATGTTTATGCAGCGCCAGATGGCCCGATCAAGCGTAAACATATCACATATCATTGGACGGCTGGTTTCCCCGAGTGGCTAAGATCGCCTTCATCCTCCTGTGTCACAAGGACCCCGACGCAATCATCCTTCAGGCCCAGCAGCTGACAGCTGTCGGGGACTATATCTCGATCCATTATGATGCCCGGGCCCCGAAAGAGACCTATGATCGCATCAGATCTGAATTGTCGGGCAATCCGAATGTGACCTTTGCCCGCAAACGCATCAAATGCGGTTGGGGAGAGTGGAGCCTTGTTCAGGCGACCCTTCATGCGGTCGAGGCGGCAGTGCAGGCTTTTCCCCGGGCGACCCATTTTTATATGGTGTCGGGCGACTGCATGGCGATCAAGTCCGCCACCTTTGCCCATCGGTTTCTGGATCAGGAGGATGTCGACTACATCGAAAGCGTCGACTTCATGGAAGGCGACTGGATCAAGACCGGCTTCAAGGAAGAACGCCTGATCTATCGCCATTTCTTTAACGAACGCACGCAGAAGCGGTTGTTCTATTGGAGTTTCTGGACACAGCGCCGTTTGGGTCTGACCCGGTCGGTCCCCGATGACCTTCAGGTCATGATTGGCAGCCAGTGGTGGTGCCTGCGCCGCCGCACGATCGAGGACATTCTTGACCTGCTGAAGCGGCGTACCGATATCCCCCGCTTCTTTCGAACGACATGGATCCCGGACGAGACGTTCTTTCAGACCGTCGTTCGGCATCTGGTCCCCGATGCCGAGATCCGCAACAGGACCCTGACATTCCTGATGTTCACCGACTACGGGATGCCGGTGACCTTTTACAACGACCACTACGACCTGCTGTTGGGGCAGGATTACCTGTTCGCCCGCAAGATAAGCCCCGAGGCGCTGGAACTCAAAAAACGGCTTGGTCGCCTGTATGCGTCGGGCCGCGATGACTTCAAGGTTTCCAACGAGGGGCGCAAGCTGTTCGGCTTTCTGACAGGGCGGGGCCGGATCGGACGACGCTTTGCCCCCCGGTTTTGGGAGACCGAGACAAGCCTGGGGCGCGAGAGGGAATTGCTGATCATCGCCTGCAAGAAATGGCATGTGGCCAAGCGCCTTGTCGGGTCGATCAAGCATACGACGAACATTCCGGCCATCGATTACCTCTTTGACGAGGAAACGACAGAGTTGCCGGATCTTGGCGGCATCCAGACCACGATCAGCAAACGCACCCGTCACCGGCGCGCGCTTATGCGCATGCTGTTCGATTACTATGAGACAGACCGCCTGATCATCTGTCTGGATACGGCGTCGATCGACCTGATGCAGGATTTCTTTTCGGATCGGTCGATCACCCGCCTGCTTGAGATCGAGTGCGACTTTACGGACGAATACCTCGTTGGTCACGCGAACCGGGTCGGGCTGGCAGGTCCGATGACCTCTCGCGATACGCTTGATCAGTTGCTGCCGACCATTCGCTACGATGTCATCTACGAAAGCGACAAGATCCGGGATTCGAACTTTGCCAATCACTATCGCATCCGGCAGTCGGCTTCCGTCGAAGATAATATTCCATCGCTGGAGCAGTTCCTGGCTGTCGGGCCGGAAGTTGCCCGTCAACTGGCGGAAACGCCCTACCTATTTGCCGACTAGAAGCTATCACAACAGAGAGCCTGACATGGACTATGCCTACGATCCCCAAAACGTCTTTGCCCGTATTCTGAGAGGGGAGTTGCCGAACAAAACGGTGTATGAAAGCACCCATTCCCTGGCCTTTCACGACATCGCCCCGCAGGCGCCCTCCCACGTCATGGTGATCCCCAAGGGGCCCTACATGAGCCTGGACCATTTCGCCCGAGACGCCAGCCCGGAAGAGCAGCTTGATTTCATGGCCGCCGTTGCAAAGGTCTGCGAGATCGTCGGGGTTGAGGATGGCTTCCGCGCAATTGCCAACGCTCGCGAACATGGCAACCAGGAGGTGCCGCATTTCCACCTGCACATACTCGCTGGGCGTCCGCTGGGCCGGCTGCTGCCCTAGGGCGGCGGATCAGGACGACGTCAGCTCGAGGAAGACATCTTCAAGATCGGCTTCCTCCGAGGTGACGTCCTTGATCCCCACGCCTGCGGCCCGGATCGCATCCAGTACCGCGTCGGCGGTGAACCGGCTGGTTTCGTAGCCAAAGGCAAGCGCCCCCGTGGGGCGCAACACGCAGCTGATACCCTCGGGCATCTGGGGCAGGCTGACCGCTGTGGACGGGGTGACGACCAGTGTCTTGCCCTTGATCCGGCCCAAAAGGTTGGCCGTGCTGTCCTGTATGACCACCTGACCGTGGTTGATGATGGCGATCTCGTCGCACATCTCTTGCGCCTCTTCGAGGTAGTGGGTGGTGAGGATGATGGTCATCCCCCGCTCTTCATTCAGGCGGCGGATGTTCTGCCACAGCATGTTGCGCAGTTCGATATCAACGCCGGCTGTCGGTTCGTCCAGCACAAGGATCTGGGGCATGTGCACCAGGGCTTTGCCCAACAAAAGACGCCTGCGCATGCCTCCCGACAAGGACCGGGCATAGGCGTCTGCCTTGTCTTCCAGCCCGATCAAAGCGAGGATTTCGTCGGTCCGGCGTTGCGACTTCGGGACCCCGTATAGTCCGGCCTGCACATCCAGCGACCCGCGCGGGGTAAAGAAGGGGTCAAGAACCAGCTCTTGCGGCATTACCCCGATCGCGGCGCGGGACTGGCGCGGATTCATATCCTGATCGAATCCCCAGATCCTGACATGGCCGGACGTCTTGACGACCAGACCTGCCAGAATGTTGATCATGGTCGATTTGCCCGCACCGTTGGGGCCCAGAAGGCCAAAGATCGACCCCCGAGGGATCGCCAGATCGACGCCGCGCAGGGCCTCTTTCGCGGGGCTTTTAGCCGTGGCGCGATAGGTCTTGGTCAGACCGGTGATCTCGATTGCAGTATCGGGCATGTCGGGCCTTTCGTCGCGCATGTGCTCCGGATCCCTTTCGCGACTTGCGGGGGCGGGCGGGTGCGCTAGTATGCCCCCCGATCTAGGCCGGGTACCGCCGAAACGCAACCAGCCCCGCCTCTTCCAGATAGCGAGACCAGCCATGAACATCCCCGCCCCCGAAACCAAGATCGTGACTGAATGGCGCGTGGCCTGTGACGGTGGAGATGGGGCGCTGGGCCACCCCCGCGTCTGGCTGTCGATCCCCCACGACAAGGGTTGGGTCGAGTGTGGCTATTGCGATGCCCGCTATGTCCATGAGGATTTCGCCGACAAGGTCTGACCGATTGGCGGACCTGGCTATGCGGCAGCTGCCCGGCGCAGATATTGGACTGGGCGCGCTTAAGGCGTGCACTATTGCAGGGTGCTGTCGTGTCTGGCGATTTATGCGAACCGACCTTAACTCTTCTTAAGGTTGTAGTTTTGGCCGGGCAGAGAACCCTGATGAAGCCGGTTCAGTTCGGAACGCTTGTCTGGGCATCTCACCACCGGAACATCACTTCCCAAGAACGATCGTCCTGAAACGTCCGCCATTGACCGCGCCGACAAAGCGGTCATTGGCGGATGGCATCACGAATGAAACGGTTGGCCCGGTTACGGGTTTCCATGTGGGCGTATTTTGCGTACCCAGAACTAAGAAATTTCGCCCGAATGAGGTCTCATGTCTGTTGTCGTCTTAGCCTTGGTCACGATAAACGAAGCGGAGCCTTACGCTTTGTCCAAGTACCTCGACGCTACCCTTCCGCTGCTGGACGAAGTAGGGGCCAAGATCGTAAAACGATTTGACGTTAACGAAGTCGTGGTCGGCAAGCGGCCAGCCCAGTCCGTGATCATGGTCGAGTACCCGAGCAGGGAAGCCGTTGACAAAGTGTTCTTAAGTGCAACCTATAGGGGTTTCGTGCCTTACCGCGACAAGGCCTTCCTTGATTACCATATTTCCGTGGTTGCCGGGGATGTTGAGGACATTGACGCTGATCTCGCGAACGCTCCTGATCCCGCCTGATCCTTGGTCAGTTCTTGTGAGCTGCCGACAAGTCCTTGTTGTGTTTCAGGACACCAAGTCAGTCACGCCCTTACTTCACATCGACGGCCTGCCTCCAACCGTCCGGACGTCAGCGCATCTTGGCCATGGCCGCTGGAACTTGGGCCCGGATCATGCAAAATGTTGGGGGTCGAAGCATAGGGGTATCGGGGCATGACAACGCAATTCGGTAAGGGCTGTCATCTGCACCTGATCGACGGATCGGCATTCATCTTTCGCGCCTATCACGCCCTCCCGCCGCTGACCCGCAAATCAGACGGTCTGCCGGTCGGGGCGGTTTCCGGCTTTTGCAACATGTTGCAGCGCTATGTCGAAGGGAATTCGGGTCCCGATGCGGCGACCCATGTGGCGGTCATCTTTGACAAGGGAAGCCATACGTTTCGGAACGACCTTTACGATCTGTACAAGGCCAACCGGGACGAGATGCCGCAGGATCTGCGCCCCCAGATGCCATTGACCCGCGCGGCGACGCTGGCCTTCAACATCGCCTGCAAAGAGCTTGAAGGCTTTGAGGCCGATGACATCATCGCCACCCTGTCCTGCCAGGCCCGCGCTGCCGGGGGGCGGGTGACCATTGTCAGTTCTGACAAGGACCTGATGCAGCTGGTGGGGGACGGGGTCGAGATGCTCGACCCGATGAAGAACAAGCGGATCGACCGGGACGGCGTTATCGAGAAGTTCGGGGTTGGTCCGGAACGGGTGGTCGATGTGCAGGCCCTTGCGGGAGATTCGGTCGACAACGTCCCCGGCGCGCCCGGTATCGGCATCAAGACGGCGGCCCTTTTGATCAATGAGTTTGGTGATCTGGAAACGCTCTTGGAACGGGCGGGCGAGATCAAGCAACCGAAACGCCGCGAAAGCCTGATCGACAACGCTGATCAGATCCGTCTGTCAAAGAGGCTGGTGCAGCTTGATTGCGACATGGTACTGGATTTCGATCTGGACGATCTGGAGGTCCGCGACCCGGTGCCTGAGGTTTTGTTGGGCTTTCTCGCCGAAATGGAATTTCGCACCATCACCCGCCGCGTTGCCGACAAACTGGGGGTAGAACCGCCCGTCGTCGTTGAAACCGCCCCGGTCGCTGATGAGGCAAGCGCCCCCGTCGCCGTCGTCCCCTTCGATCCTGACAGCTACCAATGCGTGTCGGACGCGGCGGCCTTGCAGGTCTGGATCGACCGGATCATGGAGGCAGGCTACGTCGCCGTCGATACCGAGACGACAAGCCTTGATGAAATGCGGGCCGAACTGGTGGGCATTTCCCTTTGCGTCGAGGCAGGGCAGGCCTGCTACATCCCCCTGACCCACAAGGCGTCTCGCGGCGATGACCTGTTCGGGTCGGACGATCTGGCCGAAGGACAGATGGGCCTGAACGATGTTCTGGACCGGCTGAAACCAGTTCTTGAGGATCCGGGTATCCTGAAGATCGGGCAGAACATGAAGTACGACGCCAAGATCTTTGCCCGACACGGGGTCGAGGTCGCCCCAATCGATGACACCATGCTGATGAGCTATGCCATGCATGCCGGTCTGCACAATCACGGCATGGACGGGTTGAGCGAGCGGTATCTGGGCCATCTGCCGATTGAGATCAAATCGCTTCTGGGCACCGGCAAATCGGCGGTCACCTTTGACAGGGTCCCGGTCGCGGATGCAGTGCGATATGCCGCCGAAGACGCCGATATCACCCTGCGCCTCTGGCAGGCGTTCAAGCCGCAATTGCACAGGGCCAGGGTGACAACCGTCTATGAAACCCTCGAACGCCCTCTGGTTCCGGTCCTTGCCCGGATGGAGATGTCCGGGATCAAGGTGGACCGCGATACCCTCAGCCGGATGTCCAACGCCTTTGCCCAGAAAATGGCAGGGCTTGAGGCGGATATCCACGAGCTTGCAGGCCGCCCCTTCAACGTCGGCAGCCCCAAGCAACTGGGCGAGATCATGTTCGACGAATTGGGCCTGACGATGCCGGATGGCAAAAAGCCCCAGACCGGCAAGACGGGTGCCTATTCGACCGGGGCGGACGTGCTTGAGGATCTGGCCACGCTGCACGATCTGCCGCGCCGGATTCTGGATTGGCGGCAACTGTCCAAGCTCAAATCAACCTATACGGACGCCCTGCAGGAACACATCAATCCCGAAACCGGGCGGGTGCATACCTCCTATTCGATTGCCGGGGCGAACACCGGGCGTCTGGCCTCGACCGATCCCAACCTTCAGAACATTCCTGTTAGGTCCGAGGAAGGGCGGCGGATCCGCGAGGCCTTTGTGGCAGAGCCCGGCAAATGCCTCGTATCGCTCGACTATAGTCAGATCGAATTGCGGATTCTGGCCCATGTGGCCGACATCCCCGCCCTGAAGCAGGCCTTCCGCGACGGGCTCGACATTCACGCCATGACGGCGTCTGAAATGTTCGACGTCCCGCTTGACGAAATGACGCCCGATATCCGCAGGCAGGCCAAGGCCATCAACTTTGGGGTGATCTACGGCATTTCCGGCTTTGGCCTTGCGCGGAACCTGCGCATCCCGCGCGATCAGGCGCAGGGGTTCATCGACAGATATTTTGAGCGGTTCCCCGGCATCCGCGCCTATATGGACGACACCGTCGCCTTTGCCAAAGAGCATGGCTATGTCCAGACCCTGTTCGGGCGCAAGATCCACACGCCCGAGATCAACGCAAAAGGGCCGACAGCAGGCTTTGCCAAGCGGGCGGCGATCAACGCACCGATCCAGGGGACCGCCGCGGATGTGATCCGTCGGGCGATGATCCGAATGGAAAAGGCGATTGAGGGGATGCCGGCCAAGATGCTGCTTCAGGTGCACGACGAACTGCTGTTCGAGGTGGACGAAGCCGCGGCGGACGACCTGATCGGCGTGGCACGCGACGTCATGGAAGGGGCATCCGACCCGGCGGTGAAGTTGTCGGTTCACCTGGCGGTCGATGGCGGCAAAGGGGCCAGCTGGGCCGCCGCGCACTAGGGTTAAAGGTAAGGTGGGTCATGACCCACCTTACCAGGGGCGCGCCTTAGTTGACGGCACTACCTTCAACAAGGTTGGCGTCCGAGACCGGCGATGTCGCAATCTCGATCCGACGGGGCTTCAACGCTTCGGGCACTTCGCGGGTGAGGTTTACGTGAAGCATGCCGTTTTCGTGGCTTGCACCCGTAACCCGGACGTGGTCGGCTAGGTGGAACCTGCGCTCAAAGGCGCGGGTGGCAATGCCGCGGTGCAGGAACCGCCGCTCGCCGTCGTCCTCACCCTTGCGGGCGGTAACGATCAGGGCGTTTTCCCGGACCTCGACCGACAGATCGGTGTCGGCAAATCCGGCAACAGCGATCGAAATGCGCCATGCATCATCCGCCGTCTTTTCGATGTTGTAAGGGGGGTAGTTGGTTTGCCCGGTGTCGTTGGTCATCACCCGGTCCATCAGATCTGCGATTTGATCGAAACCGACAGTGGCACGGTACAGGGGAGCAAGGTCAAAAGTTCGCATGAGGTTATCCTCCATTGAGCGACAACAGATCCGGCCTTCCAAAAGGGACAGGCCGTGGGTTACGCAGGGCCCGACTGGCGCCCTACGCAATCAGATTTGGGATGGCATCGTGAAGGTTTCAAGGGGTCGTGCCACCTCTAGGGGCGGACGAATTTTGCCCCTGTCCCGCTCTGTTCGGTCTGTCCCATGACCCGGACACGGGGGGTCACCGCCTGAAAGGCCCCGCCGCCGTCCATGTCGAGCAGGGCCCGAAGCTCGGCCAGGGGCTGGTCGAGGGAGGTGCCAAGGGCAACTTGCTGCCCGTCCATTTCTGCCTTGGCCGATACCACCGAAACGATCCGCGCAACGCCGCCTTCGAACACAAAGATCGGTGCACCAGAGGCCCCGAAGTTCACATCACAGGACAGGACATAGACCCCACGGCTTTGCCCCAGAACGCTGCATGCCTCCTGCAGGGACGGGGCTTCGGACCGGTCCTGTGCATATGAGACGACGCCCACCTGGGTGCCCATCGCCAGGCGCGACGTGATCTCGAACGGCGCAATCTGGGTCAATCGGATGGGCTGGCTCAGTTCCAGTAGGGCCACATCCGCCTGGCTGGCCACATCCGAAACAGTCCCGTCAAAGACATAGCCCGCAGGCGTGACCGCCCGACGCACGTCCCGGTAGGCAAGGGCGCGACCATTGCGCAACCCGGCCTGAAACTCGATCCTTGAAGGATCAATCCTGTCCCCGCTGCCCCGTTCGTAAAGACAATGGGCGGCGGTCAGGACAATGTCCGGCGCAATCAGCGTGCCTGTGCAAAAGCCCTTGCCTTCGATGTCCAGCCGACCAACGGCCTCCCACCCCCGGGCATCATCCCCGGTCTGAAGCGAGGCAAGCGGGGCATCCTGCGCCGTAGCTGGCCCCATGAGAGCCGCAAGCAGGCCAATCGCCCAGATCATCTGCCGCATCGGGCGCTCCGTCGTTCACCATTTCCGAAACAATATCGGAACCCTAGGGCAGAATTGCGGCGTCCCCTAGCCCAAAGGACTGCGCAGGTCCGGAATGGCCGGGGTCGTTTTGCCCGGAGCCGTCAAAGCTGGCGGTTGCGGCCCGCCGGTGGCCCAGTCGAGCAGCTCGACCGTATGAACGACCGGCACCCCGGTTGCCCCACCGATCTGCATCATGCAGCCGATGTTTCCCGCCGAGATGATGTCCGGGCTCAGCGCCTCAAGCGTATCGACCTTGCGCGCCTTGAGCTGGCCCGAGATTTCGGGCTGCATCAGGTTGTAGGTCCCGGCTGATCCGCAGCACAGGTGGCTGTCCTTGGGCTCCAGCACGGTGAATCCGGCCCGTTTGAGCAGCAGCTTGGGATAGTTCTTGATCTGTTGCCCGTGCTGCAGGGAACAGGCCGCGTGATAAGCGACCCGCAGGTCCTTCGGTGCCCCCTCGGGCAGGTCGAGCTTCATCAGGACTTCGGTGATGTCCTTGGCCCGCTCGGCCACGGCGGCCGCTTCTGCGGCAAGCGGGCTGTCGCGGAACATATGGCCATAGTCCTTTACCGTGGTTCCGCAGCCGGACGTGTTTATGACGATAGCGTCCAGCCCGGCCCCGTCGATTTCCTTGCTCCAGGCCCGGATATTGCGGGCCGCGGTGGCATGGCTTTCGGTCTCTTTGCCCATGTGGTGGGTCAGGGCGCCACAGCACCCGGCCCCTTCGGCCACTACGACCTCGCAGCCCAACCGGGTCAGCAGACGGATGGTGGCATCGTTGATGTCCGTGTTCAGGGCCCGTTGGGCACAGCCTGTCATCAGGGCGACCCGCATCTTTTTGGGCGCCTCGGGGGCAAATGTCTGGGGGTCGTCGTTGCGCGATACCGGCGGGATGACCCGGGGGGCCATCTCAAGCATTGCCCTCAGGCGCGGGTCCGGCATGAACCGTGCAAAGGGGCGCCCGATCTTTGCCCCCAGAAGGGCAAGGCGGAAGCGCATCGGATAGGGCAGGATGCGGGCCAGGATCCAGCGCAGCGCCCGGTCCGACCAGGGGCGGTCATAGGTCTTTTCGATATAGGCCCGGGCATGATCGACCAGATGCATGTAGTGCACGCCGGAAGGGCAGGTGGTCATGCAGGCCAGACAGGACAGGCACCGGTCGATATGCTGGACAGTCTTGGCGTCCGGGATCCGCTCATTCTCAAGCATGTCCTTGATCAGGTAGATGCGGCCACGGGGGCTGTCCAACTCGTTGCCCAGCACTTGGTAAGTGGGGCAGGTGGCGGTGCAAAACCCGCAGTGCACGCAGCTGCGCAGGATCTGGTTGGCCCGCGCCGTGCCGGGGTCGGTCAACTGCTCTGGGGTAAAGGTTGTCTGCATCAGGTCAGCCCATCCGTCCGGGGTTGAGAATGCCACGCGGATCAAAGCGGGCTCGCAGCCCCGCTGTGAGGGCTGCTATGGGAGCAGGCTCCGGGTGGAAGGGGGCAATGGCCGCGCGGGTCGGCGCGCCCGCGCGGACCAGGGTCGCATGACCGGCAAAGGGGCCCAGCACAGCGCGAAGGTCGGTGTCAGGAAGGCATTCGACCCAGATCAGGCCTCCGCCCCAGTCATAAAACGCCCGAGCCTTCGCCGCATCCGGCAATCGGGCGACCAGATCAGGCGCATCGGAGGGTTTCACGGAAAGGCGCCAGACATCGCCCGACGTGCCATGGTAGGGGGCCACATCGCGCAGCCCGGCCCAAAGCGCGGCTGAGACCTCTGCATCGGGCTCGATCCGGACCGGGCCAAACTGGCCCAGAACGGCCTTCATCTGCTCAGAGCGATAGGCAACAGACGAGGCAAAGCCTTCGATCCGCAAATGGGTGCCCGCTAGCGCCCCAAAGCTCTCAGGCACATGGGCCGCGCCCGACACTTCAAAGGGGGACCCTAAGGCTGCCGCCATTGCGCGAGCGGCCGTCGCGTCGTCCAGCCCGTCCACCGTGACCGTGGCCCCGGCGGCCACCTGCGGCAGGACCTTCAGGCTGACTTCGCTCATCACGCCCAGCGTACCCCAACTGCCGCAAAACAGCTTTACAAGGTCATAGCCGGTGACATTCTTCATCACCCGGCCGCCGTTCTTGATGATGGTGCCGGCACCGTCGACAAAGCGAACACCCAGGACAAAGTCGCGGGCCGCCCCCGATTGGATCCGTCGCGGGCCCGACACATTGGCCGCCACCACGCCGCCGATCGTCGGGGCGCCCGAGGTGCCCAGAAGGCCGCGATGGTCCATCGGCTCAAAGGCCAGACGCTGGTTTTCCGCGGCCAAGGCAAGCTCGATCTCGGCAAGGGATGTCCCGGCTTGGGCCACGATGGTCAAGGCGCCGGGCTCATACAGAGTGATCCCTGTCATGGCCGAGGTGGACAAAGACACCCCCTCGACCGTGCGGCCAATCGGGCGCGTGCCACCACCTGTGATGGCAAGCGGACCCGTCGCGCCCAAGACTGCTTCGGCAAGCTCCGCTTCGGTAGATGGTGTCATGCCGGGTCCTTCATTACTTCGGATCTAAAATATCCCGGGGGGAGGCGAAGCCGGGGGGCAGAGCCCCCCAGGGCACGCGGCTCAATCCTGGGCCAAAACCTCAGGCCGCGCGACGTCCCGCGCTCGCGCTCAATGGAAAGACCTTGGCAGGGTTCAACAGCCAGGCGGGATCGAACACATCCTTGACCGCCATTTGCGCCTCCAGATCGGCGGGGGCGAACTGGACCGTCATCAGGTCGCGCTTTTCGATGCCCACACCATGTTCGCCCGTCAGGCAGCCGCCGACCTCGACACATAGGCGCAGGATGTCGGCCCCAAAGGCCTCGCAAAGCTCAAGGTCGCCGGGCTTGTTGGCGTCGAACAGGATCAGCGGGTGCATATTGCCATCCCCGGCATGGAACACATTGGCCACGCCCAATCCGTACTCTTTGCTCATCTCGCCAATGCGGCGCAGCACAAGGGGAAGCGACGATACTGGGATGGTCCCATCAAGACAAATGTAGTCGTTGATCTGGCCCATGGCACCAAAGGCCGACTTGCGGCCCAGCCAGATGCGGCCCGCTTCTTCTGCGTCTTTCGCCTCGCGCAATTCCACCGGGTTATGGCGGCGGGCAATCTGCTTGATCACGCCCAGTTGCTCGTCGATCTCGGCAGGGCTGCCTTCGACTTCGATGATCAGAAGGGCCTCGCACATGGGATAGCCTGCTTTGGCAAAGGCTTCGCAAGCCTCGATGCAGGGGCGGTCCATGAACTCGATCGCAACCGGCAACACGCCGGCCTTGATGATGTCCGACACACAGGCGCCGGCCACTTCCGAGCTTTCATACCCGATCAGAACGGGACGTGCCCCCTCAGGCTTGGCCAGAATACGCAAGGTGGCTTCTGTCACCACGCCAAGCTGGCCTTCCGACCCGCAGATCACGCCCAAAAGGTCCAGGCGAGGGGCCTCAAGATGGGCGCCGCCAATCTCGACCACCGTGCCGTCCATCTGGACCATGGTCACGCCCATCAGGTTGTTGGTCGTCACCCCATATTTCAGGCAGTGGGCCCCGCCGGAATTCATCGCGATGTTCCCCGCAATCGCACAGGCCAACTGGCTGGACGGATCGGGAGCATAGAAAAAGCCATCGGCCTCGACCGCGCCTGTCACGCTCAGGTTCGTGCGACCGGTCTGTACCCGGATAAAGCGGTTGTCATAGTCGGTTTCCAGAACGTCCGTCAGACGGGACACTCCTAGGATGACACAGTCGGCCGTGGGCAGCGCGCCGCCTGCCAGCGACGTGCCCGAGCCCCGGGGCACGACGGGCACGCCCTCTTCATGGCAAATGCGCAGCACGTCCGAGACTTCGCTGGTCGAGCTTGGCAAGACCGCGCACAGCGGCGGACAGCGATAGGCCGTCAGGGCATCGCATTCATAGGCCCGGGTCTCCATCGGGTCATGGATCACGGACCGTTCGGGCAGCACCTCCAACAGTCGCTCGACGATACGGGCCTTGCGGGCCATGATGCGGGCGTCGGGGACGGGCATTTCCATAGTCATCTCCTCAGATTGGTAAAAATCTATTACCAATTGTAGCGACTGGCAAGTCTCAATCGGTGAAGCTAGGGTCAGGGCATGGATGTCCTCATCAATTTCAGCCTGCTTCACACCCTTGATCTCGTGGCACTTGCGGCGCTTCTGCTGTGTTGGGCGGGTATTGGCTGGTGGATCGAGAACCCCGGCACCCAGCGGCCGTCTGTCACCGTTCTCATGGCAGAGTACCGGCGCGAGTGGATGCGGCAATTCGTGGCCCGGGACGTGCGAATATTCGATTCGCAGATCCTGGCCAGCCTGCGACAGGGGACATCCTTCTTTGCCTCCACCTGCCTCCTGGCTGTCGGCGGCGTTCTGGCCCTGGTCGGCAACACCGCCCCTCTGGAAGACGTGGCCGAAGAACTGACCGTGAGCCAGGCCCCGGCACTGGTCTGGCAGATCAAGCTGATGCTGGTGGCGTTCTTCCTCGGGCACGCCTTTCTCAAGTTTGTCTGGGCCAATCGCATCTTCGGATACTGCGCCGTCATCATGGGGGCGGTGCCCAATGATCCGACCGATCCAAGGGCCCTCGACCGTGCTGCCAAGGCGGGGGAGTTGAACATCAGGGCGGCCTGGAACTTCAACAGGGGGCTGCGCTCCATGTACTTTGCCCTTGGCTCAACGGCATGGCTTCTGGGGCCAATTGCCTTGCTCGTGGCGACGGCCATTGTCTTTGGGCTGCTATGGACAAGGGAATTTGCATCTGTCCCGCGCGAGGTCATCTCGGCGCCAGAGGGAGGGGCATGATCCGGCAGTCTGGCAAAATACTCGGGATTGGTCTTGCCGTGCTGGCAGGCCCGGTCCGGGCCGATGCCCCGGTGATCGAGGCGGTGGTGGCGGTTCCACAAGGATCAGGCTGGCGCTTGGACGTGACGATCAGCCACCCGGACACCGGCTGGGATCACTATGCTGACGGTTGGGAGGTGCTTGCCCCGGACGGCACATCGCTTGGCCTGCGGGTTCTGACCCACCCGCATGAGACAGAGCAGCCATTCACACGGTCCCTCGACGGTGTGGGTCTGCCCGACGGCACGACAGAGGTCCTTATCCGTGCCCGCTGTTCTGTCGACGGCTAGAGCGCTGGGACATCCCGGGTGTCCTTGCCGTAAGGTGGGTCATGACCCACCTTACTTTCAGCGTCGCCCTTCCCTGAGCCATGCGCCCAGGATCAGCCCCGCGGCCAGCAGCAGGAACGCCCAAGCCGGCAGCAGGGGCGAGATCGAGATATCGGCGGTCAGATAGGCCTCGCGGGGGGTGATCCCGATCCATCCACGCCCGGCGGCAGGGCGGCCCGGCCGGACCTCTCGCAGATCGGGGGCGCCGTCCTGCATGGCGATGATGCCACCGCCGGTGCCTGTTACCAATGGTTCCAGCAATTCGCCGCTTGCGATGGTCTGCTCAAACTCTTTCGGGGCTGCAGGGCCCAGGGCAATGACCGCCTCTTCGGTCCCGTCCGTAAGGCGATAAAGGCCAATCTCCGGAGCATCCCAGACGCTCTCAAAGCGGCCCGGGCGGGTCTCGTCCAGCCGCAATGCAGTCTCGGTCCCGTCCGGGCCGGTCACGACGATGTCGGGTATGTCCTCCGCAAGGCTGCGGCGGATGATGCGCATGGTCTGGCCCGCAGGTTCGACCCAAAGGGCCTCCTCCTCCAGTTCAGGTTCCTTCATCATCCAGTGCGCCAGACGGCGCAACAACTCCAACTGCGGGCCACCACCCTCGTAGCCCCGGTCCCAAAGCCAGGACTGGTCCGAGGCGAGCAAGGCAACCCGACCTTCGCCCACGCGGTTCAGGATCAAGAGGGGCCGATCGCCCACGCCTGTCATGACGGTCGTGGCTTCGGGCACCGGGGTCACGTCGATCTGGCGGAACCAGCGGCCCCATCCCGGCACGCCGTCCTCTGTTGAAGGCAGGGCAAAGTCGTCAAGGCCCGCGGTGACCGGATGGCGCTGGCCGACATCGGTCAGCAGCGGGGCAAATCCCTCTTCGATCACACGGGCGCTGGGCGCCCCCGGCAGGACCAACCCAAGGGGAGACCGAAAGATGCTCTCAGCACCGGCATATTCAGGACCGGCGGACACGAGGACAGCGCCCCCATCCGCCACGTAGTTGGCGACATTCTCAAGGTAGACCGAAGGCAGAATGCCCCTGCGGCGATAGCGGTCAAAGATGATCAGATCGAACTCGTCGATCTTCTCTATAAACAACTCGCGCGTGGGAAAGGCGATCAGGGACAACTCGTCCACCGGGACGCCGTCCTGCTTTTCCGGAGGGCGCAGAATGGTGAAATGGACCAGATCGACAGAGCTGTCCGATTTCAGCAGGTTGCGCCAGGTCCGTTCACCTGGATGCGGCTCGCCCGATACCAAAAGAACGCGCAGACGATCCCGGACACCATTGATCTGAATGACAGCAGCATTGTTGCGGTCCGTCAGTTCTCCAGGTTGGGCGGGGGTCGAAAATTGCAAAACGTTCATCCCGCCATGGGGAAGGGTGACCGGCAGTTCCAGATCCTCTCCCACAGGCACGTCGAACTGCAGCGGCGGGCCACCGTCTATGGCGATGGTCAATGTGACAAGGTCGCCAAGGTCCGGAGCGGCCCCCTGGTCCTCGATGCGCAGGGTAAGGTTGACGGGCTCGTCAAGAATGGCAAAGGCAGGGGCATTGCGAACGATCAGGCGGCGGTCCCAATCGTCGGATCGTCCGGACAACAGGACGTGCAAGGGCGCGGGCAATCCCGGTGCGCTGGACAGGTCATGGACCCGGCCGTCGGTCAACAGGACAATCCCCGCAATACGGCCCTGCGGCTCTTCGGCGAGGGCCTCGCTCAGCGCCCCCAAAAGCTCGGTGCCGCCATCGCCCTCGGCATCAGCCAGGCGAACGACGCGCAGTTCTGTATTGGGACGTGCGGTCACTTCAGCGGTCAGGGCGGCAAGGGCGGCTTCGGTCTGCGCGGCGCGGTCAGAAATGCGCTGGCTGGCGCTTTCGTCGACGACGGCGATCAAAATGTCCGAAAGGGGTGCGCGATCCTCGCTTTGCACGGACGGGTTCGCAATGGCCGCCACAAGGGCAAGGGCGGCAAGGCCACGCAGCCACCAGCCTGCAAGCCTGCGCCAGACAGCCAGACCGACAAAGACCAGCGCCAGGCCTGCCACGATCCACAGGATCAGCCAGGGGACCAGTGGGTCCAGGATCACCTGTTCGGTCACAGCGCACTCCCCGGGCTTTTTCTTGCCCAAAATATTCCCGCCGGAGGCTTCCCAACCTCAACAAGGATCCGGCCGGCGAGGCCGTTCACTACCGGCTTCACTGGCCCAACCTTTCCAGAAGGGCGGGCACATGAACCTGGTCGGACTTATAGTTTCCGGTCAGCACATGCATGATCAGGTTCACGCCAAAGCGCAGGGCAATCTCGCGCTGGCGTTCGCCTGCCATGCCGCGGCCCACCGGAAACATCCGGTTACCCCGGTCATCGACAGCCCAGGCCGCGGCCCAGTCATTGCCGCCGATGACGACCGGGGTCACCCCGTCGTTGAGGTTTCGGAAGGGCATGCCGTCTGCCTGTTCGGCCTCAAGCGGGATCGCTTCGACCCAGATATCGCGGCTTGCGTAGCGGCCCGGGAATTCCTGTAGCAGGTAGAAGGTGCGCGTCAGCACATGATCGGGCGGGATCGGCGCGATCGGTGGAATGTCCAGCGGACGGGCAAGAGCCTGCAACATCCGCCCTTCCGGCGAGGCAGAGCCAAATCCCGCGAGATTGGCGTCGCGGGTATCGAACAGGATCATTCCTCCCGAGCGGAGGTAGCGGTTCAGCTTGGCATAGGCGTCCCGCGACGGGATTGCCTGGTCGGGGGTCACCGGCCAGTAGAGGAACGGAAAGAAGGCCAGTTCGTCCGCTTCAATATCGACACCAACCGGTGGGCCCGGCTCGATCGACGTCCGCTGGAACAGGGTCTGGGACAAGCCGACCA
>JAQWWH010000030.1 GCA_029255105.1 Flavimaricola sp. | reverse complement strand
AACCGGACAGGACGGCCCCTTCGGGGAGAGTATTTGGGACGAAGCGAAGGGGAGGCCTTGCACCCGTGGCAGAGCCGCTCTAGCTGAGCCCCATGGCACGCGCACCTCTTCTTCAGCTTTCCGATATCTCGCTCACTTTTGGGGGCGATCCCGTTTTCGCGGGATTGAGCGTCAATGTCCAACCGGGCGACCGCGTCGCCCTGGTGGGCCGCAACGGGTCAGGCAAGTCGACCCTGATGAAGGTCATGGCGGGCCTTGTGGAGGCCGATCACGGCCTGCGCGTTGCCGCCCCCGGCGTGACGGTTGGTTATATGGAGCAGGACCCGACGATGGGTGGGCATGCCACCTTGGGCGACTATGCCGCCAGTGGACTGGACGAGGGCGAGGCCTACCGCGTGGAGATGGTGGCCGAGGGGCTGAAATTCGACCCGGCCCGCGATGTGTCCGTCGCGTCCGGCGGTGAGCGCCGCCGCGCGGCCCTGGCCAAGCTGATGGCCGAGGCGCCGGAACTGATGTTGCTGGACGAGCCGACCAACCACCTGGATATCGAGGCGATTGCCTGGCTTGAGAATGAATTGAAAGAGACCCGGGCGGGCTATGTCCTGATCTCGCACGACCGGGCCTTTTTGCGCGAGCTGACCCGTGCAACCCTTTGGATTGACCGGGGCGTTGTCCGCCGCCATGAGACCGGTTTCGACGGGTTCGAGGCCTGGCGCGACAAGGTCTGGGAAGACGAGGACCTCGCCCGCCACAAGATGGACCGCCGCATCAAGTCCGAAGGCCGCTGGGCGGTCGAGGGCATCTCGGCCCGCCGCAAGCGCAACATGGGCCGCGTCCGCGCCCTGCAGGAGTTGCGCGCCGAGCGGGCGGGTCAGATCCGCCGTCAGGGCACCGCAGCCCTCGCCTTTGAGAGTGGGTCAACCTCGGGCAAGAAGGTGATCGAGGCCGAAGGGCTGGAGATGGCGTTTGACGGCCGTCCCATCCTGCGCAACCTGAGCCTGACGGTTCAGCGCGGCGACCGGATCGCCATCGTTGGTCCCAATGGCGTCGGAAAAACCACGCTTATCAAGATATTGTTGGGCGAAGTTCAACCAGATGCAGGCACTGTTAAACATGGGACGAACCTTGCCGTGGCGGTGTTTGACCAGGCCCGGGCGGCGCTGGACCCTGATATGTCGCTTTGGGACAGCCTGACGGGTGATCCCGAAATGCGGGTGTCGGGCAAGGCCGATCAGGTCATGGTCCGGGGCCAGCCGCGCCATGTCATCGGTTACCTCAAGGATTTCCTTTTTGACGAGGCGCAGGCCCGCGCCCCTGTCCGTGCCCTGTCGGGGGGCGAAAAGGCCCGCCTCCTTTTGGCCCGCCTGATGGCGCGTGATTCCAACGTGCTGGTGCTGGACGAACCGACCAACGATCTCGACATCGAGACGCTGGACCTGTTGCAGGACATCCTGGGCGAATATGACGGCACCGTCCTTCTGGTCAGCCACGACCGCGATTTCCTCGACCGGGTGGCCACCACCACGATCGCCATGGAAGGCGACGGGCGGGCGACCGTCTATGCCGGCGGCTGGTCCGACTATCGCACCCAGCGCGGTGAGATCGAGATGGAGGTTGCGGCGGCCAAGGCCTTGGCCCCCAAGGAGAAGCCCAAGACCGCCGCCGCCCAGAAATCCGGCCTCAGCTTTACCGAGAAACACCGCTTCGAGACCCTGCCGCAGCTGATCGACAAGCTGACGGCCGAGATTGGCAAGCTGGAGGGTTTGTTGTCCGACCCCGCGTTGTTCAGCCGTGAGCCGGCAAAGTTCAAGAAGGCGACCGAGGCCATGGCCGAACGGCAGGCAAGTCTGGCGGCGGCCGAAGAAGAGTGGCTGATATTGGCAGAGCGGGCGGAGGCCTGAGGCAGATTTACCCGGCCTCCGCGCTATTTAGCCGTCGAAGTTCACGATTTCCATGATCTGAAGCGCCTGTGCCCTGTGCCCTGCGATCTCGGTCAGATCGGTCGTGTCAGCGTCAAAGCTGCCCCAGCTTGCCACGAGGTCCGACAGCGGTGCCCATTCAAGGATGGGGTATTCGTTGTTCAGCTCTGCATAGATCCCTTGTGCTTCGGGCGAGACAAGGAATTCCAGAAGCTGCATCGCCTCGTCCTTGTTTGGGGCAGATTTGGTCATCGCAACGCCCGAGATATTCACGTGGGTGCCGCCGTCCTCGAATGTCGGAAAGATGATCCGCACGGAATTGGCCCATTCGGCCTGTTCGGGGTCGGCCAGCATCTGGCCCATGTAGTAGGTATTGCCCAGCGAGATGTCGCATTCGCCGGCCCAGATCGCTTTGACCTGCGCCCGGTCGTTGCCTTCGGGGCGGCGGGCGAGGTTGTCGTGGACGCCGGCGGCCCAGGCCTGCGCGGCCTCGGCCCCGTCGTGGGCGATGACGGCGGCCAGCAGCGCGAGGTTGTAGGGGTGGGTGCCAGAGCGGGTGCAGATCCGGCCCGCCCAACTGTCCGAGGCGAGATCCTCGTAGGTCGTGACCTCGCCATCGGCGACCCGGTCGCGGCTGGCATAGACGATCCGGGCGCGGGTTGTCAGGCCGAACCACAGGTTGTCTGGGCTGCGCAGCTCGGCAGGGATGGCCGCGGTCACGACGTCGTTTTCGACGGGCTGAACCACATCCGCCTCAACGATCTGTTGCAGGCTGGCGATATCGACCGTCATCACAAGGTCAGCCGGGGACCGACGGCCTTCGGCCTTGAGCCGTTCGACGATGCCGCTTTCGACAAAGGCGAGGTTTACCGCGATCCCGGTCTGGGCGGTGAAGGCATCCATCACCGGCTGGATGAGTTCGGGTTGTCGGGTGGTGTAAATATTGACGTCGGCCAGAGCCGGAGCCGCCACTGCGACAGCCGCAGTGGCCAGAAAAATTGAACGAAGAGTCATGGGAACCTCAAAGGTTGCAAGATGGCCTTTGGTAACCTGAGTCTTTTTGTCGGGTCAATACCTGATTTTTTTAGTCAGGTGTTTGGGCGGCCTTGTCTGCCATCCGCACCTCGTTCCAGATCGCGTCCATTTCGGCCAGATCGCTGGTGGCCGGTGTCTTGCCCCGTTCGGCCAGACGGTCCTCGATCGCTTCGAACCGGCGGGTGAATTTGGCGTTGGTCCGGCGCAGGGCGACCTCGGGGTCGACGCCCAGATGCCGTGCCAGATTGGCCAGATTGAACAGAAGATCGCCGATTTCCTCTTCCAGCGCGTCGGGGCCAAGGATGTCGCGGGCCTCGACCACTTCGGCGGCCTCTTCGGCGATCTTGTCCACGACCTGCGCCACGTCGGGCCAGTCAAAGCCGACCCGGGCGGCCCGTTTTTGCAGCTTGAGCGCGCGCATCAGGGCAGGCAGGCCGATGGCGACCCCGTCGAGCGTGCGGCCCTGCGCCTTGCCCGCCCGTTCGGCGGCCTTGATCTTTTCCCAGTCAACGGTCTGTTGTTCGGCGGATTTGTCGCGGCTTTCGGCGCCAAAGACATGCGGATGCCGGGCGATCATCTTGTCGCTGATCGCGCAGGCGACAGAGGCAAAGCTGAACAACCCGGCCTCGCTCCCCATCTGGGTGTGATAAACGGTCTGCAACAGCAGGTCGCCCAGCTCTCCCTCGAGTTCGGTCCAGTCGCTGCGGGCGATGGCATCGGCGACCTCGTAGGCCTCTTCGATGGTGTAAGGGGCGATGGTGGCAAAGTCCTGCTCGATATCCCAAGGGCAACCGGTGTCGGGATCGCGCAAATGCTCCATGATGCGCAGCAAACGGGCCATTTGCCGTTCCGGTCCGCCGGTAGTGTCGTAGAGGAGGGGGTCGGAGGTGTCGGGCATTGCGGTCCTCTCAGCTTGGGGCTAGGCCCCTTTGGTGAACCCTAGCCTAGACCTGAGCCGAGCGGAGTCCAACCATGCCCGTCATCAATTCAATCGCCGCAATGGCCGACGAAATGGCGGGCTGGCGCAGGCATCTGCACCAGCATCCCGAACTGTCCTTTGACTGCCACCAGACGGCGGCCTTTGTGGCGGACAAGCTGCGGGCCTTTGGGGTGGACGAGATCCACGAAGGGATCGCCACCTCGGGCATCGTGGCGATCATCCGGGGCCGCGCGAGTGGCGCGACGGTTGGTCTGCGGGCCGATATGGACGCCTTGCCGATCCACGAGACGACGGGGGCACCGCATGCCTCCCTCAACCCCGGTGTGATGCATGCCTGCGGCCATGACGGCCATACCACCATGCTATTGGGGGCGGCCAAATACCTGGCTGAGACGCGGAATTTCGCGGGCACTGTTGCGCTGATCTTTCAACCCGCCGAGGAAGATGGCGGTGGGGCCGAGGTGATGCGCGACGCGGGCATCCTTGACCAGTTCGATATTTCAGAGGTCTATGCCATCCATTCTTCCCCCGGCACAGCGCTTGGCGCATTCTACACCACCCCCGGTCCGATCATGGCTGCTGTCGATGACTTTTTCATCGAAATCAAGGGAGAGGGCGGTCACGCCGCCACCCCGCATCAGACCCGCGACCCGGTCGTGGCGGTTTGCGGTATCGTTCAGGCCATCCAGACCATTGTCAGCCGCAATCACTATGCCCTTGAGGACCTCGTCATCTCGGTCACCCAGATCCATGCAGGCAGCGTTGAGAATGTCGTGCCCGACAAGGCCCGGATCAGCGGCACGGTGCGCACCTTTGCACCCCACGTTCGCGAGATGGCCCGCCGCCGTTTGGAAGAGGTGGTTGAAGGGCAGGCCGCCAGCTACGGAGTTGCGGCCTCGTTCTTTTACCGGGTGGGCTATCCCGCCACGATCAATGAACCTCACAGGACAGCCTTTGCCGCCGAGGTGGCTGCCGAAATCTCGCAGGTCGATGCAGAGGCAGGACGCGAGATGGGGGCCGAAGATTTTGCCTTTTTCCTTGAGGACCGGCCCGGGGCCTATCTGTTCATCGGCAATGGTGACACGGCGGCCTTGCATCATCCGGACTACGACTTTGACGATGAGGTCGCGCCTTATGGCGCGTCGTTCTTTGCCCGTATCGTCGAAAAGGCCCTGCCTATTGGCGGCCACGCCCTTGCCGGCGAAGAAATCCGACCGACATCAGACTGAGGAAAGGGGATGCCATGTCTCTTCTTGATGCAAAAACCCAAGTCGATCATGCCTTTACCCGGACAGACCTGAAGGGCCCGTCGTTCGAGAACGCCTTTGGCGGTGCGACGTCCTTTCTGCGGCGCAGGTACACCAAGGACCTGACCGGCGTGGATCTGGCCATCACCGGCGTGCCCTTTGATCAGGCGGTGACCCATCGGACCGGAACCCGCTTTGGCCCCCGCGCCATCCGCGAGGCGTCGGCCCTGCAGCCCTATGATCCGCCCTATGGCTGGGGTTTTGACCCGCTCAGCGACTATGCCATCGCGGATTATGGTGATCTGGCCTTTGACTATGCCAATATTCCCGCCTTTCCCGAGGCGCTGCGCAGCCATATCGCAGGTATTCTGGCAGCAGGCCCCGGCACGCTGACGCTGGGGGGCGACCACTATATCACCCTGCCGATCCTTCAGGCCTACGCCGCCCGCTTTGGACCGATGAGCGTGATCCAGTTTGACGCCCATTCCGACCTTTGGCCCGACGACGACATGGCCCGGATTGACCACGGAACAATGATGTACAAGGCGGTCAAACAGGGCTTTGTCGATCCCTCCCGCTCGGTCCAGATCGGAATCCGTACAGAGTGCGAGGATTATCTTGGTGTGGAATTCATCGACGCCCGGACCGTTCACGAAAAAGGGGCGGACTGGGTGACGGCACGGGCCAAAGAGATTGTGGGCGACGCCCCGACCTATGTCACCTTTGACATCGACGCCCTCGACCCCGCCTTTGCACCCGGCACCGGCACGCCGGTCTGGGGTGGTCTGGCCTCATGGCAGGCCGCGGCCATCCTGCGCGATCTGGCGGGCATCAACATGGTGGGGGGCGATATCGTTGAGGTTTCGCCACCCTATGACACCAACGGGGCCACCGCCATTGCGGGGGCGCATGTCGCGACGGAATTGCTGTGCCTTTACTGTTGGAACAAGGGAAAGAACCGATAATCTTGCGTATCCTTGCCGTCCTCGTCCTGCTGATCGGGGGGGCGATGATCTACGTCCGGCTTGCGCCGTCAAACCCCGAAACCTGGCACACGGACCCGACCGCCGCGACCGCGCCGGCCCGGGGCGGCTGGCTGATCCGGCCCGAGGGGGGGAACGGGGCGGCACCCGTCTTTGCGACCGATCCTGCCGCCTTGCTGGCAGCCCTTGATACCGTGGCGATGGCCGGTCCGCGCACCCTGCGCCTTGCCGGCAGCGTTGAAGAGGGGCGGATCACCTATATCTCGCGCTCGCGCCTATGGGGCTTTCCGGACTACACCACCGTCACGACGGTAGCTGTGGGCGAGGGCGCTGCCCCGGTGATCTGGGCCCGGCAAAGGTTCGGAGCCGACGATCTTGGCGTCAACCGGGCGCGGGTCGAGGGCTGGCTGACCCAGCTTGCCGAGGTGGTTCCCACTCAGGCACCTTGACCCCCCCGCCGGGATGCGGGACATCAGGCGCATGATCCAGTCGGCCACCCTTGAGCAGATTCTCCAACGCTTCCAGTTTCTGGAGGCCAAGATGAATGGCGGCATGGCAAGCGCCGACATCGCGCCGCTGACCCGCGAATACTCGGACCTGCGTCCGGTGGTCGACACGATCAACACCTACCGCGCCCTTCTTGAGGAACGCGACGGGGCCGAGGCGATGCTCGACGATCCCGAGATGCGGGCGCTGGCCGAAGACGAACTGCCGGGGCTTCGCACAAGGATCGAGGCCGCCGAAGCGGCGCTGCGCCTTGCCCTGATCCCCAAGGACGCCGCCGATGGCCGTCCCGCCATGCTTGAAATCCGGCCCGGTACTGGCGGGGACGAAGCTGCGCTTTTCGCCGCTGACCTCTTGCGCATGTACCAGCGCTATTGTGAGGCCAAGGGCTGGCGGTTCGAGATTATCGAAGAACAGGCGACCGAGCTTGGCGGGATCAAGGAAGTCATCGCCCGGGTCGAAGGTGACGGCGTTTTTGCTCGGCTCAAGTACGAATCGGGTGTGCACCGGGTCCAGCGGGTGCCCGAAACCGAAAGCGGTGGCCGCATCCATACCTCAGCCGCCACCGTCGCCGTCCTGCCCGAGGCCGAGGCGGTTGATATCGACATACCCGCGACCGACATCCGCATTGATACCATGCGGGCCAGCGGGGCAGGGGGACAGCACGTCAACACGACCGATTCTGCGGTCCGGATCACGCACCTGCCCACCGGCATCATCGTGACCTCTTCTCAGAAATCGCAGCACCGCAACCGCGAACTGGCGATGGACGTGCTGCGGGCGCGTCTGTTTGATCTTGAGCGGGAACGCGTCGAAGGCGCCCGCTCGGCCGATCGCAAGGCGCAGGTCGGCAGCGGCGACAGGTCCGAACGGATTCGGACCTACAACTTTCCCCAGGGGCGGATGACCGACCACCGGATCAACCTGACGCTTTATCGTCTGGACGCCATCCTGCAAGGTGACCTCGATGAGATCATCGATGCCCTGACGTCCGAGGCGCAGGCACAATTGCTGGCAGAGATGGACACATGACCGCAACCGACGACACTGAAACCGGCAACAGCCTCCTGATTGCGGCCACCCGCAGGCTCGCCGCGGCAGGCGTGCCCGATGCCGCCCGCGATGCGCGACGGCTTCTGTCGCATGCGGTTGGGGTCGAGGCCGGTCGGCTGACCCTCCTTTTGCCCGAAACCATCGAAAAGACGGCGCAGGCTGCCTTTAACACCCTCATCACCCGCCGGGCCGCACGCGAGCCTGTGTCGCAACTGATCGGACGCCGGGCGTTCTACGGGCGTGATTTCATCGTGACCGCCGACGTGCTGGACCCGCGCCCCGAAACCGAGATGCTGGTCGAGGCAGCGCTGGCGCAGCCTTTTGCCCATGTGCTGGACCTTGGGACCGGGTCAGGCTGTATCCTTCTGACCCTGCTGGCCGAAATGGACGCAAGCCGCGGCATGGGCGTAGACATTTCCGCCGCCGCGCTCGAGGTTGCGCGCGCCAACGCCCGGCAGCTCGACTTGTCGCATCGGGTGCGGTTCGAGGTTTCGGACTGGGTGGCCGAAGTCGGCGGCATTTTCGACCTTGTGGTCGCCAACCCACCCTACATCGCCTCTTCCGAAATGGCCGGTCTTGCCCCCGAGGTCCGCGATTGGGAACCCCGATTGGCCCTGACCGACGGATCGGACGGGCTTGACGCCTACCGCCAGATATTCACCTCCGTCGGCCCTAACCTGATAGACGATGGCCGCATCATCGTTGAGATCGGGCCCAGCCAGGCCCAGGCGGTCTCGGCGATCGCCCAAGACGCTGGTTTTGATGTGCGGGCACTGATCAAGGACCTGGACGGGCGCGATCGCGTCATTGTGGCCCAGTGGTCCGATATCCCGTTTTGATAAGCTGATTTGCTCTGATCCGGCCTTTGCGGGCAATTTTTGCTTGCGCCGCCGGTCAGGCCGTGTTTATTCACTCCTGTCTGCAGAGATGAGGGCAATAAGCTCTCTCCTACAGAATGCCGCCAGTTCATCTTAGGGCCTTCATAAGATCACAGCGTGCAGCGTGCACGCATCGGGCCAGGTGCAAACCGAAGTCGCGACAACTCCTTCCAGGCTGGACACGAAAAGTCATATGAGATCATCAAAGTCACGGTCGCGGGGCAACAAGAACCGCAGCAACAACCGTCCCTCGGGCGGAAACATCATCAACCGGGTGTTCGACAGCTCGGGTCCTGATGGCAAGGTGCGCGGAACGCCCCAGCAGATCATCGAGAAATACAACCAACTTCATCGCGACGCGCAATTGTCGAATGATCGGGTCAACTCCGAGAATTTCGCCCAGCACGCTGAGCATTATACGCGCCTGCTCGCTGAAGCTCAGAAAGAGATCGACCGCGCCCGCGAAGAGCAAGAGCAGCAGAACCGCGACCGTCAGGCCGAACGCGACCGGCAGGCCGAGCGGGACCGCGAGCGTCAGCAAAGACTCCGGAGCCAGGAAGAGGGCAGCGGGCCCGAGACCTCCAATGGGCAACAACGCCAGCCCGAGGCCCAGCCTCGCCAGCCCGAGTCAGGGGCGGATGCAGGACAGCAACCGCGTCGCGGCAAGGGGTCGTCGCGTCGCGACGCTGGCAATGATGCCGCTGATCAGGATCCCGGCAGTGCAGAGCAGCCGGATTATAGCATGGACATCGCCGACGTCGGTTTCCTCAAGGCTGGGGATCAGCAGTCTAGTCTGGTGGAAACGCCCGAGGACAAGACAAGCGACGCTGCCGCCGCCGCCAAGCCCAAGGCCGCCCGCACGCCACGTCCGCGCAAGCCCCGCGCACCCAAGGCCGCCGCTGCAGACAGTGGCCAGACCTCTGGGTCCGCCGAAACGGCCGAGTAGCCATCAGGATATCTCCTGCAAGAAGGGTCGCCTGTCAGGCGGCCCTTTTCAGTTCCCGGGCCAGGGCACAAAAGGCCTCCAGCGACACCTGCTCGGCGCGTTCCGTGGGCGGAATCCCCACCGCGACAAGATGCGCCTCGATATCCGGGGACACCCCCCTCAGGGCCGCACGCAGCATCTTGCGGCGCTGGTTGAAGGCGGCTGCGACCACTCGGCTCAGAACGGCCGGATCGGCCGGATAGCGCGGTTCGGGCAGGGCGGTCAGATGGACCACTGCAGATGATACCTTGGGGGGCGGGGTGAAGGCCTCGGGACCCAGCTCCATCACGATCTTCGCATCCGTACGCCATTGGGCCAAAAGGGCAAGGCGGCCATAGGCCTTGCTTCCGGGGCTGGCCACGATGCGCTCGGCGACTTCCTTTTGAAACATCAGTGTCAGGCTCTGCCAATAGGGCGGCCAGTCGGGGGGCGTCAGCCAGCGTACCAGCAGTTCGGTCCCCACATTATAGGGCAGGTTGGCCGCCACCCGGATCGGTGGGGTCAGATGGGCCAGGGGCTCGACCTCAAGGGCATCACCGCCGATAACCTCCAGCCGGCCGGGATAGGCCGCTGCGATCTCGGCCAGGGCTGGCAGGCATCTGGGGTCCTTTTCGATGGCCAGCACCCGGCGCGCGCCCTCCGCCAGTAGGCCTCGGGTCAGGCCACCGGGGCCCGGGCCCACCTCCAGCACATCGCAGCCAGACAGATCCCCTGCACGGCGGGCAATCTTGGCCGTCAGGTTCAGATCCAGAAGAAAGTTCTGGCCAAGCGCCTTCTTGGGCGACAGGTCAAACCTGGCAATGACATCGCGCAGCGGCGGCAGATCATCGATGCCGCTCATGGTTTTTTCTTGCCAGAAATATTCCCGCCGGAGGCTCCTGTCCGGGCCACATTCATGCGGCTGGCCATATCGAGAGCCGCAATCATCGAGGTCGCATCCGCCACGCCACGCCCGGCAATGTCAAAAGCCGTGCCGTGATCGGGTGAGGTGCGGATGAACGGCAGTCCCAGGGTCACATTCACCCCACCCGAAAAATCGAGGGTCTTGATCGGGATCAGCGCCTGATCGTGGTACATCGCAATTGCCGCGTCATAACGGGCACGCGCGCCGGCATGGAACATCGTATCGGCGGACAGGGGGCCCGCGATATCAAGGCCCTCTCGACGCAGCGCTTCAAGAACCGGGGCGATCATCTCGATCTCTTCCATCCCCATCTTGCCGTCCTCGCCTGCGTGGGGGTTCAGTCCGGCGACGGCAATGCGTGGGGTGGCAATGCCAAAGTCGCGGATCAGGGCGGAATGGGTGATCAGGATGGTGTCGGTCAGGCCCCGGGCGGTCAGGGCACCGGGCACTTCGGCAATGGGAATGTGGATCGTTGCGGGCACGACCCGCAGCATGTCGCACGCCAGCATCATCACCACGCGCTGAACACCTGCCAGCGCTGCCAGATACTCCGTATGGCCGGGATAGGCGAAATCCGCCCCGTCGATCAGGGCGGCCTTGTGGATCGGCGCGGTGCACAGCGCGTCGGCCTCTCCGGCCTGGACCATGTGGACGCCGTCGGCGATGGCGTCGATGACACCTTGGGCATGGGCAGGGTTGGGCTGCCCGGGGACCACAGGCGGTCCAAAGTCGCGCTCCAGAACCGGCAAGGCGCGCGCGCAGATGGCCCTGGCCTCGTGCCGGTCCTTGACAGCCTGCCATGGGGTGCCCTGTGGCAGGTGACGCGGATCGCCGATCCAGAGCAGGGTCATGGCCGTCCGCCGCTCAGCCCAGGCGCGGGCGGCGATCTCCGGCCCGATCCCGGCAGGCTCACCGCAGCTGATGACGATGGTGGACACCGAGGCCTATTGGTTTGCGTAGATAATGGTGGCCGAGGCCCGAAGATCGGCCAGCAAGCCATCCGCCAGTCCGGCCAGGCGGGCACTAATCAGCTGTCCCCGCACGGCATCCCTGCTCAGGGCTTCGGTGCCTTCGTAGTCGCGACCGCACAGCATCAAAAAGACCAGGGTCTGGCCATCTGCTCGCGTCAGGGCGGTTGTTACCTCGTCGGTGTCCAGCTTGGCCAGTTCCAGCGCGACGTCTTGGGGGATCTCGGCCGGTGGCGGCTTGACCCGTTCAAGGGTTTCGGGCGGCAGCCCCAGTGCTTCGCCGTATAGGTCGTCGCAGGTGTCGACCCGGCTTTGCAGGGCGGTGGCCTCTGACATTGCGGCCTCGGACCGGCCGCCCGCGATGTAGAATGCGGCATAGTCTATGGCCGTCACGGCGGGGGCGGAAAAGGGAGCTTCGCGGACGTCGCGCAATTGGAACAGGGCGATGCCGTTGGGGATCGGGATCGGGGCCGTCACCTCGCCTGGCGCAAGGCCAAGGATCACAGGCCGCAGGGGGGCGGGGTAGTTCGACAATGGCAGCCAGTTCAACCGACCGCCCTGTTCGCGTGAGGGCAGGGCCGACACTTGCCGGGCGGCGTCCTGAAACGCCGAGATCGACCGCATCCGCGAGATTTCGTCGGCCACAGCTGCCGCCTGCTCGGCCCGTTCGGGCGGGGCGGCGATGATGATTTCGTTCAGCAGGACCTCGACCCCCTCGTTAGGGTTCGGACCACGGGCCAGGGCCGCGTCGATATCGGTCTCGGTCACTTCGACCTGCGAACCGAATTGGGCGCGGACAAAGTCGCGCCAGCTGATCCCCATGACGACATAGTCGCGAAGGGTCTCACGCTCGACTCCCTGTTGGGCAATCACGGCAAGGAATTCGTCGAGCGAAAGCTCGGTCCGTCCGGCAAATTCTTCCAGCGCCAGCTGGCTGCCTTCTTCGGTCAGGCGCAGGCCTGCCGCCGCGATGGCCTGGCTCTTGAGCCGCTCTTCGATCAACTGCTCCTGGGCAAGTTCGTCCAGGTCTCCCTGGGTGCCAAAGACGTCTAGGAGTGCCCGGCGCTGTTCGATCTCGTAGCGGCTGATCGCCCGCTCGTTCACGATGATGGCAGGGGAAAACAGATCCTGTGCCCATGCAGCGGGTGCCAGAACAGGAGCCAGACAGAAGGCCAGGCCAAGGCCCAGGCTTGGTCCCAGCCGGGGCAGGAGGGTCGAAAGGGACAGGCGCATGAAAGCCTCGTGCAGTTTCTTGGTTCAGACAGTGCCCGAAGGCCCTGTCGTATCGCGTTTTGTCGCCACTCTCAGTTCCGGCACGAACCAGCCGGACCTGCCTGTGAGCGTCCAGCCGAAAAGCCGGTCAGATTGATGGCAAGGTCAAAGGTAGTGGTCGGGTCTTCGGTCGTAAATGAGGTGTAGCGGCGCGCCACCGAAAGGTCCACCGTGACGCATTCATTCTGCCACCCTAAGCCAAAGCCCGCCCTTGCCAATTGATTGGCCGCCTCGTCATAGCGGGCCTCGGCCCTGAGGCTCCAATTGTCGGTGACCCGCCAGTCGGTGTCGAAGGACCATTCGGACGCCGGCGAATCCCGGTCCCGAAAGGCGTCTTCGGGCAGCCAGAGGTAGGAGGCGTTGAAATCGATCCGCTCGTTCGACCAGTTCACCATCGTCTCGGCCTTGTTGATGTCGAGGTCATCGTCGATCAGCGTCCGCACCTGCCATTCGAAACCACCATCCAGCGCCAATTGCGTCGACAAAAGCCAGTCAGAGTTGGCCCGGGCCTGCCCCGAGGCTGCCGAATAGGCCGGCTGAACCTGGGACTGGAACACCCGTCCAAAGGTCATCGTCGAGGTGCCAACATCCGGGACGCCCAATGTCCAAGCCACACCGGCACTTGTCCGGTAGCCCAGCTCGCGGGCATCCTGTCCCGGCGTGCGGGTTAGGGACATCAGGTTGCCTTCGTCAAGTTCGGCCAAAAGCCCGTCTTCATTGGGCGGAACAACCCCGAACGCTTCGGACCAGCCCAGGCTGACGATCGGTTCGATGATGTTCACGATGCCCGTCGGGTCTGGACGCATCAGCGGCCAGCGCAGCGTCACCGACCCCGAAGGTCCGGCCCGAAAGCCGGTCTCATAGGTGGGATCGTCATTGACCAGGTAGTAGTCCAATACGACCTTTGCATCGGTCGTCATGACAAGTCCGACCGGACTGACCCATTGGTGAACCAGCTCAAGCCCGGTACCGACCCGCGCCACGTCACGCGCCGACGCGGGATCGGAATTCTTTGTCCGTTGCAGCGCGTCGGCCGAAACGGACCATGTGACAGTTGCCCCAAGATCGGCAAGGTAGCGGCGCCTTTCATAGCCGAAATCAAGCACGATGGGCGGCAGGGCCGAATCCACCTCTGCTTCGCGCAGGCTTGTGTAGAAAGCGGCTTGGCCAAAGAACAGATCGTCCTGCCGAACCCGCGTCAGCGTCAGGCCGGATACCAGGCGGTCCTGGTCCGAATAGCCGTAATCCAGCAGATAGGTTGGATCGGACAAAGCTTCGATATTGAAGGACAATTGCACGCCCCGGCCAATGTCAAAGTCACCAGAGGCGCGAGCAAAGCCCCGTGTCGTATCAGGGACGATGTCGTCCCGCCCGACTGAGGCCAAAATCTCGATATCGCCCCGTAAGTAGGCCTGCCGGTAGCGGGCCTCTAGTGTTGTGGTGCTGCCGGACAGATAGGGCGTCAGCGTCAGGTCTCGTCGGTCCCCGATCCGGATGAAATACGGCAGTTTCAGGCCAATGCCCAACTGGTTGGTGGTCCGGACCTGTGGTACCAATAGGCCGGTCGCCCGTTCAAGCGTCGGGTCTGGCAGGCGCATACGGGGCACCCAAAGGACTGGAACGCCCCGGATCAACAGGCTGGCGTTGTCGAAATAAAGCTGCCGGGTCTCGGTGTCATGGATCACGCTTTCAGCGCGGATTTCCCACAAAGGGGCGCGGGTGCCGCAGACCTGGCAGGATGTGGCAGCAGTCCGGGTCAGGGCGCTGTAGCGACCATCCACCCGCGTGATCTGATTGGCGGCGAGTTGGAGTTGTTCGTCCAGCACCAGCCGGGCGCTGCGCAAAAGCCCGCTTTCCAGCCGGGGATCAAGCTCGGCCCGGCTGGCTGTCAGGATCTGACCGTCGGCGGTCCGGATAAAGATAGGGCCTTCGATGCTTAGCCGGTCGGCAGTGCGGTCATAGGTGATGCGCGAGGCGGACAGGACTGTCCCGTCATAAAAGGCCTCAACGTTGCCGTCCGCCACCAGCCGGTTGTCGCCGCTCAGGGTTACGCTGTCCGCGACCAGCGTCGCGGCCCCCTGGGCTGGGGCCAAAGATGGCAGAATGAGGGCCAGGCAAAGAAAAGCAAGGCGCAGCATCAGCCGTCCTCAAGATGCAACAACAGCCCAAGCGACAGGCCGATGGCAATCAGCGGCGGCGCCCAGGCGGCAAGCATCGCGGGGATTTGCCCGCTTTCCCCAAGGATTTGGGCAAAATTTCGCAAAAAATAGATCGCAAAGCTAAGAAGGATCGCCGACAGGACCATCAGGCTCGTGCGTCCGCCGCGCTGGTGGCGCAGGGTAAAGGCCGCACCGATCAGCACCATAGAGACAAGGAATATCGGCAAAGCCAGTTCCATCTGCAAAAAGACCTGATGCCGGCGTGCCGAAAAGCCGGCCGCCTGCAACCGTTCGATAAACTGGGGCAGGTCCCAGATCGCAACGGAGGATGGGGTGCCAAAGCTGTCGCGGATCTGCGCTGCGGTGAGCGAGGAGTTGACTTGCAACTCGGGCAGGAAAACCGCTTCGGCCTCGGGGTTGAGGGCGGTGCTCAGTGGCCAGACCTTGGCGTCGGTGAGGGTCCAGGCCCCGTCTGCCAAAAGCGCCGAGGCGGCTTCGATCCGGCGCTGGGGTTTGCCCTCAAGACCGAAGGTGATGAAGCTAACCCCGGTCAGTCTCGTACCGTCGAGGTTGGCCGCTTCCGCCCGGATCACTGTCTGTGCCGTTTCGTTCCCTTGCCGCAGCCAAAGTCCGTCGTCGGACAGAGACAGGACGCTGGTCTCGTTGCGGATGTCATCAAGTTCGGCCTCATAGGCCTTGGAGGTCGCAGCCACGATCGGGTTCAAGAACCCCACTGCCAGAATACCAAAGGTCAGGGCCACCAGTACGGGGGCAACCAGAGACCTTATGGCGGATCGTCCAGCGGCCCGGATAACCACCATTTCAGACGACCGCGCCAACCCCAGAAAGAAGGCCAGCGTCGACAGGATGATGATCAGCGGCAGGATCTGGTAAATGCCTTTGGGGGCGTTCAGCAGCGTCAGCTTGATCAGCTCGCCAAAGTCGGCGGTGTCGGCGCCAAAGCGGCGGGCCTGTTCGATCAGATCGATGAACAGCGACATGACCAGAAAGATCCCGAAAACGGCCAGGATGATCAGGGCGAAACGGCGGGCGAGGTAGCGGTGCAATATCATGCCCGGGCCCCTCTCGGCCGCCGCTGAAACATCGCAGGCCTTGTCGTGGACCACATCAGGACAAGCGCCATGGCGACGCCGGTCAGGCCGGCCAGGTAGGTCAGGGGCCAATTGGCCGGATTGACCCGCACTGCGTTGGTCGTGATCGTCTCGATCATCTTGACCACGATCACCAGCGCGATGGCCGCCAGAACCTGGCGCCAGACGCCGAACCGGCTGAAACCGCCGATCAGCAGGGTGGCAAAGCCGATCAGGGGCCCGACAAACCCCAATATGGCCTGGGCAAAGCGATTGTGTCCTTCGGCCACCAGTTGACCCGCGGTGCGCCTGGTCTCTTCGATGAGGTCGGGCGTCGGCGACAAAAGCTCAGGCGTCGAAAGCTCGCGCGAGGATCGGCGGGTGGTGTCGGGGAGGTTGACGAGGGTGCCGATGTCATAAGCCAGATCTTTGAAAGACGTGGTGATCAAGCGCTGGCTTTGTCGCTGCAAAGCCTGTGCCATTCCGTCGATCATCACCAGTTGTGGCCCTGTAATGGTCCGGACCACATAGGCGCTTGAGGCTGTATAAATGACCGATTCATCGCGGGCGCGGGTGTCCGACAGGAAGATATCGCGCAATTCGCCTGCCTGGGTGATCTCGCGGATGTAAAGAGTGATGCCCGACGTCGGCGACAGGAACTGTCCTTCCTGAAGAAATCGGGCGGTGGCGTTCTGCGCAATCTCTGCCTGCCGCCGGTTCATTTCCGAGGCGGCGGCGGGCACCAGGTAGTGCGTCAGCACCGACATCAGCCCCGCCACGATCAACCCAAAGATCACCACCGGTCTGCCCAGCCGGTAGGCGGACGACCCGGTGGCCTGTAGCACGATCAATTCGCTTTCCGCAGTCATCCGGTTGGTGACATAAAGGCTTGCCGCGAAGGCCGCGAGGGGGAGCACGATCGCGATCAGCCCGGGAAGCGTCAAGAGCGACAAGGTCAGGAAAATTCCCATCGTTTGGCCGTCCGCGACCAATTGATCGAACAGGGATACGGCCCGGTTGACCCAATAGACCAGGATCAGGACAAGCGCGAAGAATCCGAACAGCACCATCAGCTGGGACAGCAGATATCTGTCGAATCGTCCCACGTCGTCCCCCTCCGAAGGCACCGCGCCCTTCGTTTTTGAAGGCTACCGCATCGGGCAGGCGGATTGAACAGCTATCTGGTGTTCTGGCCCCCGGGCCGGTAGCAATGATCCAATCCCCGCCCACTGACCGAAAGGCCCGCTATGACTGACCTCGCCAAGATTTCCTTTGCTGCAACAGAGCTGGCAGACATCTCGAACAAGACGGGCCGGATCGCGGTGGTGATCGCCGAGGATGGCCGCATGGCACCCGAGGCCCGCAAGGTCAATTCCTTGACCCGGCGGGCGATGTCGCGGCTGGTCGAGGGACCGGGTTGGGCCAAGATGAAGGCGGGCGATGTGGCCGTGATTTCCTACCCCGGTGGCATGCAGGTCGAGGCTGTCCTTGTCGTCAAGCTGCCCCGCCGCCCGACCGTGTCCGAGGCCCGCAAGGCTGGTGCTGCCATGGCGGCCAAGCGGGGCTCTGGTGATCTGACGGTCTTGGCCGGCAATATGGGTCGGGTGGCCGAACTGGCCCAGGGGCTGGCGCTGCGGGCCTATGACTTTACCGATCACAAAAGCGGGGCGCCCGATCCGGCCGGGGCCATCACAATCATGTGCGAGGACCCGGAGGCCGCAGCCGAAGCTGCCGCCCCCGGCCTTGCCGTGGCCGAAGGGGTCTTTTTCACCCGCGATCTGGTGAATGCCCCCGCCAATATCCTCACCACCACCAGCTTTGCCGATCAGCTTGTCGCCCTGACCGCCCTTGGTCTTACGGTCGAGGTGCTGGAAGAGCCTGCGCTGGAAGAGCTTGGGATGGGGTCGCTGCTCTGCGTGGGGCAAGGCTCTGCCAGCCCCTCCAGGGTGGTGGTGATGCAGTGGAATGGCGGCGGAGACGAGCCGCCCTTTGCCCTTGTCGGCAAGGGCGTCGTCTTTGACACCGGCGGCATCAGCCTGAAACCGGCCGGCGGCATGGAAGACATGACCATGGACATGGGCGGGGCGGGCACCGTGGCCGGGGTGATGAAGGCCCTTGCCCTGCGCAAGGCCCGCGCCAATGTGGTGGGCCTTGTCGGTCTTGTTGAAAACATGCCCTCGGGCACTGCCGTTCGTCCCGGCGACGTGGTCACCTCGATGAAGGGGGACACGATCGAGGTCATCAACACCGACGCCGAAGGGCGCCTCGTACTGGCTGATGTGCTTTGGTATACGCAAGAGCGGTTCAAACCCACCGGGATGATCAACCTCGCAACCCTGACAGGGGCGATCATCGTGGCCCTTGGTCATGAACATACCGGCGTCTTTTCCAACAATGACGCGCTGGCAACCGCCTTTCTCAATGCCGCGGGGGCCGAGGAAGAGGGGGCGTGGCGGATGCCCATGGGGGCGGCCTATGATGCCAAGCTCAAGAGCCGGATTGCGGATATGAAGAATGTCGGCGGGCGCGATGGCGGGTCGATCACGGCGGCCCAGTTCCTTGCCCGTTTCGTCAAGGACGATATGCCCTGGTGCCACCTCGATATCGCAGGTACGGCATCGTTGAAGTCCGACAGCGACCTTGCCCCCAAGGGGGCGACAGGCTGGGGCGTGCGCGCCCTCGACCGGTTGATCCGGGACCGCTACGAGGCCCGGGACCAGGGGCAGTAACGGATGGGGGCTGCGTTTTTCTACCATCTGACCGACAGCCCGCTTGAGGTGACCCTGCCGATGCTGATCGGCAAGGCCCGCGCGGCGGGCTGGCGGATCGAGGTGCGGGGCAGCGACGACGGCCAGATGCGGCGTTTGGACGAGGCGCTTTGGCGGGGGCCGGACGACGGGTTCCTGCCGCACGGCCTGGCTGGTGGGCCGCATGACGCCTTGCAGCCGGTTCTTTTGACTGTAGCAGGGGCCGGGCACAGTCCGCAGGCCGGGTCAGAACCCGTTTGTCTGATGACCCTCGGCGGCGCGGAGGCCAGCCCCGAGGAGGTTGTAGCCTCGGCCAGGGCGTGCATCCTGTTTGACGGGCACGACCCCGACGCGGTGCAGACGGCCCGGCGCCAATGGTCTGCCCTGACCAAGGCCGGGGTGGCCGCGCAATACTGGGCGCAGGTCGACGGGCGCTGGACGAAACAGGCCGAAAAGAACTGACAAGCCTGTCAGGGGGTCAGTAGCAGTTTGCCATCCGCAATCTCGATCCTTGAGAATTGCGACAGGTAGGACATTCCCAACAGGGACCCGAACAGCTCTCCCTGGTTGACCACGGCGCGGACGCCGGTGTCCGTCACCCCTTCAAAAGCGACGCTGTCCAGCCAGACGGTTGCGGTGCGCACTGTCCCGTTGGCGGTCTGGGCCGAGCCGAGATAGGCCAGCGTCTCGGTTTCAATGCCGACCTTGGCCGCGTCTTCCTGCGACAGCACGATCTGGCTTGCTCCGGTATCGACGACAAAGTCGATGGGGCTTCCGTTCACATCGAGGGTCAGGTGGAAATGGCCGTCGCGGCCCACCGGCACTTCGATCTGGCCATTGGTCAGCACGCCCTGACGGGGCGAGATTTCGCGGCTGATATCCCCCCACATGCCGACGGCGGCGATCACGCCGAGGAAGATAAAGCCCCAGATGGCGGCCTGTTGGGCCACCTTGCCAAGCGACTCGCGGTTGTGGGTGACAAACCAGCCCGCCACGGCGGTGCCGAGCAGGGCGAGATAGGCAAGAGAGGCGATCGAATTGCTGTCCATGCCGACAATATAGGGATCAGGTGGCCATCCCGAAAGAGCGCAGCCCATCAAGAACGAACTGAACCGCCAGGGCGGCCAAGAGCATGCCCAGAACCCGCGTGACCACATTGATCCCGACCCGGCCCAAAAGTCGCTCGATCGGGTCAGGGGCGAGGAAGAACAGGAACACGATCAATAGGTTGGCAGCCAGAACGCCCGCGATGGCGGCGAAATCGACCGCCGACTGCGCCTGACCGGCCAGAAGGATGATCGTCGTTATCGCTCCCGGCCCGACGATCAGCGGCAAGGCAAGGGGAAAGACCGAAGGGTCGTGATCGGGGTCGGCCCCGTCTTCGGCATTGCCCTGGCGCCGGGTCTGGCGCCGCTCGAACAGCATGTCGAGGGCCGTGAGGAACAACAGAACCCCGCCCGCAATGCGAAAGGCCGGCATGGAGATGCCGATAAAGCCAAGAACCGCCTCACCCAGGAACAGAAAGGCCAGGGCCAGCCCACCCGCCACAAGGCAGGCGCGCAGCCCGATGGTGCGGCGCTGCGCCGGGGTCATGCCTTGGGTCAGGGCGATGAAGACCGGCACCAGCCCCGGCGGGTCGATGATGATGAAGAGGGTCGTGAAGGCGGTGATGAGGACGGCAAGTTCGGTCATGGCTGCGCCCTCGGGTCGGTCGGACGCCTCCGGCGGGGGAGTATTTGGAACAGAGCGAAGGGCATCATGCCGCCTGGGCCCGTTCCAGTTTTTCGAGGGCGGCCATCCAGATCGCCTCGGCCCGTTCGAGGGCCTCCATCACTTCGGCGTATTTCTTGTTCCAAGTGTCAAGCTCGCCCTTGCGGGTGTCTTCATAGAGCGCGGGGTCGGCGAGTTTTTTGGCAAGTTTGTCGCGCATCTCGTTGATCTTGTTTACCCTTTCCTCGCCCTTGCGGACCTCTGCCTTGAGGGCGAGGACCTCGTCCCGGCTGGGACGGGCGGGTTTGACGGGGGCGGGCTTGTTCTTGTTGGCGGGCTTTTCGACGGTCAGAAGCATCCGCCGGTAGGCATCAAGGTCGTCGTCATAGGGTTTGACGTGGCCGTCCTTGACCAGCCAGAGCCGGTCGGCGACCATCGACAGAAGGTGCATGTCGTGGCTGACCAGAATGACCGCGCCGGAATAGGCTGTCAGTGCCTCGACCAGCGCCTCACGGGATTCGATGTCGAGGTGGTTGGTCGGTTCGTCCAGGATCAACAGATGCGGTGCGGGCAGGGTGGCCAGCAGCAGCGACAAGCGCGCCTTCTGGCCGCCAGACAACCGCCCGACCTCGGTTTCAGCCTGGGCTGCACCAAGGCCAAAGCCTGCCAGCCGCGCCCGCAACCGGGCTTGCCCTTCTTCGGGCCGTTCGCGCAGGAGGTGCTGGAGCGGTGTTTCCTCGATCCGCAACTCATCGACCTGGTGCTGGGCGAAAAAGCCGATCCGCAGTTTCGACGAGCTGGTCATTTTGCCCCGCGCCGCGTCGAGCCTGCCGGACAGGAGTTTGGACAACGTCGACTTGCCTTCGCCGTTGCGCCCCAGAAGGGCGATCCGGTCGTCCTGGTCGATCCGCAGGTTCAGGTCGTGCAGCACGATGTGGTTGCCATAGCCCACCGCCACCCCTTCGGTCGCGATGATGGGGGGCGAAAGCTCTTCGGGCGTGGGGAAGGTAAAGACGGTGCGGGCGGCATCCTCGGGGACCCGGATTGTCTCCATCTTTTCGAGCATCTTGACCCGCGACTGGGCCTGCTTGGCCTTTGACGCCTTGGCCTTGAACCGGTCGACAAAGCTTTGCAGGTGCGCCCGCTTGGCGTCCTGCTTTTTCGCGGCGCTGACCATAAGTGCGCGCTTTTCAGCGCGTTGCCGGGCAAAGCTGTCGTAGGGGCCGGTGTAATAGGTGAGCTTTTTGTCCTCAAGGTGCAGGATCGCGCCGACGGACCGGTTCAGCAGTTCCCGGTCGTGGCTGACGATGAGGACCGTGTGGGGGTATTTGACGAGATACGCCTCGAGCCAGAGTGCGCCTTCAAGGTCGAGGTAGTTCGTCGGCTCGTCCAGCAACAACAGGTCGGGTTCGGCAAAGAGCACGGCGGCAAGCGCCACCCGCATCCGCCAGCCGCCGGAAAAGGCCGAACAGGGCATGCGTTGTTCATCGTCTGTAAACCCGAGCCCCTTGAGGATCGAGGAGGCCCGCGCCTCGGCGGACCAGGCGTCGATATCGGCAAGCCTTGTCTGGATTTCCGCGATCCGGCCGGGGTCGGTGGCGGTTTCAGCCTCGGCCATCAGGGAATGCCGTTCGACATCGGCCTTGAGCACAGTGTCGATCAGGCTGACCTCATTGCCCGGCACCTCCTGGCTGACGCCGCCGATTTTCCAGCCGCGGGGCAGGTCGACGGTGCCGGTGTCGAGGATCAGCTCGTTCCGGATCAGCTTGAACAGGGTGGTCTTGCCCGTCCCGTTGCGTCCGACAAGGCCAACCTTGTGACCTGTCGGGATTACGGCAGAGGCGTGGTCCAGCAGGACCCGGCCTTCGATGGCATATGTGATATCTGTGAGGCGCAGCATTCCGTTCCCATGCCTGATGCCGGGCGGCGGGTCAATCGGGCTTCACCCGTGGGTGGGCCAATGATGGTGCGCATCGTCGATCACGAAGGCGTGGCTGTGCTGCCGTCCGCCGTGGGCCTGCAGATGCGGATGATCGGCCGGAAGGTCAGGGTGGCCATGGGCCAGCGCCTCAGGGTCCTGGGCGGGCCAGAGCCGGGTGGCGAACACCAGCCCAAGCCCGGCCAATATCCCGAGCGCCGCAAGGGCTGGCGCGGTTCCGAGCCGGGCCATGGTCCAGCCGGCAAGAGGATAGGTGATCAGCCAGCAGGCATGGGACAGGGCGAATTGTGCGGTGAACAGGGCCGGCCGGTCCGCCGATCGGGCCGAGCGGCGCAGCAACCGTCCCGATGGCGTCAGGATCGCCGCATAGGCCAGCCCCGTCGCGCCCCAGGTCCATAGCAGGACCGACCAGGGGGGCAGACCGGCGACACCCAGCCAGCTCGTCTGCCCGGCTAGCAAAATAGTCAGGAACAGCCCACCCGCCATCATCACGGGCCGGTCCCCGGTCCGGTCAAGCAGCCCCGGCAATGCAAGGGCGGCGAGCATCGAGCCCGCCCCGAACGCCCCAAGCGCAAGGGCTACATCTCCGTCTTCTCCCCCGTAGCCGCTGCGCACGACGACCACGGTGTTCACGATGACAAAGGCCCCCGCAGCCGCAGCCCCGAGGTTCAGGGACAGCAGCCCCCGCAGTCGGGGTGTGGCGAGGTAGATCCGCAGCCCGCGCGTAAGCCTTTCGCGAAAGGGCCGTGCCCGGTCCTGGCCGGGCTGGGGAAGCGGTGTCGTTCGGATCAGCAGGGCAGAGGCGACGAACCCTGTGACCGTGCCCATGAAGAGCCAGTGATAGCCCATCACCATGAGCAGCGCCCCGGCCAGTGCCGGGCTGATCAGGTTTTCAAGGTCATAGGCCAGTCGTGACAAAGACAGGGCGCGCGTGTAATCGGCCTCTTTCGCCAGGATGTCGGGAATTGTGGCCTGAAAGGCGGGTGTGAAGGTGGCAGAGGCGGATTGCAGCAGGGCGATGGCGAGGTAGATCTGCCAAATCTCGGTGATGAAGGGCAGCGACAGGGCGACGGCCGCACGGATCAGATCCGCCCCAATCAGCACCGGCCTGCGGGGCACATGGACGAGCAGGGCGGCGGCGACCGGCGACAGGCCGACATAGGCCGCCATCTTGATAGCATAGGCAAGCCCAAGCACCGCCCCGGCCTGATCGCCCGCCAGATCATAGGCCAGAAGGCCCAAGCCGACCGTCAAAAGCCCGGTTCCCAAAAGGGCCACGATCTGGGCGGCATAAAGCCTGCCAAAGACGGGATGAAAAAGCAGAGTCAGCATGTGTCTATACTAGCGCAACGGCATTGCGTTGCAGAGGCCAAGAATGCGTATCCCGGCTTTTCACCGCTGATCCTCCATGCTAGTGCGGCGCCGACCGTTACCGGGGCGCTTTGCCCCATCACCAAATGAGGCATTTCATGGCTATCGAACGCACCCTGTCCATCATCAAACCCGACGCCACCCGTCGCAACCTGACCGGCAAGATCAACGCCAAGTTCGAGGATGCCGGTCTGCGTATCGTCGCCCAGAAGCGTATCCAGCTGACCATCGATCAGGCTGGCATGTTCTACGACGTACACCGCGCCCGGCCGTTCTTTGGCGAATTGACCGAATTCATGGCCTCGGGGCCCGTCGTTGTTCAAGTTCTCGAAGGCGAAGGCGCCGTTCTGAAGAACCGTGAAGTCATGGGTGCCACCAACCCCGCCGATGCTGCACCCGGCACCATCCGCGCCGAATTCGCGGAATCGGTTGGCGAGAATTCGGTCCACGGCTCTGATGCGCCTGAGACCGCCGCACAAGAGATTGCCTATTTCTTCTCGGGTCTTGAACTCGTCGGCTAAGGCCGGGCGGGCCTGGCCCGCTTGATCAAGTCAGCAGCGCCCGCGCGGTCACTCCGTCGCGGGCGTTTTGCGTTCAGCATCGTTCGCGGTTGTCCAGGCCGGTTTCGACCAGAAGGCAGCGGTTCCGGGCCTCGTAGTAATAGCCCCTTGCGTACCAGCTAACGGCCTCGTCCATGTCGCCATCCGCCACGATCCAGGCCCCGCGCAGGTAGCGCCCGGCAAACCTCAGGTTCGTCTCGGCATCCAGCAGGTCGGACGGTGCCCCGCGAAAGCCCATGGTGCGGGCGGTTTCTGGCAGGATTTGCATAAGCCCGTAGTAGGGGCCATTGCGGGCATTGGCCCTGTAGTCGCTTTCTCGTTGGATGACCCGGTGCAACAGCGCCTCGGGGATGTCGTGGACCTGGGCATATTCCCGGATCAAGGCCCGCATCTGCGGCGTTTCGCCGGGGTAGAGGTTTGAACTGACACTGAGGTCCTGTCTGCTGCCGCAGGCCGCAAGGGTAAGGGATGCAAGAAGTGTGAGCGTCATCAGGGCCTTGTTCATGGGGATGCCTTTGTTGCCTGAGGCTTTACCAGCCCGATTTCGTTCATGAAGCTCTCAAGGGCGGCCCGATCCGTGTCGAAATGCCTGGCGACGATCTCATCGAACTTTTGGCGCAGGTGGGCCTTTTCGACACCTTTGCAGTCGTTCCAGGGCCGACCCTGTAGCCCCATGACCAAAACGTAGTAGCCAATGAAATGCGGCCGCGATCCATTGGCCAAAAGCCGGGCATAGGCGGCGTCTGCCCCCATAGCCTGAACCTCTTCGGCCGTGGTGATGCCTGCCTTGCCAAACGCTTCTGCACTGGCGGGCCCAAGGTTGCGGATTGTGGTGATCGACGCCATGGCCACAAGAGTATCAAGGCCAACGGAAAAGGCCAGACAGGCCTTGCGCGCCATTGGGAGGAAAAGCGCCAAGGCCCATCTGGCCTGAGGTCCGGACAGGCCACCGAGGGAGGGCGGTGGCGGGCCGGGGAGGTCCTACGGGATCAGATGCTTGCAAAGTCCCGGAAAACGACTGGTGACGGCGGCTTTGACCCGGCCGTCATTGGAGTGGGTTTCTGTGACGTCGCGGGCGACGGTTTCGTGGATTTTTCTGACATCTGCTCGGTCCTTGCGGCTTTGGCGTCTTGCTGCGCGGCTTGCCGTTTAGCCTAATCTAAAAAGTCTGCAACATGAACTTGGCGTGATCTGGGCGTGACTATGGCGAAATTATGGCAATCCCTGATGCCGTCGCTCTGCACTCCAATGCCGTTTTTTCCCGACTTCTATCCCTAGGCCCTGTTTCGCCAGCCCGGCTTCGGGATATACCCTTGTGCAACTGGCATACCAAAGCGGTGCGCCGGACCTATGGGAGAGGAGCACCAGACCATGAAACTTCTGCGACACGGGGCCCGTGGGGCCGAGAAACCCGGGATTCTGGCCGAGGATGGAACGATCCGCGATCTGTCCGGCATCGTCCCTGACATTGCTGGAATGGTCCTTCTGGACGAGGGGCTGTCCGCCATTGCGGCGGTCGATCCGATGTCTTTGCCCATCGTAGATGCCGATACCCGGCTCGGGGCTTGTGTGGGGGGCACCGGCAAGTTCATCTGTATCGGCCTGAACTACGCCGACCACGCCGCCGAAAGCGGGATGGCCGTGCCGCCGGAGCCAGTGATCTTCATGAAGGCCAATTCGGCCATCTGTGGTCCCGACGATCCGATCATCATCCCCCGCAAGTCGGTCAAGACCGACTGGGAGGTGGAATTGGCCGTGATCATCGGCAAGCCCGCGAAATATGTCAGCGAAGAAGACGCCATGTCCCATGTTGCGGGCTACGCCGTCACCAACGACGTGTCCGAGCGCGAGTTCCAGATCGAGCGGGCGGGCAACTGGACCAAGGGCAAAAGCTGCGACAACTTTGGCCAGATCGGCCCCTGGCTGGTGACGCGGGACGAGGTTGAAGACCCCCAGAACTTGTCCATGTGGTGCGAGGTGAACGGGCAGCGGATGCAGGACGGATCGACCAAGACGATGGTCTATGGCGTCGCCCACCTGATCAGCTATCTCAGCCAGTTCATGACCCTGCACCCCGGCGATGTGATCTCGACCGGGACCCCTCCGGGCGTAGGCATGGGCATGAAGCCGCCGCGCTACCTTGTGCCAGGGGATGTCGTGACCTTGGGAATCGAGGGCCTTGGGACTCAGCGGCAGGACGTGATTGCCGACTAATGCGATTCCGGCGGGCCTGAAAATGGTCGGGCCCGCCTCTTCCTTGACCGCATTGCCGGTCAATTAATAAGCGAACCCGATGCAGTCGCACAAAATATAGGCTTATTTCCCCGGTGCCCCCCCAAATCTCACTCAGACAGGTGACGTTTGGGTGATCACAGGCAAAGCATCGTTTGTCCGGAAACCGGATAAAACGCCGCGTGGGGAAAAATCCTGGCAGATCAATCAACCCACGCGACGTGCAACATCACTGCTGCGTCCTTTTAGGATAGTCCTTTTGGCCGTCTGGTCAAAGAGGCATCTTTCATGGGGCCGGCACCAGTACGGGAGGCTTAGGCCACATGTATAATTTTCGCCTTTTGGGCGCGGCATCTGCCGTGACTATCCTGACCGCAGTTCCGGCTCTCGCCCAGGACTGCGCCGAGCCGATCAAGGTCGGCGTCCTGCACTCCTTGTCCGGCAGCATGGCGATTTCCGAGACAACGTTGAAAGACGTCATGCTCATGCTGATCGAAAACCAGAATGAAGCAGGCGGCCTGCTGGGCTGCCAGATCGAAGCCGTCGTCGTTGACCCTGCCTCTGACTGGCCGCTCTTTGCCGAAAAGGCGCGCGAGCTTCTGACCGTGCATGAAGTGGACGTGATCTTCGGCAACTGGACGTCGGTCAGCCGCAAGTCGGTCCTGCCCGTCATCGAAGAACTTAACGGCCTGCTGTTCTACCCCGTCCAGTATGAGGGCGAAGAAAGCTCTTACAACGTGTTCTACACCGGCGCTGCCCCGAACCAGCAGGCGATCCCTGCGGTCGACTACTTCCTCGAAGAGCTGGGTGTGACCAAGTTTGCGCTGCTGGGCACCGACTACGTCTACCCCCGCACCACCAACAACATCCTCGAAGCTTACCTGATCGACAACGGCATCGCGCCCGAGGACATCTTCGTCAACTACACCCCCTTTGGTCAGTCCGACTGGGCGACCATCGTGGCTGACGTCGTGGCCCTGTCCGCAGACGGCCAGCAGGTTGGCGTGATCTCGACCATCAACGGTGACGCAAACGTCGGCTTCTACAAAGAGCTGGCCGCCGCCGGTGTCAGCGCCGACGACATCCCCGTCGTGGCCTTCTCGGTCGGTGAGGAAGAGCTTTCGGGCCTCGACACCTCCAACCTCGTTGGCCACCTGGCGGCCTGGAACTACTTCATGTCCGCCGACACCGAAGTGAACGCCGCGTTCATCGCTGACTGGCACGCGTTCATCGGCAGCGACACCCGCGTCACCAACGACCCCATGGAAGCCCACTACATCGGCTTTAACATGTGGGTGAACGCGGTCACCGAAGCTGGCACCACCGACGTCGACGCCGTGCGCGCCGCCATGTACGGCCAGGAAGTGCCGAACCTGACTGGCGGAACCGCCGTGATGCTGCCGAACCACCACCTGACCAAACCGGTTCTGATCGGCGAGATCCGGGCCGATGGTCAATTCGACATCATCAGCCAGACCACCGAAGTCCCCGGCGATGCCTGGACCGACTACCTGCCTGAGTCGGCTGTGCTTGAATCCGATTGGAAGGACCTCGGCTGCGGCATGTACAACACCGAGACCTCGACCTGCGTCCAGCTGACCTCGAACTACTAAGCCATCCGGGGGCGCCGTATTCCGCGGCGCCCCCTACAATACCACGGGACAGAGTATCATGTTTCGCGCCCTCGTTTTTGCCTTCCTGGCCTGCTGCTTCATGCCAATGCAGGCCGGCGCCCAAGACCTCCAGTCCCTCCTGCAGACGCACCGCGACGAGATCGCCGCCCCTTCGCGCAGTTCGGTTGGCGTCGCGCTGGACGATCTTGCCGGATCAGGCGTGCCCGCGGTCGCCACCTTCCTTGAGCTTTGGCAGGACCGTCAGGTCTGGCAACGCGAGGCTGATGGCCTGTTCTTTCTGGCCGAAGAAGGCGAGGGGGGCGTCTATACCCTTACCGACATCGAAACCGGCGAGGTCGTTGGCACCGCCGACAAGTCCGAGCTGACAGAACTGCGGCCCAACGGCGGCGTACGGCGCGAGATTGCCTCTGCCCTGGTGCAGTTCCAGCTCTCCGCCCCTGATATCGAACGGCGCATCGCCGCGGTCGACGCCATTGCGCGCGCAATGAATGCCGATCAGCTTACCCCGCTATTGGGGGCCATCGACAACGAACCCGACGCCGCCCTGCGGGCGCGCAAGGAACGGCTGGCCGGTATGCTGGCCGCCAGCTTTGCCGAAACCACGCAAGAGCGTGTGGCCGCGATCGAGGCGCTGGCCGACGATCTGTCGGTCGATGTGCGGGCCGTCCTCAACCAGCTGCTGACCACCAACCGGTCTGTGGCCCTCGCCATCCCTCAGGGGGGCAACGTCGCCGCCGTGCTCGAACCGGGCAGCGACCTGTCGCTGGACACCGCCTATGAGATGCTGGTCGCAGCCGAGCTTGCCCCGGCCCGGGTTCCGGCCTCTGCCATCCTGGCTGCCCTGACGGAGAACATCGTGGACGGCACGGTCGCCGGCACCCCCACGGCCGAGCTCAATACCACAGCCGCCCGCGAGGCTGCCTATGCCGCACTGGCCGAACAGGGGCTTGTGGCCCCCACCGTCATCGAGGCCGAGGCGCAGGCCGCCATCGCCGCCCATACCTACTTTGACGTCTATAACGAAAGCGATGTGGCTGTGACCGATGCCGCGCGGCTGGCGCTGTCGGCGATCGAAACTAGGGTCGGGGTCAACCAGTTCGTCGACCTCAGCCTTGATGCGCTGTCACTGGCCTCGATCTACTTTCTGGCCGCCATCGGGCTGGCCATCACCTTCGGGGTGATGGGGGTGATCAACATGGCGCATGGCGAATTCATCATGATGGGGGCCTATACCGGCTACGTCGTGCAGCTGTTCATTCCCGATTATACTATCTCGATCCTTGTCGCGCTGCCTCTGGCCTTTGCGGTCACCTTCGGGGCCGGGGTCGCGATGGACCGGCTGGTGATCCGCTGGCTCTACCACCGCCCGCTGGAAACACTGCTGGCCACCTTCGGCATCTCCATCGCCCTGCAACAGCTGGCCAAGAACATCTTCGGCACCCAGGCGCGGCCGCTGACTTCGCCGGGCTGGCTTGATGGGGCCTGGTCCTACAACGACGTCATCTCGATCAGCTACATCCGGATCGCGATCTTCATTCTGGCGCTGATCTTCCTGGCGCTGATCCTCTACATCCTCAAACGGACCCGGCTCGGGCTCGAGGTGCGGGCCGTGACCCAGAACCCCGGCATGGCCGCCTCGATGGGGATCAACCCCGACCGGATCAACATGCTGACATTCGGGCTGGGATCAGGGATCGCAGGGATCGCCGGTGTCGCCATTGGACTTTACGCTCAGGTCACCTCCGAAATGGGCTCCGCCTATATCGTGCAAAGCTTCATGACGGTCGTCGTTGGCGGCGTCGGGAACGTCTGGGGCACGCTGGCAGGGGCCTCGCTCATCGGCTTCCTGCAAAAAGGGATCGAGTGGTTCAATCCATCCAACACCCTGGCCGCCCAGACCTACATGATCCTCTTCATCATCCTCTTCATCCAGTTCCGGCCCAAGGGCATCGTCGCCCTCAAGGGTCGCGCAGCAGGAGATTGAGCCCATGTTTCTTCGGATGATAAATATCCCGGGGGGAGCCCCGCAGGGGCGGGGGGCAGAGCCCCCCTCCACGGCGACGCCAAAGGCAGCGCAATCTCTCCAGACCAAGGCAGCGACATGACCCGCACCGTCCCCAAAACGTTCATCGGCCGGAACCCGTCGGTCCTGTGGTTCCTTCTGGCGCTGGCAATCTTCACCATCGGGGTCACCCTCATGGCGCAGGCGGGCTTCGTCTCGACCTCCTTCGTCAAGACATTGGGCAAGACGCTCTGCCTGTGCCTGATCGCGGTGGCGATGGATGTGGTCTGGGGCTATTGCGGCATTCTCAGCCTTGGCCACTTCGCCTTTTTCGGCATCGGCGGCTACGCCGTTGGCATGTGGCTGATGTATGCACGAACCGAGAATATCGTGGCGACCAGCCTGTCCGGCCGGCCCATTCCGCCCACGGAACAAGAGGTGATCGACGCCATCGGAACCCAGATCTTCGGGGTGGTAGGCTCTTCGGAATTCCCGCTCATATGGTCCTTTGCCGATAGCCTGTTCCTGCAGCTTCTGGCGGTTGTGCTCGTGCCCGGCCTTCTGGCGCTGGTGTTTGGCTGGCTGGCGTTTCGCAGCCGGGTTACAGGGGTGTATCTGTCGATCCTGACCCAGGCCATGACGCTCGCCCTGTCGCTCTACCTTTTCCAGAATGACAGCGGGTTGCGGGGCAACAATGGGCTGTCGGGGCTGCAAAACATCCCGGGCTATGAGGATGTGTCACAGGCGAGCCTGTCCATCGCCTTCTTCTGGGCCTCCGCCGTGGCGCTGGCGGCTGGCTATGTCCTGTTTGCCTGGGTCATTTCGGGCAAGATGGGCAGCGTCATACGCGCCATCCGCGACAACGAGGCGCGGGTGCGGTTTCTTGGCTATCACGTGGAAAGCTACAAGCTTTTCGTCTTCACGCTCACCGCCGTCATATCGGCCCTTGCAGGCGCGCTGTATTATCCGCAGGCGGGCATTATCAACCCGGCTGAAATCGCGCCCATCGCCTCGATCTACCTTGCCGTCTGGGTGGCCATCGGCGGGCGGGGGCGGCTTTACGGGGCGGTCATCGGGGCGGCCTTCGTCTCGCTCTTGTCGTCGTGGTTCACGGGCGGCGGGGCGCCTGACATCAACCTTGGCTTCTACGTCATTCGCTGGACGGACTGGTGGCTTGTGCTACTGGGCCTCAGCTTTGTGTCCGTCACGCTGTTCTTCCCCAAGGGGATCGGGGGTCTGTTCGACATGATCGTCATCAACCGCCCCGTGACCGACCGTCAGGGCGACTACGGACCGGACAAAGGCGCCTGGCGCCGCGAGGAGGGGCAGGAATGAGCACGCTTCTTGAGGTTTCGGGCGTCTCTGTCACCTTCGACGGCTTTCGCGCCATCAACAACCTGTCGATCCAGATCGCAGAGCCGGAATTGCGCGCCGTGATCGGCCCCAACGGGGCGGGCAAGACGACATTCATGGACATCATCACCGGCAAGACCCGACCCGACGAGGGCAGGGTGCTTTGGGGCGACAAGGGCATCTCCCTTCTGGGCCTGTCCGAAAGCGACATTGCCCGGCAGGGCATTGGCCGCAAGTTCCAGAAACCCACCGTGTTCGAGGCGCAGACGGTGCGTGAAAACCTTGCCATGGCCCTGCGCAATCCGCGTGGCCCCTTTGACGTGCTGTTTTCGCGCGGCTCGGCCAAGGCGGACAAGGGGATCAGCGAGATTGCCGAAGAGATCGGGCTTTTGGATCAGCTTGACCGGATATCGGGCGAACTCAGCCACGGCCAGAAACAGTGGCTCGAGATCGGGATGCTGCTTGCGCAGGACCCCCGCCTGTTGCTTGTCGACGAACCCGCCGCCGGCATGACCCCGTCTGAAAGGGAACATACCACCGACCTGCTGGTCCGGGCGGCCAAGACCCGGGCGGTCGTCGTTGTGGAACATGATATGGAGTTCGTGCGCCGCCTGAATTGCAAGGTCACCGTCCTGCACGAAGGATCTGTCCTTGCCGAAGGCTCACTGGCCCATGTGACCGCCAATCAAGACGTCATCGACGTCTATCTGGGGCGCTGAACGATGCTGGACGTCAAGGACCTGACCCTCAAATACGGCCAAAGCCAGATCCTGCACGGGATCACCCTGACTGCGTCCCCCGGTCAGGTGACGGCGGTGATGGGCACAAACGGCGTGGGCAAGACCTCGCTTCTCAAGGCCATCGCGGGGCGGCATCCCTATGCCACCGGCTCCATGGCTGTGGGGGGTGCACCGCTTGATCATCCGACCGCCTTCAGCGCCGCCCGGGCCGGCATCGCCTATGTGCCACAGGGGCGCGAGGTGTTTCCCCTGATGACGGTGACGGAAAACCTTGAAACCGGCTTTCCCTGTCTGCCCCGCGATCAATGGACGATCCCGGACAAGATCTATGACCTGTTTCCGGTCCTCAAGGACATGAAAGACCGGCGCGGCGGCGACCTGTCGGGCGGCCAGCAGCAACAACTTGCCATTGCCCGGGCCCTGATCACCCGGCCCCGTGTCCTGCTGCTTGATGAACCCACCGAAGGCATTCAGCCCAACATAATCCAGCAGATTGGCCGCGTCATCGCCCAGTTGCGCGACGAGGGCGAGATTGCCGTGGTGCTGGTTGAACAGTTCTTCGACTTTGCCTACGAACTGGCCGACACCTTCACCGTTCTCAACCGGGGCGAGGTGGTCCTGCGCGGCACCAAGGCCGATATGGACAAGGCGACTTTGCTGAAAAGCATTTCGATCTAGCCCGGTCTGCAACGGCGGGCTATACTTCCCCAACCGAAGGGTGTACCGCCCCTCTCTTGTCCTGCCCATGATGGGCGGGCCATTGCGCGTTGTTGCGCCACAGTAGGCCAGACCGATTTCCCAGATGATCCAGACCTTGTCCGATGCGCTGACAGAGCGCGGCTATGAGACCCTCACCGCTGTTCAAGAGGCGGTCACAAATCCCGAATTGCAGGGGGCTGACCTTCTTGTCTCGGCCCAGACCGGTTCCGGCAAGACGGTGGGCTTTGGCCTTGCCATTGCCGAGACCCTTCTTGAAGGCGCCGAAGTGCTTGGCCCGGCAGACAAACCGCTTGCCCTGATCATCGCGCCGACCCGCGAACTGGCCTTGCAGGTCATGCGCGAGCTGAGCTGGCTTTACGCCAAGACCGGCGCCCGCGTGGTGTCCTGCGTCGGTGGCATGGACATGCGCGAAGAGCGGCGGGCCCTGGATCGCGGCGCCCATATGGTCGTCGGCACCCCCGGTCGTTTGCGCGACCATATCCAGCGCAACTCCCTTGATATGTCGGCCCTGCGCGCCATCGTGCTCGACGAGGCGGACGAGATGCTGGACCTTGGGTTCCGCGAAGATCTTGAGTTCATGTTGGGCGAAGCCCCGCCCGAGCGTCGGACCTTGATGTTCTCGGCCACCGTGCCTGCCAGCATCGCCCGCCTTGCCGAACAATATCAGCGCGATGCCGTCCGGGTCACGACCCTGTCGGGCACCCGCCAGCATTCCGACATCGCCTATCAGGCCGTCCATGTGGCCCAACGCGATGCCGAGAACGCCATCATCAACGTGCTGCGCTACCACGATGCCCAGAACGCTATCGTCTTTGCCAATACCCGCGCCATGGTCAGCCGCCTGACCGCCCGCTTTGCCAACCGTGGCTTTGCCGTCGTCGCCCTGTCGGGCGAACTGAGCCAGACCGAGCGGACCCACGCCCTGCAGGCGATGCGCGACGGTCGTGCCAAGGTCTGTGTGGCGACCGATGTGGCCGCGCGCGGGATCGACTTGCCCAACCTTGACCTTGTGATCCATGCAGAGCTTCCGACGAATGCCGAAGGTCTTCTGCACCGGTCGGGCCGCACCGGCCGGGCAGGGCGCAAGGGGATATCGGCCCTGATCGTGCCCTCCAAGATCGTCAAAAAGGCCGAACGCCTGCTCAAGTTCGCCAAGATCGACGCCGAATGGGTGTCCGCGCCGTCCGCCGAGGACATTCTGCGCCGCGATGAAGAACGGCTTTTGGCCGATCCCGTCTGGACCGAAGAGATGTCAGAGGACGAGGCAGAGTTTTCGGCCAAGCTTTTGGCTATGCACGGCCCCGAACGGATCGCCGCCGCCTATCTGCGCCTGTTCCGCGGTGGTCAGTCCGCGCCCGAGGATCTGTCGGGTGTCGATACCCCCGTCGCCCGCGAAGACCGTAAACCCTTTGGCCCATCGGTCTGGTTCTCCCTGTCTGTCGGCCGCGATGACCGGGCAGAGCCGCGCTGGCTGTTGCCTTTGGTGTGCAAGGTCGGCGGCCTCGACAAGACCGCCATCGGCGCGATCCGCATTCAGCAGAGCGAAAGCTATGTTGAACTGACCGAGGCCAGCGTGCCGGGCTTTCTTGCCGGGTTGGGCGAAGGCGGATTGATGGAGGATGGCGTTCGGGCCCGCAGGCTTGATGGTCCGCCCGATCTGGGTGGCAGCGGCCCACGCAAGCCCCGCCCCGATGCAAAGCCCCGCCCGGACGTAAAGCCCCGCCCGGACGTAAAGCCGATGCGCAAACCCCGGGCCGAGGTGATGGACGAACCCATTCCACCGTCGGCAGAGACCCCGGATGTGGCACCGATCCAGCCGGTGGCACCGGCTGCGCCAGAATCTGCGCCAGCGGCCCCTAAGGCAGCACCCAGGCCCAAGCCCGCGCCGCGTTCGGAGCCGCGTCCTGCGCCCGCGCCTGAGCCTGTCGCTGCCGCCCCCGCCGTCGATCATGTGGCCGACGGATCAGTCGTGCCCTTCCGCAAACCGCGCCATCCCAAGAACGACAAGGGGTTCAAACACACCCCCCGTCCGGCAGAACCGCGCCCGAAGGGTGACCGGGACAAGCCCGCAGGGACGTCTGAACGGCGCTACGATGACAAGCCCAAGGGCAAGACTTTTGGAAAGCCGGCTGGCAAGTCCGACAAGCGTTATGATGACAAGCCCAAGGCCAAATTCGACCGCAAGCCTGACGATCGCTACAAGGGCAAGCCCGAGCGGAGCGCGGACAGTGCCCCGGCAGCGAAACCGCGCGCTGACGCCACCGACACCTCCAAGCGGTTCGTGCCGCCGGGTGGCAGCACATCGCCGCGTGCAGGCAAGGACCGGGCAGGCGCCAAAGGGGCCGGTCCACGTCCCGGCGGCGGCAAAGGCCCGGGTAGCAAAGGCCCCGGTAGCAAAGCTCCGGGTGGCAAACCAAAGCGGGCACCGGGTGGCAACGCCCCGCCACGCAGGCCCCGCGGCTGATCTGCCGGGTATCGGTTCAAGACAAAGACCCCCGTGCCCCGGCACGGGGGTTTTCTTTTGCATGCTGGACTTTGGTCCTTGGTCTGGATAACTGTTAACCAAGTAAACGAAATCGGGTCTGTCTTTTTCGATCTGCACCCCCGCGCATCGCGTGCCGGGATGAGAGGGGAAAGGCAGGGGAGGCTCGCATGGCGGCAGGCTTGACGGAAGGGCAGGACCGGTTCTGGTCCCCCACATTTACCTATGACCGGCAGGACGATGGCACCGTCCTGATGCGCCAGACCGGCGCGTTGACAGGCTATATGCCGACCCTTGCCGATTATCTGGACAAATGGGCCGATGCCGCCCCCGAACGGCCGTGGATCGCCCGCAGGGTCAATGGCGGCGACTGGCGGCGGATCAGCTATGGTGCTGCCCGTCTTGCCGCCCGGCAGATCGGGGACCGGCTGCTGGGACTGGGCCTTGGGCCGGACCGGCCCTTGCTGATCCTGTCCGAGAACAGCCTTGAACATGCCCTTTTGGGGATCGCCTGCGCCTATGTGGGCATTCCCTATGCCCCGGTCTCGCCTGCCTATTCGCTGGTGTCCAAGGACCATGCCAAGCTGCGCGATATTGCCGCCACGCTAAAGCCCGGCGCGATCTATGCGGATGACGGGGTGGCCTTTGGCCCGGCCTTGGCTGCGATCGCGGCGCCCGATCGTGCTGTGATTGCCCTGACGTCTCCGGGGGGCGGGATCGCCTTCGACAGCCTTCTGGGCGGTCCGACCCTACGCGCCGATGCCGCCCGCGCCAGCCTGACCGAAGAGACGGTGGTCAAGTACCTGTTCACCTCGGGCTCTACCGGTTCGCCCAAGGCGGTGATCAATACCAACCGGATGATCTGCGCCAGTCAGGCCATGATCCGGGACTGCTACCGCTTTCTCAACCACCAACCGCCGGTTGTTCTGGACTGGGCGCCGTGGAACCATACGGCCGCGGGGAACAAGTCGTTCTACCTCGTGATGACCAATGGCGGGACCTATTACATTGACGACGGCCGCCCCGGTCCGGGCAAGTTCGATGAGACCCTGCGCAACCTGCGCGAGGTGGCTTGCACGTGGTATTTCAACGTGCCCATCGGCTACGACATGCTGGTCGAGCAGCTTGAGCAGGACGCAGACCTCGCCGCCACGTTCTTTTCCGACCTTGGCATGCTGTTCTATGCCGGGGCAGGCATGGCCCAGCACACCTGGGACCGCCTTGCGGCCATCGGGCGCAAGGTCACTGGGCGCGAGGTTCTTTTGGCCACGGGTCTTGGCGCGACCGAGACCTCGCCCTTTGCATTGGCCTGCACCGACATTCAGGAAAAGGCGGGCAATGTCGGCGTCCCCTCCCTTGGCCTGACGCTGAAACTGGTGCCAAGCGGGGGCAAGCTTGAGGCCCGGCTCAAGGGGCCGACGATCACGCCGGGGTATCTGAACGATCCCGAACGGACAGCAGAGGCCTTTGATGAGGATGGGTTTTATTGCATGGGCGACGCTCTGCGACCGGCCGATCCGAATGATTTTTCCAAAGGGTTCTTCTTTGACGGGCGGGTGGCCGAGAATTTCAAACTGGCAACCGGGACATGGGTGGCTGTCGGGGCCGTGCGGGCGGGTCTCGTCGATGCGGCGGGCGGGCTGTTGCGCGATGCCGTCATCGTGGGCGAGAACGCGGCCGAGCTTGGCGCCCTTCTGATCTTGTCCGACAGTGCCCTGCGGATGCCGTCCGAGGCGCGGATGGCGGCCCTGACCGACCGGCTGGCGGCAGCAGCGCAGGCCGCCACAGGCTCTGCGGCGCGCATTCGCCGGGCCGTGGTGCTTGACCTGCCGCCCAGCTTTGACAAGGGCGAGATCACTGAGAAGGGGTCGCTGAACCAGCGGGCCCTGCGCCAGAACCACGCCGATCTGATCGAACGGCTATATGCCACGGATTGTCCCGGGGCGATCCATGTCTGATCGTGCCGGTTTCACAATTGGCCAATCGGTCCTTGATCCCTTAGCACTCTAGCAACGCCCGGTCGCGCCGCCGCGCCCTAGAAGGAGAGATACGTCATGGTCGACTTTTCCGCCGTTCGGGCCATCGATTTCCACACCCACGCCGAAGAGCCTTGCTGCACCAGCCGCGACGATGGCTACAACGAATTTCAGTCGGGCATGGCCGCCTACTTCAGAAACCCCGCCGGGGCCGAGGGGATGTTGCCCACGGTGCAGGACACCGCGAACTACTACCGAGAGCGTAACATCGCCGCCGTTATCTTTCCGGTCGATGCAGAGCGTGAAACTGGCTTTCGCCGCTACTCCAACGAAGAGGTGGCGGGGGTCTGCGCCGAGAACGACGACATCCTGATCCCCTTTGCCTCGATCGATCCGCACAAGGGCAAGGCCGGCGCGCGCGAGGCCCGGCGGCTGGTGCGCGAGTTTGGCGTGCGGGGGTTCAAGTTTCATCCCACCATGCAGGGGTTCTTTCCCAATGACCGGGCGGCCTATACCCTTTACGAGGCGATTGCCGAGGAAGGGGCGATTACCCTGTTTCACACCGGCCAGACCGGTGTCGGGTCGGGGATGCGGGGCGGCATGGGGATGCGGCTGAAGTATTCCAACCCGATCCATCTTGACGATGTGGCGGTCGACTTTCCCGACATGCCCATCGTGCTGGCCCACCCGTCCTTTCCCTGGACCGAGGAGGGGCTGGCCGTCTGTCAGCACAAGCCCAACGTCTATTACGACATGTCCGGCTGGTCGCCCAAATACTTTCCCGAGACATTCATTCGCTATGCCAATTCCATCCTGAAGAAAAAGATGCTTTTTGGCTCTGACTGGCCCGCCATTACGCCCGACCGCTGGCTGGCCGATTTCGAGGCAGCCCCCTTCAAGGACGAGGTGCGGCCGCTGATCCTGAAAGAGAACGCCTTGCGGCTTTTGGGGGAAACGACGGGGCAGGGTGCGGATAGCGCAGGCTTGTAAGAGGCAGGGTTGGCGTCCCGGATACGGGGCGACACGGACAGATTGGGCCGGGCCCGGCACGAAATTGGGGAGAGACGGATTTGGCAAACCTTGCACCGCTGGACGAAGAGATCACGCTTGCCCAGCTTGATCTTGATCCCTATCCGATCTACCGCCGCCTGCGCGCCGAAGCGCCGGTTGTTCGGGTGCGCGCGGCGGGGCGGACCCTTCTGACCAAGGCCACGGACACCAAATACGTCAAGGACCAGCCCGGCATCTTCAGTTCGGACGATCCCAACACCCCGATGAAGCGGGCGTTTGGGGCCCATACCCTGATGCGCAAGGACGGCGCGGCGCATCTGCGCGAACGCAATGCCATGGCCCCGGCCTTTAACCCCAAGGTCATCACCAACGACTGGATGCCCCGCTACGAGGCTATCGCGCGGGACTATGTCAGCCGTCTGCCGAAGGGCGAGGTGATCGACCTCTTTCCCGCCCTGTCCGGCCCCTATGCCGCCCGTGGGCTGGCCATCATGCTGGGAATGGACGAGGCCAGCGACGATGAGATGCAGCGCTGGTCGCAGGCCCTGATCGACGGGGCGGGCAACTTTGGCTGGCAGGACGCGCCCTTTGCCCGCTCGGACGCGGCCAATGCCGAGATGAACGCCCTTCTGGACAGCCTGCAGGCCCGCCACCGGGCAGAGCCGAACAATTCCGCGCTGGCGGTGATGATCAACGCCGATGATCCGATCGAGGAAAGCCAGATCTACGCCAATATCAAGATTGCCATCGGCGGCGGCATCAACGAACCCCGCGACGCCCTTAACACGGTGGTTTACGGGCTCTTGACCAATCCCGATCAGCTTAACGAGGTGCGCCGCCACGACGACTGGGACAAGGCCTTTGAAGAGGCGGTGCGCTGGGTTGCGCCCATTCAGGCCTCGTCCCGGCTGGTGACAGAGGACACCGAGATCCGGGGATACCTGATCCCCAAGGGCGACACGGTGATGACCATTCAGGCCTCTGCCAACCGCGATGAAGAGCTGTTCGAGAATGGCGAAGTTTTCGATGTCTACCGGGCCAAGGCCCCGCATCAGGCCTTTGGCAATGGCCCCCACTTTTGCATGGGCACTCATGTGGCGCGCCGGGCGGTGGGCAAGGTGATGCTGCCGATCCTGTTCGAGCGGTTTCCGAACATGCAGCTTCCTGATCCGGCCAAGGTGCTTTGGCGGGGCTTTGGCTTTCGCGGGCCGATCACCTTGCCGGTTTTGCTGCAATGACAGCGGCCTTGCGCGTCGGGCTGATTGGCAGCGGGATCCAGCAATCCCGCACCCCCGCCATGCATATGGCCGAGGCAGCAGCACAGGGCCTGACCCTGCGCTACGACCTGCTCGATACCGACTTGATGGCCGAGGCTGACCGCGACTTTGCCGCCATTCTGGCGCGGGCCGAGGCGGAAGGCTACGCCGGGGTCAACGTGACCTATCCCTATAAGCAGGCGGCCCTTGATCACCTCGACAGTGCCTCTGACGCGGTGTGGGCGGTGGGGGCCACCAATACGATTGTGTTTCAGGACGGCAAGCGGATCGGGCACAACACCGACTATTGGGGCTTTGCCGAGAATTTGCGTCAGGGCTTGGCGGATGCCCCAAGGGCGCTGGTCCTGATGCTGGGCGCGGGCGGGGCAGGTGGGGCCGTGGCCCATGCCCTGCTGGACAATGGCGTCGGTCATCTGGCGGTTTGTGATGTCCGGGCAGAGGCGGCCAAGGCGCTGGTGACCAATCTGCAGACCCGGCATGGAACCGACCGGGCCAGCGTGGCGATGGATGGGGCAGCCGCCGCGCCCGGCGTCGACGGTGTGGTCAACGCCAGCCCTGTGGGCATGGCGAAACTGCCTGGCACGCCTGTTCCGACGGCCTTGTTGCACCCCGGCCAATGGGTGGCCGATGTGGTCTATTTCCCCCTTGAAACCCAGTTCCTGGCCGAGGCCCGCGCCCTTGGGTGCCGCAGCCTTGACGGATCGGGGATGGCGCTGTTTCAGGCGGTTCGGGCGTTCGAACTCTTCACCGGGCGCACCGCCGATCCCGCGCGAATGCGGGCGACCTTCGACAGCTTTAACGATCCGGGATAGGCCCCGGTCCGGTCTGCAATCGTGCAAGCCGCCTCTCGCAGTGGCGGCCGGGCTGGTCTATGACAGCGCTATGTCCCAGATCGAATCCCTCTTTGTGACCCGCCTTTACCGCGCCCCCCTGTCCGAATTCGGCAAGGGTGTTGATCCGTCCGAGCTTGAGGATGCCTGCCTGTCCATCGCCGAGGATGACGAGGCCGGTCAGAACTGGTGCGAAGAGAATGCCTTTGCCGGTTACACCAGCTATGCCTCACTCACCGATCTGCCCTGGCGGTTCCCGATCTTCAAGGATGTGGTCAAGGCGCTGGACAAACATGTGGCGGCCTTTGCCAAGGACCTGCAATTCGATCTGGACGGCAAGAAGCTGAAGCTGGATTCGCTCTGGATCAACATCCTGCCGACGGGTGGCATCCACACCGCCCATATCCATCCCCATAGCGTGATCAGCGGGACCACCTATGTGGCGATGCCCGAAGGGGCGAGTGCGATCAAGTTCGAGGACCCGCGCCATGCCATGATGATGGCCGCCCCGGCCCGCAAGGCCAAGGCCCGCCCCGAAATGCGCAGCTTTATCTACGTCGCCCCTGATGCGGGCGACGTGCTGCTCTGGGAAAGCTGGCTTCGGCACGAAGTACCTATGAACATGGCCGAGGACGACCGGATCAGCGTCAGCTTCAACTACGGCTGGGGCTAGGCATCAGGCGGATAGCGCCGGTGGCGCGTCTTCTGTCCCGCGTGCCGGTTTCACCCAGAACATCAGCACGAACCCGATCACGAAGAGGACCACCAGCGGGGTGATGCCCAACTGCTGGCTGCCCGTCAGCGATGTGACCAATCCGATCGACAGCGGGGCGATAAAGGACGTGGCCTTGCCCGTCAGGGCATAAAGGCCAAACCCGGTGGTCATCTGGGCCGGATCGACCTGTCGGACCAGCATTGTCCGGCTGGAGGCTTGCAACGTGCCGCCACCCGCCCCGATGGCCGCCCCAAGCACATAGAACGCGATGTTGGGCAGGGCCGAACCTTCTGCGACGGGCATCCCAAAGACGGCGGTTGGGGTGACAAAGATGATGCCCACGCTGACCACCATCAACAGAATGATGCTGCCTGTGATCACCGGTTTTGAGCCAAGCCGCTGATCCCATCCGCCGCCCAGCCAGGCAAAGACCGCCCCCGAGATGATCGCAAGGATGCCAAAGATGCCGGTGTCTTGCGCTGACCAGCCCAGAACACCCGCCGCATAGATGCCGCCAAAGACATACATCCCGTTCAGGGCGTCCCGGTAGAACATGGAGGACAGAAGATAGGCAAACAGGCTGCGGTCCTTGGGCAGGGTCTTCAGATTGCGACCCAGCGCCACCATTGCCCGCCGTACCGCGCCGGGTTCTGAGCGTTGGGGGCGGGGTTCGCGGACCCAGAGAAAGAAGGGGATCATGAACACTATGAACCACAGGGCCGCGTAGGGGCCAACAAACCGCGTTCCTTCGCGGGCCAGCGGATCAAGGCCAAAGGCCGGAGGCAGGCCAATCAGCGTGCGCCCGGTTTCGGCATTCTCTGCAAAGAACAGCAAAAAGATCACCAGCGCGAACAGCCCGCCGACATAGCCAAAAGCCCAGCCATTGCCCGACAGGCGTCCGATCTGTTCGGGGGTGCCAAGGTCGGGCAGCATGGCGTTGGTAAAGATCGTGGCGAACTCCATCCCGATCAGGCCGATTGCAAAGAAGACCATGACAATCAGCAGGTTCATGTCACCCGGCGCTGCGATCCAGATCCCTGCCGCGCCGATGACGTACATCACGGAGAACAGCCAGATCCAGCGCATCCGCGTGCCGGTGGAATCTGCAATAGCCCCGAGGACTGGCGCCAGCAGAGCCATCACAAGGCCCGCCGCCCCGATGCCAAAGCCCCAAGTGGCCTGCGCCCGGGACCCATCGCCAAGCAACTCGTTGATGTAGGGGCCAAAGATAAAGGTCAAAAGCAGGGTGTTATAGGGTTGGCTGGCCCAATCGAAGAAGAACCAACCCCAGATCCGCCGAGGTGCGCTACTCTGTATCACGTCTGGAATTCCCCCACTTCCCAGCACCCTAGAATGGTTCTTGGGGGTTAAGGAAGTCACTAAAGAACATTCCGAAGTGGTCTTTGGCAATTTAGCGTCAGTATCGCGTTCAAATCGCCGGCAGAGCGCTGGGTCCTGCGATCTAGCCGTGTCCAGACAAGCGCGCTGCGGCAGCGAGCCTGTCCTGCTCTGCGTCGTAGGCCTCTGACAGGGCGATCAGATCCCCCACGACGACGCGTCTTTGTTCGATCAGTCGCTGCCCCAGGACGTTGGTAGACCTCAACCGCGTCATGGCCCGAACGCCAGGGGCGATCCGGGACAGGGTGTCGAACAGTTTGAGGCTACGCTGCCCTGTGATTGGGGCTGCGACCAGCGTGGCAAGTCCGCTCAGCCAACCGGCAAGGGGGCTGAGAGCCGTCGCCGCCCAAACCCCGACAAGGAGGGCGGTAATGATCCAGAACACCGGAAACACCAGCATCCCCCCAAAGATCGACCAGGTCGAACGCTTGTCGCGGTCCTTGCCCTTGCTGACCTGAAGCATGAGTTGGAAGGGGAGCCAGTTCAGAACCAGCCCAAGTCCCGCCACCGGCAGGTTTATGGCGATGGTCAGGGCTGTGCGCCCAAGTGGCACGGTGTTCATTCCGACCTTGGCATGGCGGGCGACCTCAAGGTCGCGCAGGCCGGCGGTCCGCAACATGCTGTCATAAACGGACAGGTTGGCCCGTAGGGCGGCTGTGCGTCCGGGATGTATTTGCCGGGTCCAGGCATAGCCGTGTCGGACGGTTTTCTGCTCTTGCGCCAATTCAGCCATGGGGCGGTCGGGATTGGTGATCCCTTCGGTATGGGACAGGATTTCAGCTGCCCGGCCGATAAGGCGGTTGTCCTCCCAATTGTCGTCGATGGGGGTCAGGACCTCCAGTTCCTGCGCAAGGTCGTCGGTCAGCGCCTTGGCCGCCGCCGATTGGCAGGCCTTGGAGCCGCTGCGATACGCCTTGATGATTTCAGGCGCGATCTCGACCGGTTGTACGAATTCCACCAGCACCCGCGAGCGGAACATTTGCTTTTTCTCAAAGATCAGACAAAGCGGCACGATCCGGATACCAAGCGGTCCGCGCACCGCCTCGGCCTGAAGGGCGATGCGTGCAACACCCGGTTTCAGCGGCAGCACACGTGGTTCATTGTGGCTGATGCCTTCGGGAAAGACCGCAAGGACACCGCCGCCCACGAGGAACTCTGCCGCGACGGAAAAGGTATCTCTTAGCGCCCCTTGGCGCTGTCGTCCGTCCTGCACCCGGTGCACGGGGATCGCGCCGGCGGCATTCAGAAGCCCGATCAGCGGTTTGTAGTCCCAGACTGTGCTGGCCGCCAGAAATCGGGGCATCCGGGGCAGAAAACCGGTGATCACCATGGCATCGACAAGGCTGTTGGAGTGGTTGGCCATGACGATCAGCGGGCCGGAAGAGGGCAGGCGGTCTGCCCCGATTACCTCGATCCGTGCATAGAACGATCGCAGAGCAAGACGGGCGAGCCAACTTAGGCAAGCATCCTTCCAAGGCTGCGGTGGCCCGTCGACCCGTGGCTCTGGTTGAGGTTTGTCGGACATGCCGCTCATCCTGCCCGATCGACAGAGGCGGTTGCCGTGTCGGCCAGTAGGCCAAGCGTCCGGGTCCGCACAAGGGTCCGGGAGGTGACCGGGCGGACGGAGAAAGCATCAGGTATGTGTTCGGAAATCCTGCCTCGGGCTGTGCCAATGACGCGCGCCGCGAGTACGTCCCGTCTGTGATCGGCTCGACGCGCCATCCGGTGATGCCCTGCGGCTGTTGATTGATCAGCATTGAGTATGTTGGAGGGTGTTGCCCCGGCAAGCGCGGTATTCCGTACCTTTGCCAGAGAGGCGGAAGTCTGCCCATCGTGCCAACACGGGCCCCCAATGAAGCGGCCACGGCGCGTCATGCGCCAAGCGCCAACGCGTCACTCGAACCCGACGGAGGAGCGGCCTATCTCTTTTTGAGGTAGATCCCGCGCACGAATGTCGGCTCGACCGTGCCATTGCCGACCATCAGTTCATCGAGATACCACAGCATCCGAATGAGGGTTTCATCGCCTTCATTGTCGGGCTGGTAGTTCGGAGCAAAGTTGTTTGTGATCGGAAAGATGATCCCGCCAAACAGAAACTCGGAATGGGTGACGAAATTCGCCTTAAGGGCAGGGAGGATCGCGTCCGACCGGATCGCCTCAAAGGGGGACAGCATGGCCTTGTCTGGGATGAACAGGTCAGGCGTGAAGTTGCCGTCCTTGTCGATGCGAAGCCGCTCGGGCAAGAGTTTCCAGATTTTCTGGCAGACCTCGCGCTGGCGCGGGCCGCGCTGAAGAAAAGGCTCTCCCACGTAATCGTTCAGCAGAAAGATGCCATCGGGTTTGAGGGCGGCGTGGATGCGTTCCAGCAGCTTTTCGATCTCGACGATATGGTGGAGGGATTGCTGCATATAGACGAGGTCGTAGGTGTTCGGCTCGAGCTCGACGTGATTGACGTCTTCGATGCGGTAGTCGAGTTCGACGCTGCCATCGAACACCTGGTCCAGGCATCTTTGTCGCTGCCCTTCGCTGATGTCATAGGCCACGATGGACTTGGCGCCCAAACGTTTGAGCAGGGGGTATTCGCCCTTCATGTCGCCGCAGGCCAGGGTCAGTGCCTTGAGGTCCTTGCGACCGCCCAAAAGCTTTGTCGCCCGGCCGGCCATATCCAGCTTTTCGTGGATCCGTGAGCTGAAATAGCTGATCGAGCTCCAGGCCAATGACCGGACGCGGTCATTAGACTTGCCAGCAAACACCCGCGCCTCTGCTTCGAGGTTGCGTTGGTGTTGGGTCTTGGGCGTTTCGACCATCGGTGCGGTCGCGTTTGACCTCGTCCCAGACAACCGCCTCACCACCGAAGAAACCTGACGTCGTAGCCTCATGTGTCACGCCTCTTCTCAAACAACACGCGCCAACCGCGGCGGATGTCGGGCGATCTTGATGCGATTTCGCCAAAACCTCAAGGCGGATCGGCCAAAGGTGCTGTCATTGGTGCCGTTTGTCGCGGGTCAGATGCGGCCCAGTAGCATCAGGACGACGACAAGAATCAGGACCGTCCCAAGCGCACCGGTGCCTGCATGACCGTAGCCATAGCCATAGCCGCCAAAGCGCCCACTGAATCCACCGAGGAGAAAAATGACAAGAATGATGATCAGGATGGTACCGAGGGACATAGCGCATTCTCCTAAGGGGGGGGGGGCGTGGCTCGTGCAACGAGGGCCCGTGGTGGCAATGGGTTTGGCTGCTGCCCGGTCGGATCAGTTCCCGTCGATGGTCAGACCCTGTTCGCCGATCTGGATCTCGATGCCGTGCTGTCGTTCCTGATAGAAGAGATAGCTGATCCCGATGGTGCAGATGGCGAGAATGGCGATCACGGCGAGAAGGATGTTTCTGCTCATCGTCCAATCCACCTTGGAGTTTTGGAACACTTGGGCGGGATACTGGCAGAGGGACAAGGACCAGGTGTCAGACCCCTCGCAGTCACTGCAAGGCGCGTCTGGGCATAGGCACTATGCGTCACGGATCGCATCCTTGGCGCCGCCCACCGCATTCTGGACCTTGCCCTCGACCTTTTCGGCCTGGCCATCCACCTCGAGCTTGGCATCGCCAAGCAACTTGCCAACGGCAACCTTGACGTTGCCCTTTGCGATCTTTGCCGAACCGGCGAGACGATCCTTGTCCATGGTCTGATCCTTTTTCGAGGGAAACGGCCCGCCAGATTTTGCAGGTGCGTCTCGGTTAAGTGGTTTCGAAATCCCTGCGCGCCTGACGGCCGGTGGCCCCTTCAGGAATCGCCGGGCCGGGCAGGCGGGCCGTCACCTCGCGCCAGAGCGTCGGTTGAGGCGCAGAGTGCCTTGTTGGTGTCGGCGTCGTTCTTGGCCCTGTGGGCCCATTCGGCGGCCGTATAGTGCTCTTGCACGGCGTCCTTCTTGGGCCCGGGGGCCATGTCCCATGCGGCCTTCACGGTATTGATCCTGGCGCCGACATTGGTCGATCTGTCGGTTTCGGCTGCCATAGGATTTTCTATTCGCGGACAGTCCGCAAACGAGTAACACGCAGGACTGGGGGATGTGGGGACAACTGGTCCCGCGTGTCTCTGGCTCATTTGGGTAGGTAGATGTCCATCGATACCATGTGGACTTTCCGACTATGGCACCGCCGTCATCAAGCCATACTGATACAGGTTGGTCTGCGCCGACGAATCCTGAATTGTTTTTGCGAAGGCTGACACGGCAGCGGGAGTTTGCCATTCTCGGGTCAAAGCCGGTCGCCGCCCGGCCTTCCAGGATCGCCGGGGCATCAATGCCGACAAGCTTGCCGCAGGAGCTGACAAAGGGCGGGAAGGTCCCGTCAACCCGACGCGGCACCGCAGAGGTGTGACACCATCTGCCCGCCCTTCAGCCCCTGACAGCGAACCTCGAGGCAGGGCCATATGATCGAAATCAGTGCCGTGGCTGACCCGGGTGGTATCCTGACGCGGTTATGGACAGGAGAGACCGATGGCTGCGCTACCTTTTGACGATGCCCAGATTGAAGCACTGGTGTTGCGGTTCAACGCTGTGATGGCGAAGGAGGGGACCGATATCTCGGACCTTGGCGGCAATGCTTCGGACGATGAGGTGACGGTGACGTTGCAGGAAACCGAAGGCGATCTGAGCCGCAACGAGATCACCCAAGAGATCGAAAGCATGAACGACGAACAGCAGGACGCGCTGGTCGCGCTGTTTTGGATCGGACGAGGTGACGCGGAACCCGAAGCCTGGGAGCAGACCAAAGCCCTTGCGCGACAACAGCACGAGGGGCTGGTCAGCCGCTATTTGCTGGCGCAGCCCGAGGTGGGGGAGTTCCTCACGGAAGGCCTGGAAAAGATGCTGGAGTATGGTGTCGACTGATGCCAGCCCCACGCCCTTTGTTAACGCATAGGACCCCGCTGCCCGCCGCAAGACGCCGGGATGTTCTCTCTGGTCACTGCGCGGCCCCCGATGTCGCAGTTTGAGCTTATCGCGATCCTGCTGGTGCTGACGGCCACGTTCAGCTGGGTCAATTTACGGCTGGCGTACTTGCCGCATACGATTGGCCTGCTTGTCATGGGGCTTGGCGCATCGCTGGTTGTCATCGGGGCCGAGGCGGTGATGCCGGGGCTGTTCAACTATGAGGGTCTGGCAGCCCTGTTGCGGCAGGTTGATTTCCAGCAAACGGTGCTGGAGGGCATGCTTGCCTTTTTGTTGTTTGCGGGTGCGCTGCATGTTGACGTGATCAGCCTGCGCAGTCGTGCGGTGACAATCGGGACGATGGCAACCTTGGGCGTTGTGGTATCGACCGGGATAATCGGTTGTGTCGTCTGGGCGGCAAGCGACCTTCTGGGGGTCGCGATCTCATTGCCATGGGCCCTCGTGTTCGGGGCGTTGATCAGCCCGACCGACCCGGTCGCGGTTCTTGCCACGCTCAAAGAGCTCAAGGTTCCAGAGGACCTCAAGATCGTGATGACGGGCGAGACCCTGTTCAATGACGGAGTCGGCGTGGTGCTGTTCGCCGTTCTTGTCCACGCCGCCGTTGGTGATGGTTTCGGCGCGGTTCAGGTCGGCGAGGTGTTCGTGGTCGAGGCCCTTGGCGGTGCGGCCCTCGGCGCCATGACTGGCTATGTCGCCTACCGCGCCATGCGCGCCATCGACGACTACTCGATCGAGGTGCTGATCTCGCTCGCACTGGTGGTGGGCACCTATGCGATTGCCACTCGACTGGTGGTGAGCGGCCCGCTGGCCGTGGTGGTCGCAGGGCTGCTGGTGGGGAGCCGGGGGGCGCATGACGCGCTGAGCGCACAAACCCAAAGATACCTGTTCGGATTTTGGACGCTGATCGACGAAATGCTGAACTCGGTCCTGTTCCTCTTGATCGGGCTGGAGGTTCTGGTGCTGCGGTTCGAACCTGCGTTTGGCTGGCTGATGGCGCTGGCAGTGCCGCTCGTTCTGGTTGCCCGGTTGGTTGCGGTCAGCGGTCCCGTCCTCATGCTCGGCCTGTTTCGCTGGTTCGGGCGCGGTACCATCCCGGTACTGACCTGGGGTGGCCTGCGCGGTGGCATCTCGGTAGCATTGGCGCTGTCGCTGCCCGAAGTCCCCGAGAAATCGGCATTGCTGGCGGCAACCTATGCCGTTGTCCTGTTCACCGTGATCGTTCAGGGGCTAAGCCTGCGCGCCGTCATCAAGCGGGTGGTGCGGTGAGGGGCGACAGATGGGGTTAGGTCCGATCTGGCAGGGTGCTGTCCTCATTTGAACGACAGGATTTCCGGCGGAGGCGCCTGATCGGCAAGCGGAAGGGGGGTGCTGACCCACACCGTCGGATGGCTGTCCAAACGTTGACCGTCCCGTTGTTGGATTGTGGCCTTGTCGTTAGCTGAGAATACTGTCGAGATTGCCGATAATGCTGATCAGCAAGGCCACCCCGCAGATCAGGATCGCCAACCAGAAAACAAACTGCATGACAAAGGCCGAAATGCCGACACCAACGGCCAGATAGGGCAGCCGGTGCGGTTCGTTCCGGTATAGTCCTATGCCGCCCAACATGACCGCAACAGCGGCCACACACAGCGCGGCAATCGTTAGAACTTGACCGTAATCCCGGGGGGCAGGTGAGGGCGCGGGCGCGGGTTCCCCTGTCAAAGCGCGTGCGGCCGACAGCCTGATATCCGCGGCAATCTCGCCAATGACAGAGCCGCTGGTCCTTTCAGACGGCTCGAAAAACGCCGAAAGCTGAATGAGAATGACGACGAGACTTGCGACCCCCAGCAGAAATCCAACCAACCCGAATTTCGCCTGCCGCGTCTCGATCGTCTGTTGCATTGAACTGCTCAATCGTTGTTTCAATGCGCCAAGTTAGCGGACTGGGTGGGCCAAATTATGGCACATGATTGCCGTTGTTGCGCTGCTTGGGCCTAGGATATGAGCGCCCCGGTCTTGGGCGCCGGTCACGGACCCTAGCCACAGACCCTTGGCACGAACCCTAGCCACGGACCCTAGCCACGGACCCTAGCCTTGGACCCTTGCCAAGTAACTTGGTGCCAGTGCCGACCAAAAGCGCGTTGGGACGCTCATTGGAGCGGCTGTCGGAATGCTCGAGCACCCGGTCGGGCCGCATGGATCACGACGGACATCCCTCACCCTCGATGGTCCGCTGCAATCCCTTCAGCAAACACGAGTTCTTAAACAAGCGAAGGGCCCAGAGAGGTTTCGCTGGGCCCTTCGTTAAATTGGCTCCGGCGGTAGGGATCGAACCTACGACCAATTGATTAACCGGCGATTTTCTGCCCTCCACCAAGCCGTTGATTTAGTTACCACCTAAGATTGAACGGGAATTCTATTTTTGTTTTAGAATGACATAATAGTATGACCAATGACACTTGACGACATTTAGTGACGCTGGCAGCTCGTTGAGTTAGTGACCAATCCAGTGACCAATAGAAAGCTGGAAGTTCGACTGCCGACCAAATGATGTATGTGCAATTGACTGTTGGATGGCCCGGACATGCCGAAACTGACAGATGGACGTAACGGATCAATCGCGGGCGCAGCTATACCGAAAACTGGCAAGCGGTTCATCTTCGACGACCACCGTGACGCCCCTCGAGGCTTTGGCATGAAGTTGACGGCAGCGGGCGGTAAGTGCTTCATACTGCAATACGCTTTTGATGGGCGACAACGAAGAAAAGTGATTGGTGATTGGCCTAAATGGACTTAGGAGGCGGCGCGCCTTGAGGCGCAAGCCATGATGCGCGAGATCGACAGGGGCAACGACCCTTTAGAAGAGAAACGCCGCCGCCGATCCGAACCCACGGTCTCCGAATTGGCAGATGAATGGCTGGACAAGCACGCCAGCGGTTTGAAATCTGAAAGGGCGATAAGGGGCTACATGGTCAACGACCTTGTGCCCGCAATTGGGACGATGAAGGTGAGCGATGTCCGCCGCCGCGATGTCATCGAAGTCATAGAACAAAAGGCATCAGCACCCCCCCGCGCAGCCGCTCAGTTGTTTCTCTATGCCCGACGCTTGATGGACTACGCGACAGACCGTGACCATATCCCAGCGAACCCGCTTGCCGGGCTGAATCCGTCCAGCATCACGGTTAAGGGCAAGCGCGACCGGCTCAAGGCCAAGGTGCGGGGTCGCGTTCTGGACCAAGACGAAATCCGCGCCTTCTGGACCAATGCCGAGACATCAGATCTGCGTCGCCTGACCGCTCTTTGCCTCAAAATGGTGCTGGTGACGGGGCAGAGGCCCGGAGAGGTGGCCGGGATGCGCGAGGATGAAATCTCGGGCCGGTGGTGGACCATTCCAGCCGACAGGCGTGGCAAGACCGACAGCGCGCATACCGTCTATCTGAGCGATACCGCGCAAGAGATCATCGCCGATGCGAAGGCCGAGATTGACCGACTTTCACGGCGTAGAAACGAGCGTTGGAGCGGCTTCATATTCGAGGCAAGGCCGGGATCACCGATCACAAACTCTGCACTGTGCCGGGCCGTTGATCGCCAGCACGTCGCGCTAGGGGCAAAGGCGGTGCAGCCTTCGGGGCGTTGGACCCCACACGATCTGCGCCGCATGATGCGCACCGGGCTTTCCGCGTGCCGCGTGAGGCCAGATATTGCCGAAATGACTATTGGACATGTGAAGGGCGGTATCATCGCTGTTTACGATCACCACAGCTTTGACAGCGAGCGACAGGCGGCATGGGAAGCTTGGGATGCCCGGCTATCGCGGATTGTGGCTGGGCAGGACCTTGACGCGGCGCAGGCTGTTATCATGTTGAAGTTTGAGGCTACGCGATGAATGAAGACCTTTCGGAGTTTTTGGAGCATTGGCGCGCCGACTATGAAAGCGGCAATCTGGCTGCTGGTTATGAGGCTGCTTTGTTTTGTATCGCGAACGGGCAGGCAATCCCGGTTTGGCTTGCGCCAATGGCTAAACAGGCGCTTGAGCGTGATTTTCTCACATCCGAGGGGCGCGGGCGCGGAGGGGCACCTGCAAATAAGAGTTCTCGAAAATGGTCCCTGCGCAATTTCATTTTGGCCGAAGTGGAAAGGCTGAATTCCCGTGGCATTCCAAAGGCGACAGCTTTTGAGAAAGTGGCAGGTGACCTTTCAAACCACGAAACAAAACACTGGACGGGCGAAATGGTAAAAGCCGAGTATTACCGAAACCGCTAATGGTTGCAACGGAAAGGCTTTAGTCGCCACACGACAGCCAAACCGCAATCCCTGACAAAGGCCTCACTTCAACCGCAACAGGCGAATTAGTGAGGCTATGAATGACAGTCTCCGACCTTATCACCGAAAGCGACTACGCCGCCGCGCATAGTGTCTCTGTGCGTACCGTCCAACGCGAGCGCGCACAGCGCATCTGGCCGCCCTTCATCAAGCTGGGCCGCAACATCTATTATCGTCCAGCGGCAATCGAGAAATGGCTGCTGGCGCAGGAACAGGTGCAGCCCTGCGCCAAATGCTTGGCGGGCCAAGACATGTTTGAGCAGAAAAACAAAAACGCCCGAGCGCTGGCGGGCGCAACCGGGGCTAAGCAAGTTGTCGAAAACACCAAACTTCCAAATTAAAATAGCGCAAATGCCTCCCCTCAGGCAAGCCAAGATTACTTCTGGGACCGCC
>JAQWWH010000029.1 GCA_029255105.1 Flavimaricola sp. | reverse complement strand
GGCACTGTCCCAACAAAGTGCAGTCCAGTGTTGGCTATCCGGGACACCTCAAGCGCTGATAGCTCCTTGGCTTTGCGCGGCATCTACCCATCCTCCTACCCACTAAAGATTATGACATTACATGAAACAATGCAAGCCGGAGTGAGACAGGTTCAAGATCATTTTTCGAATAATTACAGTTTGTTAGTCACTTATCAGGTTCATACAGATAGGGTCATACAAGCGCATATATGCACAGATAAGTTAGATTCATGGGGACTGTCTCTCCGCCATAAAACTTTATCACGGTAGCGCTTTTGGTCTACGCCGTTGGCAGCATCTCACCGCGAGAATCCAAGGATCAGGGGCAAGTCAGATTACCCAGCGACACCCCGGTGGATGAACAAGGGCATATGGTGGAAATGCCTGACAATCCCGCAGAACCTCATCCCACAGTTAGTAGCCCCGCATAGCCCACCTACCACATCGGGCATGGCCTTGGGTATGCCTGAGGTGTATGAGCCCCCGATATTGCTGGCTTATAATGAGCGCCCTCTCTGTGCTTAGGATCAGAACCGCACGATGACGGTCAGGCTTGCTTCTACTTTCATTTGGCGGGGTCTGGGTGAGCGTCAAATAGCACAGTCAACGGCGCCTTGGGTACAGCAAACCAACTGCTTCCTTCAAGGTCTCACCCTCCGTGTGTTTGAAGGTCCAAGCCTATGAAAACGAAAAACTCCTGAGGCACGGAACCATCTTCAATGGCGCTTGTGTCGTTAGTGTCGCCTTGACAAGTCCGGTTTCGGCGGATGGCCTCGTTTTGACTGACAGCAAAAGCACAAGCGTCAGCGAGAGCGAGAGCGTACTATCGGAGTGGTCTTCACCACGTGAATATGCTGAGTGCAGCCGCGTCCTGGACGTCCTGACAGGCCGGAAAGTTTACTGCCGTTGCATCTCAAGTTGACTTGAGAAGATCGAGGTGCGGTGCTTTCTAGACAGCAACGAGAGCTTGGCATCATCAGAAGGTCCCCAAGGCCGACAGAAATTCTTAGGCTGGATAGATCGCGGGCTTGCCTGCATGATCAACTTGGTTGTCAGGGTTTCCTAGGGTCAGGACTCGTTCTAGTTTCATGACAAAAACATGCCAGTTGCGGCGAGGGCGACGGCGGAGAGGAAGACCCTCGGGCATCGGTCATAGTGTGTGGCGACCCGTCGCCAGTCCTTCACAGGCTCGAACATGATCTCGATCCTGTTGCGGCGTTTGTAGCGTCGCTTGTCGTGCCTGATGGGTTTGCCGCGCGACTTTCTGCCGGGAATGCAGGGCTTTATCCCCTTTGTCTTTCAACGCTTCCCTGAACCAGTCGGCATCATAGCCCCGGTCTGCCGGCAGCCATTCCGCTGCGGGCAGACTGCCCAGCAGGGCCGCCGCGCTGTTGTGGTCGCTTACCAGGCCTCCAGTCCTGAAGAAGCGGGTCTGGCGGCCATCGGCATCGGTGAAGGCATGCAGCTTGGTGGTCATGCCGCCCTTCGTGCGGCCGATCAGACCGCCGCTCTGGTCACCTTGCCCCCCTTTTTCAACCGTAGGCTTGTCGCCGTGCGGTGCGCCTTCAGGTAAGTCGCGTCGATCATCACCGTCTTCGGGACGGCGGCCTCGGCGGCCAGCCCAGCCATCATCCCGACAAAGATCCCATAGTCGCTCCACCGCTTCCACCGGTTGTAGAGGGTCATCGGTGGGCCGTTTTCATAGGTGCATCACACCAGCGCAAGCCATTGCGGTTGATGAAGATTATCCCCCGCCGGTCATAGACGCGCGGCTTGCCATGGCTCTTGGGAAAGAAGGGCTGGAGCCGAGCCCTCTGCGCGTCGGTCAGCCAGAAACGGTTGCTCATCGTTCAGTCTCCTTGCGGAGCCTGAATCATGCCGAACGCGCAAGATGAATGGGTCCTGACCCGAGTTGGGGTATGTTATCTTGATCGCTACAAGCTTGAGCCGATCTTTGGCATATAATTCCACTGGGGCTGAGCGGCCTTCGCGACACTGGCCATGGACCGTCATTGGCAATAGTCATGCCCCAAGGATTGGAGCAATTTTGGAGGATGATCCGGATCGGGTCGCACCGCCCGGCAATCTTCCAATGGCCCACCACCTGTCGGCCATGCCACATCGTCTCCCCCGGGACTGTCCAGTCACCTGCCCGTCCGCGATCTGATTACAATTGGAGCGGCTTTGGCCTTCAGATGCCTATTGGGCGTTCACTGCAAATTAAGCTCTTGGCGCGAATGATTGGCCAGAGATTTTGCAAGATGTACTCAGGAGGTTTCCGATGCAAAAGACAATCCTGGCCGGCGTGTTGGTCCTTAGCGGACATGCTGCCATGGCTGCCGACACCCAGGCCCTTGTAACATTTGTGAATGAGGCGTTGACCCCCGTTCTGACCTCGCCTGCCGCGCAGGCTGCCGTTGTGCGCAGCAATGCTGTGCACGCGGCAATGCCCGAAAGCGACCTCGTCAGCCTCGACCTTGCGTGGCGAGCAGAGGTCGGGCGGGCGCTCACCCCGACGATCACGCCGATCCTCGAAAGCGATCTGGCCGCAACCCTGCGAACCCTGACCGAAGAACATGCCGGCGTGATCACCGAGATCATCCTGATGGACAACCGGGGTATGAACGTGGCGGTCAGCCACCTGACCTCGGATTTCTGGCAAGGGGATGAGGATAAGTACCTCATGACCTACCCCGCTGGACCGAGTGGCCTGCATATCAGCGATGTGGACTTCGACGAGTCGACCCAGACCTATCAGCTTCAGGCCTCCTTCACAGTTGCCGATGCCAGCACAGGCACCCCGATCGGAGCCGTGACTGTTGGCCTGAACGCCGAAGCCTTCTGAAGACCACTCTGGCCAGGCTTTGCAGGATAGGACCCCCAAATGACTGAAACCACGAAATCCTTTCGGCTGAATTCCTTGTTCATAAAGGTCGCTGGGGTCATAGGCCTGACGACCGCTTTGGTGACAGGGGGGCTCACCCTGGTGAACCAGGCCGGTGTCAGAAAGGCTATCCTGGTAAAGACAGCCAAGCAGGTTGAATCACTGGCAACCTTGTCAGCCCAAATGGTATCCGGTGCCACCAAGTTCGGGCGTGGCGAAGATGCAGAGGCCTTGTTGGGCGCTGCCTTGGAAAGCGTGGCAGAGATGGTCAACGGGCTTGATCTGCGAAGCCTTGACGGGGCTCCCCTCGTCGAGTGGGAGGGCGATGGTCGCGACGATCCGGCCCGCGTCGAAGCGATCGCATCGGCGCTGGCCACCGGACAAACCACTTGGGCGGAAGATGGCAGGACGATTGCCCGACCCGTGGTTTTTGGAGCCGACAACGAAATGGTCGGAGTCATCGCTTTATCTTGGTCCATCGAAACAACCCTCGCGGAACTCGCAGCCTCGCAGAGGTCAGCGCTGCTTGTGGCAGCCCTCTTGTTCGTCATCGGCACGACCTCGGCCATGCTGGTATTCCGCCAACTCGTGACCCGGCCCCTAGGTTCGTTGGGCGGCGCTCTGAATTCTATGGCGAAGCGGGATTATGATACGATCGTACCAGGCGCAGACCGAAAGGACGAAATTGGCTCGATCGGGCGCATGGTCGAGAAACTGCGCGCTGACCTTTCGGAAAATGCGGCCATTCAACGGGATGCCACATTCAAAGGTGCGGCGTTCATGGGCTCTTCCTCAGCGATCATGCTGACCGACGACTCGTATGTAGCCAGCTATCTCAACCCCAGGATGATCGCCCTTCTCAAACAATATGCCGAGGAATTGGGCAGGATTTTCCCTGGTCTCGACCCCGAGAACTTGGAAGGTCGTTCTGTCTCGGCCCTTTGCGACACGCAAAGCGGGGCCGGTGCGACGGCCCGGGTCTTGCGGCTGGGAAACGTGCGGGTGTCGGTTCGGACCAGCGCCGTCACGATGGAAGACGGGTCCTCGGTCGGCTACGTGATCGAATGGGAGGATATCACACGGAACTGGCTGAACGAGGTAATGATCCATACGATCGAAACCAACCAAATCAAGGTCGACTTCGATCTGAACGGCAACCTCCTTTTCGCCAACACCAACTTTTGCTCGCTCCTGAATTCAAGCGAGGCGCAACTTGAGGGCCGCCCGCTGGCCGAACTTTTGGCAAAAAAGGATGGCAAGACGTCAGGGGGCGGCGCTTCGATCGTGGCATCGGCAAAGGACCGCGCCCAAAGCGGCCGCTTCGAACTGGTCGGCCCTTCCGGCGCAACCGTCATCCTTGATGGGACCCTAAGCTGCATTCGTGATCCAGAAGGGCAACCCGTGCGCCTTCTTCTGCTCGGCCAGGACGTGACAAAGGACGAAACCGAACTGAGGGCCGCACGAGCTGATCGCCAAGTCGCGGCGCGTCAACAGATGCAGGTGGTCGACGCACTGAGGATAGGACTGCGGCAACTCAGCGGTGGAGATTTGACCAGCCAGATCGCCGAACCCTTTGAAGGTGGCTACGAAGATCTTCGCGTAGACTTCAACACGACTGTAGAGACCCTCGCTACAGCCATGGCCGAAATCGCCGAAAACGCGCAAAACATCCGCAATGAGGCCCGCGACATCAGCACGACCGCCGACGCCCTGTCCCGCAAGACCGAAAGCACTGCCGCAACACTCGAACAAACAGCCGCAGCCTTGGACGACCTGACCTCATCGGTGCGACAATCCGCCGAAGGCGCTGACCATGCCGACAGGGCGGTTTCAGATGCCAAGGCGAACGCAGAAGAGAGCGGCAAGGTCGTCCTCCAGACCGTATCGGCCATGGACCAAATCGAGGAGTCTTCGAACAAGATAACCTCGATCATCAAGGTCATCGACGACATCGCCTTCCAGACCAACCTCCTGGCTCTGAACGCAGGTGTCGAGGCGGCACGAGCGGGGGAGGCCGGCAGAGGCTTTGCCGTCGTGGCGTCCGAAGTCCGGGCCCTCGCCCAGCGATCCTCCGAAGCTGCCCGCGAAATCAACGGCCTGATCGCAAAAAGCGGTAGTCAGGTCAAAAAAGGCGTAGATCTTGTTGGCCAGACCGGGGAGGCCCTTCGCAGGATCGTAGACTCGGTTTCAAAGATCTCCGATCTGGTATCAAGCATCGCAAGTTCGTCTCGCCAACAATCCAGCAACCTGGCCGAGATCAACAATGCCGTCACCCAACTCGATCAGTCGACCCAGCAAAACGCCGCCCGTCTGGAAGAAGCGACCGCAGCAAGCGAGGCACTTCGCAACGATGCGGTTTCACTTGTCGAAACCGTGGGACACTTCCGGACGAGCACACGAACAGAAACCGCCGCGTCCGTTGTCCCCTTCCGGGCTTCCGCTAGGAGCGAAAAGTCTGTCGAAAGTCCCAAACCCTCCGCAGGCCCTCAGGCTGCAAGCCGCTCAAATTCGTCGGCACACGCGGCGCAACGATCGGAGCTCGCGGCAGACGAATGGGCAGACTTCTGATGGGGACGCTCGCCGGTCGGCCGGTTCAGGACGAGCCAGTGCCTGACCGCAATGTCGCTGTGGGACACTCAGGCAAGGAAGGGGCTGGCCGATTGATTGAAACTCAGGACAGACCTAACGATAACTGTGAGAAAGTCACTCATGTGATTCAAGGCGAGTACAAGATTTCTAATGACCCGCATGAAGTGCTTTCGACCCTATTGGGCTCTTGTGTGGCGACTTGCCTTTTCGATCCAGTCGCCGGCATTGGCGGCATGAATCACTTCCTCCTCCCCGGTCGCGCCAACAAGGATCAGATGGAGTTCCGCTACGGCCTGTATGCCATGGAACTTTTGATCAATGCCCTTCTGAAAGCCGGCGCGCAAAAACAACGCCTTGAGGCCAAGCTCTTTGGTGGCGCCATGATGCACGACGGTCTGGGCCAGATCGGCGAGTCGAATGGCAGTTTTGCTCTCGAATACCTTCGATCCGAGGGGATCCGATGCGTGTCCAGCAGTCTTGGCGGTGTGCGGGCGCGAAAAATCCGGTTCACCCCGGCAACCGGAAAAGCCAAGCAAATGCTCCTTACACAGGAGGACATGCTGCCGATTGCCCGCAAGATCCCCGTCAGTCCCGATCGTGATGTGGAACTTTTCTGAACCATGACCGCTTCGCGCAAAGCCTTTGCCTGGTGGATCAAGACAACGCGCCACCGTCTTCAATCCGCTCTTCCGTAGAAATCGGTCCCGGACAACAACCGCGTCAGCGCTCTCAACTCGAGGTAGGACATGCCCGAATCCCTACAGCTTCCCGAAAAGCTCGACTTCACGTTCGCCCCAAACCTTTTGGGACGAATCCGCGCCCTGCGTGGTCAGAGCATCGTGCTCGACGGTCAGAATGTCCGTGTCCTCGGAGGGCTCTGCGCTCAGATTTTGCTCAGTGCATGGCATCTTTGGGAAGCGGACGGTGAAAACCTGAAGATCAATCCTTCCTCCTCAATGCAAGAGGACATGGCCCGGCTTGGTCTGCCTCAAACAATGCTCAAAGAAGCGGTAAAATCATGACCCTCAGAATTCTGGCAATCGATGATTCCCGAACGATCCGCGAGATGCTCCGCATCACGCTGACGACAGCAGGATTTGATGTCCACGTCGCAGAAGATGGCATCGATGGCATCGAGATGCTCGAGGAGGTAAGCCCCGACGTCGTGATCACTGACATCAACATGCCCCGTATGGATGGTTTTGGCGTCATTAATTCGATCCGCAAGAACCGTTCGGACCGCGCGATCCCCATCCTCGTGCTGACAACCGAAAGTGCCAACGATCTCAAACAACGCGCCCGCGAAAGCGGGGCGACAGGCTGGATCGTAAAACCCTTTGATGATGCGAAACTGATATCCGCCATACGGCGCATCGCAGCGGCGTGAGGTTCTGATGACTGCGACGAACGACATCCGCCAGACGTTCTTTCAGGAATGTGATGAATTGTTGGAGGCGCTCAACGATGGTTTGAGCGAAATCGACGATGGCATCGAAGATTCCTCCTTTGACCTCGAAACCGTGAACGCCGTCTTTCGGTCCGTCCACTCGATCAAGGGAGGCGGGGCCGCTTTCGGTCTGGATGCGCTGGTCCGCTTTTCGCATCAATTTGAAACCACCCTTGATGAAATGCGATCAGGGCGCTTGGTCCCCACAATTGACGTCATGAAGCTCTGTCACAGGGCTGCAGACCACTTGTCCGATCTCGTTGGAGCAGCCCAGGAGGAAGCAGAGGTTGATGAAACTGCGGGGGCCGACCTCATCGCCAGGATGGCGGCTCTGGGTGCGCCACCCGGCACCGCTCCTGGCGAGGATAGTGCAGCAACTGAACCCGAACTGTCGTTCGAACCACTTGGCTTGCCGATTGATCTGGCCTTTGATCCAGCCCCGATTGGCTCGAGGACGATCAAGGTCGAATTTTCCGCAACGAGGCAACTCTATGCCAATGGCAACGACCCGACCTACTTGTTTCGGGAACTCTCGGACCTAGGGAACATAATAGCCCGGTCGGACGATACCGACCTCCCTTCCCTCGAAGACCTGGTATGGGACGAAAGCTACCTTGGCTGGACCCTGACGCTCGAGACCGAAAAGTCGCTGGAAGAGGTTCGCGAGGTATTCGATTTCGTAGAGGGCCTGTGCCACCTTGATATCTCCGAAGTAGACGATTTCTCCAACCAGGTAGCCCAAACCCAGGCCATAGGGGTGCCTGACGCGCCTTTGAGGGAAACCCCCGCCTCTCCGACGGAAGATAAGGTCCCATCCCAATCCTACGGCTCCAGCACAATCGTCGCGGATCAGCCCAAAAAGGCAGGTGGCAGCAGCAGCAAAAAATCATCCGTCCGCGTCGACCTTGACCTCGTCGATCGATTGATCAACATCGTTGGGGAACTGGTCATCAACCAATCGGTTCTGGCCCAATGTGTTGACGACGCAGGCCTTACAGAACGCACTGAGTTGGCGACAAGCCTGAATGAATTCAAGAACCTGGCACGAGACATCCAAGAGGCCGTGATGTCAATCCAGGCTCAATCCGTAAAGCCGCTGTTCCAAAGAATGGCCCGGATCGTGCGCGAGGCGTCAGATATTGCCGGAAAGACAGTCCGCCTGGAAACTATCGGCGAAGCTACGGAAGTGGACAAGACCGTCATTGAACGGCTGGTTGACCCGCTCACCCATATGATCCGCAATTCGGTCGACCATGGACTTGAGGGGGCGGACACACGACGCGCTGCCGGGAAGCCGGAAACAGGTTGCATCACACTGAGTGCCGCACACCGATCCGGGCGGGTGATCATCGAGATTTCCGACGATGGCGCAGGTATCAATCGACCTAAGGTGCTGGACATTGCCAAATCGAAGGGACTTGTCCCGCGCGACGCGGTTCTCACAGATGCCGAGATTGATAAACTTTTGTTTCTGCCTGGTTTTTCGACTGCGCGTGAGGTCACGGACCTGTCCGGCCGTGGGGTCGGCATGGATGTGGTCCGCAGCGCGATCCAAAAGCTCGGAGGGCGGGTTAACGTCATGTCGAGCCCCGGCAAGGGAACGACCATGTCGATCAGCCTACCCCTTACGCTTGCTGTCCTCGATGGGATGGTTGTGGACGTATGCGGGCAGACCATGGTCGTCCCAATCACCGCAATCATCGAAACCCTAAGACCGACCAAGGAGGACATCCATGCATTGGGCGGCCAGAACCTAGTTGTGTCCGTCCGTGAAAAGTTTGTTCCCATCATCGACCTTGGCACGGTCTTCGGGCATCGCAACGAACCCGGCGACGTGACCGACATGGTCCTTTTGCTCATCGAGTCTGATCAACAGCAGAATTGGGCCCTGGCCGTCGACCGGATCTACGACCAGCGTCAAGTGGTCATTAAGGGGTTGGAGGGCAACTATGGGCGGGTTCCAGGCGTTGCCGCGGCGACGATTCTGGGTGACGGAAAGATTGCTCTGATCATCGACCCTGAAGAAACCGCTGAAGGGGCGCGTCCGGTCGTGCCCAGTTCAATGATGCTCGACGAGGTATGAAATGACTGCAACAGCCGAGATATTTCAATCGGACACGCGTGAACTTGTGACATTCCGTGTCGACGAACAGGACTTCTGCGTCGACATCATGGCGGTGCGCGAAATTCGAGGCTGGACGCCCGCGACGATCCTGCCTCATGCGCCGCCCTATGTTTTGGGTGTCATCAACCTGCGCGGCACTGTCGTTCCCATCGTCGATCTGGCCTCCCGCCTTGGCCTCCCGCCGTCGGTGCCCGATCCGCGCCACGTGATCGTCATAACCGTCGTCGGGCCACAGACCGTTGGCTTTTTGGTAAGCGCGGTCTCGGACATCATGAGTGTCAGCCGACAGTCGATCCAGCCAACGCCGGATATCACCTCCGAAAGCACTCGGGCATTCATCGAAGGGGTGATTGCGACCGAGCAGCGCATGCTGCGGGTCATCGACATCAAGGCCGTTCTGCCCCCTGCGTTCAAAGAAGACGAAGGCTAGGCAATGGGAAGCAACCAATCCACGTTGCTCGGGGTGGAGGCCGATCTGACCTATACATCGGCTGACTTTGAAAGGGTGCGGACACTCATCCGCGAAGTTGCCGGCATCACCATGACAGAGGCAAATCAATCGCTTGTCTTGTCTCGCCTCGCCAAGCATGTCCGGCGGCTCGGGTACGACGGTTTTGCCGACTACCTCGCGTTTGTCACCGGCCCTGGTCGGGGGGCTGAGCTGCAGGTGATGGTCAATGCCCTGACTACGAACACCACCCGGTTCTTTCGTGAACCCTACCACTTCGAGACACTCGCCAACGAGGTGATGCCAAACCTGATTGAGCGGGCAAAAAACGGGGGGCGTGTCCGGTTCTGGTCCGCCGGATGCTCCAGCGGGGAAGAGGCCTATAGCCTGGCGACCGTCGTCCTGAAAAGCTTTCCGCAAGCCGCGTCGCATGACGTCCGCATACTGGCGACAGACATCAATCAGGAAGTCCTCTCGAAAGCACGGATCGGGAGGTACCCTGCTGGCGGCATTGAGGCCGTTCCCCCGGACCTGCGCAGCATTTGCTTTGGTTTAGGGTCCAAGGTCGGGGACACGCTTCAGGTTTCTACCGCAGTCAAAGAGTTGGTCACGTTTCGATACTTGAACTTCGTCGAACCCTAGCCCTTGCGCGGCCCTTTCGACGCTATTCTGTGCCGAAATGTCGCCATCTACATGGATGCACCCACCCAGTCCCGGGTCTGGGCCGGTCTGATTTCAGTGCTCGCCCCGGACGGACTGTTGTGCATCGGGCACTCAGAGCGCCTCGGCCCCGAATTTGCCCAAGACATGACGATGTGCGCACGAACGACCTTCAAGAAATCCCGATCCGGCCAGAACCGGCCCCTAGATAGAGCGACATAAACGGAGCACACTTAATGTCTTTGAAAGACAACCTGTCAGTCTTGGTCGTCGACGACATGTCGACCAGCAGAGGTATCATCATGATGGCCCTCGAAGAAATCGGGATCAAGAAGGTCGACTTCCGAACCGACGGGACTGAGGCACTCAAGATGCTGTCGGCCCAGCCGGTCCACCTTGTCATATCGGACTACAACATGCCGGGTCTGGACGGGCTGCACCTGCTCAAGGCGCTGCGGCAGAACAGGACGACCCAGCGGATTGGCTTTATCCTCGTCAGCGGAAAGATCGATCAGACCATCATCGATACCGGCAAGGCCCTTGGCATGAACAACTTTATTCGCAAACCCTTTACGACGGATCAGATGAGGACTTGCCTGCAATCTGTCGTCGGTCCTCTTTGAAGGTGGGTATGCGCGAACTATCAGAGCCTATGCCGCTGCCACTGGTTCTGTCGCGACTGGCAGACCACCTTGGTCATCTTGAGGTCGTCGGCAAGCGGCTCGAAACGGCAATTTTGCATGCGCTGAGCGAAAGGCCAGTCGATAGAAATACCCTGACAGATTTGCAGGGGGCCGATCTGCTGGTTCAGTCGCTAGATGGCCTCGGCCAGGTGTTGAAACACGTCAGCTCAAAGGCGGATCCGAACGCGGTTGTCGACATGTCTGATCAATTGGCCAATTTGCAGCTGCGCGACTTGGCACTTGCCATTTCGAACCCCTCGTACGCCAGTCCGTACAGCAAGACGGAGGGCGAGGTTGAACTGTTTTGAACCAACCCCTGCAAAGTGTTGACTTTGGGCCGCTTCTGGCCCCGAACTGCATTGCTCACCCCTGTGGCCGACCAAGCCTGCCGATCGCGGCAACAACCCGCGCAAAGCTAGAGGCCGCCCGGTCCGAGCAATGTCGCGCCCTAAGATATCCGTGAACCAAACCCGCCTCGCAGTGCCATTCCGCGTCGCAACCTGCCGCCACAAGGGCATTTCGATACTGCCGGCCCTCGTCGGCAGTTGGGTCGCATTCGGCCGAGAAAAGGATTGTTTTCGGCACGCCCGTCAGGTTCGACGCGTGAAGGGCAAAGGCGGTAGCATCCTTGATAGGCGCAGACCCTCCAAAGCGGACGTCTTCGTGAAACTGACAATCCTCCCGAGTCAGCATCGGCGCGTTGGCATGATCGAGGTAGCTGCCGCTGGACCTTGCTGCTCCGAATACGCCATGGACAAGGACCTGGCGGGCGACGGGTACAGACCCACCACGCAGAGCCTGAGTGACGCAAGCAGCCATGGTTGCACCTGCCCCGACACCGACTATCGTAAGCGGTCCGCCATAGAGCTCCCCCGCCTCGCGGGCGACCAGAAGGGAATCTTCATATGCGGCCGGATACACATGCTCTGGCGCCAACCGATACCCGACGCTGACCACACGAAACCCGGTTTGCCGACAGATATCAACACAGAGGTCGTCGTCACTGTCCAAACCGCCCCTGATGAACCCGCCGCCGTGCAAGTAAACGATCGTGGCGCGCGGCGGGACCGACAGGTAAACACGCACCGGAACCGTGCCGAACATTCGGTCCACGACGGACAAGCCAGGCGGCCTTGGGGTACGAAAGTCAGCCACCATCTGATCGTAGAACCAACGCTGCGTTGCAAGGCTTCGGTCGGCCGCATCTGGTGGAAAGTGCCCTTGGGCCCGCAGTGCGAAGGCCCGCGTTTGCGCATCCAGTCGATCGTCGTAACTCGCCAATGCTAGACCTGTGGATCCGGATTGATCGTGAAACCGTCGACCGGCAGCGCCTGACCCGAGATCATGCGCGCCCCGTCCGAGGCAAGAAAGACCGCCACCGCCGCAATATCCTTTGCCTCGGACATCTGGCCCAAGGCTGTTCCGCTGGCATAGCCTGTCCGCACCGCCGTTTCCGTGATCCCCTTGGCCCTGGCTTCTGCGGCGATAACGGCGTCCATTCGGCCGCCTTCGACAGAACCGGGCAAGATGGCGTTGCACCTAATTCCAAATGGCCCAAACTCCATCGCGGCTGTCTTCATCAGGCCGATCACACCCCATTTTGCCGCCGCATAGGGGCTTCGGTACGGAAACCCGTACATCCCGGCGGTCGAGGAGGTAAAGGTGACCACGCCCTGCCCGGCCTGGCGCAGCATTGGGCCAAAGTGCTTGACCGTCAGGAAGGGACCGTCAAGGTTCACCGCCAAACAGTCCCGCCACTCCTTAAGGTCAATCTCTTCTATGCGCCCTGTCGGCCCTTTGATCCCGGCATTGGCGCAAATGACATCAAGGCCGCCCCAGTCCCCGGCAATCCGTTTGGCAAAAGCTTCCATTGCGGCCTCATCCGTGACGTCTACCATATCGCCCCGAATGGCCTCGGGCAAATTCGCAAGGGCCTTGGCGTCAACGTCGGTAACCCAGACCCGAGCCCCCGCCAACACAAAGGCGTCGGCCATGGCCCGCCCGATTCCTGACGCTCCGGCTGTGATCAGGACTCTTTTTGTCATGATGGGGCTCCTTCTAACCCGCCGGCAAAGCGGTCATTGACACAAGACCCAATTGCCCACTCCAGATCAAGAGCAGCGGACGTACATCCCAGCCACGGTCCTGATTAGCTTGTCACATGGGCCAGGACGAAGAGGAAGGATTTGGAGGTTGGTGCACCCAGCACGATTCGAACGTGCGACCTCTGCCTTCGGAGGGCAGCGCTCTATCCAGCTGAGCTATGGGTGCCTTGAGGGAGCCTATAGGACAAGGAACCGGTCCCCGCAATCGGAAATCTTGGCTTGTCGCGGCTTAGCCAAACAGATCGTGACACAACTCCAGCGCATCGATCAGCACGTCGACTTCTTGCGTGGTGTTGTAAAGGCCGAACGACGCGCGACACGTTGCACCGACCTGCATATGCTCCATCAGCGGCATGGCGCAGTGGGTTCCGGCCCGGACCGCCACACCGCGTTTATCGAGCACGGTCGAGATGTCATGTGCATGCGCAGCCCCGTCCAGAGTAAACGAGAAAATCGCAGCCTTTCCAGCGGACTGGCCCTGCACCTGCAACCAGTTGAGCCCGTTCAGCCGGTCGCGGGCATAATCGCGCAACGACCGCTCATGTTCCGCGATCGCCTCCATCCCAAGGCCCATCATGTAATCCAGTGCCACGCCCAAACCGATGGTCTGAACGATGCCGGGGGTTCCGGCCTCAAATTTCATCGGCGGATCATTCCAAGTGACGGTATCGCGGGTGACCTCGCGGATCATATCACCGCCCCCCATGAAGGGGCGCATCTCGGCCATCCGATCCTTTTTGACGTAGATCGCTCCGGAACCAGAGGGACCATAAAGCTTGTGCCCGGTCACGGCGTAAAAGTCACAGCCGATATCGGTCACGTCAACGGGCATATGTACCGCCGCCTGGCTGCCATCAACCAGCACCGGCACGCCCTTCGCGTGGGCACCCTGCGTCACGGCCTTTACATCGACAACGGTCCCCAAGACATTGGAAACCTGCGTAATTGCAACCAGCTTGGTCTTGGGGCCGATGGCGGCAATGACAGCCTCGGGGTCCAAATCGCCGTTGGCGTCGCAGTCGACCCATTTCAGGACAACGCCTTGCCGCTCGCGCAGGAAATGCCAGGGCACGATGTTGGCGTGATGCTCCATAATCGACAGGACGATTTCGTCGCCGGCCTGAAGACGCGGCATCGCCCAGGCATAGGCGACCATGTTGATCCCCTCGGTCGTGCCAGAGTTCAGGATGATCTCATCCTCACTACTAGCCCCGAGGAACCGGGCGACAGTGCCGCGCACACTTTCGTATTTGTCCGTGGCAAGGTTCGAAAGATAGTGCAAACCCCTGTGAACGTTTGAGTATTCCTGCGCATAGGCCTGGGTAATCGCATCGATCACCACTTGGGGCTTTTGCGCGGAGGCCCCGTTGTCGAGGTAGACCAAAGGCTTGCCGTTCACCTCACGAGAGAGGATCGGAAAGTCGGACCGGACCTTTTCGATATCATACATTGCTCAGGCCCTGCGTTGCGCCGACGCCTATGAACGCCAGAATGATTGTGATGCCGACGCTGATGCCGACCAGCGCCAGAACAAGCGTCAGGATGGATTTGCCGACACTGTTGAAGTGGTGGACCTCATCGGTGAACCGGATCAGGCACCAGAACAGAAAGACTGCCGCCCCAAGGGCGATGACCGCCTCCAGACCAGAACTTAGAAACCCCACCACGACCTGGACCAGACGCAATGCAAGGCTCATCACCTCCAGCCAGACGACGACCGCCAGCGATGCGGCGAATGCGCCTGTCCCACCAAGGGCTTGTCCGGTGTAGTGCAGGGCAAAGACCAGCAGCACCAGCCCGGACCCCATGATCATCCCATAGCCAAGGGGCGAGACGAACATAGGCTCTACACCCAAGGGCAACACCATGACCGTCCCGGTCGACAGCGCCATCAGCAGAACGCTTAGTACTGTGACCAGCGCCAGTGACAGCCAAAGTTCCTTGCGCGACAGGCCAAGGTCAATGACCGCCCGCGCCCCTTCAGCCGGGGATTGCAGCGTCAGCCGCAACAGGCCCCATAGTCGTTCCAGTTCAGGCGACATCAAGCTGCCCCGCTTCCCTAAGACCCTGGATGGCAAAGATCGCCGTTGCCCCCAGCCATGTGGCACCCACAAGATCGGTTCCGGTCCCCGGCCCCAGAAAACCGGCCATCAGACCATAGAGCAAACCCATCGGACTTGCCGCTAGAACCGCCCAGAACAGCGCGAGCCGCGCAGTCCAGGGCGCGCCATTCCGCCAGATCACCCAGCGGGCCAGGTGGATGATTGCCGCCACAAGATACAACATCAGGGGCCAGATGATCAGCCAGGACAGCAGTTCGTAGGCGACGAGCCTGTCGAATTCGTCCCCGGTCAGAAACGCGACCCGGCTCAGCCGGGGCCATTGCGCGATAAAGATCAGCAGACATCCGGCCATCAGATAGGCCACCGCCCGGTCCTCTCTCTGGCCCATGGCCAGAAGGTCGCGCATGACGGCCCGGGGGCTGCGCCAGGTCCGGATGATGTCGGAGGACACGGCCATCAGCTGCGCCGTGCCATCCAGGCCTCTAGCCGGTCACGCAAATCCTCGGCCAGACGATCATCCTCGATCTCTTCGAGAGCTTCGGCCAGAAAGGCCAGCGTCAGAAGATCGGTTGCCGCCTTGGCCGGAACCCCGCGCGAACGCAGGTAGAACAGGGCCGTGTCGTCAATCGCGCCCGAGGTCGAACCATGCGAACAGGCCACGTCATCGGCATAGATCTCAAGCTCTGGCTTAGCGAGAAACTGGCTGTCATCGTCCAGCAGCAAGGACTGGCTGATCTGATACCCGTCTGTCTTCTGCGCCCCGGCCTTGACCAGGATCTTGCCCTGAAACACGCCCGTCGCCCCGTTGCGAAGGACCTTCTTGAACACCTGCCGGCTTTCGCAACGCTCCGCATCATGGGTGATAAAGACGGTGTCGTCGTGCACGAAATCTTTGCCGTCACCAACGCAGGCCCCGGCCACATGGGCAATGGCGTCGTTGCCTGTCAGCTCGATCACGCATTCGTTGCGGGTCAGCCTGCCATTGACGGTCAAGGTAAAGAACTTGAACGTGCTTTCCGCGCCCAGCCGGGCAAAAGTATGGGTATGGGCCCGGCGTTCATGGTCCCGGCCCTGGCTGCGGACATGGTGAAAGGCGCCGCCATCAGCCACGTCGACTTCCATCACCTTGGACAGGCGGGCGGCGGCGGGGCCGCCTTCCAGAACGGTCAGGTCCGCGCCGGGTTCCACCCGGATCACATGGTGCAGAACAACGTCCGATGTCGGGTCCGCGTGCAGGTACAAAAGGCGCACCGGCTTTGCCACCTTGGCAGTCGCCCGGATGACCACGCCATCGGTCGCAAAGGCGGTATTGAAGGCGGCCAGCGTCCGTTCGACAGGGGATTGCCCGCGCGCTTCAAGAACGCCGTACAAGTCCTTGGCCCAATGGATATCCTTTGTCGTCGCGGTTGCGAGGCGATCAACTTCAAGCCCCGTCATCGTGAGGTCATCGGAGGCCTCAGCATCAAAGACCCCATCGACAAAGACGATCTGCAAGGCGTCGATATCGCCGAAGACCGGGCTTTCGTCAGCGACCAGAACCGCCGCTTCGGCAGCCTCGGCCACTGTCAACGTTGCCGGATCGGTGTAGCGCCAGTATTCATCACGGCGATGCGGCAGACCCATGGCCGTGACACGGCCAAGCGCCTGTTGCCGGGCCTCCTGCGCCCATGTCGCACCCGGCGGAAGGGTCAAACCGGCCAATCGCAGGGCCGTCGCATCGGCCTTGAGCTGCATCAGGGCGTTTGACTTGGCCATCAGGCCACCTCTTCCAGAATGCCGGCATAGCCGTTGTTCTCGACCTCAAGGGCAAGCTCGGGCCCACCGGTCTTGATGATGCGACCCGCTGCCATGATATGCACGACATCAGGTTTGATGTGGTCCAGAAGCCTTTGATAATGCGTGATGACAAGGAAGCCGCGGTCGGGCGAGCGCAGGGCGTTCACACCATCCGACACAAGGCGCATTGCATCGACATCAAGGCCCGAGTCGGTCTCGTCCAGAATGCACATCTTGGGTTCCAGCATCGCCATCTGCAGGATCTCGTTGCGCTTTTTCTCACCGCCCGAGAAGCCGACGTTGACCGGCCGCTTGAGCATGTCTGCGTCGATCTTGAGGTCCTTGGCCTTGCTGCGCACCAGCTTGAGGAAATCGGCCGCCGACATCTCGTCTTCGCCGCGCGCCTTGCGTTGGGCATTCACGGCCGTGCGCAGAAAGGTCATGTTGCCAACGCCGGGGATTTCGACGGGGTACTGAAACGCCAGGAACAGGCCAGAGGCGGCACGCTCTTCGGGTTCCATATCCAGCAGGTCGATGCCGTCCAGCGTGGCCGATCCGCCGGTGACCTCATAGCCGCCGCGCCCGGACAGGACATAAGACAGGGTGGACTTGCCAGAGCCGTTGGGGCCCATGATCGCATGAACCTCGCCCGCGCCAACCTTCAGGTCGACACCTTTGAGGATCTGCTTGTCCTCTTCTTCGAGTTTGACCTCCAGGCCTTTGATCTCAAGCATCTTTCACTCCATTCCACATCGCCGGGGCGTTACTGCACCCGGGCAAAGACATCCATAATCCAGCCCAGATCGCGAGCCTTCAACTGCTTTGGTTCAACCTCGAACCGTGCCATCCGTCCCACCACTTCGACAGGCGGGCCAAAACGTTCAACCTCGTGGTACTTCGGCCGGTCGACATAGTCGTCGAAGTAGACCGTCACGGGCTGCGTCGCCCGAAAGGCCACCGCCAGAAAACACGCCGCCCGAAAGCGGCCATCAATCAGGACCGTGTCTGGCATGGTGAACCCTTCACTGTCCCAGACATCCAGCGGGTAGTGATGGTAAAGCGCGTGCTTTGCCGTCCCCACCGGTCTGCCCCATTTGCCCGTCGGCCCGATGTCCGCATGGACAAGGGTGACGTCGGCCTTCGGCGGGTTGCGGTCGAACCAGTCGCGCAGCCCGTCGACCCAATCTGCGTCGCTTTCCACCGACCAGACCACTTTATCCGCCATCCCGGCCGCCATGACCGTCGACCCGCCACAGCCATACTCCAGAATGACCCGCGCCGCCTCGTACCCTTTGCGCAGAAAGGCCGCTTCGGCCTCCGGCAATGTCACGACCGGGGCCTTGTCAAAACTCGGCTTTACGAACGCCGCCATGACCTACCCTTTCCGGCGCAGGACGAGGCGCGAGAACAAGCTGCCGCAAAACCCTGAAATCGCGGCAATAACCGGCACCTGATATCCCATCGCAGGCGGCAAGACGGCCTCAACCCCCAACGCAAACAGGGCGCAAAAGCCGCCCGTCAAAAAGGCTGGAAGCAAAGCCTTCGTCATGGCGCACTAACCCACCGAACCTTCAAGACTGATCGCGACAAGCGCCTGGGCTTCCATGGCGAATTCCATCGGCAGGGCCTGCAGCACTTCTTTGCAGAACCCGTTCACCACCAAGGCCACCGCCTCTTCCTCGTCCATCCCGCGCGAACGGCAATAGAACAGCTGATCGTCGTCGACCTTCGAAGTCGTCGCCTCATGCTCAACACGGGACGAATTATTGCGCACCTCGATATAGGGCACCGTATGGGCGCCGCATTTGTCACCGATCAACAGGCTGTCGCACTGGGTATAATTGCGCGATTCCTTGGCCTTGGGGTGCATGCTGACCAGACCACGGTAGGTGTTCTGGGCCTTTCCGGCCGAAATCCCCTTGGACACGATGCGCGACTTGGTGCGCTTGCCCAGGTGAACCATCTTGGTGCCGGTATCGGCCTGCTGCATGTTGTTGGCGATGGCGATCGAATAGAACTCGCCCTGGCTGTCGTCGCCACGCAGGATGCAGGAGGGGTACTTCCAGGTGATCGCTGACCCGGTCTCGACCTGAGTCCACATCACCTTGGCCCGGTCACCCCGGCAATCGGCGCGCTTGGTGACAAAGTTGTAGATACCACCCCGGCCCTCTTCATCGCCCGGATACCAGTTCTGAACGGTGGAGTATTTAACTTCCGCGTCTTCCTCGATGATGATCTCGACCACCGCGGCATGAAGCTGGGCAATGTCCCGCTTGGGCGCGGTGCAGCCTTCCAGATAGCTGACATAGCTGCCCTTGTCGGCAATGATCAGCGTCCGCTCAAACTGACCGGTGTTCTCGGCATTGATGCGGAAATAGGTCGACAGCTCCATCGGGCAGCGCACACCGGGGGGCACATAGACGAAGGAACCGTCCGAAAAAACGGCCGTGTTCAAGGTCGCATAATAGTTGTCCGAGGGCGGCACGACGCTGCCCAGATACTTGCGCACCAGTTCCGGATGCTCGCGGATCGCCTCCGAGATTGAGCAGAAGATCACACCAGCCTTCTTCAGTTCCGCCTGAAAGGTCGTGCCAACCGAAACGCTGTCAAACACCGCGTCAACGGCCACCCGGCGCTCTTCCTCGGGCATTTCCACACCGGCCAGAATGGCCTGCTCTTTCAGCGGAATACCGAGCTTTTTGTAGGTCTCCAAAAGCTTGGGGTCGACGTCATCCAGCGACTTTGGTTTTTCGGCCATGCTTTTGGGGCGGGCATAGTAATACTGGTCCTGAAAGTCGATCTTGGGATAGCTCACCATCGCCCAGGTCGGCTCTTCCATCTGCTCCCAGCGGGCAAAGGCGGCTAGGCGCCATTCGGTCATCCACTCGGGCTCTTCGTTCTTGTCCGAGATCAGGCGCACGATATCGGGGTTCACGCCTTTGGGGGCGTAATCCATCTCGATCTCGGTGTTCCAGCCGTATTTATACTTGCCAGAAAGCTTGGCCACCGCATCGACCGTTTCCTGATCAACACCGTCCTTGACCTCTGTCGTTGTATCCAACGCCGCCATGTCTGACCTCTCTTTCATGCCACGCGGGTGCGCAGCTTGTCGTATGAACTCGTCCAGGCCCGCACAAAGCGCATGACCTCATCCTCAGTCGTCGTCGGGCCCAATGAGACCCGGATAGCCTGCCCGGAGTGGTCCGGGTCATGGCCCATAGCGCGCAGCACCCGGCTTTCCCGGACCTTGCCACTGGAACAGGCCGATCCCGCCGAAATGGCAAAGCCCGCAAGGTCCATCGCCATCACCTGCGTCTCGCCTTTCCAGCCCGGCGCAATCACACAGGTCGTGTTGGGCAGGCGTGTTGCGCCTTTCCCGACAAAAATAGTCTGAGGACAGCGATCCTCAATGGCCTCTTCTAGAATATTTCTAAGTTGCGCAACCCTGTCCCATATTCCATCGGCCAGATCGCGGGCTGCCGCCTCGGCAGCGGCGCCAAATCCGGCGATGGCAATCACGTTCTCGGTACCGGCCCGCCAGCCCATTTCCTGGCCACCACCGCGGATCATCGGGACCACATCGGTCCCGCGCGGCATAACCAGAACGCCGGTGCCCTTGGGACCGCCGATCTTGTGGGCCGAGGCCAGCGCCATGCCAAGGCCCGACCACGAAAACGCAAACGGCAGTTTACCGAACCCTTGGGTGACATCACTCACCGCAAGACCGCCGGGCAAGTCCTGCACCACACCGGTCTCGGAATTGGCCAGTTGCAGCGTCGCATTCTCCGGTTCCGCCACGCTGACACGGCCCAGGCTGTCCACCGGCAGGACAGGATCAATCCAGGCCGCCACAGCCTCATGCTCGACCGCAGCCCCTTGCAGGTCCCGTCCGGACAACGCAAGCGCCGCCGCCTCGGTCGCGCCAGACGTAAAGATGACATCGGCCTCACCCGCGCCCATGGCAGCGGCGATCTGCGCCCGCGCGCGCTCCACGATAGCCTTGGCCTTGCGGCCTTCGGCATGAACGCTGGAGGGATTGCCCACCACATCCATCGCCGCAATCATCGCGGCGCGCGCCTCTGGGCGCAGCGGCGTTGTGCCGTTAAAGTCTAGATAGGTCCGGCTCACACCACCCACCCCTTCTTTGGATCAAAAATATCCCGGGGGGGCGCCAAAGGCGCGGGGGCAGCGCCCCCAGTACACAGTTCAATCATCGACCACCTCAAGCAATGAGGGCACGGCAGGACAAGGGGCCAAAGTATTGCTCACCACGTCCGACAACCGGGTCTGGTGCAGGAACACATAGACCTGCGCCGACAGGCCCTCCCACAGCCGGTTGGTCAACGACTGCGCCTTGGAGCCCGAGGCCGCACCCGACGCCCCTGCCCCTTTGTGCATAGCGCTGACTGTCTCATCCACGGCGGCAAGGATATCGACCACCCGGATGTCCGATGCCGGCCTTGCCAGGCGGTAACCTCCGCCCGGGCCCCGGACTGAGTCGACCAGACCTTCGCGGCGCAGCTTGACGAACAACTGCTCCAAGTATGGCAAGGACACATCCTGGCGGCGGGAAATCTCACCCAAGGACACCAGCATCCCATCGGGTTGCATTGCCAGATCCGTCAGGGCCACCATCGCGTAACGGCCTTTGGTCGAAAGCTTCATGTCATCCTCAATCGGCTTGCGGACCGGTATTGGCCCGACCAGCGGGCACTCCGGGACCCATGCGCACAATCGCTCCACAGCATTGCCGGGGCGCAATTCCATTGACGTTACCCGGCACGCTGATTACTTCGGTCAAAGTTCTCATGCGGGCCATCGCGGAGTTTAGAAACATTCTAAGGTGCCTGATAATTTCTGTCAAGAAATTGAAAGCCCCCTCAAAGAGCGGACGCCCCGCCCAGTAAGCTGCAAGGATCATCCATGCCCGAAGTCATCTTCCCCGGTCCCGAAGGCCGGCTTGAAGGCCGATACCATCCCCAAAAGGACCGGGACGCCCCGATCGCCATTGTCTTGCATCCACACCCGCAGTTTGGCGGCACGATGAATAACCGGGTGGTGTATAACCTGCACTATGCCTTCTACCAGATGGGCTTCACCGTCCTTCGCTTCAACTTCCGAGGTGTCGGGCGCAGCCAGGGGGAATACGACCAAGGCATAGGAGAGCTGTCGGATGCCGCATCCGCCCTCGACTACCTGCAGTCGATGAATACCAATTCCAAACATTGCTGGGTCGCCGGCTTTTCCTTTGGCGCCTGGATCGGCATGCAGCTTTTGATGCGCCGGCCCGAGATCACCGGGTTCATCTCGGTCTCACCGCCAGCCAACATGTACGACTTTTCGTTCCTGGCCCCCTGCCCGTCATCCGGCCTTGTCATCAACGGCACTGCCGACCGGGTCGCGCCGCCTCAGGACACCGTCAATCTGGTGGGCAAGCTGCACGAGCAAAAGGGCATCACCGTCACCCATGATGTCGTCGAAGGGGCGGGCCATTTCTTTGAAGACCCGCACATGGACACGATGATCGACACGGTCAAAACCTACGTTCGCCGCCGCCTGACGGAAAACAGCCGATAAGATCGCAGTTATCCGGGGCGAGCCGCTTTCGCCCCGGGACCTGACCCGCTAGGATATGGCCATTCAAAGGCGATATTTTCAGGCAGAGGCAGGGTCGTGTTATGGGCGTGGTTGAGGATCTTGCAGACGAGCTGGCCCGTGATGCCATCGCGGCGGCCAAACGGCTTGGCGACCCGGGCCTGATCGAACAGGTGTCAAAAACGCTTGGCGATACGTCGACCACCACACAAGAGGCCTATCTGACAGCGGTCCGCGTCCGCCTTGCCGCTGAACGGGCGCGCAAATTCATTGAGGCCCAGTTGGCCAAGGCCCCCCAAGGGGTGGCCGTTGGACCAGAAATTGATATCTCGAACCAAAAGATCATGAACGCAGCGGATGACGGGACTGGCGGCCACTAGCACTCACCCCGCTAAAAGGAGAGCCTATGTCCGACCGCCTGACCGCCCAGTTCGATTTTCTCAACGAGGCCGACCGCCTCAAGTCGGTCCTGCGCGGCACGACGCTTTGCGACGGATCGCGCCGCGAGAACTCGGGCGAGCATAGCTGGCACATCGCGCTCTACGCCCTGATCCTGCAAGAACATGCCATCGCCCCGGTTAACATCGACCGGGTGATCCGCATGCTTCTCATTCACGACCTTGTTGAGATCGACGCGGGCGACAACCCCATTCACGGCGATCATGACGTGGCTGAGATGGCGCGGATCGAACAGCTGGCCGCCGACCGCCTCTTTGGCATGCTGCCCGCCGACCAACGCGACAGCCTGCGCGCCTTGTGGGAAGAGTTTGAGGCCGCCGAAACCCCGGACGCCGTCTTTGCCAAAAGCGTCGACCGGGTGCAGCCCGTCATGGCCAACCTCGAATCAGGTGGCGGCACCTGGCCCGAATACAAAGTGACCCCCGAACAGCTTGAAACCCGGGTCGGGGTAAAGGTCCGGCGCGGCGCCCCTGCCCTTTGGGCCCAGCTCAAACAGCGGATCGACGACTGGTTTGGCGCCCATTCTGCAGGCTGACAGCCCAACGGACGAGCAAAACCTTGCCGCAGCGCAGCGAAATAGTGTATACAATCGTATACAACCCTTCCAAAGGACGGTGAAACGGCCTATGAGGGGGCAAACCAGCGCCAGTGGAGACCCCCATGACCAAGATCAAGGTTGCCAACCCGGTCGTCGAGCTTGACGGCGATGAAATGACCCGGATCATCTGGGACTTTATCAAGCAAAAGCTGATCCTTCCCTACCTCGACATCGACCTGAAGTACTATGACTTGGGGATGGAGGTGCGCGACGCCACCGATGACCAGATCACGGTTGATGCGGCCTATGCGATCAAGGAACACGGGGTCGGCATCAAATGCGCCACCATCACCCCCGATGAGGCCCGGGTCGAGGAATTCGGGCTCAAACAAATGTGGCGATCGCCCAACGGGACGATCCGCAACATCCTGGGCGGTGTGATCTTCCGCCAGCCCATCATCTGCCGCAACGTTCCCCGTCTTGTCCCCGGCTGGACCCAGCCCATCGTGGTCGGCCGCCATGCTTACGGCGACCAATACCGCGCCACCGATTTCCGCTTTCCGGGCAAGGGAACGCTGACCCTCAAATTCGTCGGCGACGACGGCGAGGTGATCGAACGCGAGGTGTTCCAATCCCCCGGCGCCGGTGTCGCCATGGCGATGTACAACCTTGATGAAAGCATCATCGACTTTGCCCGCGCCTCCATGAACTATGGTCTGAACCTTGGCTGGCCGGTGTACCTGTCGACGAAGAACACGATCCTCAAGGCCTATGATGGCCGCTTCAAGGACCTGTTCCAAAAGGTCTATGAGGAAGAGTTCGCCGATAGGTTCAAGCAGGCCGGCATCACCTACGAACACCGGCTGATCGATGACATGGTGGCCTCGGCCCTCAAATGGTCGGGCGGCTATGTCTGGGCCTGCAAGAATTACGACGGCGATGTGCAGTCCGATACGGTGGCGCAGGGCTTCGGTTCGCTCGGCCTGATGACCTCTGTACTGATGACGCCCGATGGCAAGGTGGTCGAGGCTGAGGCCGCCCACGGCACCGTCACCCGCCATTACCGCCAGCACCAGAAGGGCGAGGCGACATCGACCAATTCGATCGCCTCGATCTACGCCTGGACCGGCGGGTTAAAGCATCGGGCCAAGCTGGACGGTAATGTGCAACTGGCCAAGTTTGCCGACACGCTGGAAAAGGCCACCGTTCAGGCAGTCGAGGATGGCCACATGACCAAGGACCTCGCCCTGCTTGTCGGGCCCGAACAGAAATGGCTGACAACGATGGGCTACCTTGAAAAGGTCGACGCCTATCTGAACAAGGCCCTCAGCTAGGCCACCCTGGCCAAGGCCAAACCTGCGACCGGCGTCCATCGCGGCGGTTGCACGGCCCCTGTGCAAAAGGCCAGTGTCGCGGCCCCTTTGTCGCGACGCTGCGCAACAACAGAGGCGGGTGGCCTTTCTTCTAGCCTTTTCTGCAATTGCACGGTAAGGGCCGATCAACTCCGAAAAAGGCATGACTCATGGACATTCGCAATATCGCGATCATCGCACACGTTGACCACGGCAAGACGACGCTGGTGGACGAACTGCTCAAGCAATCCGGCACCTACCGCGAGAATCAGGCAACGACCGAACGTGCCATGGATTCCAACGACATCGAACGCGAGCGCGGGATCACCATCCTTGCCAAGTGTACCTCGGTCGAACATGACGGTATCCGCATCAACATCGTCGACACCCCCGGCCACGCCGATTTCGGTGGCGAGGTTGAGCGTATTCTGTCGATGGTCGACGGCGTTGTCCTTCTTGTCGATGCCGCCGAAGGCCCGATGCCACAGACCAAATTCGTGACCGCCAAGGCGCTTGCCCTTGGCCTCAAGCCGATTGTCGTGCTGAACAAGGTCGACAAGGCCGACGCAGAGCCTGACCGCGCGCTGGACGAATGTTTTGACCTTTTCGCCAACCTTGGCGCGACGGATGAACAGCTTGATTTCCCGCACCTTTACGCCTCTGGCCGCGCTGGCTGGGCCGATACGACCCTTGAGGGTCCGCGCAAGGACCTGACAGCACTGTTCGACCTGATCATCAGCCACGTAGGATCGCCCAAGCAGCAGGCCGCCAAGGATCAGCCGTTCCGCATGCTTGCGACCACCCTGTCCGCCGACCCCTTTATCGGTCGTATCCTGACCGGTCGGGTCGAGGCTGGCACGCTGCGCGCCGGCGAAACCGTCAAGGCGCTTAGCCGTAATGGCGAAAAGCTTGAGCAGTTCCGCGTGTCCAAGATCCTGGCTTTCCGCGGCCTGTCCCAGCAGCCCATCGACGCGGCTGAGGCTGGCGACATCGTGACGCTGGCGGGCATGACCAAGGCGACTGTGGCCGACACGATCTGCGATCTGTCGAACGACATTCCGATCCCGTCGCAGCCCATCGATCCGCCAACCATCACCGTGACCTTCGGTATCAACGATTCGCCCCTCGCAGGCCGTGATGGCAAAAAGGTTCAGTCCCGCGTCATCCGCGAGCGTCTGATGCGCGAAGCCGAGGTGAACGTGGCGATCAAGATCGCCGACACCCCCGGTGGCGAGGCCTTTGAGGTGTCGGGCCGTGGCGAATTGCAGATGGGCGTCCTGATCGAAAACATGCGCCGCGAAGGATTCGAGCTTTCGATTTCGCGCCCGCAGGTGATTTTCAAGGACGAAGGCGGGGTCCGGATGGAACCCGTCGAGGAAGTGACCGTTGACGTCGATGACGAATACACCGGCGCTGTTGTCGAAAAGCTGACCGGACCCCGCAAGGGCGACCTGGTCGAGATGAAGCCTGCCGGTGTCGGCAAGACCCGCATAATCGCCCATGTCCCGTCGCGTGGCCTGATCGGCTATCACGGTGAATTCCTGACCGATACCCGTGGTTCTGGCGTCCTGAACCGCATCTTCCACGGCTGGACCCCTCATCGCGGCCCGATTCAGGGCCGTCGTCAGGGCGTTCTGGTCTCAATGGGATCGGGCACTGCCGTCGCCTATTCGCTTTGGAAGCTTGAGGATCGCGGCAAGATGTTCGTAGTGCCGCAAGATCCGGTCTACGAAGGTATGATCATTGGCGAGCATAGCCGTGAAAACGACCTTGATGTGAACCCGCTCAAGGGCAAGCAGCTGACCAACGTCCGCGCCTCTGGCACGGACGAGGCCGTCCGCCTGACCCCGCCGGTCATCATGAGCCTTGAGCAAGCGATTGCCTATATCGACGATGACGAGCTGGTCGAAGTGACGCCCAACGCCATCCGTCTGCGCAAACGCTTCCTCGACCCCCACGAGCGTAAACGCCAGGCCCGCGCCAGCTAGGCTATTTGTTCAACCCGGTCCCCCAGTTGGATGGGACCGGGTTGAACAACCTCGGCGCACCATCCCCCATGACCGCGCATGGCATTGTAAGCCCCTGTTCCAAGAGCCTTTTCCATGCGTGAACAAGGCGCGCAGGGTGTCGTCATCCTGACGACGGCCCCGCCGATCCGGATCGGATGATTGTGCAAAGCAGTCAGATTGATGCCCGACACAACGATATTGCGGCGCAGGTCCTGCGGGCTGATGGCCTCACGATGGGCAAGGGCCGCGATGACCGGAAGATGCTCTGCCTGGATAAGCGTCAGAGCCCGCTTGCCCGGCCGGGCATGATCCCCGACAAGACCGGTTTCCAATAGCTCTGCCATATCAACACAAAGCATGTCAGCCAGCCGCTCTGGCCGCAGGCCGATCCAGGAAACGTGTCCGGGTGCTGCGTGGGTGCGCAGCAACTCGGCCATTGGGATCATTCGAACTCTTCGACGATGACCAGTTCGCGTTGCGCGGCCCCTTTGGCAAAGCCGAGCGCCTCTTGATAAGCCGCTGAAAAGTAACAGTCATGTGCCGCCTGCAAGGACGGGAACCGGGCCACGACGTTGCGTGGGCGGTCCGGGCCTTCCAACTGCTCATAGGCACCGCCACGGGCGAGGAAGACACCGCCATGGTCGGCGATGGCAACGCTGGCGCGGGTTGCGTACTGGCCATAGGCCTCGGCGTCCGAAACCTTGACGTGTGCGATCCAAAGTGCGGTCATGCGATGCCTCCTATAACAGTTTCCGCCGCAGCGATCGCCGCCTCGGCGTTCTCGGCACTGGCAGCACCGCCCTGTGCCATGTCAGCGCGTCCGCCGCCGCCCTTGCCACCCAATTCAGCCACAGCAGCGCGCAACACGTCAACGGCGGACAGCTTGTCCGTCAGGTCCTTGGTGACGCCCGCCGCAACAGCGGCCTTGCCATCGGCATCCGCAATCAGCAGGACAACGCCTGTTCCCAACTGTACCTTCAGCTCATCCACCAGAGCGGGCAGGTCCTTGCCGGTCACACCGCTAAGAACCTGAGCTTTGAAGGCGATCCCTTTGATATCCTTGGCAGGTTCCTCAGCCTTGGCCCCTCCGGACATGGCCAGATCGCGGCGCAACTGGGCGACCTCGTTGCTCAGGCTGCGGCGTTCATCGATGAGCGCCCGAACGCGGTCCAGCACGTCGCCACTTTGCGCCTTCAAGAGGGCCGCAACCTCGGTCAGCAGCCGGTCCTGAGCGGCCAGATGGTCAAGGGCCGCCTGCCCGGTCAGCGCCTCGATCCGCCGGACGCCCGCACTTGATGCGCTGTCGCCCAACAGGACAAAGGCCCCGATGTCACCGGTCTGGCGCACATGGGTGCCGCCGCAAAGTTCCAGCGAATAGGTCGCGCCATCAGCGCCCTTGCCGGATCCAACGGCCCGGCCCATCGACACCACGCGGACCTCGTCCCCGTATTTCTCGCCAAACAGGGCCTGCGCCCCAAGGGCGCGGGCGTCATCGGGTGTCATGATCCGCGTCTCAACCGGAGTGTTCTGGCGGATCATTGCGTTGACCTCGGCATCGACCTTGGCAATCTCGGCGTCCGACATCCCCTTGCCGTGGCTGAAGTCAAACCGCAGGCGGTCCGGCGCGTTCAGCGACCCACGCTGGGCCACATGATCACCCAGAGCGTTGCGCAGCGCCTCGTGCAGCAGGTGCGTGGCCGAGTGGTTGGCCCGGATCGTCGACCGGCGGCCATGTTCGACCTCCAGCTTGGCGGGCTGACCCTTGAGGATCGCCCCTTCGGTCACTTCGGCGATGTGGATAAAGACGCCTGCCATCTTCTTGGTGTCAGTCACATGGGCAAGGCCGGTATCGGTTCTGATCCAACCCGCGTCACCAACCTGACCACCCGATTCCGCATAGAACGGTGTCTGGTTGACCACGATCTGCACCTTCTGGCCGGTTTGGGCATCGCCCACGGCGGCGCCATCGCGGACCAGGGCCTGAACCTCGCCCTCGGCTGTCTCTGTCTCGTAGCCCAGAAACTCGGTCACGCCGCCCTGCTCGGCCAGATCGAACCAAAGCGAGGCATCCGCCGTCTCGCCGGTTCCGGCCCATGCCGCGCGGGCCTTGGCCTTTTGGGCGGCCATAGCGGCGTCAAAGCCGTGCTGGTCGACGCCCCGACCCTTTTCGCGCAAGGCGTCCTGCGTCAGGTCGAGGGGGAAGCCATAGGTGTCATAGAGCTTGAACGCCGTTTCACCCGGCAGGTCCGCGCCCTCGGGCAGGTCGGTAAGCTCTTCGTCCAGCAGCTTGAGGCCCCTGTCCAGCGTCTGCTTGAAGCGGGTTTCCTCGGCCAGCAACGTCTCTTCGATCTGGCGGCGTCCCTGACCAAGTTCCGGGTAGGCATTGCCCATCTGACGGATCAATTCCGGCACCAGCCGGTGCATGACGGGATCGGTCGTGCCGAGCAGGTGCGCGTGGCGCATGGCCCGCCGCATGATCCGGCGCAGCACGTAGCCGCGTCCTTCGTTCGAGGGCAGGACACCTTCGGCGATCAGGAAAGAGGTCGTGCGCAGGTGATCCGCCATGACGCGCAGGTGGGGCAGCGTGTCCCCTTCGGGGTCGCGGTTCGTGGCATGGGCTGCCGCCTCGACCAGCGACTTGAGCAGATCGGTCTCAAAGACAGAGTTGGTGCCCTGCATCAGCGACGCGAACCGCTCCAGCCCCATGCCAGTGTCGATCGACTGCATGTCGAGCGGGGTCATAGAGCCGTCGGCAAACTGTTCGTTCTGCATGAACACGACGTTCCAGATCTCGATGAACCGGTCGCCGTCCTCTTCGGGGCTGCCGGGCGGTCCGCCCCAGATGTGGGGGCCATGGTCAAAGAAGATCTCGGTGCAGGGACCACAGGGGCCGGTCGGACCCATCCGCCAAAAGTTGTCATCGGTGGGGATGCGGATAATGCGGGAGTCCGGGACCCCGATCTTTTTCCAGATGCCCGCCGCCTCATCATCGGTGTGGTAGACGGTGACGTGCAGCCGTTCCTTGTCGAGGGCGAAGTCCTTGGTCAAAAGCTCCCAAGCGAAGGGGATTGCCTCTTGCTTGAAGTAGTCGCCGAAGGAAAAGTTGCCCAGCATCTCAAAGAACGTCAGGTGGCGGGCAGTATAACCGACATTGTCGAGGTCATTGTGCTTGCCCCCGGCGCGCACGCATTTCTGCGCAGTCGTGGCGCGGGTGTAGTCGCGATGCTCGATCCCGGTGAACAGGTTCTTGAACTGCACCATGCCCGAGTTGGCGAACATCAGGGTCGGATCGTTGCGCGGCACAAGCGGTGACGAGGCCACGACCTCGTGCCCCTGCCGGGCAAAGAAATCGAGGAAGGTCGAGCGGATATCAGCAAGCGAAGTCATGGGAGGCTCTCAGTCTGTACGTGGCGGCCCGCGAGGAATAGCGGTCACCCGCCGTACTGTCCATTGCCTACGAAAAAGGGCGCCGGGTTTCCCCGCCGCCCTTTTCCCGAAAGACCGCTCCGCCGTTCTGGCAGACACAGGCTTTCTGACGGACCCGTTCTGCGCAGATCGGGCCTACATTTCCACCATATCGCTGTCGTCGTCGTTGCCGCCGCCTGTCAGGTCGAAATCAAGACCGTGTGCGGCCCGGATCTTGTCCTCAATCTCAAGCGCCATGGCAGAATTCTCGCGCAGGAAGGTTTTGGCGTTCTCGCGGCCCTGCCCGATCCTTTCATCCCCGTAAGAGAACCAGGACCCGGACTTTTCGACGACGCCAGCCTTGACGCCCAGGTCGATGATCTCGCCCATCTTGGAGATGCCTTCGCCGTACATGATGTCAAACTCGACCTGCTTGAAGGGCGGTGCCACCTTGTTCTTGACGACCTTGACGCGGGTTGCGTTACCAACAACCTCGTCGCGGTCCTTGACCGATCCGATCCGACGGATATCAAGACGCACGGAGGCGTAGAATTTCAAGGCGTTACCGCCCGTCGTTGTTTCGGGAGAGCCGAACATGACGCCGATCTTCATCCGGATCTGGTTGATGAAGATCACCATGCAGCCAGAGCGGCTGATCGAACCGGTCAGCTTGCGCATCGCCTGGCTCATCAGTCTGGCATGTACGCCGACGCTGCTGTCGCCCATGTCACCCTCAAGCTCGCTCTTGGGGGTCAGGGCCGCGACGCTGTCGACGACGACAAGGCTGACCGCGCCAGAGCGGACCAGCGTATCGACGATCTCAAGCGCCTGTTCGCCGGTGTCGGGCTGCGAGATCAGCAACTCATCCAGGTTCACGCCCAGCTTCTTGGCGTATTGTGGGTCAAAGGCGTGTTCGGCATCCACAAAGGCGCAGACGCCGCCCTTTTTCTGCTCTTCCGCGATGGAATGCAGCGTCAGGGTCGTCTTGCCCGATGATTCCGGACCGTAAATCTCGATGATGCGGCCCTTGGGCAGGCCGCCAATGCCAAGCGCGATGTCGAGGCCCAGTGAACCGGTCGATGTCGCCTCGATGTCAGGCATCTGGTTCTGCCCGCCGAGCTTCATGATAGAGCCCTTGCCGAACTGACGCTCAATCTGAGCGAGCGCTGAATCGAGCGCCTTTTGCCGGTCGGCCGTCTGCTTGTCAGTCATTTTCAAAAGATCTGCCGTTCCCATGTTTCTCATCCTTATCACACACCCCTTGCAGGGCGGCAATCGCTGCCTTTGTTCTTCTCTTGTTCTCATCCTAATGCGGACAAAAGTAGAACATTTCAAGTAAAATCTTCACCTCCCACTTTTTGTCAGGAAGGGTTAAAGAGTGGTTTATGCTTGTGTATCATCGGGTCGAACCCGGGAAAGGGCATGGAATTGTTGGTTTTTTGGAAAGAGGCGCTGGTTTTTCTGGCCGTACCCAAGACCGGGACAACGGCGATTGAGGGGGCATTGGCCCCCCGGGCCGCCATGGTTCTGCGCGATCCGCCCCATCTCAAGCATTCACCTGTCTATCGCTACAGGCGATTCCTTGCCCCCTTCTTCGCCCAGGCCGGCGGGCAGGAGATGGAGACGGTGGCGGTGGTGCGCCATCCTGTCGACTGGTTGGGAAGCTGGTACCGGTATCGCCATCGCGATGATCTGGTCGGCCACCCCAACAGCACCCGCGATGTCAGCTTTGACGATTTCGTGGGCGAATATGTGAAGGGCAAACCTGCCGCCTTTGCCGCGGTGGGCAGTCAGGCAAAGTTCCTCAACAATGCAGATGGAACCGTCGGTGTGGACCACCTGTTCCGCTATGATGCCCAACCTAGGCTCATCGCCTTTCTGCAAGACCGCCTGAAGGTCCGGCTGGAACTGCCCCAGCTTAATGTATCGCCCCGGATGGAGCTAACCCTCTCCCCCCCGATGCGGGACAAACTTGAACGGAAGTGCGCGGATGAGTTTGCCGTCTGGGAGGCTGGACAAGGTTAACCCTCTGCCTTGACCTCGGCCCCGTCCAGCCCCGCGAGGCGATCGGGGGACACGCCCCGTTTGACGGCACTGGCGCGTACAGCCTCGCGCAGGCCGGGGCTGCGGCGCATCAGGCGCAGGAACCGGGCCTCGTCCAGCGCCAAAAGGACCCCATGCGTGATGGCGACAACGGATGTGCGTCGCCGGCTCCGGCTCAGGATCGACAACTGGCCAAACATCTCGCCCCGGCCCAGCCTGTCGGTCAGGCCCGCCGTCTCAACCTCGACCGCGCCCGAGGCGATGAAATAGACGCTGCGGGCCGGGATGTCCTTGCGCAGGATCACCTCACCGGCCGAGACATAGCGGGTCACCAGCGCCCGCCCCAGCTGGCGACGTGACCGGTCATCCAGACTGTCGAACAGGGGAAACTGGGTGACCAGATCGGCCTTCTGTACGGCCAGATCCAGCTTTAGCCGGCCTTCTTCGGTCTGGCGCCGGTCGGCAAGGGCACCTGTCAGGGTCGCGTACAGTTCGGGCCCGATCAATCCCTCGCCACGCAGGGACTCGTACTCGGCCTCTTCATAGCGCAGGGCGGTGCGGCGGATCAGGCGGCGTTCCAGTTCTTCGGCATAGCCCGGATATTGCAGGCGCAGACCATCCAGAACCTGCGACACCTCAACGCTGCGCCGCCGCAGCAGGTCATGCAACAGATCGGCCACACGGCGTCCGTGAATGCGCCGGATGCGGGCGTCGATAAAGGTGTTCAGGTCGCGCAGGATCAACCGTTGGGTTACCAGCATCTCGAACCGGTCCGAGGTCATGCGGGCCAGCGGGCCGGAAATCCTCAGGCGGTTATGCAGCCAGGCTGCGATCTGGTAGACCCCGCCCTGCCCGAGGTTCCTTCGAGACGCGCGCAGGTAACCTGTCCGCCCGCCGCTGCGGGTTTGTTCGATCAGCCGGTCCGCCTCGGACAGGGACCGTTCCGCCAGACCCGATGAGATGGCCCTGTCGCGGAACCGCTCCAGCACCATGTCCCGTTCCGCCCCGGCAAGAACGATCAGGCCAAGGGTGATGCGGTCGCGGTCAAGGATCTCCTTGCTGTCCTCTGCCTCTTTGACGGCCCGCCCAAGGCGCTCGCCAAAAATGATCGCCTCGGATCGGACGGTATCGCGGTTCAGGCCGTAATTCTCGGTCGATTCGGCGACCTGTTCGCGCACGCTTTGCAAGGCCACTGCAACCACCTGATTGGCGAGTGCGGCATCCAGCGGGGACAATTTGTCAAGGCCAAGCCGTCCGATCACCAGCCGCAGGGTCGTGCCCTGTGCGATCAGCGTAAAGATGGTAAAGCCTGTGGCGAGGACCCCGACCGCCTGCCGGATCTCGGGCGGGACCCGGAGGCTTTCGGTCACCGCCAGCGCCAGCGCCAGCGTCACCGCCCCCCTCAGACCACCCCAAAGGATCGCCACCCGGTAGGGCCGCTCAACCGGGGGCGACAGGCGGACAAGGGTCAGGGCGGGCAGCAGCACGAACAGGATCAGCGCGCGGGCCACGATAGCGGCGACGATAACAACGCCGATCAAGGCCAGATCAATCATCCGCATGTCGTCCAGCAGGCGCGGGATCAGCAAGGCCGCCAGCACAAAGATGAAGGCCCCCGCCCAATGGGCCAAAAGCGTCCAGACCTCGCGCAGGTTATACCAGGTGGCGGGCGTCAGGCGCCCCGGCCCCATCAGGTTCAGCGTCATCCCCGCCGTCACCACCGCGATGACACCTGAGGCGCCGATAATCTGCTCGGCCGCGACAAAGGCCAGATAGGGCAAGGCGACCGAGACCGAGATCTGCGCAAGCTCGAACCGCCCCATCGCCGCCATCAGCGCCACGGACGCCCGTCCAAACAAAAGGCCGACAAGCGCCCCCCCACCGATCAGCATCGGGAACTGCGCCAGCGCCGATCCCAGCGACGGGTCTGGCACGCCACGCATGACAAAGCTCATGAACAGGCCAAAAAGGGCGATAGCAGCGGCGTCGTTCAAAAGGCTTTCGCCCTCCACGATCCGCGACAGGCGTTGTGGGGCGGCAATGTTGCGAAAGATCGACACAACTGCTGACGGGTCAGTGGTCGACACGATCGCCCCGATCAAGAGGCAGGCCATCAGCGGCAGCACACCGGTCCAGAACAGGGCATAGCCAATGGTGATCGTCGCCACCACCACCGCCACCACGGCAAGCGTCAGGATCGGCACCCAGTCATCCAGCATCCGCCGCAGATCAAGGCCAAGCGTCACCTGGAACAGCAGGGTCGGCAGAAACACGTACAGAAACACGTTCGACCGGATCGGAAAGGCCAGGATCGCCTCGGCCACCGGGTTCAGGGCATCGGTGACATTGGTCGCGAGGAAAAAGGCAGCCGCCGCCGCGATCAGGATGCCAAGCCCTGCCAGGATCACGCTATAGGGCAGCCGGAGACGCGCCGCGAGCGGCTCGCACAGGCCGATAAGCAAGAAGAGTGTCGCGACAATTGCGACCAGAAGCACCATGTCCATGTCTATCCGTTAGGACATATTCAGGCGAACGTCACAACGGGTGGAACCGTCAAGGGCGGGTTTTCCTGACCTTTTCCGCCGACTACGCCTTGAGATCGCGCTGATAGATCCAATCGTGGTCGGGGTGGTTCTTGAACCGCCACTTGCGCAAAGGGCCCGCCATGACGTTGAGGTAATACATCTCGTAACCATAGGGCGCGCCGCAGGGATGGTGTCCTTTGGGAACCAGCACCACATCGTGGTTTGAGACGGCCATCGTCTCGTCCAGGCTGCCATCCTCGGTCCAGACCCGTTGCACCCCGAACCCCTGTGCGGGGTTGAGGCGGTGGTAATAGGTCTCTTCGAGGTAGGTCATGTCGGGGTAGTTGTCCTCATCATGCCGGTGCGGCGGATAAGAGGACCAGTGACCGGCCGGGGTGAACACCTCGGTCACCAGAAGGCTGTCGGCCACGTCGCGCTCTTCCATCGCGATCGCGTTGATGTGGCGCAGGTTGGTGCCTTTGCCGCGCGGCGTTGTCGTGATGCCTGCCGGGCCGATGATCGCGGCCTCGCGTCCCGGTTGGGCAGGCGCTGTGCAGACGGCAAGCGTGCAGGCGGTTGTCGCCACGGCCGACCAGTCGGACCCGGCAGGTATATAGGCGCAATGCGGCGGCGTCTTTTCAAAGACATCAATACGCGCGCCCAACTCGCCAAAGTCGGTCTCACCGGTGCCGATGCGGGCCTTGCCCTCAACGATGACCAGGATGACCTCGGTCTCGCCGGTGGGTTCGGCCACGGCCTCGCCCTCGGTCAGCCGGTACAGGCCAAAGCCGACATAGCCCCAGCCGGCATCCTTTGGCGTGACATCATGGACCTTGCCGGTCGTCCCGGTG
>JAQWWH010000028.1 GCA_029255105.1 Flavimaricola sp. | reverse complement strand
ACGGTACAGGTCCGCCGCATCATCTGGGTGCCGTGGGTGCCGACCTTGCCCATGTAGTCGTTCATCAACTTGTAGCGGCCCTTGGGCATCAAGGGCATCTGATCATGCGACCAGATCGGCGCAGCTCCCAGACCGATAAAGCCAACTCCGATCTCGTCGGCGATCGTCTTGACCTCTTCAAGGTGGTGGTTCACCTCGTCGCAGGTCTGGTGAATGGTCTCAAGCGGTGCGCCGGACAGTTCCAGCTGGCCACCCGGTTCAAGGCTGACGTTTGCGCCGTCTTTGACCAGCCCGATCAGCTTGCCAGCCTCGCGGACCTCGCCCCAGCCGTAGCGGTCGCGCAGTCCGGACAAGACGGCAAGGATCGACCGGTCGCCTTCGTAGGGCAAGGGAAGATGGCTGTCGCGGCAATAGCCGAACTTTTCATGCTCCGTGCCAATGCGCCAATTTACCTTGGGTTTGCAGCCTTTGGCCAGAAATTCGGCCAGTTGTTCGTGCCGCTCGATCGGGCCGCCGCCAGATTGGGGGATAGACATGGGGACGCTCCGCTGCTGGCCATGGTCGACTGTGTTGATGGCACAGGTGTCCCGAAGCGACCCCGATGTCAATCACCCCCGGCCCGAAGGGGACCTGCGCCTGCGCACAACGGGCTAGTGAATCCGGGGCACCGGGGCGGCCTCGGCCTGCCAGATCACAACCGTGGCATCGGGTCGCCGGGAAAGGGTTTCGAGCATCCGTTCGGTACGCAGGCCCGGCAAGGTGGCAAAGACGTCGAACAGCCCGTCCGCCCCTTCGGCCGTCACCGGAATATCCAGCGCCTCGCCAATCACCGGTGTCAGCCGCCAATGGGCCGGCCGGGCATCGCCTACCAGTTCCAGCCGAGCCAGGTCATCGAGGTCGATCAACCCTCCGGTCAACGGGCCGAAATAGCTGAGTTGCCGTTCGTCAATCTGAACGATGCCGGGACCACCGCCCCCTTGGCCAAAGCGCAGGCGTTGCAGGGCGACCATGCCAAGGGCTGCCGAAATCGCCGCAACAACCCAACCAAGCCAAGACAGCACACCGTAAGAGGCAAGGGCCCAGCGCAAGCCAAGCGCAACAAAGGCCGCGGCCACCATCACCTCGCGCCAACGCCAAAGGGTTGCCCGCGCCTCGGGCCGAAGGAAATCAGACATTTGCCACCTGTGCTTTCTTGAAGACGCACAAAGAGAACTCTCCGATCTGGCGAAATCCAATGGCTCTGTAGGCTCGCGCAGCTGGTTCCGACGCTGCAAACAGAACCGCACGCGACGCCCCTGCCTTTCGCGCCTCGGACAGGTGCAAGGCCACGGCCCTTCGGGCATGGCCCCTGCGCCGCAGGTCTGGCGGAGTCCATACCCCGCCGATCTGGACGATGTCAGGCAGGCGGGCGTTGAACCCCGTCATCGCAATTGGTTGCCCCTTGGACATAAGGACCCTGTGGCTGTCATCAGCCGTCCAACGGGCGATCTGACGGGCGGCATCGGCGCGAAAGACAGACGGCTCTCCTCCGAACGTCTCGACCTCGTAGGCGACCCGCCAGTCGACAAGAAGTTGGGTTGGTGCCGCGGAAAGTGGCGCGAGCGTACCCTCTCCTTCCGGTACGATCAGGTCAGACAGGTCAAGGCTGAAGTGCGGCTCTACATTCAGCGTCCTGAGCGGGGCCCTGGTCAATCCCAAGGCCGTGCGCAGAACACTGACCTGCCGGGCGTCACCCAGGATCATCGCCACCTTTTCGCCGTCGACAGCCGCGGCAAAGAGCTCGACGCGGTCCGGGGGGAACTGTGGCAACAGCGATCCCGCTTCGGTCAAAGCGATCAGACCAGTCACGTCGTGACCGTCCGTCTCGATCCAGATCCTCTGAGCATTCGGGTGATCGCGGCCAAGGCCGTGATGCGCGAGGTTGGACAGCGGAAACATGGAGCTTTCGACGTGGTTTCGCAGAAAAGTCACGATGGCCGGGCAGTCCGCCTCGGTCGCGCGGTGAATGGGCAACTGTGCGACCCGTGTCACCGCCAGTCCCCGTTTTGCAGTTGCCAAAGGGTCAGGGCCGCGACCGCCGCGGTATCCGCCCGCAGGATGCGGGGGCCAAGGCTGGTCACCTGAACAAAGGAAAGCGCCCTGAGCCGGGACCGTTCCGCCGGAGAAAACCCACCCTCGGGGCCAATCAGGATAGCCCATGGCCCTTCAACAGCGCCTACAGTGGGGCCATTGTCAGAACCCTGGCTTAGCGGCTGCCCCACCTCGGCCTCGTCACACATCATGATCCGGCGAGCAGGGTCCCATTTGTCGATCAGTTTGGAAAGGCGCTCCAACGGGGCCACCTCAGGCACGAAGGTGCCGCCGCATTGTTCGGCCGCCTCAACGGCATGGGCCTGCAACCGGTCGCCCCTGATCCGGTCGGCATTGGTGTAATCGGTCTGAACCGGCAGGACCCGGGCAGCCCCCATTTCGACCGCCTTTTCGACGATAAAGTCGGTGCGGGCCTTCTTGATCGGGGCGAACAACAACCAAAGATCGGGGGGAAGTTGCAAGGGACGGGTCTGGGCCCGGCACACAAGGATGCCGCCGCGTTTGCCCGCCTCTACCACCTCGGCGTCCCATTCGCCGTCTTTGCCGTTAAAAAGCGACAGGACGCCGCCAGCCGTCATCCGCATCACCGAGAAAAGGTAATGCGCCTGCGGCTGGGTCAGGGGAACAGTTTGCCCTGAGCCCAGCGGATGATCTACATGAAGGCGAACCTTGGATACCATAAGGCGGACCATATGACCGGGATGAAAGGGATGCCAGAGGGGCCAGCGACCGAAACCGTCGCGGATGCCGTTGACGGCAACTGGGTCGACAGCCTCGCCCCGGCAGCGACACGGCCTTGGCTAAGGCTAAGCCGGGCGGACCGGCCGATCGGGACCTGGCTTTTGCTGTTGCCATGCTGGTGGGGACTGGCCCTGGCCATCGTCATGACCGGCGAGGCGCGGTTGTCGGACCTTTGGATCGCAGTTGGCTGCGGCATCGGTGCGTTCTTGATGCGTGGGGCAGGCTGCACCTGGAACGATATCACCGACCGGAACATCGACGGTCAGGTTGCCCGAACGCGGTCCCGGCCGATCCCGTCAGGCCAGGCAACGGTCAGGGGGGCGATGATCTGGCTTGTCGCTCAGGCGCTGATTGCCTTTGGCATCCTGCTGACCTTCAACGGCGCGGCGATCGCCCTTGGGATCGCAGCCCTCCTGCCGGTGGCGATCTACCCCTTTGCCAAGCGGTTCACTTGGTGGCCACAGGTCTTTCTGGGGCTGGCCTTCAACTGGGGGGCCTTGCTCGCCTGGACCGCCCATACCGGTTCCCTTGGTTGGCCGGCCGTGGTGCTGTACGTCAGCGGCATCGCCTGGACGCTGTTCTACGACACGATCTACGCCCATCAGGACGTAGAGGACGACGCCCTGATCGGGGTCAAGTCCACGGCCCGACTATTTGGCGACCAAAGCCCGCGCTGGTTGCGGGGGTTTCTTATCATGACGGTTATGCTGATGGGGCTGGCGGTGATCCTTGCTGCCCGCGACCGTTCTGTCCTGTCCCTTGTCGTAGCCCTTGGCGGGCCCTGGGCTATGGGCTGGCACCTCGCGATGCAGCTTGGCCGTTTTGATCCCGAGGATGGTAGCGGGCTGATCCGGTTGTTCCGATCCAACCAGATCGCCGGGCTCCTGCCTTTGCCGTTTTTCGCCGTCGCTGCCCTCCTTTGATTGAACCTTGCGCATTGCAAGCCTAGAGATGCGGGTGACTGACCAAGAACGACGGACCCGATGCGCATCTCCGGAACACTGATTCCCTTGCTGGCCTTTGCCCTCGCCGGGCTGCTGTCGATCCTTGCCGCCCGTGCCGCCGTCACCGTGGTCGAGGATGTTTCGGTGAGTGCGGTACAGGAAACGCTGGTCGAAAATGGCTACGAATGGTCCAGCGTCATCGGGGATGGCTTGCAGATCGTACTCGAAGGTCAGGCTCCGTCCGAAGCCGTCCGTTTTCGAGCCATTTCCCTAGCGGGGGGAATCGTCGATGCCAGCCGGGTGATCGACAACATGTCCGTAGTCGCCTCTGAAACCATCATCGCCCCCCCCTTTGCCATCGAGATCCTGCGTAACGACAGCGGAGTTTCGCTTATCGGTCTGATCCCCGCGACGACGGATCGCGAAGCACTGACCCGCCAAATTTCGGGGATCGCCGGTGATCAGCCCGTCACCGATTTGCTTGAAGTGGCCGACTACCCGACACCGGCCGATTGGCGGCCTTCGCTCAGCTATGCTCTGCGGATGCTCGAACAACTGCCCCGGTCCAAGATCTCGGTCAGTCCCGGCAGGGTCGCCGTCACCGCGATCTCGGACAGCGCCGCCGATAAGCGGCGACTTGAGACCCAATTGGTGCGCGACGTGCCGGACGGGGTGCGTGTCGCGCTAAGTATTACGGCGCCCCGACCGGTCATCACACCGTTCACCACCCGCTTTATCCTAGATACCGACGGCGCCCGCTTTGACGCCTGCGCAGCCGACACAGCCGAGGCGCAACAACGGATCCTGGGTGCTGCGATCCGGGCCGGGGCCGAGGGCCAGATTGCTTGCACCATCGGCCTTGGCGTTCCGTCAGGCACCTGGGGCGAAGCCGTCGCGATGACCATTGATGCGGTGGCCGAACTTGGCGGCGGCAGCGCGACCTTTTCAGACGCCGATGCCGTGCTGATCGCAGCCGAGGGAACAGACCCCGCCCTTTTTGACCGGGTCGTCGGAGAGCTTTCCAACGCCCTTCCCGACGTCTTTGCCCTCGAGGCGGTTCTGCCCACCTCTGCCGCGACGCAGGCAGACGGACCGCCAACCTTTACCGTGACCTTGTCACCAGAAGGTCAGGTCCAGGTCCGTGGACGTGTGGCGGACGACCTGATGAACGAAACCGCCGAGCGGCTGGCCATCGCCCGTTTCGGCCGGGGCGCTGTCACCATGGGCACCCGGGTCGGGGAAGGGTTGCCGATGGGTTGGTCGGTTCGCGTGCTGGCCGCCATTGACGCCTTGTCCCATCTGTCAAATGGCGCCGTTATCGTAACACCCCAGGACGTGACCGTGCAGGGCAACACCGGCAACCTGGATGCGAGCGCGGAAATCTCTCGTCTGCTGATTGAACGTCTTGGTCAGACCGAATCCTTTTCCATCAACGTGACCTACGTCGAGGCGCTGGACCCGATTGCCGCCCTGCCCACCGCCGAAGAATGCCTTAACCAGGTGCTGGCTGTGACTGAAAACCGCAAGATCCTATTCGATCCCGGGTCCGCCACCCTGACTGCCGAATCCCAACCCATCGTCGACGACCTGGCCGAGGTTCTGCGAAATTGCGATACTCTGCAGATTGAGGTTGCAGGCTTCACGGATAGTCAGGGTCGCGACATCATGAACCTCAACCTCAGCCAGGCCCGCGCTGACGCCGTGCTGGAAGCACTTCGCGCCCGTCGCGTTCCGGTGGGGACATTTGTCGCTGTAGGATACGGCGAGGCGGACCCGATCGCAGATAACGGCACCGAAGAGGGGCGCGAAGCCAATAGGCGGATTGAATTCCGCCAGATCCGGCCCGATCCGGTCCCCGAAGACGTCAATGCGCTGGACGAGTTGGAAGAAGAGTTGGCGAACGGAACAGTGACCATGCCCGACAGCACCGGGGCGGACGACGCGGCCTCTGGGGAAATGAGTGCGCCTGCTGTCGGCACGGAAACTGCCACCCAGGAGGTTGGTGCCGACGCCGGTCCTGATGCGCCTGCGACAGCCGCGCCCTCAACAGAAGCGGCGGCTCAGGATGAGGTCGTGACCTGGGATCCAGCGGTCGGGGGGGCATTGGAGACGGCGCCAACGGTAACGCCCCAGGCCCGGCCAGAGGAGTTGGCCATTCCGGCAACGCAGGACGAGGGCTCTGCCGGATAAGCAGTATGATTTACGACACTGGGGACCAGACTTGAACAGAACAGAATTCATCATCGCGACGGCCATCATCCTGTTTCTGGCTTTTGCCCTGGGCTGGTTCGCCAATTGGCTGGTCAACCGGTTCACCCGGGTGACCAAAGCCGACATGGGTGAGTTGGAGCAGATGGCTCAATCCTTGCACGAGGCCGAAGAGACGCGTGATCAGGCCATCACATATCTGCAGCAGCGCGAGGCCGAGATCACAAATCAGCTGAGCCAGACCGAGGCCGAGTTGCGGGCAGCGATGGACGGCCTTCGCGAATCGCGCCGCGAGGCCGAGGAATTGCGCAGCTATATCGAAAGACAGAACGCCGGCTAGGCCCGTAAGGTGGGTCCAGACCCACCTCCCCTTTCAATCTCGTGGTGCCGCAGCCCGCCTCAGCCGATCATTGATTGCCCTCCCCAACCCGTGATCCGGGATAGGGGACACCGCAATCTGTTTGGCCTTCATGGCATCAAGTCGATGCAGGTGCCCAAAAAGCTGCGCCGCAGCCTCAAGCAGGTCCCCAGAGGGCGACAAGTTCAGGGTACAGTCAACATTCCCGAACCCCAGCATCACCTCCCCCGGCCTGGCTGCCTCGGCATTCAACCGGACCCGGCCCAACGGGGCATAATGCGAGGCAAGCTGCCCCGGTGCCGTTGGCCGATCCGGGGTGGCCTCATCAGGCAATAGGAGCGTCTGTCCAAGGCAGGCTTCAATCGCCTCCACCGGGATGCCGCCCGCCCGCAGCAAAACGGGGGCCGCCCCGCTGCAATCGACAATGGTCGACTCCACCCCAACCGGACAGGCACCGCCGTCGACCACCGCGTCGATCCGCCCCCCAAGTCCGTCGACCACATGCTGCGCCGTTGTCGGGCTAATTCGGCCGGACGGATTGGCCGACGGGGCAGCGATCGGCCCACCGAAGGAGCGCAACAGCGCCCGCGCAACCTCATGGTCCGGCACCCGGACCGCCAGCGTATCAAGACCGGCGGTGACAAGTGGCGAAATACCGGCCTGCGCCACCAACGGCAGGACAAGGGTGAGGGCCCCCGGCCAGAAGGCCGCCGCCAGACGCCGGGCTGCGGGGCTGAAATGGCAAAGTGCCTCGGCAGCGGGCTGGTCGGCCAGATGTACGATCAGCGGGTTGAAACTCGGCCGTCCCTTGGCCTCGTAGATCCGCGCCACTGCCCTGTCATTGCGGGCATCCGCCCCAAGGCCGTAGACAGTCTCGGTCGGAAACGCGACCAAGCCGCCTTGGCCCAGATATCGTGCCGCCCGGCCCAAACCGTCGGCTTCGGGCAACAGCTGGATAGGGGGGGCTGCGGTCATGACGTGGCGTTCCGGTTGCGGCAGGATGGCAGGGACTTACGCTGATTTTCAACAGACATGCAGACATAGACGCCACACTTGGCGAATCCAACCCATTTGAACACGACGCCTCTGACGGAGACCTCCCATGCCATATCGTGCGCCCGTCGCCGATCTTCGCTTTATCATGGACCATGTTGTCGGCTTTTCCGCCGTCGCGGAGACCGACAGATTTTCCGAAGCAACTCCCGAAATGGTCGAGGCTATCCTGACCGAGGCGGGCCGCCTTTGTGACGATGTACTGGCCCCGCTGCAACGTGTCGGAGACACCCATCCGGCCCAGCTGGAAAACGGGATCGTCCGCACCTCACCGGGTTTCGCCGAAGGCTACCGGGCGGTGGCCGAGGGCGGCTGGATCGGGATGTCTGCGGACCCAGCTAATGGCGGAATGGGCCTGCCGATGACCCTGACCACGGCGGTCAACGATATGATGTCCGGGGCCTGCCTTGCCCTCCAGCTCAACCCCCTGATGACCCAGGGCCAGATCGAGGCGCTGGAGCATCATGCCTCGGATGAGATCAAGGCGCTTTACATTCCCAAGCTGATATCGGGCGAATGGTGCGGCACCATGAACCTCACTGAACCGCAGGCCGGTAGCGACGTGGGCGCCCTTCGGACCAAGGCAGAGCCCAATGGGGACGGCAGCTACGCCATCACCGGCCAGAAGATCTACATCAGCTGGGCCGATAACGATTTTACACAGAACGTCTGCCACCTCGTACTCGCCCGCCTGCCCGATGGGGTGCCGGGTACCAAAGGGATCAGCCTGTTCATGGTGCCCAAGCTGATCCCGGACGCCAATGGTGCGCCCGGTACCCGCAACAACCTGCGAGTGGTCAGCCTTGAACACAAGATGGGGCTTCATGGCTCGCCCACTGCCGTCATGGCCTATGA